>NZ_JBCIVJ010000001.1:0-567241 GCF_039409775.1 Phytobacter palmae | reverse complement strand
GGTCTTTACAGGATAAATGAAGGATATATACCAGGAAAAGATTTTTTTCCGTACCTTGGGCTGCTTATAACATGGGTTCTATATCCTATATTTTTGCTTGCTGGTGGCGATATGAGCGCATCAGTATTTGCAGCACACTTTATGGTTTTCTTTGGATTGTCGTTTTCATTATTTGCATTTTGCTATTTCTCAAGAAATTCAAATGCAGTGATCTCAGTGATTTTCTCCCTGTTTTGTTCTTTCTTTATAATTTGTACTTTTGATACGTTAAATATTGTTTTATTTGAGAGGGTGACCCCGGGAAATAGCCTTAGGCCGCTCAGAGCTTTAATATCGCCTGCCGCATTTGTATTTATTTTTATTATAGTAAATAAATTGACAGATATTAAAAGGCAAATTTTTGCTGCTTCTTTTATATGTGGCGTTGCGTTATCATGGAGCAATGATTTCGGTTATCCAACGGCCATGATTAGTGGTCTGCTGTATATTTTTTGCCTTAAGCGTCAAAATTCATTAAATATAAAAACATTTTTTAGTTTTGGGTCTATGTGCGTAATATGGTATGTGTTGTTATCAGCGGCAATGACGTTTGGACATGTCATTTCAATGATAAAGTATAACATAGACATTGCATCTGATCAGGGTTGGTATTTTGGACCGTGGTCTGACTATAACCATGTGTTTTCTTTTCCAGATCTAATTAACAACTTCTTAATTCCCGCTATAGGATGGAAATTATTCGCTTTGCCATTTTGTGTTGTTTTATATTTAAAAAGTAAAAATATAAAGCACATTTTTCAGCTCTCTATAGGGATTTCTCTGCTGCTCGGGGCAATAATATCAGCAGTTGGAGGGCATATTGATTATGAATACGCTAATGCGTACAATTTTTGGTGTTACTGCTTGTGCGTGATTTATGTTCTAAATTTATGCATTCACTTACTTAACCTAAGGAATCGTTTTCCTTTATTTGACGCTCATTATAAATATGTTCCACTTTATGTAATATTTATTGGTTCTGTTGTTTTATTATTCACGGCAGGTGTTACAAGTCAAAAAATAAAAGATGCAAAAGTAAAACATGGCTATTTTTTTTCCGATAAGCTTGGCGGTTATGTTCCTGTAGAGTGGCGTACATATCTTAATCAAGATGCAAAAGATAAAAAGGTAGTAGAGGATTACTGGGGGCTTTTTAGCGCGTATAACAATCTTTTTTCTGATGCGCCAACTGACGCGATCATTCACGCCCTTGGTAAAAAAAGAATGCTTTTCAATGAGTCTCTCAAAAATGCAGATGTTGCAATTACAGTGAATCCATATACTGCCGGGGGATGGCTTAACTGGTTGCTTAGCTCCAACTGGGACTTCTATGGCTATATTTTAAAAAATTATCGCCTTGAGCAAAGGTTTATTAACACAGATATGTGGGTAAAGGATGCGCCCAAAACATGGGAAGAACAAACATGTTCTGTAGTTAATAATACTGTATATTTGAATGATGCGAAGCAAGGTTATTATGAAGTATCCATAACATATGACCTATCAAAAGCGAAAGGGTTAGGGTTCTATATGATTAAAAATAACCTTAACAATGCTATAGGTGCTGGCGGTTATGTGGCGATTGATAAAAACAAATCCGTCTTTAATTTTCCTGCTTATATAAATGGCGACACTAATGACTCCAGAACTCTTCCTTTAAGGCCCACAGGTGATATTACTGGGATAAATATCAAATCATGTGCCGCAAAAAAAATAATTGATGAGTCTAATGAGTGGTTCCCATCTTCATATGGGGAACGTATTGTTAAGCTTCTGAACTTTACTGATCAAAACTGGTTAAACGGAATTAGCAGATCCATGCCTGGATTCTTTCTTATGAGTTCGTCTGGTATTAATATCAAAGAAGGCGATTATGTGACGTTTTCTAATGGAGAAACACGTAAAGTTATGCGAGCATGGCGTGCCGGTGACTTTATAAATATTGAACTCAGCGGAGCATCTTTGGATGGGGCGATTGTTGGATACCCAAATGCAATACGTATCAACCACTAAAGCATAATAACTGACATCCGCTTCCTGTTGAGGATAACGACACGAAGCGGGATCATGGCTTACGTCATTAATGACGATGGCTGAGTGGGTTCGAGGATTCACCTTTCATGTGATTCGAAGCAAATAAAGGAAGAGAGAATGCATGTGACAAGAATGTGCCACAAAATTGACACATAGTTGCAAACAACGAAAAAAATTAGCAAATCCAATACGCTGTGGCTGGCTTGTGGTTCGGGAAATTACATTGTTATCTATGCAGGCACTGCTCCGTCAGCATCGGTTTCGCTTAACGGAACGCAGGATTTGGATTTGGGAAACAATACGGTATACGCATCATAATGAAATGGGCGCACAAGCGCCCATACTTATTTACTTGCTAATCGCTCTTGATTTGCACGTAAATGGCTTCTCAATTAAAAGCCATTCAGCTGTCGCAAGCATTATGGTTATAATTATTGACAGCAACATTGATGTATAGAAGCCAGGATTAAATTTTTTGCCACTATCTGCTAAACAGGTCAACCACAAATATAAATCCTGTGAGAGATATCAAACCTGCCTTTCACAATAAAATCTTTAACGTTAACTCCGAGCGCTAAAGTTGTAAATGTAATCGATAAATAACCTACTATTAATATCTCTTTGCTTCCATATAATATGTAAAACAATGACAAAAAAATAGTTGATATTAATAATTTTGTTTTTGGATGGTTGCATGATTCAATAGTCATTGACATTAAAGAACCGAGTGAGAAACACAGCCCAAATGAAATAATCCATCCTGTGTTAATGCTGTACAATGAAAGCGTTTTTCAGCCTCACCGAGTAACACGTTCAGGACACATAGTGCAAGCAATATTATTAATGGCGTCTTCCAGGATTTATTAATTGAAAGAAATGCATCAATCAGAATGTAACACATGAACTCTATGGAAAGCGCCCACAACGTTCCGTTGATAGGTCCGATAAATTTATAACTATCAACAATGCTAGTGATATTACCAGACAACAGGAAAGCAATTCTTGAAATGTTGATGTTGCTTCTTTGCTGGAAATATAATTGAATACATTGTCTTTATAAAAGGGGGCGAGAAAAAAAGACCATCAGAAATGCGCACATTGTCAGTGCCGGAAAATCCTTCTTACACGCTTTTTCTTAAAGCCAATATATCCACCAGTGCGAAGATATGACTATATGACAAGAAACCCAGAGATTGAAAAAATATTAATACGCTCAACCCGCCAGGCGAAACAAAACCGAGAATTGGCCTTCAGGAGCACCTATAAAAAACATGATGATGACTAAAAATAACAAGCAACGCGGTCATTTGCCGGAGCGTGTCAAAAAAATTATTCTTGTGCATGAGTATTTTCATTCCGTTATTCAAAAAATTTAACTTAAATTATTAAGTGCGAAGGCATCATTCTATCATCACTATTGGTTTGCGTTAACGCATACGTTGCTTTTGGGTGTGCAGCGCCAGATGGAGCAGCATGCAAAGAGGTAGTTTTGGAAGCGTACACCATCAACGACACGCGGACGAGTGAGTTCGACGACTGTCCGATCATGTAACTTGTTGTGATTCAGTTGTGCCATAAATGTGACATACACTAGAAGTTACTATACATTCTCTTTCTTTATGTGCCATTAGCATTGGCTGTGTGAATGCGGTCAATGCTCGTTAAAACATGCAGTTACATGTGGTGCTTCTGATTCGTAATGCGAAGGTCGTAGGTTCGACTCCTATTATCGCACCATCTAAATTAATACCTTACCTGAATTTCTGAGTCGATTTGAACGCCGAGGGTTATACCGGGGTTACGTTTCACTGTGTTGATCTGAGTCTACCGACCGGGTGAACTGGCTCGAATCGCTATCGTGCATTAGGGATTGATTGCGTTTATTCATTAACGCTATGTAGGCTTAATTCAGCGACTTGAGCCTGAAAGTGTTAAGCGCCCGAGCAGGGTCAAGCGCAAGCAATGAGTTGGATGAATAAACTTCACCATATCCAGCCTGCGTTCTTCGTCTTCAGCCCTGGTAATAAACGATTGCGGACGAGCATCCCGTGACAAAGGGCTATGATCAGTACAGCCATAGTCAGTTGAAGAAAATTTAACCACTGGATTGCCATGCTATAATGGATTCGTTGTATACGGACCGGGTAAACTCGTTTTTTCCATGCATGTGTAATGTTCATACAAGCCAATGTCGACACCGATTCACCTAAAGGAAAGTCAGGAGGTTGCGGTATGTATGCAAAAGCAGAGAAACCAAAAACAAATAAACATATCTCTGTTGCTAATTCTGTGATGCAAAAGAAAAAACAAGGTACGCGTGGTGTCGTCCTGGCTGATAATCGGCCATCAGTCATATCCCCACAGCAACCAGGTTCAACAGTCATCCAGTTGAATAAAAAAGATAAAAGAAAGCAAAAAAATAGAGAAAAGCAACAAATCTTCAAAAGACGGCAGAACCTGAAAAATGCATTCCTTAATGCGCAGGATCCTTCTTCATTAAGAATACAATTTGCCTCGGAATTTAAGGGTGATGAGTTGGCAATGGCTAATCTCAATAATGCCTGGAAAGATTTTCAAATAAAACAAAATAGTAAAAGTGATAAAAAGTATAGAGCGGAATTAATGAATAGTCTTATGAAGGAATTTTCTCTGGTTCCAGAAAAGGATTGGCTTTCTGATAATGTTGAGGTTACTGACGAATCCGATGGAGAGCAGGAGAGTCATTTAGCTGGAAAGGAATCAGGTCTTTACGAAAAGGGTAGTTTAAGTCGTCGATATGTTTCAGTTAAGAAATTAGGGGACTATAAATCACAAGGGGAAATTCTTGCCCGATTAGTAGAAAAACGACCGGAGTATCAACAGTTGGCTATTAATCTCGCCTTGCATAATTTTCGCACAAGTTTAGGGGGAGGGCGGCCTCAGTTTAGATTTACCGGCCATGTTTCACCGTATAGTTGACCGTTTGAAGATATCTTTTCGGAGAATATGATACGCCTGTTGAGGGAAATCAGGAGCGCGGGTAAAACAGGTCTTAATACTCCGGTCGAGACAGACACAGCGGAAAAAGATGTTCCTGAAGTGGCTTATATGTTGCCTGAAAAATATGTACCGCCTACAAAATTTGCAGTTACTCTTCCGGTAGACGAAGCTGGATTGCAAGAGCGTATTGCACAATCCCCCAATAAGGAATTAAAACCATTCATCGATTCATTTTCAAATATCGGCTCGTTTGGTTTTAGTGAGCGTAGTAAAACCTCTTGGAACGCCGAGGTTGGTGAAGCCGAAGGTACACGCCTTTCTTTGGGTGAGGGCATCAGTACCGCAATGTATGTTCACCTGCAAAATCTTGTAAGCCTGGTAAGTGACAAGATGGAGGTTTACAAGAATTTCGGCAGCCCTGACTTAAAGGTACTGAAGGTGCACGCGGTTGATGAAAGTCAGTTAAAAGTGAGAAGGGCAAACCATCTAAGTGAGATGGAAGACCTGATCGCCAGGCTGAAACAATGTGTTGAGAAGGGCCATGAAAAAATACTCGGGATATTAAATAAGCATCGCAAGTTTTTTAAAAAAGAAGAAGAAAGCGAGCATGACAATTTCATCATTAGAGAATCTGATCTCTGGGAAGAGCTCGTTCATGTAAGTACTCTGCTGTCAGAGCAAAAAATAAATACTGTTTTGAATGGGAGGCATTATAGAAAAATAAATCACAGTAAAACAACCGAAGATATAAATGTAAATGGTGAAATAATGAGGCGTCATTTGTTCTCGTCGGGATCGAAAGCTGCTCATGAATTATATGAACATCTTGGCGGGCGCGATACTAATATTAAGCAACGAAAAGGAAGCTTGAATACATACACGCCATATTTTGAGTTTTATCTTGGCAATGAATCTCTTTTGACCAGGGGAAGCCATCCTGAGAAAGAGAATATGCAGGCCTGGATTAATCTCTCAGAGAATGCGCATGATTTATTCTTTGAAGGTGGTCGCATTTTAGATATGGATGCTGGAATATCTGCATTGTCATCTTCTATTCTAAAATATATAAAAGCATTAGGGAATAATAAGTCATCGTTAAAGTTAGTCATAGATTACACAAAGTTTGGCTCTGATTTACCCAAAAGTGAAATATATCCTTTACTTTCTGCACTCAAAAACAAACTTGTTTCTTCTGAACTAATTTCTTCTGTGTATTATTTAAAATCTGCTTTGAAGTATAATACAGGCGCTATTGAACGCTACCAGTCTGGTGAAGTATTGAGTTATGAAAAAGAGGAGAACTCAGCGGGTCTGGAAAACAGAGCCGCAGAATCATTTGAGGAAAATCCACAGTTAACACCCGGATCGGCTCTAAATGGACATTACATTGATCTTATGCGTAAGGTTGACATACTGGCAGATCATATATTAACCCTGAGAAGAAAACGTCTGGTGGGCTAATTTTCTAAGGGGAAAGGCCTGGAGTTAATCAGGCACCTCTTTTGAATTTTTTCCGTTCTTTGTCAGATAAATATAGAACAGTTTTAAGAGTCTTCCCCGGGTGAGAAAAATATTACTGTCACTTTCATTAACACTCTTTCTTACTGGTTGCCCGGGAGATAATTTCGCCCCTCATTTGTACCAGTTACATTAAAAGATCTTCCGGCAGACTCAATTTTAAATAAAGGCTTTCATAACGCGTGTATCAGAGAGACATTCTGATTCGATCGCGTGCGATGTCCCCAGTACCTTAATGTGGTTCCCGCTGTGTAGAGATATCGGCACATGAAATATCGCTTCACCGCCTGAGAGAGTGGATGGCCTTTGATGTGTACCCGGCCTTATTGATATTAGCGAGCACCGCAATCACCCCCGCAATCTCAGTCCGGAAATGTCAGTAACAGATCCTTTAATAGTGATTCAAGCTGCTGTCGCTGAGCGTCGGATAAGTTGGCCAGTATCGCGTTTTGCGTTTCAGTGTGGACGGTCAACGCTTGTTCGATACGCTCTCGCCCGTAGGATGTCAGACTGACCAGCGTGCTGCGTTTGTCATCGGGATCATTAATTCGCTCAATAAGCCCTTGCTCTTCCAGATGATTAAGACGATTTGTCATCGCGCCGGAAGTGACCAGCAGTGATTTATATAGCTGTGTTGGCGAAAGGCAATAAGGCGCACCGGAGCGGCGCAAAGTGGCAAGAACGTCAAATTCTCCATCCCGAAAGCCGAACGGCTCAAGCGCCTGGGCGCGCATCTTTCCCAGATGCTTCATTACCCTCAACATCCGGCCAAAAATTTTCATTGAAGAGGCGTCCAGTTCGGGCATTGCGCTCTCCCACTGGCTGACAACGAAGTCTAAATGGTCATGCATGTTCGTACCTTTATCAGGGTTATTTATCGAGTTGTGCGGTCCATCTTACACAAGGACTGCATTTATCTTAATGTTAAGATAAATGCTCGCGGCATTTTTTTGTTGGAGCAAACAGATGCCTATAAGGAGATTGTTTTGAAACGTATTGCCTCTTCGCCCTTAATGTTCGCATTTATCGCCTTTTTGATCGGGTTGAATCTTCGCCCCATTCTGGCTTCCATCGGGCCGTTATTTCCGATTTTACAGCGTGAAGCAGGGTTATCTGCCACAGAATTCAGCCTGCTAACCACTCTGCCGGTAGCAATGATGGGGCTGGTTGCGCTCAGTGGGCCATGGCTTTTAGCCAGGACCGGTGCAGTTCTGGGTATTACGGCAGGGCTTTCGATCCTGCTTTTCGCCTGTTTATTTAGGGGGTTTAGCACGTCACTCACGGGGCTTATGAGCACGGCTTTAGCAGGTGGAGCCAGTATTGGCATGATCCAGGCGTTAATGCCAGCCCTTATAAAAAAGGAATATACGCAATCGGCCAGCACTTTTATGTCGCTGTTTAGCACCGGTATTATGGCTGGCGCGGCGCTGGCTGCCGCCACAGCCGAGCCTTTATTTACCCGACTTGATCTAAAGCCTACGCTGGCAATAGCCGGTTTGTTAGCGCTTTTTGCCCTGATATTTTGGCTGTTATGGGCCAGGCACCGCCAGGCAGGAAAAGCGGTGTCCGCAGAGGTTACCTTATCGTCATCCCGGACGTGGTTGTTACTGGTGTTTTTTGGCATAGGGACTGGCGCCTATACCCTGGTTCTGGCGTGGCTTCCGCCGCTCTATATCCAGGCGGGTTGGAGCGCACGCAGCAGCGGGTATATGCTCGCCTGGCTTACGTTAACCGAAGTTGCGGCTGGCTTTGCCATTTCAGCCCTGATAACGCGATTTCCTGACCGCCGTGTTCCGCTGCTCATCGTGTTATTGATGCTGTTGGCAGGGCTGATGTGTCTTGTATTTTTTCCGGGCACCACGCCAGTTGTGTCAACATTGCTACTCGGTAGCGGTATTGGCGCGCTGTTCCCGCTATCACTCATCGTGACATTTGATCACGCGCGAACGCCGGCCGAGGCAGGGAAATTACTGTCACGGGTGCAGGGCGGCGGATATCTCATTGCGGCGCTGATGCCATTAATCGCCGGTATCGTACGTGACAGCGGTGCGTCATTGACTAACGCGTGGCTCATTATGAGTGCAGGCGTCATCCTGTTGATGGCGATAGCATTACGCTTTAAGCCCATATTGGACAGGTAAAAAATAACGGCCTTATTCCCGCTCTGCCAGGTATCTTCTGCTTTGATATTATTTTTACTCTCAAAGCAGAAGATATCTGGCGATCAGATGGGCTTATTCGCAAACGACATGTGTATTTTCTGCGCAACCTTCGAGCCATGCTGAACTTTTTTTGTAGTGCCACGCGAGTGATGAACAACGAAAAATCACTATGCGTGGCCGTCTAAAGATTTTTAGCGGTGTCGTCGTATATATAATCGACTTTCTGAAATGATAATAATTAAAAGCATCGTTAAACTAATTAACCCAGGGATGATATAAATATTTTTATCATATCCCAGAGTGATGGTATGCATACCTTTTTCTACGTTCGCGCCTATAAAGCCACTATCTAAATATATTGGCTGTGTTTTTTTGTTATCAATCATAACATAATAACCAGAATACATAATATAAGGTAGGGTCAGGGTAGTCGATTTTTCTGCTTCAACGTTAAAATAAGGATATCCATTCTTAAAACCATTCGGTTTTTCAATAACAAAGGATCCTGCTTCGTTGAGTGATTCATGAGTTATTGGGAATTTAATATTATTGTTTACATAGTCACGGTATAAAATATTTGAACTATATTCTGGCGGCGTGGAAAAAATTGCACCGTGAATCGGGAATATGATTTGCAATGCGATGAGCATAGGTAAAATAATTAGCCAGCTTTTTGACTTATTCATCCATTGCAACACAGGTAGTACAGCATAAAGAGAGAGGATTGCAGTGATGCAACTCAATAATCTCCAGGAGAACTGTATTAGCTGTAATAAGGATATTTTTTCTGGTATCCAGTTCCATGAGAAAACAGGGCATAGCATTAATATAAGAATGCCAGCGATCAGCAGCATAGATCTTGATGTGCGCTCTTTATCAGTGAATAGTGCAATAAAACATAAGGCGATAAGTAAAATTCCAGGACTTAGAAATAAGCTATATCCAATCGTTCCACTTGTATTTTTCGTGGCAAATAATACATGCAGAATATTAACCCTGGTTTGATTTATAAACTCATAAGATTTCTGCATTTTGGTGAATGCAAAGATATCAGAGTAATGCATATGATAAAGCAGTGGCAACCAGTAAAAGCTGGAAATTATTAGACTAACCAGAGCTGATTTTGCCAGAAAAACAATGTTTTCTCGTGTAATGATTTTTTTAATATTTATCAACGAAAATATGAAAAAGAAAATTAACACAACGATGAAGCTGGGGATGTTTGATAATAGTATTAATGTGCAGGATAAAGGAATCAGTTTTCGATCTTTATCACCTGTTAATAATGCATTGCACCCCCTTATAAGCAATGGCATGAATGCCATTGCGAGACATTCCCCAACAGCAAATCTTTGGAAATAATTACATAAGAAATAACTTGAGCTAATAAAAAGTGTTGCGCTGATATTGCCAGCAGTTGTGGAGGAAAACTCCCGTTTAGTTGAATAGTATGCTGAAAATGCTGAGATTAGAATAATTGATCCCAGGGTGAGTTTCATCTGTAGCGCATTATTTTCAAAGCCAAACAGAAAAATTCTGCTTATAAAAAGTAATAAAGTACTCAGTGGGGGATAAAATGCTCCCCACGATAAACCGTACTGATTTTCTGTCCAGTAGTCAAAAAGGGGAGGAAATTGTTGATGGTCAAGCTGTGCATTGAGAGCTTGCATGCGTAATAAATGTGGTCCCCAATCATCGCCTCCCCATAAGTTATGGTGGAGCATTGGAATGAATAGAGCCGCTAATGTTAAGCTCAGAAAAAAGAACGACCACCGTTGAGTGGTCATTTTATCGCGCATCTCTCTTTCCATCATAGGTTGCAGTTTTACGTCCATAAAGGTCTGGGTCCACACAAATTTTGTGACTTTTGTGATACTCTACGGGATCAAATTATTACTTGTATATGATTTTTTCAAAGGTTTATCTACATACGTCCCTTTGTAATGCTCCGACAACAATGAATTGTTGTAATCTGACCCGTCTCGCTATTTTTCGACGTAATAGCATGGTTTTTTTCGTGTTGTGGATTTCGTTATTTATACAGTTGAGGACAGAAAAACCACGCAACCTACCATTATTACCTTACTCCACTACATAGTTGTTCCCTGCAACGTTTTCGGGGCGAGATTGCTGCGTAAATCGGATTATTCGCAGGCTGACGGGATCAGGTGTAATTACTTTTTCGCCTCGTTTATCGCCAGATGGTCGACAGTTATCTTGCACTGCAACCAGGCTGGCCTTTCTGAACCTCATTGAGCCCGTAAATATGAAGCTTGGTTCGTTACACTAAGCATCTGGTTGTAAAATCATCCGCGCCAGAAAATCTCACGCGCAACTCATCGGATTTTTGCATCAATTACATCAACTTCTTGCATTATTCATCGGTTAATTCGAATGATATCCTGCGTCAGGATCGGGAAAAATTACCCTACACAAGAAGGATATTATGAAATCAACTTCCCTTATTCTGGCGGGCTGTATGCTGTTGTCATCCGCTGTTTCCATGGCTAACCCCTTACCCGGATCAACCGAGGGCGCAAAGATAATGAAATTCACGCCGTCGCAGGATCAAATCGATTTATTCAGCAACGTGATTTATTCGCAGGTAAAAGATGGCGTAGCGATCAGGCAGCTCAGGATGTCACTGTTGGTGCCGCGCAATAATGATCTGAAACCGGCGATTGTCTACTTCCCAGGCGGTGGTTTTATGACTGCCAATCACGATAAATACATTGCGATGCGTATGGCGCTGGCGAATGCAGGTTATGTGGTTGCTGCTGCCGAATATCGTGTGATACCGGATAAATTCCCGGCTCCTCTGGTTGACGGGAAAACGGCCGTACGTTACCTCAGGGCACATGCCAAAGAGTACAACATCGATCCTGCCCGTATTGCCGTGCTGGGCGATTCCGCCGGAGGATGGCTGGCGCAAATGCTGGGCACCACCAATGGCGAAAAAGAGTATGACAAAGGAGATTATCCCGGGCAGTCATCTGACGTTCAGGGTGTCGCCACGATTTATGGCATCTCGAATTTGCTCAATATTGGCGAAGGTTTCCCGGAACAGATACAGCAGGTGCATCGCTCTGCGGCGGTGACCGAAGCATTACTGGTCCATGGTACGGCGTTTCGCACATTTGCCGGGGCGACTATCGACAGCGACCCGAAAAAAGCGCTCGCCGCAAGCCCAATGGGCCATATTTCCGGCCATGAACCGCCGTTTTTAATTATGCACGGCAGCGCGGATACGCTGGTTTCTCCGCAGCAAAGTGCGCAACTGTATCAGGCGCTGAAAGCCAAAAATGACACCGCTGAATATGTCCTGGTCGAGGGGGCGGAGCATGGCGATATTCACTGGTATCAGCCGCAGGTGATTGACCATGTTGTCGCCTGGTTTAAGCACACGCTGGGCGCACCGACAAAACAGAACGCGCCAGCGAAGACAGACAAAAAATCCACTCTGTAATCTCCGTTGTCCGACGCTGAGCCTGTCATTGATAGCCTTTTTATAAGGAGAGGGCAGGCTCAGATTATTTTACGCCCCCCTGCAAAAGATTGATGGACATCAATCACCGCAATGTCATGCCGCAGTTGAATGTCAGAGCACGTCTTATTACCCATTTCAATGGGTCACACCATCCTCTCAATGATAATTAAAGACAAACTGGTTATGGTTATGGCAAATGATGTTCTGCAACCTAAGTCAACGGATAAAGACAGAATCCAGCGTTTAATTCAGCGCTGGCGCAACGATCCCGGGGCCACGTATCAGACATGGTTTTTGTGGGAAAAAAGACTGAAAAATTTTCGCTCGATCCGCAGTGGTATTGCGGTGGTGGTGGATGAAATTGAGCAGGAAAAATTTGGTGTTGCCTATCGGGGATCTTCGCTGGAGACGATTGTTCACTCCATTGCGGAGCAGAAGCAGATCTTCAAAGGCGCCGACCACGCTTTTCTGTGGAAACCGAAACTGCGTATTCCTGATATTTATGAAAATAGCGCTAATCAGAAGGCGTTTGCCAGGCTTTTACATCAGTGTTCCTGTGCGGTGCGTGTGGACGATATTCTGGAGCACATCAATAACCTTGATGCATTGAAAATTAAAGGGCTGGGGCCGGCTGTTGCCAACTTGCTCTATTTTCTTCACCCAACGCATATCCCTCCCTTCAATACTGCGATAGTTAACGGTTACAACGCGCTTACAGGTGCGAAAGTTAAGCTGGGCAGTTGGCCGCATTTTCTTGCTATGCGTCAGGGAATCCTCGATCTGAATGAGAAATACCGCGATATGTTGTCAAATGATTTGGGCGCTATTGGCGGGTTACTTTTTGATATTGGATCAGGCCGCTATCCGGCACCACCTCTGGATGACTCGCCGACTGCCGACATGGACTGGAATGTATACCTTGAGGCAGTACGGCCACTCGCGACACCCAGCAAAGCGCAGATTCAGGATGGTGAAAATGAACGTACTCACACCGAAATTCAGGCGTGGTTGCGTGATATTGGCAAAGCGTTAGGGTATGACGTGTGGATTGCCGCCAACGATCATAAACGCCTTCATCAGGGTATTGCCTTGTCTACGGGGTGTTTAAAAACGCTTCCGGAAAGCATCCAGTCAGCTAAAGGTGCTGAGGCGACACGCCTGATTGATGTTCTGTGGCTGGCACCAAAGAGCGAGCAGATTGTCGCGGCTTTTGAAGTGGAACACTCAACGTCAATTTACTCGGGGATCTGCCGTATGCTGGATTTAGCGCTCAACGGCAATGATATGTCTGTCTCAACTGAGCTCTTTCTGGTGGCGCCTGATAGCCGTGAGAATGATATCAGGGGACAATTAAAGCGTCCGGCGTTCAGTCGTATCACTGATTTGAATATGGCCTGGTTACCCTACAGCGAGCTGGAAAAACATCGGGACGCCATCATGCGTTTTGGTTCCGGCATGAAAGCGATTAAAGAGATCTCTCACGCACTGTTATAAAGCCGATATAAAGGCGATGGTCAGGATCGCCTTTTACTTCCTTCTTTGCGAGATGCGATTAACCCGTATAGCTATTACGCAAAAGGATGGTATATCGTTTTAGGTACTTAACATATTGATGAATATATAATACATACTCTTCCCATCCAGGAATTTTCTTAATTTAAAATCCGCCATTATCCTCTATTTGCATAACTTTACATTCGGTGCAGAATGTCATCTCTCAACTTCGACGGATGTAACTTCATGGCATATATCGCAAAAACACCATTAGCGTATGTCGGTCAGTCTGTGGGTAATGGTCAATGTGTGGCATACACACAAAAAGCGGCGAACATGCCGCGCACAGTTGCCTGGAAACGGGGTGTATTAGTGAAAGGCAATATGACCATTGCGCCCGGTACGGCGATAGCCACGTTTGACCCGGATGGCCGCTATGGCAACCATACTGATGGGAGTTCCCACGCCGCTATTTATTTAGGACAGGATGCATCAGGCATAAAAGTGTTGGATCAGTGGGTGGGGCGACATCGCGACAGCCAGGGACGTCTGGTCGTTGCTCCTAAGCCCGTCAGTGAACGCACCATTAAATTTTTAAAAACGCCGCGCATTGAAAACAATGGAGATAACTATTATGTCGTGGAATAACCTATTGTTATTGAGCGCCAGTATGTTCTTGTTTTCAGGTATTGCTCAGGCCGAAAAAATAAATTGTCCGGATACGTTAAAGGAAAATAATAAGACATACACAATGAATTACGTCAGTCTCTTTATGGGGCCTCCCGAAGAGAAAGCGGATTTAATGCCAGACACCCTTGATGCGTGGGAATGGACATTAAAAGATTATCAGGATTATGTGAAAGAGCATAACACCTCTTTATTCCTGGTCTGCCGTTATAAAGGAACAGACAAAACCGAAATAATTAAAGTTCCTGCCGATGCAAAAAAATGCTCGGCCCATTATGGCAAGAAAGACGCTGTGTTAGCGAGCTGTGAGTGACCCCGGGCGTAAACGGAAAAAACACCGTGGCGATGGAGGTTAAATGGAGAGGTGGTTGTCAGGGTTTTTTCTGCGGGCAGAGTTGCTTCAACGAAGCCTCTGAACAAATCAGGAATGTCAGCCACCACCCGTTATTATAAAGGGATATTCGCACTTTGACGGAGTTTACCACCGTGCCATGGTATAAGTTTTTTATGTCGGTAATGGTATTGTCTTTATCTATTGGAGTGGCTCAGGCAACCACAACGCTATGTCCGTCACATCCAACGCTGCAAGATAAAACCCACCCCTTAAACGATGCCAGTTTGTTTGTTGGGCCACCAGAAGATTTCGTTAATCTTATGCCGGATAACGACCGGGAGACGGTATGGACGCTGCCTGATTATCAGGATGAGGCTAAAAAGTATAAAACATCGCTCTATTTTATATGCCGCTATAAGAACACGAAGCAGACCGTCGGGTTAATTGTCCCGGCTTGGGCAAAAAAATGTTCCGTTGCCTTTGATAAGTCCGGCGAACTTATGGCTGCTTGCGAATAGTATTTCTGCATCGTTGTGTGCTTTCACACAGCGTTATTCCCGCAAAGGAAATAACGCTGTCGGGTTTCAATTGGCTGTGGATTACGCCATCCACCTAAATCTGGAAATGACCGGATGCGAGATCCTCTTCGCCGGACCAGCACACCACTTTGTTGCGGCCCGTCTGTTTAGCGATATACAGCGCGTGGTCGGCCTGTTTAATTAACTCATTGCTGTCACTGGCAGAAGACGATTCCGCCAGACCAAAGCTCGCTGTCACCTGCAGCCCTTCGGCAATATGCCGATAATCCCTCTGCGATAAGGTGACGCGCAGCGACTCGCAAATCGCCGTGGCCTGCGCGATGGGCATATGAGGGAACAGCAGAGTGAACTCCTCGCCGCCCCAGCGGGCGCTCAGCCTGGCATCCTGCTGGGTGCTACGCAGCAGGTCCCCAATACTTTGCAGAACCTTATCGCCCACCACATGCGACCAACGGTCATTTATCTGCTTAAAGTGATCGATATCGAAGATCGCCAGCGTCAGCGGATAACCGTGCGCACGGGCATCGTCGAAGCCGAGCATTAGCTGTTTATCAAAGACCCGACGGTTCGCCAGCCTGGTTAACTGATCCTCTTTAGCCTGCCGTTCAAACTCCTCAGCCTGCTCCTGTAAGGCCAGCGTCTTGGCGGCAATCAGCGTTCGCAGACGCTCTTCATTACGGCGTGCCTGCCTCAGACGCCAGCGAAAGATCGCAAACAGCGCCAGCAGAATCAACAACACAAACAGCGCCTGGAAGAGTGGCCGCTGCCAGAAAAACGGCTTAATACGCAGGTTGATAACCGTGTTCGTGCCATTCCACTCCCCGTTGGGGTAACTGGCGGAAACGTTGAAGCGGTAATTCCCCGGCGGCAGGTTGGTATATTCCGCTGACGTATTGTTTTCGCGATCGATCCACTGCGGGTCAAAGCCCTCCAGACGGGTGCGATAACGAATCCGCTCTGGCAAAATGTAGCCCAGACCGGAATAGTTAATCTGGATGCGTGTCGTTCCGGCAGGGAAGGTATAGTCATTATTGAGCGGCGTGGTGTTACTCTCGACCGACTCCACTACCGCAGCTAACCGCGTCTTGCTAAATTCCCCTAGTCGTTCCGGGTGAACCATCACCGCACCGCGGGCGGTCGCAACCCAGATACCGCCATCGCCAGCGCGCGTGGCGGCGGGCATTGAGCCGCCATTGGCCTGCGCGCTGATCATGCCGTCGCTTTCACCGAAAGTGGTCACAGCAATGTGCTGCTTGCGGCCCTCAATAACATCCACGGCTTCGGCTTTGTTTATCCGAATCATGCCGCGGTTCGAGCTAAGCCACAGGTAACCCATGTTGTCGGGTATGACCTGGAACAGTTTGTCGATGGGCAGACCATTTTTGCGCCCCACCATACCGATTGCGCCGTCGCTGCTACGATAGCGGAGCAAACCCCGATCGGTTGTCATCCACATATAGCCGGGTTCGCTGTAAAAGCCGAAAGCATATTCGGCATTCTCCATGGCAGAGATATTGATGTGCTCAAATTTGCCGTTATTGAAAACGGAGACTCCAACCCCCGTTCCCACCCAAATGCGGCGCTGCTCGTCTTCCTGCAACGCCATAATAAAGCTGGCAGGAAGGCCATCGTCTGCCGAGTAGGTATGGAGCGCGCCATTTGGTCGTAAGACACTCAACCCGGAAGCCGTACCAATCCACAGGTTCTGCTGGTGGTCGGTAAGAATGGCGCGAACCTCGTTGCCCGGCAGGCCACCAGATTGCTGTAAAACCGGGGTTAACTGGCCATTTTTCCAGTGCAGCAGGCCATCGGTATAGGTGCCGACCCATACGCTACCGTCCGTGGCCTCGCCCAGACTCAGCACAGAAGGCTGCGTGTGTTGATCCCAGTTAATTTGTTCGACGTGCCCATTCTTAATGCGGTTTAGCCCCGTACTGGTGCCTACCAGGATACTGCCATCCGAGTGCGTCATGACGGTGCGGACATAGTCGCCGTTCAGCCCCTGGCGGGTGCTAACGGTAATAAACGGCGCACGACGCAGGCGAATTAATCCTGAGTTGGTGCCAATCCAGATGCTCTGTTCCCGATCTTCCAGGATGCTTTGCACACGGTTATGAACAATACCATTATCAATATTCAGATGTTCCAGCCCCTCCGGACTGAGGCGGAAGATGCCGTGGTTAATGGTGCCGAACCAGATATCTCCACGTTTATCCTGCATCATGGTGGAGACCACTTCATTGGTCAGTTCCGGGTGTAGTGGCTGAAAACCTTCACCGACGCGCTTCCAGACGCCGCCTTCGGTGCCTACCAGCAAGGTATTATCGTTTGTGACCAGTAAACTAAAGGCGCGAACCTGCGGTAAACCGCTGGCGGGAGACACCAGTGTCGCTTTATTGTCGACCACCTGATACAGACCGTTGTCGGTCGCCGCCCAGATAATGCCGTTCGCGTCTTCCACGCTTTTGTTGGCGGTGACGTTATCGATGATATGCACATCCCGCGTTGCACGGGTTTCACCAGCGGGGCGCATCAGCAGGCCTTTTCCTGGCATGGTAACCCACAGATTGCCTTTACTGTCGCGCATGGCGGAACCAATCATCGTCGGCGCCGCCGCATAGGGCGTCCAGACACCCTCTTTCCAGGAAGAGAGGCCGCCGCGTGCGCCTGCAACCAGCAGGCTGCCGTCTGGCCCGGCGACGAACGCCAGAGTCCCGGAGTCGGGCATTGCGCTTTCGCCGCCGCGTTCGAAGACCTGGAAGGTTTTGCCGTTGTAACGGGCGAACCCTTCCCAGGTGCCGAACCACAAATAACCTTCCCGGGTCTGTGCGATGGCGTTAATGCTATTGTGTGGCAGGCCGTCTTTTGTCGACCAGGTTTCAATAAAATATTCGCTTAATGCAATGTGTGGTTCATCTGCCAGTACCGGATGGCAGAAAACAAGGAGAAACCCAAAAAAGAAAATGCGCAGGGTATCAGTGAAAGTGTCGATATATTTATGCATTGCTCTGTGCATTAATTAACCACCCTGTCTTTACTGGTTACATTATGAATACCGATAAGACTCAGCGCTAAAGTCGCAAAATGGATTTTCTCTCTTTGCTTTATTTTTCGATATATACCAGATGTATATTTGGGGGGCTATTTTTCCTCACGAAATTTATTTTGCCTTAAACTAAATCAGGCCCTCCGGTGTATTGGTATTCAGCTCGGGAGACGGGCCGTTTTCATGCTGCTGATTTAAAGATAATGCGCTGTTGTATCCCGAATTGTCTTCTTGTTTTTAAATAGAATTATTAATAGCACTACTCTTCTGCTTTCGCCCATTTTTATCGCATATTATTGTACCTATAAAAGAAACATCAGCATTTTAAAAGGAATAACGAGGATATTCTTTCCCTCGCTACTCCTTTTATCCCGACTATTGCGCCGGGGAAGAACACTGGCTGGAGACGCCATCCAGCCCTTCGGCATCACGAGTAAAGGATTTGAAATGCTGCTGCGCGTCAAGCTGAACAACATAAATCGAATCAAAGTCCGCAGATGGCCATGAAGGAACCTGTGAGGCATCGCCTCCGGTTTGAGTAATCAGAGTTCGCGCAGCGGTGACCAGATTTTTGTGTTCCCAGGAGATAAATGTCAGCGGCTGGTTTTGCTGCGCCAGCAGTGCGGAAACCAGTTCACGGGTGTCATCTGCATGAAAACGCAGTACCACCGGTTTGGACACCTGAATCGCCAGCGGCGTGATGGTCGTTAGCGGGCGCAGGGAGCTGCCGGTCTTTTTCTGTTTTGGCGCAGAGGCATACAGCGCATCCGGGTTACCGTAGCGCTTGAGCAATACCGAGGGAAGAGCCAGCGCCCGGTTCAACCCTTTGCAGGTGAGCTGCCCGCTATTGTTGTCCGGTTTTTCGCCGTGACGAAAGAAAACATAAGTGCTGTCCGCCGATGCGGCCAGAGGAGAGATCAGTGCCGCGCTAAGTAGGGCTACAAGCCAGCTTTTCATTGTGTTTTTTCCACGTGTCAGAGAGGTTTTATCAGGGAGTGGAGACGTAACATCCTTCCATCCCGCGCTGTCAGAACAAATAACGTTATCGAAGAATAGGGTGCCTGTGCCACCGATACCGGGAGCAGCGAAGGCAGTTATAGCGAGTCTGCTGTCGGGCAGACTAACCGATAGCCATCCTCTTGCGGCGCAATATGCGCAAAGCCCGGCAGAGCAAAGTGCATCCCGGCGACCCGCCATTTTTCGCTGGCGGCCTGCGCGAGGATTTTCTGGCGTGTGGCTTGAGCCTGTACCAGGCCTTCAATATTGTTCCAGCCGCCGCTCCCACTATCCACCAGCAGTGTTTTACCCTGCCCACGGATAAGATAACCATTAATGTGAATATTGCCGGGGGCGGTTATACCAGCCTCGCGCTGGATTTGACCGGCCTCTGATGGAGTGATGCCATTGAGCAGCTCCAGGCTGGCAGTCATATCGCCATCACTCAAAACGGTAACCTGAAAATCGCCGATCTGATGAGAGGCAAAGGAGTGAGGAGTCATAACGCATTCCTTTCAGGACAATGAGGCATAGTGCATTTATCCGGTAAATAAATGCTGCTGTTTCATCATGCTACGCGCAGTCGCGCTCCGGCGAAACCAGGAATATTTCGTCACCCATTGCCATTTTGTCACTAACGGTAAATATGCCTGTTGCATCCCAGGGCATCAGGGCAGCGTGGTCGCGTCTATCACCACCATGCCCAGCGCGTTGGTCCGCTTTATAACCCGCAGAGTGCGAGCAGAATAGAGATTGCCGGAAGGCCCACAGATACGGATCTCTTCATCCAGATCGCGGTCATAGACCTGGGCGCCGGAACAGCTTCGTGAGCTGCCGGAACTGTAGTGATAGGGGGCAATATAGGACGATTCAACACCGGGTAGCAGCCAGGTGAGTGTGGTGAACAGCGCGGAAAAAATAAGCACCATCCCCAGGGCCATACCGCACCAGGCTTTGAGATATTCCGTTCGTGTGCTGATATTGGCGGCAAAGCGTTTTCGCAGGGCAAAACAGGCGAGCACTGTCGTCGCAAGCGAGGCCATCACCATATACCGACAGGTCGTGTGGGAGAGGAACGTAGTGCGATAAACCAGGTTGCGCCAGACGAAAAAGCCAAAAATTGCTGCCACAGCGGCAATGGTGACGGTGAACAAATAGGGGTAAGAATACTTTTTCATTGGCGGCTCTCCCTGCGCGGCTCTCTTTGTACTTTATCATTGTCAGAATCGGCTCAACACGACATTTTATTCTGCTGGCGAGTTTCCCTCAGTCTAACCCCTCGTGACGCGCTTTGCTGAATAGCCGGTGTTATTTCGCTATGCCACATAATGCGTATTATAACGTCGTTTTTGCGACAGAATTATACGGACAATGCAGAGTGATCCGTGGCAAACAGGCAGACAAAATAACCCCCTTTGTGATGCAGTTGTTTCCACATAAAATTTATGGCCGGTAAATGCGGCGATAATTCTGTGAAAATGCGCCTGCTAATCTCATCCGTCAAAACGGATAAATAGTCGGTTATTTAAGTTAACAGCACGACCTCTGCTGTAATAACATACCCGCCGCGCTGTCACCGAATCCAGACCCTCGTTTCGATATTTCATCACTTAAGTTAAATTGATGAGCACGACCAGGTCTTTTGCTCGCGAGTAATATGCAAGCTGGGTTGTGGCTAACCCCGTTCGGTATGGCAAATAAAGAAACAGAGTCCGATACCCTGGGAGTGTTATGTCTTTAGCGCTTATCTCACAGCTTCGCCTGATACCTGAATGCGGCGTTGCTTTTCGCCAGTGTCACGCATCGACGCTGGTTGTATTACCCGATGGCGACCTGCTCGTGGCCTGGTTTGCCGGGCAAAAAGAGGGTAGCGGCGATACGGCTATCTGGCTGGCGCGCCGGGAAAAGGGTGTCTGGCAATCCCCACAGCGTACTGTTGCTTGTGATGGTCTCGCCCACTGGAATCCCGTTTTATTCAACGCGCCTGACGGGCTATGGCTGTTTTATAAAGTCGGTTCCGGTGTACATGTCTGGAAAACCCGCTACGTGAAATCGATCGATGGCGGGGTAAGCTGGAGTGAACCCGCTGAGCTGGTTAAAGGCGATGCGCTGCCACGCGGGCCGGTCAAAAATAAAATGCTGTTAGCGGCTGACGGAACCTGGATTGCAGCAGGTTCCATTGAAGATGAGCGGCACTGGGACGCCTTCGTTGATCGTTCTGACGATAACGGCAGAAGCTGGCATTTATCGCCGGTTCCACTTGAGCATTATGATAGCGACGCCGCCCGGCACAGCCATTTATGGCAGGGGTTAAAAGACGAAGCATTATGGGAAAATGACCTGAGCCGCGTTTTACGCTGGGATGGCGTTATCCAGCCTTCGTTATGGGAATCCTCACCGGGCCATATTCACATGCTAATGCGTAGTACGCGCGGTTGGCTGTACCGCAGTGATTCTGTTGATAACGGGAAAACATGGTGTGCGGCCTATGCCACCACGTTGCCCAACAATAACAGTGGCATTGATCTGGTGATGGCAGGCGGGAATAGACTAGTGCTGGCCTGCAATCCCATTAGCGGTAACTGGGGGCAGCGCTTCCCTCTCTCCCTGAGTCTATCCGGGGATAATGGCGAAAGCTGGTCACCTTCACTGGATCTGGAAAGTGAAGAGGGTGAGTTCTCCTATCCGGCGATAGTAAGTGAAGGTAACACGCTGCACCTGACCTACACCTGGAATCGTAAGAACATTATTTACTGTGAATTACAGCTCGCCTGATAACGCATGCGGGCAGGCTGTAACGTATTACTTGTTATAACAATGGCATATTGCCCACAGTAAGGCGGCGACGGACGGTGGCAATAGGTTTTGACGAACAAAAATAAGGTTAGCGTCATGTCAATTTCTCTGGAAATGCCCGCAGCGCCAAAGCTGGATTTAGATAAAGCGAATATTCGCCGGGTGGTTATCTCAAGCTGGGTAGGGAACACCATCGAATATTACGATTTCTTGCTTTATGGCCTGGCAAGCGCACTGGTGTTCGGCAAAATCTTCTTTCCCAATATCAGTCCGCTTGCGGCACTACTGGCCTCTTTTGCGACATTTGGCGTTGGTTTTATTGCCCGGCCCCTGGGCGGCATTTTCTTTGGCCACATGGGAGATACCCTGGGGCGCAAAATCACGTTGCTCATTACCCTTGGGGGAATGGGAGCCGCCACTTTTCTGATTGGTTGCCTGCCGTCCTACGAGACCATGGGGATCTGGGCGCCCATTCTGTTGGTTTTGCTGCGCTTTGTGCAGGGGTTCCTCGTCGGCGGTGAATGGGGCGGTGCCATGCTGATGGTGGTGGAAAGCGCACCCGCTAACCGTCGCGGCGTATTGGGTTCAATTCCACAGACCGGTGGTTTCTCCGGCCAGTTACTGGCAACGGGGGTCTTTGCTCTGGTGATGTTGCTGCCGGAAGATCATCTGCTCTCCTGGGGCTGGCGTGTTCCGTTTATGTTGAGTGTGGTTCTGGTGCTGGTTGGGCTGTATATGCGCCGCCGTCTGGATGAGACGCCCGTTTTTCAGCATGTACAGCGAAAGCAAGAGCTGGAAAAGAAAAGCAAGCCGGTGCAAAAACAGGAGAGCCCGGTTATACACGTTATCCGCCAGGAGTGGCGCAGCATTTTACTGATTATGGTGTTGCGTTTCGCGGAAAGTGTCCCGTTCTTTATGTGTACGGTGTTTGCTGTCTCATATGCGACGGGGACGCTGGGGGTGGATAAACAAACCATGCTGAGCGTCGTGATGGCAACCTGCGTGCTGGCTTTTCCGATGCATGCGATTTTCGGTGCTATTTCTGACAAAGTTGGCCGCCGCCCGGTCTATATTTTCGGCGCGTTATGCGCAGCGGCCATGGCGTTTCCGTTCTTTTGGTTACTGGAAAGCGGCTCTTTCGCGCTGATGGTAACAGGGTATGTGCTGCTGATTAATATTGCCCACAACTCGATAAACGCCGTGCAGCCATCCTTTTTTACGGAGCTGTTCGGGCCGAAAGTGCGGTACAGCGGCGCCTCTATTGGCGCGCAATTGGGCGCCATTGTGGCAGGCGGCTTTACGCCGTTTATCGCCAAAGGGCTCACGACGCTTGATAACAACAACTGGACGTTGGTGGCCTGTTATGTGGTCATTGCGGCGCTGGTGGCCGCCTGGGCCGCATGGCGCGCACCAGAAACCTCAAAGCGTGATTTGACCAAAGATACGCTGTAAAACCTGAACGCCGGGGCGCCAGTCGCTCCGGTTTTGTATGCATTACCGCAACCGACCAACCACATGGAACATCGCTAATGCCAACGTCAGCCAGTCAGCCTCGCCAGATTCGCCTGTTTTTGTCTTCCACCTTTCGGGATATGGAAAACGAGCGTCATGAATTACTGACCCGCGTTTTTCCCCTGTTCCGGCAACAGTGTCTTGAACGCCAGGTGGTATTTAGCGAGATTGACCTGCGCTGGGGAATTACCGAAGAGGATGCGCATAACGGACAGACGGTGCAAATCTGCCTCGAAGAGATCGCCCGCTGTCGCGCGCTGGGTATTTCACCGTTCTTTGTGGGCTTTATCGGTGAACGCTACGGCTGGATACCACAGCGCCACGAACTGGAAAATTACTGGCACCAGGCGGCGCAGGCTGAAAACCCCTATGCCCGACGTATCGAAGCGGCGCTGGCAGAAGGTATCAGCGTCACCGAACTGGAGATGCGCTTTGGATTTATGGACGATGGAGACGGTGTCAGCAGGCAGCGGGTACAACTCTATTTTCGCCATCCGGATTTAACGGCTTCTCTTGCCGGGAAAGAACCGGACAACTTCTACGAAAGCACAGAAGCAGGCCGCCACAAACTTGCGGCCCTGAAAAGTGCAATCAGAGAGACGCACGCGGAGTGCATCGGTGTTGATGGCTATCAGGCTATCAGCGAGTTTGGTCAGCAGATCCTCAATTTTTTATCTGCCGAGCTGGATACCCATTTCCCTCGCGATGATGTGCCGGATGAGCGGCAGCTCAGGTTACATGCGCAACAATGTTATGCGCTTTCCCGGCGCGAGAACTATGTGCCGTTGCCGGCCTTTAAACATCAGGTTGAGACATGGGCGCTGAAAACGCTGGATGCCATGCTTCCGCAGGTGGAACAGGCGGACGATACCCTGAACCGCCTTGCGCTGGTGGGGGATTCCGGGCGTGGAAAAAGCGCGTTTATGGCCGACCTGATGGCCTCTGAAACTTTCAGCAAGGCGTTGGTCATCGCCCATTTTGTTGGCGCTGACGGCGATAACACGCCGGAAAGCTGGCGTGAGCGAGTGCTACAGGCGCTCACGCCTTATCTGCCCTCCACGTTTGATGTTCCTGCCGAAGATGACGCGCGCTGGGCGGCGTTTGCGGAACTGGTAAGTAGCGCCCAGACGCAGATGGGTAAGCCCCTCATTTTGCTGCTGGATGCCATTAACCAGTTTTCCCCTCAGGACGCGGGGATGCGCCGCCTCAACGGCCTGCGTTTCTTACCGGGTACATTGCTGGTAGTGACCTCGACAGAACCGCTGCCGAAAGCGTGGCCGACGCTGGTATTTCCGGAGCTGACTGAAGAACATCGCCGTGAAGCCATTACCCTGTTTTTGCGTCAGTACAGCAAAAAGCTACCCGAGGCGTTAGTCGGGCAACTGGTCGCCGCACCTGCCTGCGGTAACGCGCTGTTTTTGCGTCTGGTGATGGAAGAATTACGCCTGCACGCGGATCATGACTCACTGGCGGCACGGGTGAGCGCATTACTCTCTTATGATGATGCGGGACAACTGTTCCTGGCGCTGTTAAATGAAACCGACCGGGATTTTCGCAGTGAGGGTTACTCCCTTGCCAGTCATGCAACGACGCTGATTGCCGCTTCCCGCGCCGGGGTATCGCACAGTGATTTGGCCATCCTGCTGGCGCCACATCTGCACCAGTCAGCCCTGAAAATGGCCGACCAGACCTTGCTTCGTTTACTGGCGCGTATCGCGCCGTTTTGCCTGAACGAAGATGGCAGGTTGCGGATCACGCATTCCATCTTTACCCAAACACTGACCACGTTGTCGCCGCTGATGTCTCCGTCACGGCGCGCGCTGGTGGCCAGATTTAATCAGCAGGATGCCTTTTCGGTGGCCGAGCGTACATACCAGTGGATGGCGCTGGAAAACTATGAACAACTGGTAGAGACCCTCGGGCGTGTCGACGCCTTTTGTGCGTTGCAACAAAGCTATCCTGAGCTGGCCTCGCAGGCGATGCTCGCGCTTGGCGCCGGGCGAAGCACCCTTTCATTGTTACTGCATGCGCTGGTGGAAAACTGGAGTGTCTGGCGCTCTGAGGTGGTGTTTACACCGGCAATGAATGCGGTGAGCGCCTGGTTCCTGCAACGCGGATTCTGGCTGATTGGCGCACGCTGGAGTGAACTGGCTGCCGCTATGGTACGTAAAGCCTCGCCGGTTAATCTGATTAACACCCTGGGGACGGTTAATAGCCTGGCGCTTTTTTATCGTCTGCTCGGGCAGTATGACAAAGCGGAACCGCTGCTGCAGGATGCGCTGGCATTGATGCGCAAGATGTTGCCAGCAGGACATCCTGATATCGGCGTCGTGCTCAACAACCTGGCCGGAATTTATGGCGCGTTGGGCCAGCCGGAGAAAGCAGAGCCGCTGTTGCGGGAGGCGCTGCAAACGGTGAGCAATGAAAACAGCATCGATTTTGCCAACCTCGCCCAGAGCCTCGGGGAGTGTTATCAACAACTGGAAGAGTATGAGCAGGCGGAGTCCTTACTGCATAAATCGCTGGCGGTGAGAACGCGTCTGCAGGCCCGCGACAACCCCCATCTCATTGGCTTAAAGCGCAGCCTCGGCGGCCTTTATATGGAGCTGGAGCGTTACGACGAAGCCGAACCTGTTTTGCTTGACGTTCTGGCCTTGCGCCAGACGGTTCTGCCGCCAGAACATCCCGATATCGCCACAAGTCTGAACGATTTGGGAGAACTTTATTATCGTCAGGGGGATGCCGAAAAAGCCGAACCGCTGTTTACGCAGATGATGGACATCCGGCGCAAAGCGTTATCGCCGGGCCATCCGGACTTTATTGCCGGTCTGTTTTATATGGCGGAGTTGTACCGTTCCATGGGACGCCTTGAGGACGCCGCCGCACAGCTTCGCGAAGCGATCCCTTTGCTTGAGCATCTCCCGGATAGTCAGGCAGAGCTGTTATTCGCCCGGCAATCGCTGGCAAACCTCTATATGGAAAATGATTGCCATGAAAAGGCAATCCCGCTGTATGAAGCGATGCTGACCACACAGTCTGAACTGAGTCGTCCTGAGAGTCCGGTGATGTTACGGTTACTTGATGACCTGGGCATGCTGTATCTGGGACAAGATCGTCTGGATGAGGCGGCAGCCTCATGGGAGAAATGGCTCGCTTTACAGGAAGGTAAACTCGCCCCGGAGAATGCCGGCAGGCTCAAGGTCATGCGGAATCTGGCATGTACCTACAAAGCACAGCAGAGATATCAGGAAGCGAAAGCATTGCTGCTGCAAATTATGTCGGTTCGCATTGAGCATGACCATGGTGATCTTGAGCTTAAGGTGCAGTCGGTGGCAGAGGCAGCAGAAATGCACTATTTTCTGGCCGAGTATCCGGCTGCGGAAACCTTGTACCGCACGCTCTTTACCATGGTTGAGCCAAAGTGGCCTGATGGATCGGCGCAAAAAAATGAACTGTTTCAATGGCTGGTGGCAAGAGGCGTGCTGGACAAAAACGGGCGCAAGGAACAATGGGGGCAGACGCCTGTAAGCATGGCGTCCCCGTCATGGCAGACGTCCATCAAAGTAGACGTCTCAGCATGGCCCGCGGCGGCACAACCTGGAATACCCGCAAAGCCGGTATCTATTACCCATGAACCCCCGGCAGAGCCGCTGGCGCCAGTGAGCACGCAAAATGAGACAAAGCGTAGCGTGGGTGAAAAGCTACGCAGTGCCTGGAATAAACTCGTTCACTGAGTGCGATTACTCCGCCTGGCCGTGCTCGCAGGCCAGGCGGTAAAACAGATCGCGACTTTCTTCGAGTTTACGTATCTCGCTCGCGTCGCTGCTGTAGATCGCGCGTACCGCAGCAATGGCGTAGTCATATAGCGCGGCGGCGCGGGCAAAGTTGTTTTCCGTCAGATAGACGCTGGCGAGTTCCTGATAAAACGATGACAGCATAATTTGCCGTTGCGGTGTTGGCGGCATCTGTTCGATAAGTGCGACCGCTTCCTGCAGATGCTGTTCCGTTTCGGCGGTGTTGCCGCTTTGGGCCTTAATCTGTGCGATTTGCATGATAATGTTGGCGAGAACGGCAGGATCGCGCGGGGGTTGCAGGGCCGCCACTTTTGCCTTCTGAAAAAGCTCCAGCGCCTGTTCACTTTTGCCCGACGCATTGAGTTGTTTCGCCATATTCGACATGGTCACTGCCAGCATTTTCATTCCGGCCTCACCCGGATTAAACACATTTTCCAGCGCCTGAGCCATGGCCTCTTTTGCCAGTGCGGGGTTATCGTTTTTTTGTGCCAGCACAGAGAGCGTATTGTAAAAATGCGCTTTCAGACCCGGAGGCGTCCTGTCGTCATCCACGCCAGGTTTAATCATCTGCGCCCACTGGGTCGCCGCCTCTTGCGCCCGGCTCTGTCGTAACCAGGTGAAGATGGAGAGCGCAGCGGGCAGGTGGCTTTGCAGCGCCGCTGGCTCCGGGGCGCGCCATTCAAACGACTGTTCAAAGCGCGGGGTAAAACGTCGTCCGTCGTAAATACCGCTTAACTGCCAGACCGTGTGCAGCAGCGCCGGGTCAACCTCGTGCAAACGGATAACCTCCATCACATCCGAGAGTTCGCGTATGACCGGATCGATCTCACCCAGCGACAGCCACTGCCAGGTTCGTTCCGCCAGCGCAACGCCGCTGCTCTCCTGGTTCTCTCTGAGAATGCTCTCCCGGCACTCTTCCATCTCATCGTTGCTCTGTAGCGCCTGACTGAGCGTGTTATGCAGTAACCGCAGGCGACCATCGCTGTTCTGACAATACGGGGCAAGTCGCGCCAGAAGCGGCACTAACTCGCTATCGGGGACTTTCAGCGAAGGGTAAATGGCCAGAATGCGGGACAGTTCGCCATGCGTCAGCCCCCGACGAGCAGCAGCAATGGCGCATGCGGCGCGGGTCGCCAGTTTTGGCAAACTGAAATCGTGGTCAGACGCCTGTAACACCGAAATAAACAATGCGCCAGGTTCAGCACAGGCCAGCAGCGCGGCGAGTTTTTCCGACAACGCTTCGTGTCTTGCATGCAGACAGAGTTCTTCTAATACCAGGCGCATAAACAGCGGATTGTTGCAGGCGGGCGCAGCGATAAGTTGCCCGGTCAGCTCCCCTGACAAGGACTTACTGACCTGGCTCAGGCTTGCCTGGCAAAGGGCTCCGCGCTCTTCCTGCGTCAGAGCAGGGAGCGGGCGGCATTTCCATTCGATCTTTTGCTGCTCAAGGAGTGACTGCACCTCTGGCGTGGCGGTTAACACCAGCAGCACGCGCGAAGGCCATTCAAGCTGCTGCAGGCGGTGAATCGCAAGCTCGGGTTTATCAAACTGGTTAATGGCATCCAGAATCAGTACCAGTGTCGCATTCTCGCGCTGACGGAAGCGTTGAACTCTTTCCATCACCTGCTGCCAGGCGTGATGGTCATCGGAGGCGGGTTCTGTGCTCTCTCCCTCTTCGGCAAAAAACCAGAACAGGCGGTTACGCCAGTTGTCCAGGGTCGTGTCGCCATCTGCGCCAATATAGTGGCTGAACACGCGGTAGTTGTCGTCCTGGCTCAGTAGTTCGCTAATTTCAAGCGGCACATAATCATCGTCCCACGGCATGGGGGCCTGGCGGTTTTTCTCCCGCAGCGTGCTTTCCAGGTCCGCTAAAAAGGCGCTTTTCCCCATCCCCGAAGGGGCAGTTATCAGCCAGGGGGCCGGGGAGATAGCCATCCAGCCCTGGTTAAGCTCGCTGACTATCTGCTGACGAAACGCTGTGAGCGGCACATAGGCCCGGCGACGCACGGCGGCGAACTGCGCATGTTCATGAGTGCGCTGCTGCCAGCGATCGGGCATCTTTTCCGCCGGATAAAGCGTATCGATGGCATTGAGCAGGTAAGTCCTTACCGCCTCACCGAATTGTTCCACGCTGTCATAGCCGTCAATAGCAATAGTCTGCGGAAAATGCTGACGCAACCGCTGTTTCAGGAAAGCCAGTTGCGCAGTACGCGTACTGTCCGGCGAGCCATCAGGCAGGCGATCAAACCAGATATCCTGCGGTGCGTTAGCATTAGCCATAGCGGCGGTTAACGCCGGGTCACGCAAAAACATCTGCACACGCGGCGTGCTGACAGAAGAGATGGGGGCGACATCCGGCGGTGGCGCCAGAAACGCAAAGCGAATTTCCAGCTCCGTGACGCTGATATTTTCTTTCAGCGCATCACGAATCAGCCCGGCGTAGCGCTGGTCCGGTGACTGCTGCCAGTAGGCTGCAAGATCGTCAGCCTGTGGCACCCAGCCATAACGCTCGCCAAGGAAACCAATAAAAAAGGGGGGAATGCCAAGCGACCGACAGCGTTCAATCTCCTCAAGACAGATTTGCACCGTGCGGCCATTGTGGGCCGCCTCTTCGGTTATCCCCCAGCGGAGATCGATTTCACTGAAATTGATCATCCGTTGATTACAGATCTGGCGGATCTCCGGGAAGACGCGGGTCACCAGGTAGTGGCGCTCGGCGTCCATATCCCGAAACGTGGAGGAGAGAAATACGCGGATTTCGCGCTGTAAAGTCGCCTGGGTCATTGTGCCATTCCTTCGCTATAGGGGGGGCTAGCCGCCAATAATTTCCACATCGCGTCCGGTGGTACGTGCCACCCAGCGTGCATTTTCCTGTAAGGTCTCAATACCGAGCGCATACAAGGTTTCCTGCAAGTCTTCGGTATCCGGCGTCGGTGAATGGGCTTCCATTTTCTCCAGCGCCGTAGAGAACAGCACCGCAGATCGTTCGTAGTCCGCAATATCCTCTTCATAGCCAAGGAATTTCGCATAAGCGGCGCAGAGGGCGGCACAGGCGATTAAAAACTCGGCGAGGTGCTCGCCCACCATATTCCAGAAATGGAGCGTATGCGCCAGGTGCTCATCGGTAAGCCCCCACAGGCTGGAGGCCAGCACCACGGAAGTGATGGCGATACCGCAAATAAACAGCCCGAAAGCCATGCGTTTTGCCAGGCGGTGCTTGCGCTCTTTTTTATGAACGTTTTTTTCGAAGTAGTTTTTCTGATCGCGCACCCAGCTCTCTTTCACCCCGTCAATCGCCGCTTTAAGCGTGCTGGCGTCGCTTTGGGGGTAAATACTCGCGGCCAGCATTGCCCGGCGTACCCAGGCGATATTGTCATGGCTGCGGCGCAGGTAATGCAGCGAAACGGCGCGCGCAATCCCGGCCTGGCGCCAGACGTTCTGCACACGTAACCCCTCTGCCAGCGCACGCAGCTCGGTGGCGTTGCGGTTGGCGCGTGAACTGTGGACGCGGCTGAGCGCGACGGAAAGCAGTACCAGCAGGAGCAGCGACAGGCTCAGCGAAGTGATAACCCAGTGCTCGCCATCGCCCGGCACACGGTTACCCACCAGAGCCATGACGGCGGCCAGTCCAAAGATGAGGTTGTACACCTTGCGCATATCCTTCATCTCTTTATTCGCCAGCCTGTCGATATGGGCGAAAGCGGCATGACAGAGATGCGATGTACCGAGGCTGGAGTTAGCGTCATCTTCTTTGGCGACACGCGCATTAAGCATATCCATGCGTTCAAGGCTGCGGTACCAGGACTCTTCGCCGTGAATCGACGGTGCCTCCGGCTGGCCTTTAACCGGCAGCGGCGGATACCAGGAGACGGAAGGGGAGGTGGCGCCGTTGGCATAGGTTCCCGCTTTCCGGCGCACGTGAATGTGACACACCAGGCCCGTGTCCGGGACATCCAGCAGGCTGGATTGGCCCAGGTAGCGTTTGATGCCGGGTAGTCTGGCATTTAGCGCGGCCAGGTCGTGATCCTGAATGCGTCCTTCGCGGCGGAAGTTAACCACCTGCGCGGTGCCCCCTAAGCCTCTGGCTTTTTCGCCATCCCACAGCGCGAAAAGGATGTGACAACGCTGCGCCAGGTACATACCGGCTTTGGCATATTGCAGGTCGCGATAGAGAGAGCCCTGCGGGTTTTGGTCCAGGGAGATCATCGGTTCAGAGCCTGGGATCACCGTATCGATGCAATAGATTCCGCCGGTTTTCTGGGCGTAATCGTAGAGTTCGCGAAATTCGTCTACCGTGGCGGCGAAGTCACGCTCGTACTCTTCTTTGGCAAAAGGCAGCACCACATGCAGCGGTAATCTTTTTTCCATGATTACGCGGGCAAAAAGGCGGTCTGCCCCTTCGGCCAGCGAAGAGAGGGCCATGACAGGGGAGTGGGGATAGCGTGTCTGAATAGCGCTGATTTCACTCTCCAGCAGAGTGAGAAGCTGCTCTGTATCCTGCACATCGCGGTGTCCCGTGACGCCTAAGGTCACGGGTAAAGATGAAAATTGAACGGGCATAGTATCGGCAACAAGATGGATGACTTTGCGTCAATATACGTTCTATTCCCCGGAGGGAAAACTACTAATATTTCAACTCATCCTGCGGAAAAAAGAGGTTTTTTTGCACGGATGGAGAGGTTGACCAGGACAAGCCCGGACAAGGCGTTGCGCCGTCATCCGGAAGCCCCGATTTATCCCCCCAGGTACATCTTTTTCACTTCCGGGTTCGCGAGCACATCCTTCGCCTCGCCGGAAAGTACAATTTTGCCGTTTTCCAGCACATAGGCCCGGTCGGCAATTTTCAGGGCCGCCGTAGCGTTTTGCTCAACCAACAAGATGGTGATGTTCTCCTCACGCAACTGACGAATGGTGGCAAATAACTCGCCCACCACTTTTGGCGCAAGGCCCAGACTCGGCTCATCAAGCATCAATAACACCGGTTCGCTCATCAAGGCGCGGGCGATGGCGAGCATCTGCTGCTCACCGCCGCTCATCGTGCCTGCCATCTGTTTACGGCGCTCTTTCAGACGCGGAAAGAGGCTGTACATCCTGTCACGCAGATGGGTGAAATTCGCCAGATTGTTATAGGCCCCCATCCGCAGATTCTCTTCGATGGTCAGGTTGGTGAAAATTTTTCGCCCTTCCGGTACCAGCGCCAGCCCCTTACGGACAATGTGATGCGTCTGACTGCGGGAGATATCCTCATTGAGAAAATTGACCGTTCCGGTGGAGCGCACCAGGTTGACGATACCGTTCAGCGTCGAGGTTTTCCCCGCGCCGTTGCTGCCAATCAGCGTCACGATTTCCCGGTCGTTAATCTCGATATCTACCCCTTTCAGCCCCTGAATAACGCCATAAAACACTTTTAGCTCACGGGCGCTAAGCATAATCTACGTCCCCCAGGTAGGCGGAGATCACCTCCGGATGTTGAATCGCGTCGGACATCAGTCCGCTGAACAACGGTTTGCCATATTCCAGTACCATGACGCGTTCACACAGGGCGTTCACGAACGGCATATCATGCTCAATTAACAACACGCTTAGCTGATAATCCTTACGCATGCGGAAAATCAGGTTTGCCAGATCCTCCGTCTCTTTGGGGTTCATCCCGGCGGCGGGTTCATCCAGCAACAGCAGTTTTGGCCCCGTCGCCAGCGCGCGGGCAATCTCCACTTTGCGCTGGTTGCCATAGCTCAGGTTGGTGGCCTGCATATTGGCGTACCCGGCAATACCGATATAATCCAGCAGCGCCATTGCCTTCGCCCGTGCGGCACGTTCGGCAGGAAAATAGCGACCAATATGCAGTGCCGCTTCCAGCAGCGAATAGTGGCTGCTGTGATCCAGCCCGACCATTACGTTTTCCAGCACGGTCATCGAGTTAAACAGGCGGATGTTCTGGAAGGTGCGTGCAATCCCTGCGTTCACCACCTTGTTCGGTTTTAGCCCTTTGATCGACTTGCCATCCAGCAATACGTTGCCACTGGTTGGCTTGTAGTTGGCGGTAATGACGTTAAACAGCGTGGTTTTCCCGGCGCCGTTTGGGCCAATCAGCCCAAAGATCTCGGCTTCATCGACGTGAAAACTGACGTTATCAATCGCGCGCAGGCCGCCGAACTGCATGACGACCTCCTGCACCTCAAGGATGACTTTATTTGACGTCATGGCGGCGTCTCCCGAAGCGGACTTGCCACACTTCTTTCTTGCCCAGCAGACCTTCGCGGGCGAATAACATAATGATCAGCAACAGCAGTGAGAACACCACCATACGCAGCCCCGGATAGGAGCCCAGATCGTGGCCGAACAGCGTCAACGGCTGGTCGAGAAAACGCAGCCATTCGCCGCTGCCCACAACCACGATAGTGCCGAGCAGGGCACCCGTAGTGCTACCCAGACCGCCCAGCACGATAATGATCAATAGCTGGAAGGTGAGCATAAAGTCGAACAATCCCGGCGCGATGGTAGTCAGCAGCGAGGCCAGCAAGCCGCCGCCAATACCTTCGAAAAAGGCGCTGGTGGCAAACGCACAGGTTTTGATCCGAAAAGTGTTCACCCCCATGGCGATGGCGGCGTCTTCGTCATCGCGGATCGCCTTCATCATGCGGCCATATTTCGACCAGACCAGTTGCAGGATCATCCCCGATGCCGCAAGGGCGAACAGCCCGCACCAGAACAGCAGATGGGGCTGCTGGGGAATATCATTTAGCCCAATGGCACCGTTGGTTATCTGCGGATTATTGATAGCGAGGATCTTGATAATAAAACCAAACCCCAGGGTCACAATAGCCAGATAGTCACCGCGTACGCGAAACACCGGGAACGCGAGGCATACCGCCAGGAACGCGGCGCACAGACCGCTTATCAACAGCGCCGGTAAGAAACTGGTATGCAACATCAGGATAAACGGACTTGGCGCGGCCATCTCGAACATCTCGGTTTTGCTCTCGCCGGAGAGAATAAACAGCGCGGTGACATAGGCGCCCACGGCGACAAATCCGTTGGGTTCCAGTGACAGTTGTCCGGTTACGCCGTTAATCAGGTTGTAGCTCACCGCCAGGATCATGAAGACAAATACGGTGCTGATAACCCGAATAATGTAATCGTTGAAAACCAGATTCATCCCGGCCAGTAGCGCGATAGCGAGCACAATAATGACCAGATTTCGCCCCTGAGCGCCGAGAGTGGTTGAAGCGTTAAACATTAGAAGCGGCTCCTTTCCAGACGTTCGTCACCCATAATGCCCACCGGGCGGAACAACAAGACCAGAATCAAAAACATAAAGGCAAAGGCATCTTTGTAACCCCCCAGTTCGGGGTACAGTGCGACTGCGACCACTTCGGTAAAGCCGAGAATGAACCCGCCCAGCACCGCGCCAGTAACGCTACCAATGCCACCGAGCACGGCGGCGGCAAACGCTTTCAGGCCAATCAGCACGCCCATCAATGGATCGATAGTCGGGTAGCTGATGGAATAAAAGACACCGCCCAGGGCGGCGAGGCTGCTGCCCAGTGCGAATACCAGCGAGATAATGCGGTTCGCATCGATACCCATCAGGCGCACGGTATTGACGTCAAATGCCACCGCGCGGATCGCCATCCCGTAGCGGGTACGGTAGAGCAGCCAGAGGATCGCCAGCAGCAGGAGTACGGTGATCAGCGGAACGACCCACGCCACGTTAGTGATGATGATGTGGCCAAAGGTCAGGGTGTTGTTAAACCAGTCCGGAGCAGAAAAGAAACGCGAGCTGCCGCCGAAGAGAACGTTAAACAGGTTTTCCAGGAAGAAGCTGACGCCAATGGCGGTGATCAGCATGGAGATTTTTGATGCCTGACGCAGTGGGCGATAGGCCACCCGGTCGATAAACATCCCCAACAGGCCGCAAAACCCCAGCGTCAGTAAAATAGCTACCCCGAAGGGCAGCCCAATAGAAGAAAAAAGAAACAGGGTCGCAAACGCACCGACCATCATGACATCCGCATGCGCGAAGTTGATCAGGCGCAGGACCCCATACACCATGGTATAGCCTATGGCGATCAGGGCGTACATGCCGCCCAGACTCATGCCATTGACGACCTGCTGGAGAAAAATGGTGCCATCCATCTACTTTAATAACCTCATATTACTGCTTACGGATTCACCACAGTTTTAAATGCCAGCTGACCATCTTTCACTTCGTTAATCACTGCGCTACGAATGGCGTCGCCGTCTTTCAGGGTTAACGTACCGGTTACGCCCTGGAAGTCTTTGGTCGCGCGGATTTTCTCGTTTACGCAGACGCGATCGTGCGGATCGCTACACTGGTTCATCGCATTGACTATAACGTTGTAGGCATCTGCCGCCATTGCGCCCCAGGTATGGGTTGGCGATTTGAATTTTTCTTCCCAGCCTTTAATAAAGGCTTCGCCTGCCGGGGTCTGTTCTTTGGCGTTCGGTGAGTAGTAGTCGGTGGTCATGTAACCGTTCACCGCATCTTTACCCACATCAAAGAACACCGGATCCGCCGCCAGACCGTCACCACCAACGACCGGTTTGTTTAAGCCCAGCTGTTTTGCCTGCACGGCAATCAGCGCGCCTTCGGTGTAGTAAATCGGCATGTAAATCATGTCGACGTTTTTGGCTTTCACGCTGGAAAGTTGTGCTTTAAAGTCTTTGCTGCCCGCAGGCGCCTGGACTTCAATTGGAATAGTCCCTCCGTTTTTCAGGAACTGGGCGCGGAAGGCTTTTGCCAGACCAACGGAGTAGTCATTGCTGCTGTCAAAGACGATGGCCGCCGTTTTTGCATTCAGATCGCGTGAGGCCAGATTGGCCCCCACCACCCCCTGGAAGCTATCGGAGAAACACACGCGGCTGACATAAGGATGGTTGCGGGTGACGCGGTCGTTGGTTGCGGTAGAGGAGACCAGCGGTGTTTTGCTGTCATCTGCAATTTTAACCATCGCCAGGGTGTTACCGGAGGTGACCTCACCGATCACAGCGTCCACTTTGTCGCTGGAAACCAGGCGCTGCATGGCGTTTGCGGCTTCGACTTTGTCACTTTTATCATCAATCACGATAAGCTTGACGGTGTCGCCATTTTTCAGGGTCGGGGTGATGCTCTGAATCAGTTCCAGGCCTTTCTGTGAAGGCTGACCATATCCGCTGAGCGGTCCGCTCAGGGGGAGTACCACACCGATTTTAATCTCTGCCGCCAGTGCGCTGTGCGCTCCAGCCAGGCCGGAAATCAGTACTGCCATTAAAGAGACTTTCCCACAAAAACTCTTCATTGTTACCTCACCGTCCGTCAGTTAATTGTGAATGTTGAATCATCAAATACCGCGTAACACTGAATACTGATACGCCTGGCACCACGCGGCCGCGTCGTCTGGAATGCGCTGCATGTCGTACTGACTTCTTCCGTAAGCGCGAGCCTGATATTTCCGTTAGAAACGAAAGCCGGAAGAAAAGATTATTAATTAATGGCCAGACCTTTTGATTTTCCAGAGATATTTCTGGTGGCAATTTCCATCAATAACGGATTCACCTTACATCCATTAATTGGATTTTTCTCATCCATTCTTCTTATAGATTTATCGCGTGTAATAGCACTATTTTGGATCGCTAAAATAGTGCATTGCGCCTTGTTGGTGCATGAATAGTGATTAGATCACATTGTGATAAATATTTTTACTACCTGGGTCCAGGGATAGGGGGGATTTAAAGATTAATATTTTCACAAGCGTTTTTCTCATTTCGTTTGTCAGAATAAAACACTGCCTAATCGCAATAAACATGGTAAATAAAGCCTGCGATAGCGACAGTTGACAATAATAAAACCCTTGTTATTCTGCATAAACAGTCAGCCTTTATTTAATTTTTTTCAGAAATGTTATTTCTGCGTTAATTTATTTTCAGTCTTATCCTGAGGGGGATAAATAATGAATATTCAAAAGCCCTATCTGCTTTTTCTTGGTGATGCGCATGACCAACTGGCAGCGAAAGTTGCCGATGGGATTAAACAATGGCACCCGGAATATTGCGTAGGTCAATACCGTATGGCGAATTGCCATGCCGATTGTCAATTAACGGATATGGATATTGATGCTGCGGTTAAAGCGGGCGCAAAAACACTGGTGGTGGGTGTTGCTAACCGTGGCGGTATTATTTCAAAAGAGTGGATTTCAGTACTGAGTTCGGCGCTGGAAAAGGGAATGGACTTAGCGGCTGGCCTGCATAATAAACTGGCCGATGTTCCCGAGCTGAAAGCGCTGGCCGAGCGCCTGGGCCGCAATCTGTTTGATGTTCGCCATCCGACGCAGCAATACCCGGTTGCCAGCGGGCGCAAACGTAGCGGCAAACGCGTACTGCCGGTGGGAACGGACTGCTCTTGCGGCAAGATGTATACCGCGCTGGCCATTGAAAAAGAGATTCTGGCGCGCGGCGGCAAAGCCACTTTTCGCGCCACCGGACAAACCGGCATTCTGATTAGCGGTGCGGGTGTAAGCGTTGACGCGGTGGTTTCCGATTTTGTCTCCGGCGCGGTAGAAACGCTCGCCCCGGCGAACGAGGCCGATCACTGGGATATCATTGAAGGGCAGGGATCGCTCTTTCATCCCTCTTTCGCGGGTGTGACGACCGGCCTGATTCATGGCGCACAGCCGGATGCGCTGGTGCTGTGCCATGAGCCGACCCGCACCCATATGCGTGGCGTGGATTATCCGATTCCGGACATTGCTGACTGTATGGCGCTGAACCTGAAAATGGCGCAGCTGACCAACCCGGATGCCCGTTTTGTGGGGATCTCTTTGAACACCTCCGCCCTGAGTGACGCCGATGCGCTGGCGCTGATGGCCGTGCTGGAAGCCCGTCATGGTCTGCCGGTGGTGGACCCCTTCCGCCAGGGCGTTGGCGCGATTGTTGATAAGCTGGCGGCACTCTAATGGAACTGACTATCGCCCATGAGCGCTGGCCATTGCGCCATGCGTTCACTATCGCCAGGGGAAGCCGCACCGTGGCCGATGTGGTGAGCGTCACCCTCCGGCTACAGGGATTTACCGGACGCGGCGAATGCTTGCCCTATGCGCGTTATGGCGAATCGGTTGAGAGCGTTATCGCGCAAATCGAGTCTCTGCGCCCCGCGCTGGCGGCGGGCATGACGCGTATGCAATTGCAGAGCGCACTGCCTGCGGGGGCGGCGCGTAATGCGCTGGATTGCGCATTCTGGGATCTTGAATGTAAGTCAGCAGGAGTGAGTATCTGGCAGCAGGCCGGATTGCCCGCGCCTCACAGTTTGCATACTGCCTATACCTTATCCCTTGATACTCCGGCGCGTATGCAGCAGATGGCGCTGGAAAACGCCTGGCGTCCGCTACTTAAGCTCAAGCTCGCTGATGACGAGGACATTGCCCGTGTGAGCGCCGTGCGGGAAGGGGCACCGCAAGCCAGATTGATTGTGGATGCTAACGAAGGCTGGGATGAGACGATCTATTTGCGTCAGGCTCCTGAGCTGGCGCGGCTTGGCGTCACGCTTATTGAGCAGCCGCTCCCGGCAGGCAAAGACGCCGTGCTGGCTCAGTTGCCCCATCCTGTGCCACTGTGCGCTGATGAATCCTGCCATGATCTTGACTCTCTTGGCGCTATCGCCGGGTGCTACGAGATGGTGAATATTAAGCTTGATAAAACCGGCGGATTAACCGAAGCGCTGCGCGTGCGGGAAGAGGCGACGCGACTTGGCCTGCAGATCATGGTCGGTTGCATGGTCAGCACATCATTATCGATGGCACCCGCCGTGGTGGTGGCGCAGCAGGCGAGTGTGGTCGATCTCGACGGGCCGCTGTTGCTGGCCGAAGATCGTGAATATGGGTTGCGTTATGACGGCAGCGAACTTTTCCCCCCGACCCCGGCGTTATGGGGTTAGTGGCGTAATGATGTAAGGAGATAGACATGTCACGCACGGTTTACCTCAACGGGGAGTATGTGCCGGAAGAAGAGGCCAAAATTTCCGTTTTTGATCGTGGTTTTTTATTTGCCGACGCGGTGTATGAAGTCACGGCGGTGGTGAATGGCAAGCTGGTGGACTTCGCCGGCCATTTTGCACGGCTCGCGCGATCCTGTCGTGAGCTGGGCTTATCCCTGACGCTTTCGGAAAACGATCTGCGCGAGATCCATCAGCGCCTGATCGCGGAGAATGATCTCACGGAAGGGGGGATCTATTTGCAACTGACGCGCGGTAACAGTGGCGATCGTGATTTTCACTTTCCACCGTCACAGACCCCTACCACACTGGTACTGTTTACCCAGTCGCGTGCGGTGGTAGACCATCCTGCTGCCAGTAAGGGCATTCGTGTGGTGACCTGCCCGGATATTCGCTGGCAGCGGCGGGATATTAAAACCGTACAGCTGTTGGCGCCGTGTCTGGCAAAAGCCTGGGCCGAGGCCAACGGCGCGGATGATGCGTTTCTGGTGGAAGATGGCTTTATTACCGAAGGCAGCTCCTGCAACTGTTATATCGTGACGGCGGATAAAACCATCGTCACGCGGCCACTGAGCAATAACATTTTGCATGGTATTACCCGTAAAGCGCTGTTACGTCTGGGTGAGGAGCACGGCATCACCTTCGAAGAGCGGTTATTTACGCCGGAAGAGGCGCGCCGGGCGAGCGAGGTGTTTATCAGTTCCGCCACTACCTTCGTCTGGCCGGTGGTCAGCGTCGACGGCCAGCAAATCGGCGATGGTAAGGCCGGGGAGATAACGAAACTGTTGCGCAGCATTTACCTCGAAATGGTGGAGTAACAGGTTCCCGGATACGGCTTCGCCTTATCCGGGCTTCGGTTATCTTCTTCTCCCCGGAGAGCAGACCGCACAAATCCAACCCCCCTCAATGCGGGTAATACTCCCACCACAGGCGGTGCAATGCATACCATTTGTCGCCGGGCGTGGGGGGCTTCTCCCAGGGTTTATCAATGATGTAATGCACATTCTTGACCTGGCTGAAATCCCACATTCGTGGGTGCTGCAAACTCAGGGTCTTTAACGCGTTATAACCATAATGCAGCGGTATCCAGCGATCGCGGAAAATGTCGTTGAGAAAATCCTGCTCGGCGAACACGTAACCAGAGATATCCGCCATGGCAGCCAACTGCGTCACCATTCTGTCGTACACCTCCTTGTCCGGCGTCAACAGCAGAAACCCGCCGTTAAGATAGTTATCCAGCGTGGCCGGTGGGTGTGCCGTCATTTGCGGGTCTTCACACCAGCTGTAGTAGCAGTTTTCAGGCTGCCAGCTTTCCGGGTAGCTGGCGATACGATTGGGGTTACACCGGCATGCGTGACAGGCGGCAATAAAGCCCGCCGGAAGCGGTAACCCGAACACCTCATCCATGTTCTGCACTACCAGCATATCGGCGTCGAGAAATGCCACGCGCTGATACTCCTCAAGGGTCCATACCGCCAGTTTGCTCCATACCTCGGCAAAGCGGGCATTGGCGTAGCGGTGCGCCAGCGCCGGGTCGGGTCCAAGGATCGGTACCTCACGAATCACGCATCCGGCATCGCTTAACGACCTGCGTATCCCGGACTCGATGCCAGGAGTCACCATCACGACCAGCGGCCACGGTGAGCCACTTTTTTGCAGCGAGTGGCGCAATGCCTCCACGCCCGGTACGTAGCCGGGCTGGGTGAGCAGCGTCACCCAGGCGAACGCGGCACTCATGACAACAGCTCCGCCATAAAATCATTGAGGAAGATCCCTCCAGGATCGAGCGTCCGGCGTACCTCCCGGAAGGCGGGTAATTGCGGGTAGAGCGTCGGCCAGTCATATAAACTGGCGTCGAAATATTTCCCCCAGTGTGGCTTCCCGCCCTCGCTTGCCAGCAGTGCCTCGACCGCGCGTAAAAAGGACAACCCCTCTTCGGAAAGTGAGCCATCTTCGGCGTAATAGACCACAAAACCGAAGAAACAGGTGGGCTGCTGCCAGGCGGGACTCAGCCAGGCATTTGATGGCCCGGTACAGCGCAAAATGATCGGGTAATGCATATGGGGCTGTTCGCGGGCATGCCACTCCCGGATCTGGGTGATAATAGCGGGGGCGCGGTCCATCGGTACGCCGATCTCAATATTGATCTGCGGCGTGGCGATGCCGCGACAGAAGACCTGATAGATATCGCCAGTCACGTCGGAGAAATCTTTAAAGCGCGTCACGGTACGAAACGGCTTGCCGTTCTCATCCAGGATACGGGTGTCGTTGCGCATATGTTGCAGGGTGTTTTCCACCGCAACATTCATCTGGTCACTGGTCTCTTCCAGCGCCAGCAGATCACCATGGTTCTCCCGCCAGGCCTGACGCTCAGTGTTATTCGCTTCCCGGGCATTCCACGCGTGGACTTTGTTTTCATCCACAAACCACCAGGCTTTGCTGAATGACCATTGCTGATTCCAGGTAATCAAATCCTCTTCGAGCGTATCGGCGCTGTGCGCGCTTTTAAAACAGGTAAACTGGGTATAAGGACGCGTGCGGAGCGTGACGGCGCTAATGGCGCCCAGCGTTCCCAGCCCCAGTTGTGCTGCTGCAAACCAGGGGTGCTGATTATCCAGCGTATGAATCTGGCCCGCGGCATCAATCAGCCGGATAGCAAGAGCGTCATCCGCCAGTGAGCTTTGTTGCATACCCTGACCGTGCGTGCCGGTAGAGATCGCGCCGGCCAGCGTCTGTGAGGCAATCACTCCCGGCGAGGCGTTGAGCATGCGGTTCATGGATGTCAGAACTTCATACACCTCATGCAGCGGGGTACCTCCGGCAAAGGTGACGCTATCGTTGCTCACCGCCAGCAGGCCCCGCAGACGGGAGAGATCGATCAGGATATCCTGCGGCTGGGTTATCGCGAGCATCCTGCCCGGAGACATACGACTGCCCATGATACGTACTCGCCCCCGGCAACTGGCGATAGCCTGTTGCAACTGCGCTTCATTTTCTGGCGCGATAACCGCGCGTTCCTGTGCCAGCGTGGCGTTTTGTGCCCAGTTCAGGACAGTGTGCTCATCTGCAACGGGTTGCGTCTGACGACGTGGGAAAAGCGGTTGCCGGGTGGTCATTGGCGTCTCCTTCTGATTAAATTTATCCTCTCTGACAGCATAGCCCGTCATGTAAAAATGTGAGGAATGTCTCGCTTGTTCTTGTGAAAAAACAGTACTACGGGCAGGTAAGAAATGCAGGGAAGAGGGGGTTTTGAGGGGAATTAAACCTTCTTTTTCATTATTTATATTAATAACCCTTAATTTTCGCTTAATAAAAGAACGGCTCTTAAGGCAAGTTAAAATATTTATAAGTTTGCACTATGTCTAATTAATTCATGCAGATGTTAGTATGGCAAAATGATAGTGCCAGATATAAGAATCTGTTATTATGGCTTATGCACAATATTATTGATGCATTTTCACAGCGAAAAACTGTAGGGATTATAATTTAATCCCCGGCTTTCTGAATTGATGACGGGAAATCCGAGCCAGGACGACATTAAGGTGACGCAGTGACAATAAAAAAATTGGCTGCAATATTGGGCTTATCTCATACCACGGTATCACGGGCTTTAAACGATCATCCCGCCATTAGCCAGGCCACAAAAGAGAGTGTGTTACAGGCTGCGCGAGAATATGGTTATATTCCCAATAGTGCCGCGCGGGCGCTGCGTAATGCCAGTACCGGCGCATTTGGTCTGGTGATCCCCGATATTCAGAACGATTTTTTTATTACCGTTACCAATGCCATCGCGCATGTTGCCGCCGAACGCTCATGGCAGATGATGCTGGGCATTACCAGCGACAAGCCGGAAATGGAGCATACCGCGCTGTTGCGTTTAATGACCGCCCGCGTGGATGGCATTATTTTCGCGCCGACGGCCAACCCTGTCCCGGAAACGCAAGAGCTGATTACCCGCACGAATGGCGTCCAGCTGCTGCGTAGACACCGCAGCCTGCAGGCGCCCGTTATCGCCATTGACGATCGCCACGGCATTTCGCTGGCGGTAAAACACTTGCGTGAGCTTGGGCACCAGCGTATCGGTTATATTGGCTCTTCCGAAGAGCTGAGCACCGGCTATGAACGTTTGCAGGGTTTTTTGCAATGTTTCACGCTGGCAGAACAAACGGCGCTCCAGGCGCTTATCCATGTCGGCCCACCGCAGGCCGGGTTTGGCGGTGACGCTTTCAGGCGCATTATGGCCGCAGACATGCCACCCACTGCCCTGGTGCTCGGCAGCCCACGTTACGCCATGAGTATCTTACTGGCCGCGAAAGAGAAAAGTATCCGCATCCCTGACGATCTTTCGCTGGTGGCCTATGGCGATGTCTCCTGGAGCAGTTTGCTGGAGATGAAACTGACCTATATTTCGCTGCCCGAAAAACAGATTGCTGACGCCTGTGTTGCCATCATTGATCGCCTGATGAATCAGGAACAAACACTCACCCCGCAGGCCTTTTATGCCTCTACCGACAGCCAGATTTTTACCCCCTCGCTGGTGACTGGCGACTCCACAAAAGCGTTTATCGCCCGTTGCTAAAAAAAACCGGATGGGGCTGCCGCGCTCATCCGGAAAAGAAAAACCAATGCTAATACAAGTGCTTCGGGAAACTATCTGAATTTCGCCAGCAACTGCTCCGCGCCTTTGGTCAATAGCCCCTGGTCAGAACCAATGGCGATCATCTGGAAACCCAGCTCGATATAACGGCGAGTCTGCGCTTCGTCCGTACAGAGAATGCCGACGGCCTTCCCGGCAGCTTTGATGCGCCTGCCGGTTTCTTCAATCACTTTAATAACTTCCGGGTGCATCGGCTGACCGATATAGCCGAGGCTGGCGGCGAGATCGCCTGGGCCGATAAAGAAGGCATCAATGCCATCAATGGCCGCCATCGCCTCAATATTTTCCAGCGCCAGGGTGGTTTCCGGCATCACGATGAGACAAATTTCTTCCTCGCAGGTAGTGGCGTAGTCTTTAATCCGACCAAAGCCGGATGCGCGCGGCGCGCCACAGTAGCCGCGCACGCCGCGAGGCGGGTAACGCACGGCGGACACCAGCGTTTTTGCCTGCTCAACGGTATCCACCTGCGGCACCATCAGGGTATTTACCCCCGCATCCAGATAACGCTTAATCAGTGAAATATCGTGGTTAGGTATGCGAACGATGGGCTGAGTCGGTCCGCCAGCCGCACAGGCCTGCAACTGCGAGTAAATTTCGATATATTCACTCGGCCCATGTTCCGCATCGAGTCCAATAAAGTCATAACCGCAGCCGGAGAGGATCTCGGCGGCGATATAGCTGCCCAGTTGGGTCCAGAGGCCTAACTGTAACGTGTTGTTTTTTATGGCGTGCCTGAAATGATTTTTTTGCAGTTCCATAACGGCCTCCTTTAAGCCTGCGCTCCTTTATTCGGCAAAGCGGGTGCTGATAAGGCCCACACCCGTGATTTCCGCGTCAAAGGCATCGCCTGGTCTTGCGGACACCGCCGGGCCGATAGCGCCGGTGATAACAAACTCGCCCGCGCGCAGGGGCTTACCAATGCGCACCAGGTCATCTGCCAGCCATTTCAGCGCATGCAGCGGGTGGCCGAGAATGGCCGTCGCTTTGCCTTGTGAAACCACTTCCCCCGCCCGTTTGGTGACCATTTCGCTGCGAGTGATATCGCAGTCGCAGAGGTACACCGGCCTGGTACCAAGTACCACCAGACACGCAGCGGCGTTATCTGCGACGAAGTCACAGGACTTCACGTTCCAGCCGGTGACTCGGCTGTCGCAGATCTCAAACGCGGGCAGGATGTAATCAACGGCGTTGATGATGTCGAGGATGGTGTGCCCGGTTTGCGTCAGGTCTTTTTTCAGGACGACGGCAATCTCGGTCTCCACTCGCAGATCGCTGACTGCCGTTTTAGTGATTTCCGCACCGTCGACCAGCACCATGTCGGCATAAATGTTGCCATAACACGGGTCTGAAATGCCGAACTGCTTCTGCACAGCTTTGTTGGTTAAGCCCAGCTTTCGTCCAACCAGACGGCGGCCCTGCGCCTGCCAGATTTTGTCGTTATAGTCCTGAATCATGTAGGCGGTCGTCAGATTTTCACTGTCGACAAGGTCGCGAATCGGGTCGCCAGCTTCGTTGTTCTCCCAGGCCTGGCGTAGCAAATCCGCTGCTTTGATAATGTTGTTTTCCATTGTTCTATCTCTTTATTTATCACGTAATATCAGTTGCCGACCTGGTTTTGCGGTTCTCCGGCCAGATAAGCTTTAACGTTGTCAACGGTGGTCGCCAGAATGCGTCCGCGCGCTTCCACCGAGGCCCAGGCAATGTGTGGGGTAATAATGCAATTCTTCGCGCTCAGCATCGGGTTATCAGGCACCGGCGGTTCTTTGGAGAGCACGTCGACGGCGGCACCGGCAATCACGCCATTATTGAGCGCGTCGGCAAGGTCAGCCTCGTTAATCAGATCGCCGCGCGAGGCGTTAAGCAGCAGGGCGGATTTCTTCATCTTGCGCAGGGATTCTGCGTTGATCATCCCTTGTGTTTTGGGCGTCAGTAAGCAGTGCAGACTGATAACATCGGCTTCGGCGTAAAGGGTATCGAGGTCAACGTAGCGGACGCGGTCGTTTTCCAGCGCTTTGTTCTGGTATTCGTCATAAGCCAGTACATTCATACCCAGCGCCTGTGCCACGGCGCCGAACGCCTGACCAATGCGGCCATAGCCAATGATGCCCACATTTTTGCCCGTCACTTCGAGCATCGGTTTGAGCCAGTAGCAGAAATCCGGTTTATTCCCCCAGCCGCCTGCGTGGACATCGTTATTGTGCAGACCAACCTGGTTGCACAGCTCCAGCATCAGCGCGGTTGTAAATTGCGCGACGGTAGAGGTGCCGTACGTCGGGACATTCGAGACCGTGACGCCGTGGGCTTTTGCCGCAGTAAGGTCAATAACGTTATAGCCGGTCGCCGTAACGCCGATAAATTTCAGATTCGGGCACTGGCTGAATTCTTTTTCGCCTAATACGACTTTGTTGATAATTGCAATTTCCGCATCGCCAATTCTTTTAACCACTTCTTCCGGCGTCGAGTTGTCATAAACGGATATTTCACCCAGTTGCGAAAGTGCGTCCCACGACAAATCGCCAGGATTAAGAACGCCACCATCTAAAATAACAATTTTCATACATTACCTGTTCCAGTTTATTAGTAGCAGTACATCAACTTAATCGATGTACTGCTGTTTAGTCAGCAATTAATGTAATTCTTTGGTCTGATTAATTGCTGTTTGTTTATGGTCGAGGGTTAATACGGCCAACAAACTCAATACGGCGTTAAATCCAAGCCATACCCCCACCATCGCATTGCTGTTAAAGGTGTGGTTAAGCCAGGTACAAATTGCTGGCGTCAGACCACCCAGTACGGCGGCGGCGACAGCCTGGGCAAAAGAGTAACCCGCCGTACGTGCATGCGCCGGTACCAGTTCTACCATCGCGGCAACCTGTACGGAGCTATAGCAGGCGTACATGAAGGAGAACCACAACTCAAAGACGACGAATTTAAACACTGTCGGGTCGGCAGCCAGCCAGGAGAGCATCGGCCATGCGGTGAGGGCACCGGTCAACGTCACCACGATCAGCATAGTTTTTCTGTTGACCCGGTCAGCGATCATCGCCGTGATCGGCAGCCAGAACAGGATCGACAGGCCAACAAAGAACAGCGTGATAAAGCCAACGTTCTCACCGAGGTTCAGGCTTTTGATAAAGGTGGGTGCATAAGTCGTGACCGTCTGCGCGGTGACGGTTGCCATCGCTACCATCCCCATGCAGACCACAATGGTACGCCATCCGGTGACCAGACTTGTGCAAATCTCTTTAATGGTTGGTGTGGTTTTCTTCTTCGCGAAAACTTCGGTTTCTTGCAGGTTTGAACGCAGCCAGAACATCAACGGGATAACCGCGCAACCAATCAACAACGGAACGCGCCAGCCCCAGTCGTGCAGATCTTCGGTGGACATGTTGTACAGCAGTACCAGGCCGATAATGGAGGCAGCCATGACCGCAAACTGCTGAGAACCCACCTGCCAGCAGGTATAGAATGCCCGGCGATTCGGCGGCGATATCTCTGCCAGATAGACCACAACGCCACCCAGTTCCGCACCGGCCGAGAAACCTTGTAGTAAGCGCCCGAGAATGACGATGATCGGCGCGGCTATGCCGATTGAGGCATAGGTCGGCGTCATGGCGACGCACAAAATACCGATCGACATCAGGGTCAGGGCCATGATTAACCCTTTGCGGCGACCGTGACGATCGGTATAAGCCCCGAGAATAATGGCCCCAAACGGACGGGCGAAGAAGCCTAAAGCAAATGTCATCAGCGTGAGCATTAATGACACATATTCATTATCTGACGGGAAATAAGCCTGCGAAATATAACGTGCATAATAGCCATAGACCATAAAATCGTATATTTCGAGGGCATTTCCGGCACCCACCTGAACAATGGGTTTAATCTGCATTTTCTTTCTGGCTGCAGGCAGAGCCTCGCCGCTGTAATCGGTCATTTGAATCTCCTGAAATTATATATCGACAATTTGGAAAAACTCATACAACCAGAACAGACATCGAAAATTCAGGTCAATGCGTAGGGCCCGGAGATAACGCCTGTTCAGCTAATCGGAATAAAATTAAAAAATCATTTATGATTTAATGCGGCTATGCCAAAAAATCCCAGAGCATTCGTCTCTTCCAGTCGAATAGCTTCATTCCATTTTGATGTCCGCTCTGCACGGGTTATTGAGCCCACTTTTAATTGCCCGGCATTCAAACCTAATGCGAGGTGGACAATAATATTGTCTTCGGTTTCACCTGAGCGCGCGGAAACAATCGAGCCATATCCTGCTTTTTGCGCTTCGGCAAAGGCATTACGTAATTGGGTAATGGTGCCAGACTGGTTGGCTTTTAATAATACGGCGTTACAGGCCCCTATTTTCGCTGCCGCTTTTACACGTTCGCCATTTGTCACGAAATAGTCATCGCCGACAATTTGCACGCGAGAACCAGCCGCTTTAGTAAAGGCGATAAGGCCTTTTTCATCATCTTCTGCCAGCGGATCTTCAATAGAGAGGATCGGATAACGATCCAGCCACCCGAGCAGTAATTCACACATACCGTCGGAGTCATATTCCGAAGATTCCAGCGCCAGGCGGTAGCGCCCCTCTTTACCAAATTCGGACGAGGCGATATCCAGTGCGATAGAGACATCCTGGCCCGGAATATAACCTGCGCCTTCAATCGCTTTCACCAGGGTGTCCAGCGCCTGCTCATTGCTGCTAAATTCTGGCCACCAGCCGCCTTCATCTGCCACGCCGCTTAAATGACCGCGCTGTTTCATGATGCGGCCTGCGCTGTGATAAACCTCAGCGGTCATCACCAGCGCCTCTTCAAAGGATTTCGCCCCGTTGGCGATAACCATCAAATCCTGAATATCGATACGGCGCCCGGCGTGCGCACCGCCGCCGAAAATCTGAATTTGCGGCAGCGGCATCGCCACTTTCTGGTCACCCGCCAGATATTTCCAGAGCGGCTGGTGGGCATTATTGGCCGCCGCATAGATAGCCGCCATGGAACAGGCAACCGAGGCATTGCCTCCCAGACGGGAGAAGGTGCCCGTACCGTCCAGTTCAATCAGAATACTGTCGATAAGTTCCTGATCGTTGATGTCCGTGCCGATAAGCGCCGGGGCAATTTCGTGTTTAATGTTATACAGCGCTTTTTGCACATCTTTGCCGCCGAGGACGTTACCGCCATCGCGCAATTCCACCGCTTCATGCATCCCGCAAGAGGCCCCGGCGGGTGCCATACCGCGACCAAACAGACCATTTTCCAGATGAACTTCAACCTCAACCGTTGGCCAGCCGCGGGAATCCCATACACGACGTCCCATCACACTTTTAATGTGACTCATAACCCGTTCTCCTTCCTCCAGAATGATGTAATGTCTTTTAATTGCGTAAATTGAAGTTCCAGTAATGCGCAACTTGCGCGACGTACCTTATGCGCGTGCTGATCCTGTAAATATTCCGCTGGTGATTTACCGTCGACGCGCGCCAGAATTAAGCAGGGAAGCAGCGTGGCGACTCGGGTTTCATATTCCCCGGCGGGTTCCCACGTTATGCGGTTAAAATAGCTTTGGTACATTGCATCAAAAGCGAGCATGAGTTTTTTCTGCCTCTCCTGAGACCCGGCAATAACCGTTTTCAGCAGGAAGTGGTTTAAGCAAAATGCTAAATCGAATGCCGGGTCGCCATACCATGCGCATTCCGCATCGAGAATGACCGGGCCATCCGGGCCGCGTAAGATATTTTTCGGGCTGATATCACCATGAACCAGTGCCAGTCTGGTCGATTGCGTTCTGCGTAATACCGCCAGAATAAAGTCAGCATATTTCGGATGAACGCGGGCGATCTCCCCAAGATAGGGATCAAGACGCAGCGAAAAAAAGTTATCGTCGTAGGCGAATGTTTTTGCCAGTGCTTCACTTTTCGCGGTCTTCTGATGAATTTCACCTAATATGCTGCCTGTCTGCGCGGCAAAATCGATATCAATTTCCCCGTTTAAGAGCTGTGCTTTCCAGTTATGAAAATGCTCTGCGGGCAGATAATCCATCACAAAACAGAGCGCCTTACGATCGACGCCTGTTATATGGGGAACCGAATGCGGCGCGATACCGGCGACGGTTTGCATCCAGTCTATTTCGGCAAAGACGCGTTCAAGCGGTGCATGCCACTCTTTAGCCACTTTTAATTTTGGCAGTGCCTGTTTCAGGCAAAACTGCCTTTCCCCGACGTTGACTTTCAATATGTTGGATGAAACACCGCCCGTGAGCGGGCTGACGCGCAGGGGCTCTTCAGCTTCGAGGAGGCCCATTGTTTGCAGCACATCGCGTATTGCATCCTGACTGGCTGAAAGATCTTTGAAATACGTTTCCATGCATCACCCGTAATTGATCTATTTACGTAACTGTTCCTGACGAGTAAAAAAAAGCAAGCGCTCCCTTTCGGCGAAATTAGCCGTTACGCGTCTGGCGCTGCTTATTTACAGCGAAAGGGTATCTGTCATGGTGATAAGAATATGTCTGGATAAATGCTTACCGTCCCGAATTTAGCTTTTTTAGCTTAGTGCATTTATTTATGCACACGTGTGCATAAGAGTCAATGAACCGGCGGGATAATTATGTTGATGTGCCTCTCATTTATTTTTTAATGGGTGCAACTTTTTGGTTTTCTTATGTTTTTGTGAATGTGATCTTGATCGTAATTATCAGAAATGGGATTTTTACGTCCTTTCCTGAACCTGGCTTTCTCTGCCCGGTAAGGGGGAATTATGCGGATGTGATTTTGATAACCACAGCGATAAAAGAAAATGCGTTTAACTTTCTGGAGTTTGTAAATATCACTTTTACGGAATTGATTGAACGTTAATGATGATTAAGGGGGCCGGCCGCAGCCGGCGCCCTGGGTGCGGCCTGCGGCATAAATACAGATAGCCGCAGCGCAGACCCGATTTATGGCTGCTTCGCAATAATCGAAATATGGCCGTTGCGTTCAAGAATGGCGTACTTAATATCGTCAAGCTTATCAATGCCCTGATTATTACGTGCCGAGACCATGATGTCATCATAGGTGATATCGGCTTCTTTCATTTTGCCGCGCAACATCTGACCATGTTCCACCAGAATGACCGGGGCACCGTCGATAATGTCTTCAGCGTTATTGATATATTTTTTGATGTAGCCAAACAGGATGTCCACCGTCACCAGGGTGATGATGGTCAGTGCCGCGCCGGTGACAGAAAAATCATTTCCCAGTAGCGCCTGTTGTGTGGCCTCGCTGATTATCAGCAGCAAGATAAGGTCAAACGAGGTCATTTGTAACAGCGCCCGGCGTCCGGCGATTTTAAAAACCACCATCAACACCAGATAGATGGCGATTGCCCGTAATACCATTTCCATTGTCTCGCCCTCAGGGATAGATAAATTGCCAGATGCCGGTGCTGGATACGCCTTCCACACCAATTTGCGACGTTGCGCGGCCCGGAAGCAGCGGGGTCAGCCCCAGCCAGAGATCGAAGGCTTCGCCCGGATGCGCGTGGGAATATTCCAGACGCAGTACCCCGTTTCGACTCGAGACCTGGTCTGGCTGCGGCTGTAGCGTGCGTATCTCATATTGCTGCATAAAATCGCCGCCCAGCGTAATGACGAGCTGCTCATGCTTTGGCGCCCTGACCGTCATGGCCAGCGTCATATCGCTTTGCAAACGTCCGAATCGCTCGTAGTGAACCAGCAGTTGTTTATCGTCGGTTTCCTGCGTTCTGTCGCTCAAAAAACCATGGGAAAACAGGCCAGCAAGGGCGCTGATGACAATCAAAAAAAGCAGATAAGCGCCATATTGCTGTACCCGTGATTCGAATCTCAGCCAGCGCGGATTCTCTCTTACGGGATGATGACGGGGATCAGGTGCGGTCTCTTTCACCTTGGAATCTCCACAAACGCAGGATGCAAACAGGGTTAAGAGAGTATGGAACAAAATTTTCGTTACGCTTCGCGCTTTACCCCGGGGCGATAAAGCGCGAAGGAGGCTAGCGGTGAATACGTGGTGTCACACGCCCATGCAGGGCAGGGTTATCGCTTTCGTCTTTTAACTTCACACCCGTAAGCCTGCGCAGGAAAGCCTGCTCCAGCAGCCAGGCGAGCTTAAAAGCGGCGGCTTCGTAGTTCAGCCCCTCCGGGCGGATGTTCGAAATGCAATTACGCTCCGATTCAAGCCGCTTGCGTTCGGGTTTCCATGTCAGATAGACGCCAAGGCTGTCCGGGGAGGAGAGGCCAGGACGTTCACCAATCAGGATCGCGACCGCTTTGCTGTTGAGCGTTTCGCCAATGTCATCCCCCAGCGCAACCCGTGACTGATGCGCCAGTACCACCGGGGCAAGTGAAATCCCCAGCGTTTCCAGATAGGGCAGCAGCGCTTTAATCAGCCCGACGGACTGGCGCTGCACCGCATGCGAAGAGAGGCCATCCCCAATGACCAGAAGCAGGTCGTGTGCGGGTGTCCGGCTCGCTTTTAACGCATCGCGGCTCTCCTGACTGAGCATTCGTCCCAGGTCGGGTCGATTCAGATAGATATGTCTGTCTGCCGCCGCGCTGTGCGCATTTAGCGTTTGCAATCCCAGTTCGTGTAACTGTACCGCCAGGCTTTCGCTATCGAACGGCTGGTGAATGGCATCGCGGGCCTGAGCATGGGCCAGGCCAAAGTTCAGCACTTCACGCGTGGGCAGGCTGGCACCGCTACGTCCGAGCGCGATGCGGGCATCGGTAAATTCGCGCAGTAATGTCCAGGCATCCGGTGGATTCATGCGCTCACTCCTTGTGGTAATGCACCCAACAGCGGGTGGTTCGCTCCGGTTAAGCGTAATTGTCCGTGGGTATCGATAATCTGCATACGGGTGAGCCAGTCGGCGAACTCCGGTGCATGCTTAAGCCCCAGCAGACGGCGGGCATAGAGTGCGTCGTGGAAGGATGTGCTCTGATAATTCAGCATAATGTCATCCGCGCCCGGTACGCCAATAAGAAACGTCAGCCCGGCGTTGCACAGCAGCGTCAGCAACGTGTCCATATCATCCTGGTCGGCTTCGGCGTGGTTGGTGTAGCAGACGTCGCAGCCAATTGGCAGCCCCATCAACTTGCCGCAGAAGTGATCTTCTAAACCGGCGCGAATGATCTGTTTGCCATCATAGAGATACTCCGGCCCGATAAATCCAACCACGGTATTTACCAGTAACGGGTTGAAGTGGCGCGCCACGGCATAGGCCCGCGCTTCACAGGTTTGCTGGTCAACGCCGTGATGCGCATTGGCCGACAGGCAACTGCCCTGGCCGGTTTCAAAATACATCACGTTGTTACCGAGCGTACCGCGCTTGAGGCTTAATGCCGCCTCCTGTGCCTCTTTGAGCATCGACAAATTGATACCAAAGCCGCTGTTGGCAGCTTCGGTTCCCGCAACAGACTGGAAAACCAGGTCTACCGGCGCGCCACGCTCAATCAGCTGTAATGTGTTGGTGACGTGGGTCAGCACACAGGATTGGGTGGGAATGGCAAAACGGCTGATGATGTCATCCATCATATGGTTGAGCCGTTCGAGGACGGGCAGGCTGTCGCTGGCCGGGTTAATACCCACCACCGCATCACCTGCACCGTAGAGCAGGCCATCGAGCATACTGGCGGCAATCCCTTTTAAATCATCGGTGGGATGATTTGGTTGCAGGCGCACGCTCAGATGGCCGGGAAGACCAATGGTGTTACGAAAACGGGTAATCACGCTGCATTTGCTGGCCACCAGAATCAAATCCTGATTGCGCATCAGCTTGCTTACAGCGGCCGCCATTTCCGGCGTGATGGCCGGAGCAATATGCGTCAGCGTGGCGGAATCTGTGGTATCGGCCAGCAACCAGTCACGAAAATCGCCGACGGTCAGGTGGCGAATAAGGGAAAAGGCATCGGCATTGTGAGTATCAATGATCAGACGGGTGACTTCATCGCTTTCGTAAGGAATGAGCGGGTTGTCCAGAAGGTCACGCAACGGAATATCGGCAAGAGCGATTTTCGCTGCCATGCGCTCTTCCGCCGAATCTGCCGCGACGCCTGCCAGCACATCCCCGGAACGGGCCGGGGAGGCTTTTGCCATGAGTTCTTTAAGACTGGCGAACCGGTATGTCCGGTGCGCCAGAGTCGTTTTATACATTTCGCCTCCTCAGGAGAGCGCACGCAGTTGCGGATCCATCGCCGCACGTTCACGGGCTGGTGCTGTTATACGGAACCACATGTAACCCCCCAGCATCATCAGCGCGAAAATGAGCGCCAGCAGGGTGTTGTACCAGACCATCGCGACGAGGCAGAGTACCGCCATGCCCAGTGCAAACGCGGGCGCAATCGGGAACAGGGGCGCTTTAAACGGACGCACCAGGTTCGGTTCGCTGCGGCGCAGTTTGAATAGCGCAGCCATCGAGATGATATACATAACAATAGCGCCGAATACTGACATCGTCACAATGCAGGCGGTCAGCGGCATACCGCTAATGGTGATCAGTGAATCGGAGAAAATTGCCGCGATACCCACCACGCCACCAGCCAGAATCGCCAGATGCGGCGTGCGCGTTTTACGATTGAGATTTGCCAGGCTTGCTGGCAGATAGCCCGCCCGCGCCAGAGAGTAAATCTGACGGGAATAACCCATGATAATGCCGTGGAAGGAAGCCACCAGGCCAAACAGCCCCAGCCAGACCAGCATGTGCAACCAGCCGCTACTGTTACCCACCACGACTTTCATCGCCTGCGGTAATGGATCATTTATGTTCGACAGGGCGCGCCAGTCGCCCACGCCGCCTGCAAATATCATCACGCCAACGGCCAGTACGGTCAGTGTCAGTATGCCGCCGCCAAGCGCGCGAGGAATAGTGCGTTGCGGGTCTTTGGCTTCTTCGGCCGCCATTGACGCACCTTCAATCGCCAGGAAGAACCAGATAGCAAACGGGATGGCAGCAAACATACCCGACAATGCCAGCCCACTAAAGCTTTCTGCGCCTGCCCAGCCGTTAGCCGTGAAGTTATCCCAGGAAAAGCCCGGTGCAACGACACCCATAAAGACCAGCAACTCAAATATCGCCAGCAGCGTGACGATCAATTCAAAGGTAGCGGCAATACCGACACCGAGAATATTCAACGCCATAAAGATGATATAGGCGCCGCAGGCGATCCATTTTGGATCGAGAGACGGAAATTGCACGTTGAGGTAAGCCCCGATAGCCATTGCAATAGCCGGTGGAGCAAACACAAATTCAATGAGTGTTGCGAAACCAGCAATAAATCCACCGGTAGGGCCGAATGCCCGATAAGCATAAGCAAAGGGACCGCCTGCATGTGGAATCGCTGTTGTCAGCTCAGTGAAACTAAATATGAATGCGCAATACATTGCGGCAATCGCCAGCGCTACAATCAAAAATCCCATCGTTCCGGCCTGGGACCAGCCATAACTCCAGCCAAAATATTCGCCTGATATGACCAGGCCGACGGCAATGCCCCATAAGCGGAAGCTGCCGAGTGTTCTTTTTAATGTGGTTGATTCTGTGGTCATCATTTACTGCCTCGCCATTAAACACAGTGCAAGCTAAGTAGCAAAGGCAGTGCCAAACTTAAAACATTAATAAATTCAGTTTGTTGTCAGCGTTCTGGTATGTGGTGTGAAAAAATCACGGCACAGATGTAGCGCCTGACGGGTAATTCTGGTGCATGCTGCCCCGCAATGGTGAAATTTGCCGGACAACAAATGTGGTCGAGGTGTTTCGCCGGGTGAACTCGCTGAAAGTGAAGCGTAAAAATAATGCCCTGAGTAAAATTTCCTCAGGCATAAGGGGGTTAATTTTTTATAGGTCAGGAAAAAACAAAATATTATAGGGAACTGGTGCTGAATAAATCCGATAATTCTTACACCCTTTTTATCACGACAACGCTTTACTATTATTTGTTATTGACGAAATTTACTGTTTTTATTTCACATACATTTTACATTTTTGATTTCATTGCCTTATTACGTTGTTTTGTCGGTTGTATCACAATGTTTTCAGGCAATCACCTGATGTTAAATTTAATCATTTGAGAATGAGTTGACCTGAATTGTTTCGCACTTTAGTTTGAGAGAAAAAATTTCAGGCAAATCCAGGATTATATTTAACTAAGGAGGGGCATATGGCCTGGCGACCGATTCTCTATGTTATTTTTACGACTAATCCACGGCTGAGCAGCAGACGAGCGCGGTTGCGTGTGGTCGCAAATCATCCATAGTAGTGATGACGGTTACCTTTCAGGAAGATGGCATGTCCCGTACTCATCCGCTGTCTGCGCTCCTTGCCAGCCAGCCGTTCGTGCTGACAGATGGCGCAATGGCTACCGAGCTGGAGGCGCATGGCTGCAATCTGGCCGATCCTTTATGGTCGGCAAAAGTGTTACTGGAAGCGCCGGCGATCATTCGTCAGGTGCATCTGGACTATTTTCGCGCCGGGGCGCAGATTGCCACCACGGCCAGCTATCAGGCGACGCCTGCTGGTTTTGCCGCCCGTAATCTCACCGGGGCGCAGGCCGCTGAGCTGATTGCAAAAAGTGTCCAGCTGGCCTGCCAGGCGCGGGCAATGTATCTGCAGGAAAATCCCCAGGCTGGCACGCTACTGGTGGCCGGTTCCGTTGGGCCTTATGGCGCTTATCTTGCCGATGGTTCGGAATATCGCGGCGATTACGTCTGTTGTGATGAGGATTTTCAGGCGTTTCATTGGCAGCGCATCGAAACGTTGTTGCAAAGTGGCGCCGATCTGCTGGCATGTGAAACGCTCCCCTCGTTCCCGGAAATCTGCTCGTTGATTACATTGTTACGTTCGTGGCCACAGGCGCGCGCCTGGTTTTCCTTTAGCGTACGTGACAGCGAGCATCTCTGTGACGGTACACCGCTGCGGGAGGTGATGGCCGTCGTGTCTGCCTCTTCTCAGGTGATGGCTGTGGGTGTTAATTGTCTTGCGCCTGAGCGGACTACGCCGGTGTTACGCCATTTGCGCAGCCTCACATCATTGCCGCTGCTGGTTTATCCCAATTCCGGGGAACATTACGATCCGCTGTTGAAAAGCTGGCATCAGCACGCGAGCAATTGCCCGACGCTGGTCAATTATTTACCCGAATGGCTGGAGGCGGGCGCGCGTTTGATTGGCGGGTGCTGTCGCACCACGCCAGAGGATATTGCCACTCTCAGGCCGCACCTTCCCCGGTGGCGCTGACGCTTACCGGGGCTACGATGGTGCGGGCGGTTGCCCGGATAAGGCGCAGCCGCATCCGGGAATAACTCACGCCGTTTCGGCCAGTTCGAACATTCCGTAGGGGTGGATCTGCAGGTAATAGTGCTCACCGACATCCGGTTGCAGGCGGGTGGCGTTAACCTGCAACAAAATGCGCTGGCCGTGCCATTCCACAATCACCTCGTACTGCGGTCCCATATAAGCCACATGCACGATCACGCAACGCTGGCTGTCATCGCCCTGTTCACCCAGCGTGATGGCCTCCGGACGGACACCCACCGTACCGCTTCCCTGGGCCGAGAAATGCCCCGGCACGGGTAATCGGTATCCATAGATATCAACAAATTGCTGATGGAATGTTGCCGGGAACAGGTTGGCATCACCCATAAAACTTGCCATAAAGCGCGATGCAGGCTGGCGATACAGATTCTGCGGCGAGCCCATCTGCATGATGTGGCCTTTGTTCATCACCAGCACGGTATCGGAGACGGCAAATGCCTCGCTCTGATCGTGCGTAACATACAAGGAGGTGATGTTGAACTGCTTTTGCAGCTCGCGAATTTTATCGCGCATGCTACGACGCAGGTTGGCGTCGAGGTTACTCAACGGCTCATCAAACAACAGCACCTTCGGTTTGAGGATCAGCGCACGTGCCAGCGCTACACGTTGTTGCTGCCCACCGGAGATTTGATCCACATAGCGATCTTCAAAGCCTTCCAGATCCACCATCGCCAGCGCTTCTTTTACCCGCGTTTTCACCTCCGCGCGTGAAACGCCCAACATCTTAAGACCGTAACCTACGTTTTCCCCCAGTGACATGTGGGGGAAGAGGGCGTAGGACTGGAACACCATACAGATATCACGCTGCTGAATGGAACGATGCGTGACATCCTCTCCATCGATAAAAATCTCTCCCTCAGACGGCTTTTCCAGCCCCGCTACCAGACGCAGAACCGTGGTTTTGCCACAGCCTGACGGCCCGAGTAACGTCACCATCTCACCCTGTGGGATCGCAAGATTAATGTTGTCGATAACCGTGTTGTTACCAAATCGCTTGGTGACATTGCGCAGTTCAACGAAATGTTTTTGTGTCATGGTCGCGCTCCGTTACGCCTGGTTTTTAGCTTTGGAACGGGAGATACGCGCCTCACCGATCAGCCAGTCGAAAATAAAGATGATGGCGAGCATCACCACAATAAGGATTGAGCCATAGGCAATGGCCACGCCGTATTCGCCGTCTTCCACGCGGTTCAGAATGTAGGCTGTCGCTACACGCGTGTCCGGCGTCACCAAAAAGACAATGGCGCTGACGGTTGTGATGGCGCGGACAAAGCTGTAAATCAGCGCGGACAAAATCGCCGGGCGCAGCAGAGGCAGCAGAATCTGCGTGATGGTACGCAACGATCCTGCGCGCAGGCTAAGTGAGGCCTCATCCAGCGATTTATCAATCTGGCCTAAGCCTGCGATCCCGGCGCGAATACCCACCGGCACGTTACGCATTACCATTGAGATAATGACGATGGCGGCGGTGCCAGTGATGTACACCGGGGCACTGTTAAAGGCGAGGATATAAGAGACGCCTGCCACGGTGCCCGGAACCGCAAAGCACAGCATGGTGGTGAACTCGATGGTCTTTTTCCCTTTAAATTGCTGGCGAACCACAATCCAGGCAATCAGCAGGCCGAAAATGGCCGTAATCGGGGCGGCAATCCCGGCGTAAAGCAGGGTATCGAGAAGAGAAGGCCATGCGCCGTCGCTCATGCCCTGACCAAACAGCTTGATAAAGTTATCCAGCGTCAGGGTGTAATCCACGCCCCAGTTCACCGTGAAACTGCCATAGAAAATACTGCCGTAGAGCAGGGCATTGAATGCCACCCACACAGCCAGCAGGGCCACTACGCTCCACACCAGTGTGACCGGCAGAGGTTGTACATCGCCGCGATAGGATTTGCCGGAAACGGTGACGTAAGAACGTTTGCCGATCCACATGTATTGCACGCAGAACACCAGCAGCGAGAAGAGGAGCAGGAACGCGCCAAGCGTACTGGCGGCCTGATAATCGAGCTGCGAACCGGTAATGTAGAAGTAGATCTGTGTCGCCAGTACGTCAAAGTTGCCGCCCAGCACCAGCGGGTTACTAAAGTCGGCCAGCGACTGTACCACCACGATCAGGAAGGCGTTAGCCAGCGCTGGTTTCAGCAACGGAACGAAGACGCCGTTAAAGGTCTGCCAGCGGCTGGCGCGCAGGGTGTATGAGGCTTCTTCCAGCGATGGATGAATAGTTTTGATCGCCCCGTCAAGGATCATGAAGGCCATGGGGGTGAAGGCCAGTACTTGTGCCAGCCAGATACCGGTAAACCCGTACAGCCAGTTGGTATTGGTGAGCCCGAACCAGTCGACCATTAATTCGGTGATATAGCCGGAACGCCCCATCATCAGCGTGACGCCAAGGCCCACGACGAAAGGCGGGGTGACGATAGGCAAAATGGAGAATACGCGGCCAATAATGGCACTGCGTTTGGCAATACGCGTAGTATAAATCGCCAGCACCAGGCCGAAGAAGGTGCAGCCGACGCCCACAGCAATGGAAAGCCAGATAGAGTTCAGAATCACCTGAATGATGTGCGCCTGTGCGAGCACATTCATAAACGCCAGCGGGGCAAATTCGCCGCTGTCGGTAGTGAACATCGGAATAAAGATGGCAATACTCGGCCAGACGATAAAGACGCCAATCAGCGCTACGATGACAATCAGCGAACCAATAACAAAGCGGTCGCCGCCGAGCCACTCCAGGCGGGCGAGTGCCAGAGTCATGATGGCAGCAAGGGAGACAAACAGCACAATCACCGCATAGCCGAGGCCACGCCCTTCTACGGTGGCGCTGATAGCCACGAACGCCATGCACAGTAATGCCCAGCCAGCGTCAAAATAGTGGCGGCCGCGCTGCTCGCGCCTGGCTTCGCTCAGAGGCCGAATCAGCAACACGGCGGGTAGCAAAAACCACAACCAACTGACGTTAACATGCGACCAGCCGTAGGCGTCGATGATTTCATCGCGCGTGGACTCCAGCAGGCCATAATCCAGGCTCCAGCCTGGCAGTAGCACAAAGGCCAGGCCGCCAAGCAGAACCCAAAAGAATATCGCATCCCGCTTTGGTGTGGGATGGAGTGTAATTGTCTGTGACATAAGCATTCCGGTGTTGTAGGCCGGGTAAAGCGGTTACGCCGCTACCCGGCAATATGATCGCCAATGCGTGCTTACTGGCCCATCTTCACGTCGCTAACCCATTTGTTAATGAGCGCTTTACGAACGTCCGTGGAACCGTATTTATCCATGTCGTAATTAATAAGTTTGAGATCGTCGAGCTTGAGCGAGTTCGGGGAGGTTTCAGCGGTGGTGTTGGTCAGGATCTGATAAGACTTGCCCTTTTTCCACGCCAGTTCCTGTGCTTCTTTTGACAGTACCCAGTCAACGAACAGCTTCGCGTTATCCAGGTTACGAGCTCCCTTCAGAATGCTGATACCGCCAATTTCATAGCCGGTGCCTTCACAGGGCGAGATCAGCTCCAGCGGCGCGCCTTGTTCTTTTTCCAGCGAGTAGTCATGCAGGAAGCCAATGCCGATGGCGGTTTCGCCACGCGCGGCATTACGTGCCGGGGCGATACCGGATTTGGTGTACTGAGAGATATTTTTGTTTAGCTGTTTTAAGTAATCGAAAGCCTGATCTTCGCCCCAAAGTTGAACGAAGGTTGCCAGCGCGGTATAGGCGGTGCCAGAGCTCTGCGGGTCGGCGATTTGAATTTCGCTTTTGTATTCCGGCTTTGTCAGATCTTTCCAGCACTTCGGTACCGGCAGATTTTTCTCTTTCAGGCGCTGGGTGTTAACGCCAAACCCAAGAATGCCCACATAAACGGCGGAAGAGAGATTGCCTTTCACTTTGGCCGGATCGCGGAATTTCTCCATGATCTCACTCAGATTGGCTGATTTATAGGGCTGCAACAGTCCCATCTCACCGGCCTGCGACTGTGGATCCAGCGTGCCGCCGTACCAGACATCTGCCTGCGGGTTTTTCTTCTCCGCATCCACTTTCGCAAGCGTGCTTCCTGAACCGTTGCGGATGAAGGAGGTTTTCACATTGTATTTCTCGCCGAAGGCCTGCGTTTCGGTTTCACACATTTCGTTGGTCGCGCTGCAGTAGACCACCAGACGACCTTCCGCTTTGGCTGCGCTGCTGAATGCCGCCAGCGCCAAACCGGTCGCCACCAGGGTAGAGAGCAGGGTAACTTTCATTGTTTTATCCTTCCTGTGAGGTTGTAGGACTGCGAGACGTCATGATGCCCGCCATCAACAAGGGCATCAGAAGTAAACCCATTAATACGGCGGCAACGGAGAGCAAGCTGAACATCCCCGACCAGCCATAGTGTTCAATCACCTGCGACAGCGGCCAGCCCGCCAGCGCCGCGCCAACATAGGCAAAGACGCCGAGAAAACCGGTTATCGATCCTGCCGCTGCCTTATGCCCGCATTCAACGGCGGCCAGGCCTATGAGCATCTGTGGGCCAAAAACAAAAAATCCCACGGTAAAAAAGCACATTGCCAGCAACGCATAGTGATGTACCGGCGCCAGCCACAGCGCGGCGACCGAAACAATCAGCCCCAGCGTGAAGAGCAAAATCATCGGCGCTCTCTGCCCGCTAAAGAGCAAATCCGATCCCCAGCCAGCGAACAGCGCTCCCAGCAGACCGCCAACTTCAAACAGCATCACCGTGGCATTGGCACTCAATAAATTGACGCCGTGGCTTTCCGCCAGCCAGATGTTGCCCCAGTCATTGAGCGCGATGCGGATCAGATAGACCAGCACATACGACACGCCCAGCAGCCAGATCATTGGGTTACGCAGCATGGTGATGCGTAACATCTGCCATAAGCCCATCGGGGGGCTTTGTTGTTCCTGACGCAGTTCCAGCGGGTCATGCCGCCATTCGCCCACGCTCGGTAATCCTTCTTCCTGCGGTGTGCCCCGCAGTTGCATTGTCAGCCAGACGCCGAGCGCCATGCTGATTATCCCTGGTGTCAGCATCGCGGCCTGCCAGCCCCACCAGTGGGCGGCGAAGGCACATATCAACGGGATTACTGCCCCGCCAATATTGATGGACATGTTCCAGCACCCCCACCAGAAGCCGCGTTCATTACGGGAATACCAGTGGGTGAGCAGGCGAGCACAGGGTGGCCAGCCCCAGCCCTGAAAAAAACCGTTTAACGTCCAGACCACCAACAACAGCGGCAATGAGTCACCGAAAGCGAACAGCACGTTCAGCAAGCCGGTGGCAAACAGACCACAGCCCATAAAGGCGCGCTGCCCGTGGCTGTCGTGCCAGAGTCCGGCGGCAAATTTCGACAGACCGTAGCTGAGGTAAAACAGTGAACCCATCAGTCCGATGTCGCCTTTGTCTAATCCCAGATCGCTTTGCAGCGCCGGAAGGACGTAATTGACGCTTTTGCGCGTCAGGTAGAACGCCGCATAACCCACCACCATGCACAGCAGTAACCGTGGGCGAAATGCCCGGTAACGTTGTTCAGTTTCAGCAGATGAGATGGCTTGCATAGCGGTCTCCAGTTGCGCTGACTATAGGTAAGCGCAGACGAAAGCGGATGAGAGAAACTCCCCAGGTGACTAAGACTTTTTCCTGGTCAGAGCGGGTTTTGTTGCAAAATTGTGGGCAGGTTAACAGTTACGTGCGTTCCCTGACGCGACTCGAGCGTCAGTTCGCCGCCCAGAGCGTGGACTCGCTCGCGCATGCCCTGGATACCAAAGCCCGGCATCTTCTCGGCGGCGATACCGAGGCCGTTGTCATGTACTTCGAGACGCAGACGGCCGTTTTGCTCGCTAAGGGCGATGCGCACTTCGCTGGCGCAGGCGTGTTTACAGACGTTGTTGAGTAACTCTTGCAGCAGGCGATAGAGAGTGAAGACCAGGGTTTCACTGTCCGGGGGGGCGCTCAGTCGGTAATCGAAATGGCAGGCGATACCGCGTTCGGCAAAGGCAAATTCGTTAACCAGATGGTGCAACGCCTCTCGCAGGGAGAGTTCATCCAGTACCGGCGGGCGAAGCTGGCGCAGCAACTGTCGTGTGGAGTGGTGAATGCGTCTGGCAAGTTCGTTGATGTGATTCGCTGCCTCCAGCGCCTGGTCAGTTTCTCCCGCTCGCTTCACCAGCTGCGATTGTATCTGGATAGCAGTAATGTTCTGGCCAATTTCGTCATGCAACTCGCGGGCAAGGATTTTGCGGGTATCCTCTTCCGTATGGATCAGTTTCTCGGTTAACGCCCGGCGAGCCTGTAATTCTGCCTCCAGCCGCTTGCGGTAGTGGTGCAGGTTTTGCGCCAGGTGTTGCTGACGGCTGATGGCGATACCCAGGCCAATCCCCAGCAGCGCTTGCGTCGCGAGAAAGATTTCCAGTTCCAGCAGGTCGCTAAATCCCACCCCAATCTGACGGGCGATGGTTATCAACATACTGCCGAGCAGACCAGACAGCACGCCGCCCTGCCAGCCGAACTTCCACGCCATCACCACATTGGGTAAGAACACCACGATCAATAACAGGCGTTCAATTTGTGGCGACAGCACCATCTGCGTGCCGATACCGATAATGAAAAACAGGCTGCACCAGATGATGAGCGAGGTACGCAAAGGCGGCGCGATCGTGTCGAGGCCAAGCAGATGATGGCGATGTTGCTGACGTAAGAATTCAAAAATGAGATAGACAAACGGCGTTAATAGCACGCCACCGGTGAATGAGGCCAGACCTGCCAGCAACATGGCGCTTTGCAAAAAAGGGGCGAGTAGCAGGGTATACAGCAGCGCACTGGCGGTAACGGCAGTCAACAACAGGGACAATCGCTGCCAGTAGAGCGGAAAGCGGTGCCAGAAATGTTGCGTCACCAGCGCAGGAAGCAGGCCGATCAGGGGAGCGGCCAGCATCGTATAGCCACTGAGGAGCTGCTCGCTGTGAAGCCAGAAAATGAGTGCTAATTGGGGGAGCAATAAAGCTGGCCAGAAGCGACGCGAAAGCAGAATCAGCAGCGCCAGATATACGCCATGCGGCAGAAAGAGCACCGCCTGTTGGCCGTTATGGGTGAGATAGAAACTGAGCGTCCACAGCATCAGCCAGCCCGGCCCCCAGGCAAGAACAATAAATAATGAGATGATCCAGTGGCGCAATGAACGCGACATCAGTGATTCGCCAGCAGGTTATGATTAAGCGCGAAATGGACCAGCTCAATGGTGGTGGCGCAGTTCAGTTTACCGAGCACATTGGCACGGTGAACATGCACCGTTTTATGGCTGAGATCGAGCTTGAATGCGACCTCTTTAACGCTATAGCCTTTTACCAGCAAATCAAACACCTCCCGCTCACGTGGTGTCAGAGACGCAAGGACTTTTATTGGCTCGATCCCGCCACGTAACGCTTTTAGCGCGTCGGCACAAAGATAATGGCCGCCAAGACCGACGGATCGCACCGCGCGTACCAGCTCTTCCGGGCCGCAGCGTTTGGTCAGATAGCCGCTGGCACCAGCGTCCAGCGCGCTTTGCACAAAGGCAGGAGTATCATAGATGCTCAGAATAATGGCGCGAAAATCCGGTCGCTGTGCCCGCAGACGTTTTAGCAGGCTCAGGCCGTTTTCATCCGGCATGGCGACATCGAGGACGGCGACATCCACATCGTTTTTTAATAACGCAGGCCAGGCGTCGGCGGCGGTACTGTATTGCCCGATGATGCTGAGATCGTCTTCAAGGCCGAGAAGTTGGGCGAATCCTGAACGCACCACCACATGATCATCCACCAGAACCACACGAATCATAACGCACTCTCACCAACGAAAAGCTTTATGATGCCGTCTGGTTCGGGCGTGGCAATGCTCTGGTCAATGATATGTAACCGGTGTAACAAAATTGCAATATAAATAGTTCGTGAATGTATCGCTACTTGTACTCGACAGTATAAGTGACTTTGCCGTCAGCCTTGCCACCGGTCACTATCGTGCCGGTTCTGATATAACGGGCGTATAGGGGAATGCGCATGGTCTGGTTCATTCCCGCGATCATCGTCCCATTCACGGGTTGGTTAAATTTCACTAAACCAGGTGTAGCGGTATTGGTTGTGGACAACTGGATACCCACTCCTGTGGCACTGTCCGGCTGAGGATCCAGTGCCATGATACCGTTATTACTATCAATAATGGTCAGGGGAGTAAGCTTAAGGCTCCATTGCGCGTTGGCGATATTCGTGGCGCCGAGATCGGTAAGCGTATTGGTATTGCTGTAGCCGACCTGCTGAATGCTGTAATATTGCGCACCACCATGGTTACAGTTGATCAAATCAATTGAGGCGTCAACCCAGGGGGTGTAGGGCGTAGAATCCAAAAATGTCGTATGTTTATGCTCACCCAATTTGACTGTTTTGCTTTTTTCGGCAAGCGCACAGGTAGCCTGAGTAAAGTTTACTGTTCCACTCAATATAGAGCGAAAAATAACAATATCGCTGCCTGGTGAATTATTACCACCAGTGACGGATTCCAGCATTGGTAGAGTAGCAAGATTGATGCTGCCGTTTGTAATATTACCGGTTTTCACCAGGATGTAAGTAATGTTTGCATCCTGACCATTTGTGCCACAGCTGCTGGTAATATTATTGCAGGTATTGCTGTAATACGTTTTTTCACCCAAGGTGAGAGTTCCTGCCCCTGTCTGGATCGCAAGGCCGATACCTGGAATCCCCGTTTCGTAAGCAACGCCGTAAGGTGTGGATGCTAACGCGACGGCCGGAGCTGCATTTGTAAAACGGCCCAGGGTGTAGTAATTCTTTTTACTGGTGTTGTTATTGCAGTTGGTCTGGTAGGTGGCGTAGTTGGTTTGTCGGGCTGTCACGCGAAATAACTCAGTGCCTGGGGCAATATCTTGCGGCATTTGAATTGCATTGTTCCCGGACGAGAGTGAGGTTGACACAATCGTACCCGGGGGAATGTCGTTGCCTGAACGTGGTATTAATACGCATGCGGCTTTGATGGAAAGACTGGTCATTGTTATCGCTAATCCCGTGAGGTATAAAAAACCAGACTGAATAATTTTTCGTTTCATAATGTTTCTTATCTATTTTGTATCGCAATATTGAATCTGCGTTCAGTGTTTTATTACCGCATGATTTTTTTGTAGCGCACCGTAATCATTGAGCCAGGTAAACTGGAAGGGTGTTCCTGATGCTATTTTGTGATTAAACGTACGGCTGCTTAACGGAGGGATCATATTTGCCGGAAATATACCCTGGGGGGTAATGATTGAGGTCAGAGAAATATGCCACTGCGAATTATTGATGGCGATAATACTTTCGCCCGTATTGCGCCAGTATAACTGACGGACGGCAAGTTCGGGGCTGCCTTTCAGGTCTTTTGGCCGGTAAAAAAGTTTTATCCGCGAACGAAGTGCAACTATCATAAGATCTTCTTTACGAGTCGTGGGTGGTTTTAACGGAATATCTACTATATTTATCCAGTAAACGGCTTCACGGTCGATGGGTAATGCGGTTGGGTTTAGTATTTGAATACGTAATGTCTGTCCGTGTTCGCCATCGATTCGGCAAATAGGTGGTGTCAAAATAAAAGGGGTTGATGTGCTGACTGGCGACGTATCAGGATCGCCATCGTCAAGCCAGCTTTGTACCAGTACGGGTTTTTGGCTGTAATTTGTCAGGCGAATCGTCGCTTCTTTTGCATTAGCGGAATAAATAACACGGGTATTCTCAATAGAGACACTGGCCTGTGGTTTTACCTGCGGGGAAAGCAGCAGTGCTGCAAGAATGATATTAATAAAGGTGAGTTGGCTCATCCATGAACACCTGTTCAAAAAACTTCTGGATCCATCCAGAATGAGATTTTGCCTTCTAATAAAAGCAAAAGCGAAAATATCCCCGGCGGGATATTTTCGCCAGAGGCCATATTACTGATGGGCTTTAATATAACGCTCGTATCGGTTGGCTTTCAACCGTGTTAAATCAACTAAAACCAAACCATCTACGCAATTATTAAAATCCGGGTCGCAACCAAAATCGATAAATTGCACGCCGCCGGGTTCGCACAGCTCAGAGTATTGCTTGTAAAGCGGCGGAATACCGCAGCCCAGGTTGCCCAGCAATGACTTGAGACGCGTCAAATCTTCGGTGTAATCTTCCCCCGTAAACTGCGCCAGTACATCCGGTAGCGTCGCAGGCCACGGGCGGCGGGATTCTGCCAGCGGCCATCTTGCCGGAAACCACAACCGATAGAAGGCAATCAGTAAATCCCGGGCCGCGGGTGGTAAACCGCCGGAGATAGAGACCGGGCCGAAAAGGTAGCGATACTGGGGGTAGCGAGCCAGATACGCACCAATACCCGACCACAGATAGTCGAGGCCACGACGTCCCCAGTAGCATGGCTGAATGAAGCTGCGCCCCAGTTCAATACCGTGTTGCAACACTTCTGACATCCGTTCGTCGTAATGAAACAGGCTATAGCTGTACAGCCCCTCAGGGCCATGTGCTTCCACCTGACGAGCCGTTGGCATAAAGCGGTATGCGCCGACGATCTCCAGATCGGTTTCATCCCATAAGATCAGATGCAGGTAGTCATCATCATAACGGTCCGTGTCACGACGCTTACCGCTACCTTCACCGACCGCACGGAAAGCAATTTCGCGCAGGCGGCCCAACTCACGCAGCAACGGCGCATCTTCTTGCCCCTGACGTTGCCAGAGATAAATGATTTTGCCATCAGCGGTGCGTCCCAGACACTCCGCCCGGCTAAGTTCACGACGCAGCGTGGCTCTGTCCTCCGGGCGGGCGATCGCACACTCTGTCTTAAAGACGCCAGGCGCTTTTTTACCTAAACGTCGCACGTGTTTGCGGCATTTATCCGCCAGATCGCGGGGGGAAAGCGAGGTTGAATGCCAGCTGTCCCACGGAATGCGCTGACCGATAGTGATGGGCAGTTGGGTACCGCGGCGACGGAACATCTGCTGCATCAGAAGCAACATTGGCAGCGTATCGGAAAGCAAAGCGCAACCATAAAAGAGTGGGCTGTTGCGGGCATTGATCCACACGGGCTGTAGCGGGGTGCGGAATTTGGCCGCCAGTTTGATAAAACCTGGATGCCATTTACCATCGCGAATACCTTTGCGGGTAAGGCGTGATACTTCACCTGCCGGGAAGAAAATCAGCACGCCACCGTTCTGCAACTGAGCTTCCATCAGCTGCAACGAGGCTTTGCGGGTGCGTCCACCACCCATATTATCCACCGGGATAAACAGTGAACTGAGAGGTTCCAGATGGCTCAGCATACGGTTGGTCACGACTTTTACATCGCGACGCACACGGGAAACGACATACATCAGTGCCAGGCCGTCAAGCGTACCTGTCGGGTGGTTGGCGATAATCACCAGGGGGCCTTGTTCGGGGATTTGTTCAAGATCGTATGCGGGGATGGTGCAGCGAATTTGTAAATGCTCCAGAACCTGCTCCACCATATCCAGCCCTTTTAGATGGGGATGGTTTGCAGCGAACTGCTGGAACTCTTGTTCGTATAACAAACGCCTGAGCAGATTCTTTTGCCAGGGCGCGGGCTTGGCCTGTGGCCAGAGGTCGTCGAGTACATTATCGAGACTAAACATGGTGGCTCCTCCTGCCGTCTTGCGATGACAGTAGAAGTGCCGGATGACAGTTGCATTTCAGCTTTATGAATAAATGGTAATACGAAGAAGCGAGGGACGGCAGGCCCGGCAGCCGCGCCGGGCCTGAGGACTTACAAAATCTTACGTTCGGCGAGGTCGAGAGCAAAGTAGCTGAAAATCAAATCAGCACCTGCGCGTTTAATTGCACCCAGGCTTTCCAGTACGACTTTATCTTCGTCAATAGCACCAGCCTGCGCGGCGAATTTTATCATGGCGTACTCACCGCTTACCTGATAAGCACCCAGCGGCAAAGTCGTACGCTCACGAATATCACGCAGGATATCAAGGTAAGCGCCAGCCGGTTTGACCATCAGGCAGTCAGCCCCTTCGGATTCATCAATCAGCGATTCGCGGATCGCTTCACGACGATTCATTGGGCTCATCTGGTAGGTTTTACGATCGCCTTTTAACGCAGTACCCGCGGCTTCACGGAATGGGCCGTAGAATGACGATGCGAATTTAGTGGAATAGGACATGATGGCGGTGTCGGTAAAGCCCGCAGCATCCAGTGCCTGGCGAATCGCCTGCACCTGGCCGTCCATTGCAGCGGAGGGGGCAATAAAGTCGGCGCCGGCAGCGGCAGCAACGACCGCCTGTTTCCCGAGATTAATCAGCGTTGCGTCGTTATCGACGCCGTGATCGCAAAGTACGCCGCAATGACCATGCGAGGTGTACTCACAGAAACAGGTATCCGACATGACGATCATTTCCGGTACAGCGTCTTTGGCAATACGTGACATGCGCGCCACCAGACCATTTTCCTGCCAGGCATCACTACCGGTCGCATCTGTATGATGAGAGATACCAAATGTCATCACGGAACGCACATCAGCCTTAGCAATGCGCTCGATTTCGCGGGCGAGGTGTTTTTCCGGAATGCGCATCACGCCGGGCATGGCATTGATGGCTTGGTAATCGTCGATCTCTTCTTCAACAAAAATAGGCAACACCAGATCGTTCAGGCTGAGTGTTGTCTCTTCGAACATAGCGCGGAGCGAGGCAGATTTGCGCAGGCGGCGCGGGCGGGTGATTAAGTCGGTCATGATTTGCCTGATGTCTTAGGAACAGAGGGCATAGTTTATCTGAAAAATGGCCATTATGTTTCACCAAAATCGGCGTTAACCCGGCGGGATAGTGAGGGGAATGCGTGGCTATATTAGCGAGCATTAAAAGATTCATGGCTTCTATTTTTATTTGTGCGGTTTATTATTCCTGGTGATGTTATTATTTCTTCAATTGCTGTTTGTGCCTGTTATTTTAAATATCAATATGATCAATAATAAAAATATACCCGTGATTTATCTTATTAGATTGATTTTAAAGTGATTTATAATTTTATGCATTCTGATTTTTTATGTTGTTCCATTACATGTCTGAATTCGGACTTTACGAGAACTTTAATTGAACCATTTTCTTTTTCTGCGGCATAATTTCCCCGCAAATAATTTTATTGCATTTGATGCATTAATAATTGATGGACCAACGATAATGTCCCTGAGGAGGGATGACAAATGCACTCGTGGAAAAAGAAACTTGTAGTATCTCAATTAGCATTAGCCTGCACGTTGGCAATCGCTTCTCAGGCACAGGCAACGACGTACAATACCTTCGGGTATCATGACGATGTAAATACTGCATATAGCTGGGACGACTGGGCAAACGCCGATAAACTTAACTACATCTCTTATTATGGTTATATCTATAATAACGCGGCTGATGGCGCTTACGATCAGACGTTCAACAATGATGTGGTAAACGGTGTTCTCTCCACCTATTACATGAACCATGATTACACCGATGGTACAGGTAATACGCTGGATGTTAAAAACTCTACCATCCACGGTATGATTACCTCTAAGCGTCCGATTGCTTATACTGATGCTAACGGCTACAACTATACCTGGAATAATGGTACCGACGTTGACCATACATGGCATGACGGCGATGTATTCACGCTGAATATTGCTAACTCTACCATTGATGATGATTACGAATATTTCTATTTTACCGATAGCTATCTGAATGGTGATAGCAAAACGGCTTATGAAGATTACCGTACTGCCGCTTTCGCATCTCAGGGGGTTGCGGTAACTCTGGATGTAGAAAGTAATATCAATATCAGTAGTAATTCTCGTGTTGCAGGTATTGCGCTGTCTCAAGGCAACACCAGTAATGCAGATTACACCACTGAATCCCATACCTGGGATAACAACATTGTTGTTACTGACTCTACTGTAACATCGGGTTCTTACACTCCGCTGGAAAACGACGGTTTTTATGGCAATACTGCTGAACCGAGTGATTACACTGGCAGCGGTGGTGCCGACGACGTTGCACTTTCTTTTGTTGATAATTCAGCATCTAACTATGCAATGAAAAACAACGTGTCGCTCAGCAACTCAACGCTGAGAGGCGATGTTGTTTTCAATAGCACCTGGAATGCGAATTTCTATCCTTATGGTCACGATTCTGGCAACGACGGTGTTCTGGATACCAACGGTGGCTGGATTGACGATGGTCTGAATGTTGATGAACTGAACATTAGCCTGGATAACGGCAGTAAATGGACCGGCGCAGCAATCTTTAGCTACGATGCAATTGGCACTGCAGATATGTATGATGTTGCGGTTAACAGCATTGATCCCCGTTCAACCAAAGATAAATGGGGTAATGTTGTTGATAACAAAACATTCCAAAGCGGCTTATTCAACGTCAATCTGAATAACGGTTCACACTGGAATACTGTCAATGATTCAAACATTGACACCCTGACTGTGAATAACGGCTCACATGTTGATGTAGCAAATGGTTCTGGCCTCTTAGCGGACAGCATTACGCTGACTAACAATTCCGCTATGAACCTGAGCTCTGGCGGTCAGGTTAAAACCGACCACTTGACCGTCGATAGCTACAGTACCGTCGATCTGAATAACGAAACTGTCTGGCTGTATGCAAATACCGTAACCGTGTCTAATGGCGGTGAATTCAGCATTGGCGCGGGTGCTTATGAAACCCGGACCTTCGGTACGAATACTCTGGACCTGAATAAAGGCGGCGTATTTAACATCAACAGCAGTGACTATGTGTTAGATGCTGACCTGGTCAACGCCCATACCAATACGAAGCACAAGTCTGACCCAACGTATGGTTACGGTATTATCGCTATGAATTCTGATGGTCACCTGACCGTTAATGGTAACGGCAATCTCAACAATGCCGACCAGGAATTCAGTGTTTATGATGCGAATGACGACGTTGTAGCTGCCAAAGGTAACTACAAAGTCCGTATCGATAACTCTACTGGCGCTGGCCGTATCGCTGACTACAAAGGTAAAGAACTTGTCTACGTCAACGATGCAAATACCACTGCGACTTTTAGCGCGGCAAACAAAGCTGATCTCGGTGCCTATACCTATCAGGCCGAGCAGAAGGGGAATACCGTTGTTATGCGTCAGATGGAGCTGACCGACTACGCGAACATGGCGCTGAACATTCCTTCTGCAAACACCAATATCTGGAACCTGCAACAGGATACTCTGTCTACCCGTCTGATCAACGGCCGTCACGGTCTGGCTGATAACGGGGGCGCATGGGTAAGCTACTTCGGTGGCAGCCTGAATGGTGACAACGGCGTGATCAACTACGATCAGGACGTCAGCGGCATCATGGTGGGTGTTGATACCTTCGTTGACGGTAACAACGCGAAATGGATCGTTGGTGCGGCAGCTGGCTTTGCAAAAGGTGATGTAAGCGATCGTTCTGGTAAAGTTGATCAGGATAGCCAGTCTGCGTACATCTATTCTTCTGCCCGCTTTGCTAACAACATCTTCCTTGATGGTAACCTGAGCTACAGCCGTTTTGATAACGATCTGTCTGCCAGCATGTCCAACGGCCAGTATGTTGACGGCGACTCCTCAACGGATGCATGGGGCTTCGGTCTGAAACTGGGCTATGACTGGAAAGTTAACGACAAAGGTTATGTTACTCCGTATGCCGGTATCTCTGGTCTGTTCCAGTCCGGTGATAACTTCCGCCTCAGCAACAACATGAAAACGGGCGATCAGGACTACGATAGCCTGCGTTATGAACTGGGTGTTAATACGGGTTATACCTTCACCTATGGTAGCGATCAGGCTCTGACGCCGTACTTCAACCTGGCATACGTTTACGATGATTCTAACAACACAGCAAAAGTGAATGGCGATTCTATCGACAACGGTGTTGAGGGTTCAGCGGTACGTGTTGGTCTGGGAACGCAGTTCAGCTTCACCAAAAACTTCAGTGCATACACTGATGTGAACTATCTGGGCGGCGGCGACGTCGAACAGGATTGGGGCGCAAATGTTGGCGTGAAGTACACCTGGTAATAAATGTAGCAGGGTATTTATTTCCCCTACTATTTTATCAGCATCCAAATTCCCGCCACGGATTGGCGGGAATTTTATTTTTATAAGAGGCCTGAATGATTTCATTAAGCAAGCCGCTTGCGGAATTATATTTATTAGATGAATGCTTTTCATCTCATAGTATTCCTTTTGAGTTGGCCAATGATTCCATTTTGACTTTTAATAAAATTGATCCGAATAACGTTACCCTTGTTCTTCTGCATGGTGAAATAGCTATTAGCCGGGAATATAATGATATGTTACTGGGTATCGCCAGTGCTCCGTTTATCAAGGGGCTAAGCACAAGCCTTATCCAGCGTCCATCCGGGTATATATATACGGCGCAAAACGAATGTTCGGGTTATTATTTGCCTTCTGATTTAGCTATGACTCTCATAGAAAAACACCAACTGTGGCGTGAAGCTTTTGCATGGCTGACATGGTGGCACCGCATTGCAGAAACCCGCGATTGTCAACTTATTGGTAGTAGTACTTACGATCAGATTCGGGCATCGCTTCTGACTATGTCTGACTGGGACGAACAACTTAGGGCTCGTATTGGGGTTATTCAGTATATTCAGCGACGCACCGGGATTTCTCGCTCCGTGATTGCTGAAGTACTGTCCGCACTACGTAAAGGAAACTATATCGAAATGCGTAAAGGCAAGCTGTCGAAAATCAACCGCTTGCCTTACGAGTACTGACCGACGACCCATACAAATCAGGAAGACGGGGCAACTATCGGTTTATTGTTGCTCAATTCGCTTACCAGATCGTTCACGCCATCGCTCATATTAACGAAACGCGTTAATGGTGAACGCGTGATAACCACGAACACTCCGACATTACTTTGCGGGATCATCGCCATATAAGTAATAAAACCACCGCCGCCACCCGTTTTCTGAATAATACCCGGATGTCCATCTTTCGGCGCCATATAGACCCATCCCAGGCCTAGCGCATCGGCTTTACCCGGCACATCCATCCCGACAACACGTGTGAGCTGATTGCGCTGATAGATCAACGTCTGCATACGATCCGCCTGACTGTTACGACTGTAAAAATCAGAAGAGAGGAATTGCTGCATCCAGCGCATCATATCGCCCGGCGTTGAATAGACACCGCCGCTGCCAATGGCAGCCAGGGTGTTATCACAGGGGCTCGCTCCTTTTTCCGCCACCATCAGACGACGACACTGGTCAGGTGACGGCGTAAAAGTGGTGTCTTTCATCCCCAGCGGACGGGTAATCTGCTCTTCGAAAAGCTGAGGGTAAGGTTTACCCGCCGCATTTGCCAGGGCATCGGCCAACAGATCAAACGCCAGGTTGGAATACGCCGCCTGGGTACCGGGTGCCGATTTTAATGTCGCCGTGGAGAGCCAGTTCCAGCGCTCTGCGCGGGTCGGCCAGGTAAATACGGTACGCTTTGCCGCACCGCCCGGTTGTTCACGTGGCAGAGAGCTGGTGTGAGTTGCCAGGTTAACCAGCGTAATCGGCGCCCCCTGATAAGTTGGTACGCGCGCACCCGGTGGCGCATATTTGCTTAACGGATCGTTGAGTTTCACTACCCCCTGATCGAGGAGCTTCACCAGCATTTCGCTGGTCATAAGCTTAGAAAGCGAGGCAATGCGGATGACCGAGTCCAGTTGCGGGCGAACATTCGAACCGGGACGCGTTTCACCAAAGCTTCTGAATACCCGCTGGTTACCATCGATCGCCACCATTGCCATCCCTGTTGCGCCACTGCCATAAAAAATATGGTTGGCGTAACGATCAACAATATCAGACGCAAAAACAGCATCGGGCGACTGTTGTGCTGCATGAGCGCAAGTCAGTGTTAACGCGCACAGCGTTGCAGAGAAAGACAAACAACGTTTCAACGAAAGCATCCGTAAATGAAAAAAGTGATAATGCGTATTTATACTACCAGGCGGCATATTTCAAAGCACCGAAAAGCGCATTATTTCGCGAAATAACGTAACGAGGGGTAAACATGAACTTTTTTCCGCACCATAAAATGGCCGCGTCGTTGTGATACCCTTTTTCTTTCCGTAGCGAATTTCTGGAGACGAGCAATGTCAGGCAAGCGAGTGGTGATGGTCGTGGATATGCAAAACGGGGTTTTTGCGACACCACGTTTTCGACGCGAAGTGTGCGTAGCGCAGATAAATCAGCTCACGCATGCGGCTGATACGGTGATTTTCATCCAGCACATCGAAAACGGTGGACTGGAAGAGGGGAGCGACGGGTTCCGGTTACTACCTGACCTTTATCAGCCTGATAACGCGTTGTATGTCACTAAAACCGCCTGTGACAGCTTTTACCGCACCCGGCTTACGGATGTTTTACGCGAGCATGATATAGCTGCATTTGTCATATGCGGCTGTGCGACAGATTATTGTCTTGATACCACACTGAAAAATGGCGCCAGCCGGGGATATTCAATTACCGTGGCCGAAGATGCCCATACGACAGCCAACCGACCAGCGGCCCCGGCTGAAACATTGATCGCCCATTATAATGAAGTCTGGCGCACACTTACGGTGCCGGATAACCCCGTTTTTGTGAAATCCGTCGAAACAATTCTTCACGAGTGGCAAACGAACTAAGGCGTTACGCTCAGGTCTGATTCAACAGTTCTCACAACGCTCCCCACCGCAGGAGGCTCCTGTGGCGGAGATGCGTTGTGCGCCGTATGAGTGATGAACAAAAATAAGAAGTGAGCAGGAGAGTATTATGTTTAAGTCTTTTTTCCCAAAGCCGAAGCTGTTCTTTCTCTCGGCCTTTATTTGGGCACTGATTGTAGTCGTTTTCTGGCAGGCCGGTGGGCAGGCCTGGATAATGCGACTGGTTGGCGCTTCTGAGGATGTTCCCATCAGCGCGGCGCGCTTCTGGTCCCTGAACTTCCTGCTATTTTATGCCTACTACGCATTATGCGTCGGTCTCTTTGCGCTCTTCTGGTTCTTCTATGCCCCGCATCGCTGGCAGCGCTGGTCAATTCTCGGAACGGCCCTAATCATTTTTGTGACCTGGTTTCTGGTGGAAATCAATGTCGCGATCAATGCCTGGTACGCACCATTTTACGATCTTATTCAAAAGGCCCTGAGCGCGCCGAATAAAGTCAGTATTGGTCAGCTTTATAGTGAAATTGGCGTCTTTTTATGGATCGCCCTGATTGCCGTAACCGTCGCGGTGCTGAACAATTTCTTCGTGAGCCACTATGTCTTTCGCTGGCGAACGGCAATGAACGAATTCTATATGGAGCACTGGGAACAGTTGCGCCATATCGAAGGGGCGGCGCAGCGTGTTCAGGAAGACACCATGCGTTTTGCTTCTACGCTCGAAGATATGGGTGTTAGCTTTATCAATGCAGTCATGACGCTGATTGCTTTTTTGCCGGTTCTGGTGGCACTGTCTCCACACGTAGAGGAACTGCCGCTGGTGGGGCATCTGCCGTATGGTCTGGTGGTTGCGTCCATTGCCTGGGCTCTGTCGGGGACCTTTTTACTGGCATTTGTCGGGATTAAACTGCCGGGACTGGAGTTCAAAAATCAGCGTGTGGAAGCTGCATATCGTAAAGAGCTGGTGTATGGCGAAGATGACGTCAACCGCGCCAAACCTCATACGGTGAAAGAGCTATTTTCTGCCGTCCGCCGTAACTATTTCCGTCTTTATTTCCACTATACATATTTCAACATCGCCCGCATTTTGTACCTGCAGGTCGATGTGGTGTTCGGTCTGGTTGTCCTTTTCCCGACCATCGCAGCCGGGGCCATTACCTTTGGTCTGATGCGCCAAATCACAAACGTGTTTGAACAAGTGCGCAGTTCATTCCAGTATTTGATAGCCTCCTGGACCACGCTGGTGGAATTGATGTCCATCTATAAACGTTTGCGGAGCTTTGAAAGCGAGTTGAATGCGCAGCCAGCGTCGCAAATGACCAACACTCTCAGTTAATGCAAGGAACGATATGTCTGTTTGCGCGCCGCGTCTTATCGCGACCACAATGACACTGCTGGCGGGAATGATTCTCGCCGGTTGTACCACACCGAAAAACACGACCAGCGCAGGAAAAGAGACGAAGGGGGCCGAAGCGGAAAAGCCCCGTGATGTGGCGAGCGTGGTCAGAGAGAAAATGCCTGCAAGTGTGAAAGACCGGGACGCGTGGGCGCAAGATATTGCCACCACCTTTTCCAGTCAGTCGATTGCACCTACGCTGGAAAATATCTGTTCGGTACTGGCGGTCGCGCAGCAGGAATCAAACTATCAGGCCGATCCGACGGTGCCGGGGTTGAATAAAATTGCCTGGAAAGAGATTGACCGTCGCGCGGCACGTTTACATATCCCACTTGCCCTGGTGCATACCGCGCTGAAAATTGAATCGTCCAATGGCAAAAGCTATAGCGAGCGTCTGGACAAGGTCAGAAGCGAAAAACAGCTGAGTGAAATTTTCGACGATTTTATCAGCGTGGTGCCGATGGGGCAGACGCTCTTTGGTTCTTATAACCCGGTGCATACCGGCGGGCCAATGCAAGTTAGCGTTGCGTTTGCCGAGCAGCACACCAACGGCTACCCGTGGAAAATGGAAGGCACGGTGCGACAAGAAGTCTTTACCCGTCGCGGTGGCCTGTGGTTTGGCACTTATCACTTACTCAATTATCCGGCCAATTACACAGCTCCCCTCTACCGCTTTGCTGATTTTAATGCCGGGCATTACGCCAGCCGTAACGCGGCATTTCAGAATGCGCTAAGCAAAGCGACCGGCGTTAAACTGTCGCTGGACGGCGATCTTATTCAGTATGGCAGCAGCGATGCAGGGGCAACAGAGCTGGCGGCCAGAAAACTGGGGGTAAAACTGGGGATGAGCGACAGAGATATCCGCCGCCAGTTGCAAACCGGCGACAGTATTGCCTTAGAGAAAACGGCCTTATACCAGGGCGTTTACCGCCTGGCGGAACAGAAAAGCGGGAAGACGTTACCGCGAGAGATGCTACCGGGTATCCAACTGGAGAGCCCGAAGATCACTCGCAACCTTACAACCGCGTGGTTTGCGAAGCGTGTCGATGACCGCCGGGCGCAATGTATGTTGAAAAACTAATGATGGCGTCGCCAGCGCAATACCAGGCCAATCACGCCCAGAAATGCGCAGCCGATCAGGAAAGGCACCAGACCAAAAATGGTGCCGACGCCAAACCCCATCTCGACGTGTGGTCGGCTGGTGTCCTGCATTTGCATCAAATGTTCAAAGACCCCAGGCGCGTGCACCAACAGGTTAAGCAGTTGCGCGCCTGCCCAGAAGCAGAGCAGCACAAACACGGCATAGGCGATATTACCGGGCGTAGAGGCGTCGCGAGTTTTTTTACCCGAAAAGGGTTTCGACAGGGTAAAGTCAGCCATATAGACCTCCGCTACGTTTAATGACGTTGTCTCAGAGCCAGTGAATTGGTGTAATTTTGACAGGTCGGTTAAATTGTCAACATCGGAATGGTGATAATTTCGCACCGGGAATGATTCCCGATGTGTAAATTTTGTATGCGATCACATTCCGGTAACATTTCCGTTACTGAATTAACATTTCAGAATTTCCGCATATGGCACAGACGTGCCATGACAAATATGCGAGGATGGCGTTTTTATTGCCGGAGTTGTCATGAAGCTGCCTTCAAAAATACGCCGTGACTGGCACTACTATGCGTTTGCGATTGGTTTGATCTTTATTCTGAATGGCGTTGTTGGTCTGCTGGGGTTTGAAACGAAAGGCTGGCAAAACTACGCCGTCGGCCTTGTTACCTGGGTTATTAGTTTCTGGCTTGCCGGATTTATTATTCGCCGCCGCCCCGAAGAAAACGAAGAAGCGGCGAATGAGGAAGAAAAAACGCAGGACTAACCGTTCATCGAGCTTTTTAACGCGCTATCAGCCTGATGGCGCGCCAAAGCCAGTTCAATCAACCGCGTGATGAGATCGGTATAACCGAGACCACTTGCCTGCCACAGTTTTGGGTACATGCTGATATTGGTAAAACCTGGCAATGTATTGATCTCATTGATGATAACTTTGTTGTCCGGCGTCAGGAACACGTCGACGCGCGCCATTCCGGCACAGCCCAGCGTCTGATAAGCCTGAACGGCGATGGCGCGAATATGATCGTTCACTTCGGGCGCGATTGCCGCCGGTACAACCACCTGCGCACCGTTATCGTCAATGTATTTGGTGTCGTATGCGTAAAACTCACTGTTAAGTACGATTTCACCGCAGGTGCTGGCCTGTGGATCGTCATTACCCAGCACCGCACATTCGATCTCGCGACCGGTAATACCGGTTTCGACCACGACTTTATGGTCAAATTCGAACGCCAGGTTGATAGCAGCATGGTATTGCGCTTCGTTGGTGACTTTACTGACGCCAACGGAGGAGCCTTGATTGGCAGGTTTTACAAACAGCGGTAGTCCAAGCTTCGCCTGTATCTCAGCGAAAGAAATACGGTCGCGATTACTCCGGGTTAAGGTAACAAACGGAGCGATGGCGAGACCCGCATCACGCAGGAGGCGTTTGGTCACGTCTTTGTCCATGCAGGCGGCGGATCCCAGTACATCGGAACCGACAAATGGCAGATTTGCCATACGCAGCAGGCCCTGGAGCGTGCCGTCTTCACCCTGAGTACCATGGACAATCGGGAAAATCACATCCACTTGCGGAAAGGGTTTAGCATCACTGGCATTCATCAGTTGCTGTGACGGTTGCCCCGGCACCAGCGCAACGCTGCTTTCAGAGGGATTAAGTGCAATTCGCGCCGGGTCGCTGGCATTTTGCAGATAATTATTCGCGTCGTTGATATGCCACTGACCCTGTTTATCGATCCCCAGCAGTACCACATCGAAACGCGTTTTATCCATTGCATCGACGATATTTTTTGCCGATTGCAGCGACACTTCATGTTCAGCCGACTTGCCGCCGAACACGACCCCTACCCGCAGTTTTGCCATCTCAACTTTCACTCACTTGAATCAGAAAGCACATACCATATCACTTCTGCCATACTGTTTTGCAGTGATTAATGGAGGGGATGCGTGAAAGGGAAAGGCTTAGTTGTTTTGTTTATACTGCTGGGCGGACTGGCGGTCGGCTGGCGCTATTTGCCCGCGTACTACAACCCCTTCGCGCCCTTTCAACTTAATGACCCGCCGGGGCGCATTACTCAGTTTAAGTTACGTCGGCTTGATTCGGGGCAGTGTATTGATTTGCTGCACCAGGCGAACCAGCAACAACTCATTTCCACTACATCTGTCGCCAATACCGGGGGGGACTGTCCGCTGAGCGATGTGGTAAGGGTGCGCGATTTTGGCCCGGTCAAACTCAGCAGTAGTTTTCTTGCCAGTTGCCCGCTGGCACTCCGTTCAGCACTCTTTGTTGAACAACAGGCCCGGCCGCTAACGCAGCAATTTATGGGCAGTCCGCTCACGCGCATCGACCATCTGGGAAGTTACGCATGCCGTAATATCTATAATCGACCCAATGCCCGCCTTAGCGAACATGCCACTGCCGAAGCACTGGATATTAGCGGTTTTCATCTGGCAAACGGCCAGCAGGTGACGGTATTGCATGGCTGGCGGCACGGCGACACGCACCCCTGGCTACAGGCGATGTTAAGGGCGAGTTGTGGGTATTATGGCAACAGCCTTGGGCCGGAATATAACGCGGCGCATGCCAACCATTTTCACCTCGGGATGCGTGGGTTTGGGCTATGTCGCTAAAGCATAAACTGCCGAAATAAGTGTGGTTTATATCCCGGGCTATGGCCGGTGGCAGAATAGAGAAGATAAAACACCAAAAAAAATGTAATCGCACCTCTGGTGCGTATTCTTATTACTGTTCTTGTTAACCTGTGCGTAATTTGCCAAAAACTGAATAATAATTGCTGTTTATGGAATCCTGGAGAATTAACCTTATTTCTGTCTGGTTCGGCTGTTTTTTTACCGGTCTTGCCATCAGTCAAATTTTGCCGTTCTTGCCCTTATATGTCTCCCAGTTAGGGGTCTCTTCTCACGAAGCGTTGTCGATGTGGTCCGGGTTGACTTTTAGCGTCACTTTTATGGTTTCCGCGATAGTTTCGCCGCTATGGGGCAGCCTTGCTGACAGAAAAGGGCGCAAATTAATGTTGTTACGCGCGTCCCTGGGCATGGCGATCGCCATTTTACTGCAGGCTTTTGCGACAAATGTCTGGCAATTGCTCATTTTACGCGGCGTTATGGGGCTCACGTCCGGTTATATTCCCAATGCAATGGCACTGGTCGCCTCTCAGGCGCCTCGTGAGCGTAGTGGTTGGGCGCTGAGTACACTGTCGACGGCGCAAATCAGTGGGGTCATTGGCGGGCCGCTAATGGGCGGTTTTTTGGCTGACCACTTTGGTTTACGAACCGTTTTTTTAATCACCGCGACGCTATTGATTGTCAGTTTTCTGGTCACTCTGTTTTTGATCAAAGAGGGCGCGCGACCTAAGGTCAGCAAGGCGCAGAGATTGAGTGGCAAAGCTGTTTTTTCCTCGCTACCTTACCCGGGCCTGGTGATAAGTCTCTTTCTGACAACGCTGGTTATCCAGTTATGCAATGGTTCTATCGGGCCTATCCTGGCGCTGTTTATCCAGTCTATGACTCCTGACAGCAGCAATATTGCATTCCTGAGTGGGATGATTGCCGCCGTACCGGGCGTGTCCGCGCTTATATCGGCGCCGCGGCTGGGGAAGCTTGGCGATCGAATTGGTACTGCGCGCATTCTTATGGCAACTCTGGTCTGCGCCGTGGTGCTATTTTTCGCCATGTCGTTTGTTACCTCGCCGCGGCAACTGGGCATTCTGCGTTTTATGCTTGGCTTCGCCGATGGTGCAATGCTGCCCGCCGTGCAAACGCTGCTGCTTAAATATTCCAGTGATCAGGTGACCGGACGTATTTTTGGCTATAACCAGTCGTTTATGTATCTGGGTAACGTGGTCGGGCCGTTGATGGGAGCGTCCGTCTCGGCGATGGCCGGATTCCGCTGGGTATTTGTCGCTACGGCGCTGGTGGTCTTATGCAATATCTGGCAACTGGCGCTGGCATTACGTAAAACGCGACGTTAAGCGAATATCCAGATCAGAAGCTTCTGGCTCCGGTCTGGATATAAATTTTCTTTATAGAAAAAATATATTCTTTTATCTCCCGCTTCGCTTTGACGCATGGATAAATTTGCTTTTGCATCAGAGAAACGTTTCGTTACTCGATTTCTTGTTTCACGGTTCTACATAGCGCAAATTTAGCGAAAAATAATAGATGCATCCACTTTGCAACTACAGAAAAGAATGCTAACGTCATCGAATATCACATAAGGAAATAGCGCTATGAAAAATCTCATTGCAGAGCTGTTGGTAAAACTCGCGGAAAAGGAAGAGGAATCCAAAGAACTGGTTGCGCAGGTGGAAGCGCTGGAGATCGTTGTGACTGCACTTTTACGTCAGATGGCGCTGCCTGAGCAACAGGCGCTTATCCAGAGTATTGAAGGCGCGATGGATGATGTTCATCCTGGAACTGACGTCTCCGATCATGATACGGAGTTGCTGCAACAGTATATAAAAAAGCTTTTAAGGCACCCGCGCACCTGAGACTTTGAGATAAGTCACGCTGTCATCTCACTGTCACGCGCGGTGCCTATAGTCGCTCTGTTTTATTTCTTTTTAAGTATTTATACACGGAGAAAATAAAGTGAAACAGAGCGCATTATTCGTCGCCTTATTCCCTATGCTGTTTACCCCTGTTATTTATGCGGATACCACTTCCGCTACGACCGTTCTGGAGAATCGTGCCGCAAAGGGCGATATTACGACGCAAGGCGGTGCCCGTCGTTTAAGTGCCGATCAAACTGACGCAATACGTTCCTCGCTCAATGACAAGCCGGCTAAAAATATTATTCTGCTGATCGGTGATGGCATGGGCGATTCCGAAATTACCGCTGCGCGAAATTATGCCGAAGGGGCTGGCGGTTATTTTAAAGGCATTGATGCGTTACCGCTTACGGGCCAGTACACGCATTATGCGCTGGATAAAAAAACGGGCAAACCCGATTACGTGACCGACTCTGCGGCATCCGCAACGGCATGGTCTACCGGCGTGAAAACCTATAATGGCGCGCTGGGTGTCGATATTCATGAAAAAGATCATATGACGATCCTGGAGATGGCAAAGGCAGCCGGCCTTGCCACCGGTAACGTCTCTACAGCTGAATTGCAGGATGCTACGCCTGCCGCGCTTATTTCCCATGTGACGTCGCGTAAGTGTTACGGCCCGAGTGTTACCACTGAAAAATGTGCCAGCAATGCGCTGGAAAAAGGCGGCAAAGGCTCTATTACCGAGCAGTTGTTGAATGCGCGCGCAGATGTCACCCTCGGCGGCGGTGCGAAGACATTCAATGAAACGGCAACCGCCGGTGAGTGGAAAGGCAAAACGTTACGTGAGCAGGCGCAGGCGCGCGGCTATCAGTTAGTGGGTGATGCCTCAACGCTGGCGGCCATTACCGAAGCGAATCAGGATAAACCCCTGCTGGGTCTGTTCTCCGATGGCAACATGCCGGTTCGCTGGGAAGGCCCGAAAGCCTCACTGCACGGTAATATCGATAAACCAGCGGTGACCTGCACGCCCAATGCTAAACGCACCGACAGCATACCGACGCTGGCGCAGATGACCGAAAAAGCGATCGACCTGCTGAGCAAAAACGAAAAAGGCTTTTTCCTTCAGGTGGAAGGTGCATCGATTGATAAACAAGATCATGCTGCCAATCCGTGCGGCCAGATTGGTGAAACCGTAGACCTTGATGAAGCCGTGCAAAAAGCGCTGGCCTTCGCCAAAAAAGATGGCAACACGCTGGTAATCGTTACCGCTGACCATGCTCACGCCAGCCAGATTATCCCGGCTGACACCAAAGCGCCTGGCCTGAGCCAGTTGCTGAATACCAAAGACGGTGCGGTGATGGCAATTACCTACGGTAACTCTGAGGAAGAGTCGATGGAACATACCGGCACGCAGGTTCGTCTGGCGGCTTATGGACCACATGCGGCCAACGTCGTGGGGCTGACCGATCAGACCGACCTTTTCTTCACCATGAAGGACGCGCTTGGGCTGAAATAAGTGGCTGCCCGGCAGGAAAACTCTTCTGCCGGGTGGTTTTTTCGCCATGACAGACCATCCTTAAGGAGCAAGGCTTACAGAAGGATGGTGCTATGAAAATAATGTTACTTGTTACGCTCCTGTTCGGCCTGGTGTTTGTTACTGCACTAAGTGCCGCTGAGAAGACCCTTACCCCTCAACAACAACGTATGTCCCTTTGTAATCAACAGGCTACTGCGCAGACGCTTTCCGGCGATGCCCGCAAGCGGTACATGAGCGATTGCCTGAAAAACACCAAAACCGAGCCCGGACAAAAAAGTCTGAGTCCTCAGCAGCAAAAAATGCGCGAATGTAACGCACAGGCGACTCAACAGTCGCTGAAAGGCGAAGATCGCAGCAAATTCATGAGTGGCTGCCTGAAAAAAACGGGCTAATCCAAACGGGTGAGTTCGCCACGCGACTCACCCGAAATTTCATACTTTCCCCGCATGACCCCTCTCTATAATTTGGGAAAATGTTTCAGAATGTTCCCAAAAATGATGAATGATAATAACTTTTACGCAACAGAGAGCGGCAAGGAAAGACGTAACACTCTGCACGATGACGATCCCCATACGCTGGGGCTCCAGTTTGCGCAGCGGGAAAGGCTGCCCCGGGCGATAGGGTTGGCCTGTTTGTTTATGCCGCTGGCTGGCGTACTGGTCTTACAGCCGATAGCGGGGGGCTGGTGGATTTTATTGGTTTTATGGAGCTTCGTCTGGCCGCATCTGGCCTGGCAACTGGCGGCGCGCTCAAGCGATCCCTTCACCAGCGAAACGCACAATTTAAAGGCTGATGCCTTGCTGGCTGGCGTATGGATTGCGCTGACTGGTGTGAACATGCTGCCGTCTATTGCGCTGGCAATGATTGTTTTTATCACCACTATGGGAGCAGGGGGGCCACGACTGTGCCTTGCCGGGGTTGTTCTGATGGCGGTTGCCTGTCTGGTTACTCTCCAGCTCACCAGCACGACTATTTCGCCTGCCAGTTCGTCACTTATTATCTGTCTTACGGTGCCGGTACTTCTGCTCTATCCACTCATTTTTTCATGGGTCAGCTTCCGTCATGCCGCGAGGCTGGAGGAACACAAACGTCGCCTGCAGGTGATGAGCATTCGTGACGGTATGACGGGTATTTACAATCGCCGCCACTGGGAAAGTCTTCTGCGGGATGAATTCGATAACTGTCGGCGCCATCAACGAATTGCGACGCTGCTGCTGATCGATGTCGATCATTTCAAAACCATTAACGATACCTGGGGACATGATGTGGGTGATGAGGCGATCATTGCCATTACCCGCCATCTGCAACTGACTTTGCGCGGTAGCGATCTGATTGGGCGTTTTGGTGGTGATGAATTCGCCGTCATTATGTGCGGCACGCCATCAGAAAACGCGATTGCGGCCATGGAGCGTGTCCATGATCGCCTTACCGCCTTCCGCCTGCCTTCTGCTCCGCAACTGGCGCTGCAAATCAGCGTTGGCGTTGCTCCATTGACCGATGAGATGACCCATTATCGTGAGTGGCTAAAATCCGCCGATCTTGCGTTATACAAAGCGAAAAAAGCCGGGCGCAATCGCACCGAAGTGGCCGCCTGATACCCCGGCTGGTTGCTATAGGCCCATTCTCTGCCAGGCTTAACAGGTCATCATTACACATTGAGTACTTCTTATTTCCTCGTGGTGTGCGCTGTCTGGCGTTACGTCCGTATCACCAACACTGACACGAGAGCAATGTTATGAGCTACCAATACGTCGTAGATATCAACTCACTACCGGAGAACAAGCCGGTTAAAGTCGAAGTGGCGGGTACCGCCATGATCCTCATCCGCACCTTAACCCAGGTGCGCGCATTTCAGAGTAAATGCCCCCATGCGGGCGCCCCACTTGAAAAAGGGGCTGTATGTGAAGGGCGCCTGGTTTGTCCGTGGCATAAAGCTGAATTCGACATCAGGAACGGACAATGGCTTGAGCCGCTTGCGCTGACCAGCCTTAAGCAATATCCGGTGCTGCTGGAACAAAACCGCGTCCTGGTAAATCCACGCCCGATGTCCCCTGCCAGCAGGCCGATGATCCGTGGTGAACAGGAACAGACCACGGTTATTTTAGGAACCGGGGCGGCCGGCAGTTCCGCCGCTATAACGCTGCGTGATTCGGGCTACACCGGGCGTTTAATCCTTATCGATAAAGAACAGGATGCCCCCTATGACCGTACGGCACTGAGCAAATTTGTCCCCGCAGGCAAAATGAAAATCAGTGACGTGCCGCATGTGCTGGACGAGGCCTTTTACCAGCAGCCGGGCGTTGAAAGCCTGCGTGAAGAGGTGGCCGATCTCAATAGTCGCGAGCACATTCTCACTCTGAGCAGCGGACAAACGCTCCATTTTGACAAACTGTTGCTGGCGACCGGCGGCCAGCCGGTATGTCCTGACATTGAAGGTAATCATCTGAATGGCGTCCATGTTCTGCGCGATCTCCATCAGGCGCAACAGTTGCTCAGCGATGTGGAGCAGGAACATCAACTGGTGATCATCGGCAATAGCTTTATTGCCATGGAGCTGGCCGCTGCGTTACGCAATCAGGATATTGACGTGACGGTGGTGTCGCGCCATGAATTGCCTTTTGTACCTCAGTTTGGTGAAGAGATGGGGCAGCACTTTCTCAATATGCATAAGCAGAATGGGGTGAAATTTGTGACCGGGGAACCTGCGGCGCTGGAGGGCGACGGGCACGTGCAGGCGGTACGCCTGAAAAATGGCCTTACGTTGCCCGCACATGTAGTGGTCTTTGCCACTGGGGTTCGTCCGTTTACCGATCTGGCTCATGACCTTCACCATGAAGAGGACGGTAGCCTGACAGTGGATGAAAGCTTATGCGCTGCGCCAGGGGTGTGGGCGGTGGGCGATATCGCCAGCTATCCGGCGCCGGAAGGCAGACGGCGAATTGAACACTGGCGCGTGGCGCAGCAGCAGGGGCGGCTGGCGGCAAAAAATATGCTGGGTGAACACAACGCGTTTGATCGGGTGCCTTTTTTCTGGACTACCCATTTCGGTACGCGCTTTGAATATCTGGGTTATGCACGGGAGTGGGACAGTGTGAAAATGCTCGGCTCGTTTGAGAGTAAGCGCTTTGCGGTGCTTTACGGCGAAGAGGGGATGCTGAAGGCGGTGCTGAGTTGTGGTGAAAATACGGCAACGGCAGAACTCCTGGTAAAAATGCAGCAACCGATGCCTCTGCGTCAGGCCAGTGAGATGCTGGCGTAGCATTGATAGCGCCGCAGCTGGAACGGCGGCGCTATCATGGTCTTATTTGCTCATCTGTTCGGATTTCGCCATACAGGCCTCAATGGCGTCGATAACGGCCGCACGGAAACCTTTCTCTTCCAGCACCTTGACCGCTTCGATAGTTGTACCACCGGGGGAGCAGACCATATCTTTTAGCTCTCCCGGATGTTTGCCGGTCTCGAGCACCATTTTTGCCGATCCCATCACTGCCTGCGCAGCAAATTTGTAAGCCTGTGCACGTGGCATTCCGCCCAGTACGGCGGCATCGGCCATGGCTTCGATAAACATAAATACATAGGCCGGGGCGGAACCACTAACGCCGACCACCGGATGGATCATGGGTTCTGCAATCACTTCAGCAGCGCCAAAGCAGCGGAAGATATTAAGCACGTCGGCAATATCTTCCTGAGTTACCAGGGCGTTCGGTGTAATGGAGGTCATTCCGGCATTCACCAGCGACGGTGTATTCGGCATGGTGCGCACGATTTTCCTGTCGTGACCCAGTGCCCGTGCCAGTTGATCGAGCGTAATGCCTGCGGCAATCGATACGACCAGCGTTTCTTTGTTCAGGCTGGATGCGACGTCGCTAAGCACCTTGATCATAATATTCGGTTTTACCGCACCAAAGACGATGTCGGCTATCTGGGCGACTTCCTGCGCGCTCTGTGCGGCGTTAATACCATACTGATCATGCAGTGCGGCGACTTTATCCGGTGATGGGGTATAGACCCAAATCTGCCCGGGCTGTACCTGGCCGCTGGCGATCAGACCGCCGAGAATGGCTTTGCCCATGTTGCCGCAGCCGATAAAACCGATTTTTTTCTCCATTACGTCTGTCTCTCTGCTGTTAAGTGTTCTGAGTTATAGCTTAACGTGGAAAGGCTTACAGGGCTAAAGCTTAACGTCATGCTTTGCGAAGCGGGGCAATTAACGCGACAATGCCCGAAATAGAGTGAGGAGCGATAATGGCGATTTGGGTTGATGCGGACGCGTGTCCGAATGTGATTAAAGAGATTCTGTTTCGTGCAGCCGATCGCACGCAAACGCCGTTGACGCTGGTGGCGAATCAAAATATCCGGGTGCCGCCGTCAAAGTTTATCCGTTCAGTTCGCGTTGCTGCGGGGTTTGATGTCGCCGATAACGAAATTGTGCGGCTGTGTGAGGCGGGCGATCTGGTGATCACGGCTGATATTCCGCTGGCGGCGGAAGTCTTAGCCAAAGGCGCGGCAGCCGTTAACCCGCGCGGCGAGCGCTACACTGAAGCGACGATTCGCGAACGGCTGACGATGAGAGATTTTATGGATACGCTGCGCGCCAGCGGCATTCAGACCGGCGGTCCGGACAGTCTGTCACAGCGCGACCGTCAGCAATTTGCCGCACAACTGGATAAATGGCTGCTTGAGCGTCAGCGCCGCAAGACTGACCAGTAGTTTCATCAACCGTTATATGAATATGTTACGCTAAACGAGCCTGCGGGCTTGTCAACAGACAATCTTTTAAAGTAAGGTTATCGCTACATAGGTTGCATTAAAATCTTTACACTACAATGTGGCGTCATCTCTGGATTCTAATGAGGAAGGATGCAAGTTGTTTTTGAAGCGTAACGATTTGTTTACGATCACTCGACGCCCGGCAGGGTGATTTACCATTACCTTATTTTTCTTTTTTCACCTTGCGATATCAGAGGGAACATCCGTTCATGACGCTACCCATTTTTTTGATTGGCGCACGTGGTTGCGGTAAGACTACCGTTGGTCATGCGTTATCACAATTACATGTTTGTCAGTTTGTTGATACCGACCACTGGTTGCAGGAGCAGGCGCAGATGACCGTTGCCCAGCTCGTAAGCAAAGAAGGCTGGCAGGGATTCCGCGCGCGCGAAACCGAAGCGCTTGAAGCGGTCACCGCCCCTGCGCGAGTTGTTGCCACTGGCGGCGGTATCATTCTGAGCGAGTACAATCGCAAATTTATGCGCGAGCAGGGCGTGGTGATTTACCTGTCTGCGCCCGTCTCCGTCCTGGTGGATCGCCTGGAAGCGTATCCCAAAGAGAGTCAGCGTCCGACCCTGACCGGTAAGCCTGTCCGCGAAGAAGTAGGTGAAATTCTCGCTGGTCGTGAAGCCCTTTATCGGGAAGCCGCGCATCATGTTGTGAATGCGGCGCAAGATCTTGATCTGGTGATCGCTGAAATTCAGACAGCTCTGCGCCTGGCTCGCGCCAGCTAGCGAAACGATTGTCTATACTTATGGCCTGACACCGTAACTACTGAGGTAACGTCATGCCTGGTAAACCACCTTATCCTCGTGAAGCCCGTGTTGTTGCCGTAGAAAAAGGCACAGCCGGGCAGACCGTCACCTGGTACGAATTACGTGCCGACCATCCCAAACCTGACTCATTAATCAGCGAGCATCCCACTGAGCAGGAAGCACTGGATGCTAAAAAGCGGTATGAGGATCCAGATAAAAACTGATGGCTTTAAAAAAGTTCTGAAACATGAAATAAGCGGTGCCTCATCACATTTTTCGCCCTGGCAAGATGGATGAGGACCGACAATAATCAGACATTACTGGCGTATTTGGGAATCTTTAAGAACTGGACATTGCCTGTTGGTTCGCACCGCGTCAAAGCATTAACAAAAAAGCAGTGTTGCAAGGTGGATAAACAAAATGAGTGCAACGATGGCAATCCTCACCATAGGTGTGGTGCCTGTACAGACGATATTACCGTTGCTGACCGAACATATTTCTGAGCAACAGATAACCCATTTCAGCCTGCTTGGAAAAATGGACCCTCAGGAAGCCCTGACAGAGTACAGGGTTGAGCGGGGTGAAACGCCGCTACCCACACGCCTGTGCGATGGCAGTATTGCGATGGTCTCACGCGAGAAAGTGGAGCGTGATCTGCAAAGCGTTATCGAAGTGATGGATAACCAGGGTTACGACGTGATTTTGCTGATGAGCACGGCGGATATCCGAGGGCTTAACGCGCGAAACGCCATTCTTATTGAGCCACAACGTATTATTCCTCCGCTGGTGGCCTCGATTGTAGACGGTCATCAGGTGGGGGTAATTGTACCGATCCCTGAATTGATGCAACCGCAACAGCTAAAATGGAGCGTACTGGAAAAGACGCCCTTTTACACGCTGGCACACCCGTACGAGGCGACCGAGTCCGAGCTGGTAGCGGCGGGAAAAGAGCTTATTGAGCAAGGTGCGGACGTATTAATGCTAGATTGCCTCGGTTTTCATCAATGGCACAGAGATTTGCTCCAGAAATCATTGGATGTGCCAGTGCTACTCTCTAATGTTCTGGTGGCGCGTCTCGCTTCGGAACTGCTGGTATAAGCTTTCCTGTCCTGCAATTTCGCGTGACAGGAGCGAAGTCTGGCCTCTATAGTGTTTTTCCATACATTTTCTTTATAAGGGCCAGTTCATGCTTCAAAGTAACGAATACTTTTCCGGTAAAGTGAAATCCATTGGTTTTACCAGCAGCAGTACAGGCCGTGCCAGTGTGGGCGTGATGATGGAAGGTGAATACACCTTTGGTACCGCGCAGCCGGAAGAGATGACGGTCATCAGCGGTGCGCTGCACGTTCTCCTGCCTGGTGAAACCGAATGGAAGACTTACTCTGCGGGTGAAGTGTTCAATGTTGCCGGCCAAAGTGAATTTCATTTGCAGGTAGCCGAGCCGACCTCTTATCTCTGCCGTTATCTGTAAAAAAACGCCCGGCTTAACCGGGCGTTCTGCTTTTTAGTGTCTGATACCTTTCATCTTAGCGTTGAGCCTCGCCCCCCAGCCCCTCCACAAGACTGTGGATTAGCGTCGCCAGTTCACCGGTCATCAGAATGAAATCGGCATCAAAGCGCTGGGCGACATCATCACGGTCAATATCTTCGTTCTGATCCCGCAACTCATCACCAAATTTCAGGCGCTTAATCGAACCATCATCACACACAACAAACTGAATGCGTTGCTGCCAGTCGAGCGCCAGTTTAGTCACCACTTTACCCGCTTCGATATGCACGGCGATTTCATCGCTGACCAGTTCCTGTTTTTTACAGCGAATCACGCCGCCATCTTCCAGGATAGCTTTCAGCTCGGCTTCGTCGAGAAGCTGAAAACCCTGCGCTACCGTGCCAGAACGTACCCATTCCGTCAGCGTCAGTTCAATCGGTGTTTCCAGCGTCAGGGGGACTACGGGCAGAGAGCCCAGGCTTTTACGCAGCAGTGCCAGCGTGTCTTCCGCTTTTTTCGCGCTGGCACAGTCCACCATAATGAGCCCATTCACGGTATCAATCCACATCATGGTCTGGCTAAATCGACTGAAGGCGCGCGGCAGCAACGAGTGCAGTACTTCGTCTTTCAGGGAATCTTTTTCGGTTTTCTTCAGCTTGCGGCCCTGGTCGGCCTCAAGACGGGAAATTTTGGCTTCCAGCGCCTGTTTAATTACCGGAGCAGGCAGAATTTTCTCTTCTTTGCGCGCGCAGATAATAATCTGACCGTTTGCAGTGTGGGTCAGCGCATCACTGTGTGAACCCATCGGTGGAACCCACCCGGTTTTCGCCATATCCTGACTACCGCACGGGGTAAACGATAGTGGGGCAAGCTGTTTTTCCATCTCTTCCGCCCGCAGCGCCACATCGCGGCTGAGACGGTATACCATTAAATTTTTGAACCACAGCATGATATTTTCCACGGTCTAGTCGTTAATTGCAGCGGGCATGATAACCAATTGTCGCCACGCTTGCATGTGAATGCGTTGTCCAACTATGAGGAGCATTATGTGCGTATTGGTATCGATTTAGGCGGCACAAAAACGGAAATCATTGCGCTCAGCGATAGCGGCGACGAGCTGTTTCGCCATCGTCAGCCGACGCCGCGTGATTATCATCTGACTCTTGATCTGCTGACCTCGCTGGTGGCATTGACTGAGAAAGAAACCGGGCAAACGGGCACAGTTGGTATGGGGATCCCCGGCTCGATTTCTCCCTATACGGGCGTGGTAAAAAATGCCAACTCAACCTGGCTCAACGGCAAGCCGTTCGATAAAGATTTAAGTCAGCGTTTAAACCGGGAAGTTCGGCTGGCCAATGACGCTAACTGTCTGGCCGTTTCTGAGGCTGTTGATGGCGCAGCGGCAGGCGCACAGACCGTGTTTGCGGTGATTATCGGTACGGGCTGCGGAGCTGGCCTGGCCTTTAATGGCCGCTCCCATATCGGCGGCAATGGCACGGCGGGTGAGTGGGGGCATAATCCGCTACCATGGATGGATGAAGATGAGCTGCGTTATCGGGAAGAAGTGCCATGCTATTGCGGCAAACAGGGGTGCATCGAAACCTTTATCTCTGGTACCGGCTTTGGCACCGATTATCAGCGCTTAAGTGGGCATGCGCTCAAAGGCAATGAAATTATTCGTCTGGTGGAAGAACAGGACCCGCTGGCTGAGCTTGCGCTCAGCCGCTACGAACTACGCCTGGCGAAGTCGCTGGCCCATGTGGTGAATATTCTCGACCCGGATGTGATTGTGCTCGGCGGCGGGATGAGCAATGTCGAACGCCTTTATAAAACCGTGCCGAATCTGGTGAAAAACTGGGTATTCGGCGGCGAGTGTGAAACCCCGATTCGCAAAGCGCTGCACGGGGATTCCAGCGGCGTACGCGGCGCAGCATGGCTGTGGCCGCAGGCGTAAATAAAGGATTTCCCCGGTGGCTTTGCGCTTACCGGGGCTACAAAGCCGTAGCCCGGATAAGGCGCCTGCGCCGCATCCGGGTTTTTGCGGTTACGCGTGCGGTACTGAAAACGTGCTATCCAGCTTGCTGTAGCCCAGGCCATTAATTTTCCTGACCTTAATCTGCACCGGAATTCGCTCCTTCATTGCCTCCACGTGACTGATCACGCCGATGGTTTTCCCGCTGGCGTTCAGCGCGTCGAGAGCATCCAGCGCGGTATCCAGTGTTTCGCTGTCCAGTGTGCCGAAACCTTCATCCAGGAACAGCGAATCGATGCGGGTTTTATGGCTGACCAGATCCGACAGCGCCAGTGCCAGCGCAAGGCTTACCAGGAAGCTCTCACCACCGGAAAGCGTGCGGGTATCACGTATCGCATCAGCCTGCCAGGTATCAACGACCTCCAGCTCCAGCGCCTCGCTGACTTTACGTTTAAGCAGATAGCGCCCGTGCAGGCGATTCAACTGATTGTTGGCCAGCCACACCAGATTATCGAGGGTTAACCCCTGGGCGAATTTACGGAACTTATCCCCTTCTTTTGAACCAATCAGCGCGTTCAGATGCCCCCAGTCGTCGCAGCGCAATGCCGCACGTTCAATGTCCAGCATCAGCGCCTGCAGACGCTGGCGGTTGTCCGCATCCTGTTTTAGTTGCTGACGGCACTCCCCCTGGCGGGTGGTATTCTCGCGTAGCTGGCGCGCCAGCAATGTCAGCGCTTCACGGGACTTTTCAGTATCAGTATCGTCACTCAGGGCGGCGGGAGGCTGCGCGGTATGTGTGGCTAATGCCTGTTCAGCGCTGGCGACCAGTGCCTGTGCCTGCTGCTCGTCACTGTCGAGACGCTGACGAAGCTGCTCAAGGCGCGTGCGCTCGTCGTCGCTCAACAGCGCATCCAGAAAGGCCTGCTGATCGGCAAATTCACTGTTTGCCAGCGCATCGGCAAACTGTTTCTCCAGCTCTGCCAGACGTTCCGTCTCATGCCTTAGCTGCTGTTGCAGCGTTTGCCACTGGCTGTGTAGTGACACGCAATCATTATGTACCTGCCGCCAGTTATCTAAGGCAACGGTTTTTATCTCTGCCGGGACAGCTTCTTCCGGCAGGGTGTCGAGAAGCGGCGTCAGCAGTGCAATCTGCTCGTGCAATGCGCTAAATGCGCTCTGTTTTTCCTGCCAGAGTTCGGCTTCCGCCGTGCGTGCTGCCAGCCATTGTGCCTCTTCACCTTCTGGCGGTAGCGTTAACCCCAGCGGCTCGAGCATGGCGGCCAGACTCGCCCGGCGCGCTTCGGCCGCCTGCTGGTATTGCTGAACTTGCTGACGCAATTCAGTGATCTGGCTTTGTAATGTCAGGCGCTGGCTCAACTGATAGAGCTGATGTTCGTAGGCATCCTGCGCGCTCAGCCAACTGGAGATGTCATGCTGCGGTCGCAGGGTGATGTTCAACGTCAGGCACAGTTCCTGCCACTCGTTTGTCAGCGTTTGCTCCTGCTCCTGAAGGGACTTTGCTTCGCGGTCATCTTTTTCAATACGCTCACTTATCCCTTTCAGCCGTTCACCGAGCGCCACGCCATCTTCTTTTATCTGGCGTACTTCGAGATCCAGCGCATCGCGGCGGGCATGGTTCACACCGGGGACGATAGCCTGATATTCGGCAATCGCAGGGTGCGCCGTCGAACCACAAAGCGGACAAGGATGACCCGGTTGCAGACGGGCACGTTCGGTTTCCAGACTGTGGATGCGGTCTTCCAGCTCACAAAGGGCGCGGATATCCGTCAGCGACTGGTTTTTTTCTTTGTACAGCTCGCGCTTACGCGCCAGCTCGGCAGTCAGTTTTTCCTGCTCAGCTTTGAGTTCGCTCAGGCTTTGCTGACGCTGGGCGAGATGTTTTTGCAGCGGGGCAAAACGTGCATGCAGCGCGGTCAGACGCTGGCGCAGCGGGCGGTTCTGCGCACAGAGCGTCATCGCCGCATTAACCTCGTCGCTGCTCATCTCCAGCGAGACGGTCATCAGGTTACGTAATTTGTGTTCGTTTTGTTGAATGCGTTCCTGCAGAGAATGCCACGGCTTTTTGTCATCTTCCTGCTGGTTTAGCATCGCCCGCCAGCCGGTTAATTCGTTCTGCCAGCGCTGAAAGCGTTTGTTGTCTTCAAGCCACAGCGAGAGCGTTTTTTGCGAGGCCATCAACGCCTGATGCTGGTGTGCGGCGCTCGCGCGAATCTGCGCCCGTAGCGCCAGTTTCGCCTGTAAGCGAGTATTCACTTCTTCATTCTGGCGACGACTGCTGTCCTGCGCTTTGCGTTGATCGAGTAACCGTTCCCAGACGGGCCGCAGTTGCAGGGCTGGTTGCACTCGCGCCAGCCGCGCCAGCTGCGGTTCGGCGGCAACACGTGCCTGCTGTGCCCGTTGCCGGGCTTTTTGTGCCTGGTCACAGGCGGTTTGCAGTTCACCGCTGCGAATAAGCCAGTCCAGTTGCGCCTGCACAATACGCTGCCCGTCTGACAACCGCTGTTCCTCGTCAGTGAGCGCCTGCACACTTGCATTCAGGGATTCCCGCTGCTCATCGGTAAGCAGCACGACGCCCTCGGCCTGCGCCTGCAATTTCTCAAGCTCGATTTTGGCGACTTTATGTTTTTCAAATACATTGGCGGAGATTTGCCCATAGATTTCGGTGCCGGTCAGCTCTTCGAGCAGTTCCGCACGTTCTTTCGGCCTGGCGTTGAGAAACGCGGCGAATTGCCCCTGGGAGAGCAACATTGAGCGGGTGAAACGGCCATAATCCAGCCCGGTTAAGGCAGCGGTTAGCTCCAGTTTATCTTTCACCTTGTCGGCGAGGATCTTGCCGTCCGCACAGCGGGCCAGCTCTACACGTGGAACCTGTAAATTGCCGTCCGGCTGATTACGCGCACGGCTCTGGCTCCAGAACGCGCGATAAGCGACCTCTTTAACTTCAAACTCGACTTCTGCCAGACAATCGGCGGTATCGCGGGTCATCAGATCATTCTGCGATTGCGAAACGGTATTCAGGCGCGGTGTTTCGTGATAGAGCGCCAGGCAGATGGCATCCAGCAGGGTCGTTTTCCCGGCGCCGGTTGGTCCGGTAATGGCAAAAAGGCCGTTACTGGCAAAGGGTTCGGCGGTGAAGTCAATCTTCCACTCACCTTTTAATGAGTTAAGGTTTTTCAGGCGTAGGCTGAGGATTTTCATGCGTCATGCTCCTGATTAAACGAGTGGAGCGTTTCGAAAAAGAGCGACTGCAGGCGGGCAATCTGGACATCATCGAGCTCCTCCTGTGCCAGGCGACGAGCGAAAACCTCTTCCACTTTTAACTCGCTCAAGGTTTCGCGGCGCTCCCCCGCGAGGATGCGCTCCCGCTGTTCGCGGCTGCGGCGAACCAGCAATACCTCCACTGGCAAATCGGCGGTCAATGCCTGAATTTTTCGCTGCATGTCGCTTAGATAATCCTCTGTCGCGATCTCAATATCCAGCCACACGGGGGCGTCGGTTGGGCCGCCGCGCCACTGCTCAAGCTGCTGACGAATCGACGCAAGGTCGCCCTTAATGACCGCCATTTGCTGTGTAACAGGGACTTCCAGCGCTGTCACATCCGCCAGTTTTCCTGCTGCAAATGTCACCAGATTGACATATTTGCTGTTTCCGGTTTCATCGAAGCTTAGGGCGATAGGCGAGCCGCTGTAGCGGATATGCTCGTGTCCGCCTGGCTTTTGCGGACGGTGAATATGGCCAAGCGCGATGTAATCCGCAGGCGGAAAGTTTTGCGCGGGGAAGGCATCCAGCGTACCGATATAGATGTCACGAACGGCGTCACTTTTACTGGCGCCAACGGTGGTCAGATGCCCGCTGGCGATTATCGGCAGCACTCTGTCACCGCGTAATTCGCAGGCGGCCTGGTATTGCTGCTGATAGTAATTGGTGATGGCTTGCAGCAAATGTAGCTGTTTTTCCTGCCCGGAGAGTCCCGCCTGGCTGGTCATGATGTCGCGCGGACGTAAAAAGGGCACCGGGCAGAAAATCGCACCGGGCGAGCCATCACGCAGCGGCAAATAAAAAGGCGCGCTGCCCGCGCTGGCGACAACGGTAGTTTTTAGCCACGCGAGAATATCTTTCGATTCATTAAGGGTGGCTACTGAATCATGATTCCCCGCCAGTACTACCAGATGACACCCCGTTTGCTGCAATTTCACCACAAAACGGTTGTAAAGCTCACGCGCATAGCTGGGTGGGGAGCCAGTATCAAAGATGTCGCCAGCAACAATAATGGCGTCGACCATATGCTCCTCAGCGGTGGCCAGTAGCCAGGTGAGGAAGGCGTCGTGCTCAGCGGCGCGGCTTTTACTGTAGAAGTTCTGACCCAGGTGCCAGTCCGAAGTATGAAGGATGCGCATAGCGGTTCCGTGGCAAAAAAGCGTAAACGCGATTATAACATTCAGGGACACTCGAGCCGCCAGTGAAAGAATTTCCCACTGTCATAAAACAAAGGCTTGGGTCACCTGTTGGTCATTTGTTTCATAAATCTGTCACAAAAGTGACGCATAATGGCGCCGCACTTAGCTGATGACTCAAATTAAACAGGGCAAATTATGGCAAGACGCATTCTGGTCGTAGAAGACGAAGCGCCAATCCGTGAGATGGTGTGCTTCGTGCTCGAACAAAACGGCTTTCAACCTGTCGAAGCGGAAGATTATGACAGCGCGGTGAACCAACTTAATGAACCCTGGCCCGACCTGATTTTGCTCGACTGGATGCTGCCAGGTGGCTCAGGTATTCAGTTCATTAAACACCTCAAGCGTGAAGCGATGACCCGCGATATCCCGGTGATGATGTTGACCGCTCGTGGCGAAGAAGAGGACCGCGTGCGCGGACTTGAGACGGGCGCGGACGATTATATAACTAAGCCCTTTTCGCCGAAGGAGCTGGTGGCACGCATTAAAGCCGTCATGCGCCGTATCTCCCCGATGGCGGTAGAAGAAGTCATTGAAATGCAGGGGCTGAGCCTTGATCCGAGCTCCCACCGTGTGATGACCGGGGAAAATCCCCTCGACATGGGGCCGACGGAGTTTAAGCTACTGCATTTCTTTATGACCCATCCTGAGCGTGTTTATAGCCGCGAACAGCTGCTGAATCATGTCTGGGGAACGAATGTGTATGTAGAAGACCGCACGGTGGATGTTCATATTCGCCGACTGCGTAAAGCGCTGGAACACAGCGGCCACGATCGTATGGTTCAAACCGTTCGCGGCACGGGTTATCGTTTCTCGACCCGTTTCTAAAATCTGAAAGGAGCGTGACGCGTGCTGGAACGGCTGTCATGGAAAAGGCTGGTACTCGAACTCATCCTTTGTTGTCTACCTGCCGCGCTGCTCGGCGCTTTCTTTGGTTATCTGCCCTGGTTTTTACTGGCGGCGGTCACCGGGTTACTGGCCTGGCATTTCTGGAACTTAATGCGTCTTTCCTGGTGGTTGTGGGTCGATAAAAGTATGACTCCTCCACCGGGGACGGGAAGCTGGGAACCGCTGCTTTATGGTCTGCACCAGATGCAGATGCGCAACAAAAAACGCCGTCGCGAGTTGGGTAATCTGATCAAACGTTTTCGTAGCGGCGCAGAGTCGCTACCTGATGCGTTAGTGATGATTACCGAAGAGGGGGCGATTTTCTGGTGTAATGGTCTGGCGCAGCAATTGTTGAATTTACGCTGGCCGGACGATAACGGGCAAAACATCCTCAACCTGCTGCGTTATCCGGAATTTACCCGCTACCTTAAAACGAAAGATTTCGCCCGCCCGCTTAATCTGGTGCTTAACAGTGGTCGCCATCTGGAGATCCGTGTGATGCCCTACAGCGAGCAGCAATTATTGATGGTGGCGCGTGACGTGACGCAAATGCATCAGCTTGAAGGGGCGCGACGTAACTTTTTTGCTAATGTCAGCCACGAGCTGCGCACACCGCTGACAGTATTGCAGGGCTACCTGGAAATGATGCAGGAGCAGACGCTGGAAGGGCCGCCGCGTGATAAGGCGCTGCACACCATGCGTGAGCAGACGTCGCGAATGGAAGGCCTGGTCAAACAGTTACTGACATTATCCAAAATAGAAGCGGCGCCGACGTTACCGCCGAATGAGATTATTGATGTGCCGATGATGCTGCGTGTTGTTGAGCGCGAGGCGCAGACATTAAGCCAAAAGAAACATGAGCTTGAATTCGTCGTCGACAATGGCCTGAAAGTGCTGGGTAATGAGGATCAACTACGCAGCGCGATTTCGAATCTGGTCTATAACGCCGTGAACCATACGCCAGCGGGAACACACATTACCGTGCGCTGGCAGCGCGCGACCTCTGGCGCGCAGTTTATCGTTGAAGATACGGGCCCGGGAATTGGACCTGAACATATTCCACGTCTGACAGAGCGCTTTTACCGGGTCGATAAAGCTCGTTCCCGGCAAACTGGCGGTAGCGGTCTGGGGCTGGCTATCGTAAAGCACGCGCTTAACCATCACGAAAGTAAGCTTGAGATCGACAGTACGCCGGGTAAAGGCACCCGTTTCAGCTTTACCTTGCCTGCACGTCTCGTCGTGAAGAACGCAAGCTGACACCTGAGGTGTCAGCTTTTCTTTCCATTTCTGTCATTGACCCGCTTTTCACTCTTCGTTTTTCCCGAATCTTCAAACGAATTGTATCCATGACTATTTTTTGTTCGCATGATTAGCCATCCGTTTTTCTTATATACAGTATCTTAATCTGGTATCTTTCCTGGAGTTGGTATAACCATCTGGTTTTGCGATCCCTTATTGCCTTTAAACGTTATAAGCGTTTAAATTGCGCCCCGTACGTCGTCAGACCGACTGTATTTGCGTGGTAAATCGAAAAACTATTCTCCGTCACGCAGTGCGGGAAGTGTTTCCCGCTACGTTTTAAGGTTATTTCCGCCCTAATGTTCCGCTGAAATAAGGCGAAAATTTCTACACTTACAACATCACATCCACAGGCAGTAAACGTTTATGACCCATCATTTAAAACCACGAGACATTGTTGCTCTGGGCTTTATGACTTTCGCGTTATTCGTCGGCGCCGGAAACATCATTTTCCCTCCGATGGTTGGTTTGCAGGCGGGCGAGCACGTCTGGACTGCCTCAATTGGCTTTCTGATTACCGCCGTGGGGCTGCCGGTTCTGACCGTTATCGCGCTGGCGAAAGTGGGCGGTGGGGTCGACAGCCTCAGCACGCCGATTGGCAAAGTCGCTGGTGTACTGCTGGCCACCGTCTGTTATCTGGCAGTGGGGCCGCTGTTTGCTACGCCGCGTACCGCGACAGTATCGTTTGAGGTAGGGATTGCGCCACTGACCGGTGAAGGCTCACTGCCGTTGCTGATTTACAGCATTATCTACTTTGCGCTGGTCATTCTGGTGTCGCTCTATCCGGGTAAGTTGCTGGATACCGTCGGGAATTTTCTCGCACCGCTGAAAATTATCGCGCTGATCATTCTCTCCGTCGCAGCTATCATCTGGCCAGCCGGTCCGATTAGCCATGCTATGGATGCCTACCAGCATGCGGCTTTCTCGAACGGTTTTGTGAACGGTTATCTCACCATGGATACGCTGGGCGCGATGGTGTTTGGTATCGTTATCGTTAATGCGGCGCGTTCACGCGGCGTAACGGAAGCCCGTTTGCTGACCCGATATACCGTCTGGGCTGGCCTGATGGCCGGTGTCGGTCTGACGCTGTTGTATCTGGCGCTGTTCCGTCTGGGTTCCGATAGCTCGACGCTGGTGGATCAGTCTGCCAACGGTGCGGCGATTTTGCATGCCTATGTTGCGCATACGTTTGGTGGCGCGGGTAGCCTTCTGCTGGCTGCGCTGATTTTTATCGCCTGCCTGGTAACGGCAGTGGGCCTGACCTGCGCCTGTGCTGAGTTCTTCTCGCAGTATCTGCCGCTCTCTTATCGCGCGCTGGTGTTTATCCTGGGCATCTTCTCCATGGCGGTGTCAAATCTGGGCCTGAGCCATCTTATTCAAATTTCTATTCCAGTGCTGACAATGATTTATCCGCCGTGCATCGCACTTGTGGTGTTAAGCTTCACGCGCTCCTGGTGGCATAATTCGACCCGCGTTATTGCGCCGGCGATGTTTATCAGCCTGGCGTTTGGCGTGCTGGATGGTATCAAAGCGTCTGCGTTTAGCGATATGCTTCCGGCCTGGACTCAGCGGCTGCCGCTGGCGGAGCAGGGGCTGGCCTGGTTGATGCCGACAGTGGTAATGGTGGTTCTGGCTGTGTGCTGGGATCGCGCTGCCGGGCGTCAGGTGACATCCAGCGCCCATTAATTGCATAATAAGGTTTACCAACCACGGGACGTTAAATCCCGTGGTTTTTTGTTTTTTTTAGATCCTGGAACAGGAAACCATGGAAAGTACGAACAAGCTAAAGCGAGGTCTTAGTACCCGGCACATTCGCTTTATGGCCCTGGGGTCGGCGATTGGTACCGGGCTGTTTTACGGTTCCGCTGATGCCATCAAAATGGCCGGGCCAAGCGTATTGCTGGCCTATATCATCGGTGGGGTGGCGGCGTATATCATTATGCGCGCGCTGGGCGAGATGTCAGTGCACAACCCGTCTGCCAGTTCATTTTCCCGTTACGCGCAGGAAAACCTCGGCCCGTTGGCCGGTTATATCACCGGCTGGACCTATTGTTTCGAAATCCTGATTGTGGCGATTGCCGATGTGACGGCTTTTGGCATTTATATGGGCGTCTGGTTTCCCGCCGTACCGCACTGGATCTGGGTGCTCAGCGTGGTGCTGATCATCTGTGCCATCAACCTGATGAGCGTGAAGGTCTTTGGCGAGCTGGAATTCTGGTTCTCCTTCTTCAAAGTCGCCACCATCATCATCATGATCGTCGCCGGTTTTGGCATTATCATCTGGGGGATTGGCAACGGCGGTCAGCCTACAGGTATCAGTAACCTGTGGAGCAACGGCGGTTTCTTTAGTAACGGCTGGCTCGGAATGGTGATGTCGCTGCAAATGGTGATGTTCGCCTATGGCGGTATTGAAATCATCGGTATCACTGCCGGAGAAGCGAAAGAGCCGGAGAAGTCCATTCCACGCGCGATCAACTCGGTGCCGCTGCGTATCCTGGTGTTCTATGTGGGAACGCTGTTTGTCATCATGTCTATCTACCCGTGGAACCAGGTGGGGACTGACGGTAGCCCGTTCGTGCTGACTTTCCAGCATATGGGGATTACCTTCGCGGCCAGTATCCTTAACTTCGTTGTGCTGACAGCCTCACTGTCGGCGATTAACTCCGATGTGTTTGGCGTGGGGCGTATGCTGCACGGTATGGCGGAGCAGGGCAGCGCGCCAAAAGTATTTGCCAAAACTTCCCGTCGCGGCATTCCATGGGTCACCGTTATGGTGATGACGATTGCACTGCTGTTTGCGGTTTATCTCAATTACATCATGCCGGAAAACGTCTTCCTGGTGATTGCCTCGCTGGCGACGTTCGCCACCGTATGGGTGTGGATCATGATCCTGCTGTCGCAAATTGCTTTCCGACGCCGTTTGTCACCGCAGGAAGTGAATGCCCTTAAATTCAAAGTGCCGGGCGGTGTCACCACTACCGTCACTGGCCTGGTTTTCCTGGTGTTTATTATTGGACTGATTGGCTGGCACCCGGACACACGTATTTCGCTGTATGTAGGTTTCGCGTGGATTGTCCTGCTTCTGATTGGCTGGATGTTTAAACGCCAGAAAGTATAAGTTCGTTGACGCCCGGTAGCGCCTGGCTACCGGGCAAACAATGCCTTACCACCGCCAACATTTTCCACCAGACCGCACCCTGCGCAAATCACGATATTCTCCAACGTCATAATCACGCCCGAACGCCGCCCGGCGTTAAACAATTCACGCATAGGCTATATGAAAAAATGCACAGCGAGTTTTCTGCGCCCTGGCTCTCAACCCCTTAAAAAAGCAGAAAAGATGAGCTGGTAAGGCTGGATTTGTGCAAGAGTGAACTCATTTTTCACAGAGGGGAAAGTCGATGTTGCAAGCCTGGCATCTGCCTGTCGCACCGTTTGTAAAACAGAACAAAGACCAACTGGTGATTACGCTCTGGCTAACCGGAAGTAAGCCCCCATCCCGGGTCACGCTTCGGGCCGAGATAGATAATGAAGAGACCTCAATACCGATGCGGCGGGTTCGTCAGGCGCCAAAACCTGGCGTGACGGCGTGGCGTGCAGCCATCTCGTTGCAAAGCGGGCAACCGCGGCGACGTTACAGCTTTAAGCTGCTGTGGGCTGACCGCCAGCTCTGGTTTACCCCGCAGGGGTTTAATCAGTTTCCCCCTGCACGGCTGGAGCAATTCGCCGTCGATTTTCCCGATAACGGACCGCAGTGGGTGGCGGAACAGGTGTTCTATCAGATCTTCCCCGATCGTTTTGCCCGTAGCGAACAATATAAAGATCAGCAGGACAATGTTTACTATCACCACGCCGCAGGCCAGGAGATCGTGCTGCGCGACTGGGATGAACCGTTGAGCGCAGAAGCCGGCGGTTCAACTTTTTACGGTGGCACGCTGGACGGTATCAGCGAAAAGCTACCTTATCTGCATGAACTGGGCGTGACCGCGCTCTACCTGAACCCGGTCTTTGTCGCCCCCAGCGTACATAAATACGATACGGAAGATTATCGTCACGTTGACGCGCGTTTTGGCGGCGATCAGGCGCTGTTTCGCCTGCGTCACAATACTCGCAGCCTTGGGATCCGCCTGGTGCTGGACGGGGTGTTCAATCACAGTGGCGATTCACACGCCTGGTTTGACCGGCATAACCGCGGCACCACTGGCGCCTGTCATAACCCCGCTTCCGAATGGCGTGAATGGTACAGTTTTGATGAGAATGGCCGCGCTCGCGACTGGCTGGGCTACCCAAGTCTGCCAAAGCTGGACTACCAGGCGCATACGCTGGTGGAAGAGATGTACGAGGGTGAAGACAGCGTGGTACGCCACTGGCTGAAAGCCCCCTGGAATATGGATGGCTGGCGGCTGGATGTGGTGCATATGCTGGGCGAGGGAGGCGGCGCGCGCAATAACCTGCAACATGTTGCCGGGATTACCAACGCTGCCAAAGAGACATTGCCTGAGGCCTATATCGTTGGTGAGCATTTCGGTGATGCGCGCCAGTGGTTACAGGCGGACGTAGAAGACGCTGCCATGAATTACCGTGGCTTTACCTTCCCGGTATGGGCGTTTCTGGCGAATACCGATATTTCAATGGATCCGCAGCAGATCGATGCACAAACCTGCATGATGTGGATGGATAATTACCGCGCCGGGCTTTCGCATCAGCAGCAGTTGCGCATGTTCAACCAACTGGATAGCCACGACACACCGCGTTTTAAAACAGTGTTGGGGAAAGATGTGGCCAGGTTGCCGCTGGCGGTGATTTGGCTGTTTACCTGGCCCGGCGTGCCCTGCATTTACTATGGCGATGAAGTTGGGCTGGACGGTGCCAACGATCCCTTCTGCCGCAAACCTTTTCCATGGGATAAAGCGAAACAGGACACGGAACTACTTGCGCTCTATCAGCGGATGTCCCGCCTGCGCAAACGTAGCAAGGCACTCTGTTACGGTGGATGCCACGTTATCTACGCCGAAGAGAATGTGGTGATCTTCTTGCGTCTGTATCAGCAAGAACGGGTACTGGTGGCAATTAACCGTGGCGAACCCTGTGAGGTTGTCCTGCCGGAATCGCCGCTGCTGGATGTTAAAGTCTGGCATGCTAAAGAGGGTAAGGGCACATTACAGGATGGAATAATATCGTTACTGGCAATCTCTGCCTCTGTGTGGCAGGGGAACTAACACCTACCAGAAAGCGCAGCGGGAATAGCGCAATTCCGATACTTTGTGCCAAAGTATATGCACGCTCCGGAATGAAGGTGAAATCATGGATGGACTGGTACTGATAGCCTGTACTGTGTTGTTTATATTGCTGGTGGTTATACCGGTAATGTCGATTCTGGCTTACCGGCGTAGCAATGCGGCCAGAGATGAGCTGTCGCGTCTGCGCCAGCGTGTGGATCTGCTTGAACAACAGCTTAGCAGGCGAGCTTTGAGCGAGGCGCCTGTCGCGCAAGAGGCCGTTTCACCTGTTGATTCGCCTGAGGTTATCGTACCTGAGGTTATCTCGCCTGAGGTGTCAGTCCCGGAACCGCAGGCCGAGCCAGAGCCCAGGCCGGTCACCCCCGAACCCATTCCGGTGAATGTCTGGGCGAGAGGGACGCCTGCGGCGGTCATTTCAGCCAGGGATTCCGTACCTGTACCGGAACGTGAAGGGCCCGCGCCCGTCAGCCAGTCTGGCGGTATGGTAACTTCGCTGGTACGCTGGTTTATGCAAGGTAACCCGCTGGCAAAGCTGGGTATTATTCTGCTGTTTCTCGGGCTGGCCTTTCTCTTTCGTTATAGCGTCGAACGCTCGCTCTTCCCGCTGGAGCTGCGTCTGGTCGTTGCCGCGCTGGGCGCGATGGCACTCTTATTCCTCGGCTGGCGTTTGCGGCACAAGCAGCCTGTCTTTGCCTTAATTTTACAAGGTGGTGCGACAGGCGCGCTCTATTTAACAGTCTTTGGCGCGTTTCGACTGTGGCAGATGCTCCCCATGTCGCTTTCGTTTGCACTGCTATTGTTGATTTGCGCAGCCAGCGTCGGGCTGGCGGTGCTGCAGCGAGCGTTAAGCCTGGCTATGCTGGCGAGTCTTGGCGGTTACGCCGCGCCACTGCTGTTATCCTCAGGTGGCGGTAGCCATGTCACTTTATTCTCTTTCTACTTATTACTTTCTGTCGGCATCCTTGCGATCAGCGTCTGGCAGCACTGGCGCGAACTTAACCTGCTGGGGATGTTCTTCACCTTCGGCGTGGGTAGCCTGTGGGGTATCGCCGACTATCGGCCGCAGTACTATCTGAGCTGCCAGCTCTTCCTGATTGCTAATTTGCTTATCTTTGGCGTATTGAGCGTGGCGCTGTCACTGCGGGCGCAAAAGAAAGGCCAGCGCATTGTTGATGGCGTGCTGCTCTTTGCCCCACCGCTGGTCGGGTTTGGCATGCAATATGCCATTACATACCACCTGACATATGGTCCGGCACTCAGCGCGCTGGGCTACGGCGCGTTTTATATGCTGCTGGCCTGGGGAGCTTTAAAACGCTTCCCTGGAGCGGGGAAACCGCTGGTACTGGCGGCGCTGGCGCTCGGCGGCGCATTCACCACGCTTGCTATTCCGCTGGCGCTTTCGGCCCGCTGGACGGCGATGGCCTGGGCGCTGGAAGGGCTGGGCGTGCTATGGCTTGGCGTAATGCAAGGGCAGCACCGCATGAGTTATAGCGGTACTGGCTTGCTGGTACTGGCGCTCGGCAGTGCGCTCTGGGCGATGACCGACGGTACAACGGCGCTTTCGGTGATGGTGATTTTTGCGGTACTGAGCGCGAGCTGGCTGGTTGCCGCCAGGTTGTGGCGTCGCCTGCCTGCGCCGGGAAGTCTGGTACTGCTGGCGGGCGGTATTACTTTCTGGCTGGTGGCGCTCTGGGGGGCGTCTGACTGGATGTTCAATAAAGGCATTCCGGCGGGGGTACTTGGCCTGTTGGCCCTCTCTGTCTGGGGCTGGCGCTATATGGCGCGGCGGCTTCACTGGCGGGCGCTACACTATGCCGTATGGCTGCTCTGGCCAGTGATGCTGGCGGTTTTACTCTGGCAGCTGACTATCGAGCAGCAATTGCTGGGGGCCGGTTGGCAAAACCTCGCCTGGTGCGCGGCGCTCCCCTCGGCGTATTTACTGTTATATCGGGAGCGCAGAGTCCCGGCCCGTCTGGCGCAGGGGCTTCATATTTCGCTATTGTGGATGGTTTTACTCGCGGCAGGAACCGAGCTTTTCTGGTTTGTTGATGCGCTCCCCTGGGGAATGGACGCCTGGCGTAGCGGCTTAATGATGGCGGCAGGCGGTATTGTCGTTTTACTGATAAATGCCGGAATTCACCGCGGTGTCTGGCCGCTACGCGTCTGGCCAGAATGGTATGGCTCACTGGGCTTGCTGCCTGTGGCCTTTCCGTTAATTGTGTTACTTGTTTTGGCGAATGTGCAGGACGGGCGCGTCATCCATATGCTCTATCTGCCGCTGGTGAACCCGCTGGAAGAAGGGGCGGCATTTGCATTGTTGGCCGTGTGGAGCTGGTGGCGTTTTTGCCATCTGCGCTTCCCGCCAGCGGCACAACGTGCGGCACCGCTGGTGCTCGCGGGGTTAAGTTTCTGGTGGCTAAATGGCCTGCTGCTCCGCGCCCTGGCAAATTATGGTCAGGTGGACTGGGATAGTGAGTCTCTCTGGCATTCCCGTCTGATACAGACCAGTTTTGCGCTCTTCTGGATGCTTGGCGCTCTGGTAGTGATGTTGCTGGCGACGCGGCGGGGAACGCGACAAGGTTGGTTCTGCGGAGCGGCACTGCTGGGCGTGGTTATCGTGAAGTTAATGCTGGTGGACAGCGCGGGCGGTGGCGGCCTGGCGCGGGCTATCGCCTTTATTGGCGTGGCGGTACTGGTGTTGATCGTGGGGTACTTCTCTCCCTTACCGCCGAAAGAGGCGAAGGCGTTCAGCGAGGAAGAAAAATCATGAAATGGAAGATAGCACTTTTTACCGGCGCGTTATGGTGCGCGGCATTACCAGGGCTTGCCCGGGAAAGCGTACCGGAGTCGCCGCAGGATTATGCCTGGGGCAGGTCGCTTACGACAACGGCCTCATCGCCCTGGTATCGGGTTTCGCTGCCCGACGACATTTATCAGCAAAGTGTCTGGCCAGATCTGCGTGATGTCCGGGTATTTAACCATCAGGGCGAGCGTGTGCCCTTTACGCTGCAAGTACAGCAGGCGCCGCAGCCCGCACCAAAGGAGCAGGCCTTACGCCTTTTCCCTCTTGCTGCCTCGCCCGTTGAAAAGCTGGCGGATACCGGGGAACGGATCTGGCTGCGCTCCCCGGAAGGTTATGAAATCAAGCTTGAGGGGGAACGCATAAACACAGTGGGAGATAGCTACCTGCTGGCGTTGCCGGATAACATGCAAAAGCTGAATGCAACGCAGCTTCAGCTTGGCTGGGATAAACCGGCAGTGAACTGGCAGGGGAAAGCGTCGCTCTACTACAGCAGTGATATGAAAGAGTGGGATTTAATGCAGGCGGATGCACCGTTGATGGACGTTGCAAGTGGTAGCGATCGCCTGACGCTGAATACCATCAATATCAATCTGTCGATGGTTATCAACTCCCCGCGCTATTTACTGCTGGTGTTTGATAAGCCGCAGTTGCCGGTAACCCTTACCCGCGCGGTGGTGATAGAAAACCCGGAGTCGATGGAGATAACGAACGTTGCTCTGCCAGCCGCCGGGCATGCGCTCTCGCAGGATAAAGCGCTTTACCATTGGGCCAGTTCGCAGCCCATTACCTCCATCGCCCTGAGTCTGGAAGAAGAGGGCACTCTGCCGGTGGAGATTGCCTGGCGCGCCGCCGCCAGCGAGGCGTGGCAGCCGCTGGCTAAAACAGTACTGTGGAATTTAAACGGTCAGATATCAGAGCCGATCCCCGTCGCGGTGGGTAATGTGCAGGAGATTCAGGTGACAACGGTCAATGCTCATCTGCCGAAAAGCGTACCGCAATTGACAGGGTTACGCCCAGGCCAGACGCTTATTTTTAATGCTCAGGGCGGCGGTCCGTACATTCTGGCGTGGGGGAATAAAGCGGCGCAAAGCGCGGCAACGGATCTTGATGCGTTGATTCCTGCGGCTTTACGTCAGAAGCATGCGCCGGAAAGTTTGCCGGAAGCGTGGGTTGGCGAAGAGGTAAAACTGGGCGGCGAAGCGCGTCTGAACGCCACTTCACCGATTGAGCAGCGCAGCCAGTGGCTCACCGGCCTGGTCTGGGCCGCGCTGGTACTCGGCGTACTGGCGCTGGCATGGATGGCGCTACGTATATGGCGCGAAGTGAAAGAGAAGGCGTGATTACAATGTTCTGGCTTCTGCCTGCGCCATCATTCGCGGGTAGAATTGCCAGAACTTCTCTTCAAGCGCCTCGTAATGGTCATCCAGGTCCTGCCATGAGTCACGCAGAGCATCGAGACGTGGTCGGCGACTGGCCATGCCGTTAAGCACGCGTTGAATAAATTCCATCTCCCGGTAGCGCTCCAGCCAGCGCTCAGACCATAAATAATCATTTAAATTGACGAAACGTGGCGGGGCTTCCGGCAGGATCACACTGACTTGCGCATGGGCGTAGCCGACAAATTCGCTAAGTGGCATGGACGGGGAGATCTGCTCCCAGTGGCGCGAGACGAAATGATCCCACATCACATCAAGCGTTATCGGTGCGACACGGCGTGTTTCTGGACGAAACCAACTGCGTGCTTCTTTGACTTCCGGCAGGTTATCGGTCAGTACATCGATACGACGATGCATATGGATGCCGGAAACCACCTCCGGCGCGTAGTGTTCTTCCGGATTGCCACGAACAAAATCCGCCAGCAAATTACCGGAAAGCGAGCTGTTAGCGAGGTGAGCCAGGTGCAGGTGTGCGAGAAAATTCATCGTTATACTCGTTTTTGTTCAGGTCGCATTGGGTAGTGGCGCTTGTCATTCGTCAGCAAGAAAGGGGAATTTCATGTGCTGTCGCCTTTTTGTAATGCGAATTATTTAGAGTATATGAACTCTCCGGAGGGGTAAAGGTTGCAGGGAGAACGCCCCGGCACTAGACTACCCGCCTCTTATTTACGTCTCGAGTTAGTGTCATGCGCGTTGCCGATTTTTCCTTTGAATTACCTGAATCCCTGATTGCCCATTATCCGCAGCCTGAGCGCAGCAGTTGCCGCTTGCTGTCGCTGGACGGGCCGACAGGTGCGCTTGCGCACGGTACGTTCACGGATTTACTCGACAAACTGAATCCTGGCGACCTGTTGGTCTTCAACAATACCCGGGTAATCCCGGCGCGCCTGTTTGGGCGCAAAGTCAGCGGCGGTAAAATTGAAGTGCTGGTTGAGCGTATGCTCGACGATAAGCGCATTCTGGCGCATATCCGCGCCTCAAAAGCACCGAAACCGGGCGCGGAGCTGTTGCTGGGCGATGACGAGAGTATCCATGCCACCATGGTGGCCCGTCATGATGCGCTGTTTGAAGTGGAATTTAATGACGAACGCCCGGTGCTCGATATTCTTAACGCCATTGGTCATATGCCGTTGCCGCCTTATATTGACCGTCCAGACGAAGAGGCTGACCGCGAGCTTTACCAGACGGTCTATAGTCAGAAGCCGGGGGCGGTTGCGGCGCCGACCGCTGGTCTGCATTTCGATGAACCGCTGCTGGCGCGTTTGCGCGAGAAGGGTGTTGAGATGGCATTCGTAACGCTGCACGTCGGGGCGGGAACCTTCCAGCCGGTACGCGTGGACAGTATTGAAGATCATATCATGCACTCTGAGTACGCCGAAGTGCCGCAGGACGTTGTCGATGCGGTGCTGGCAGCCAAAGCGCGCGGTAACCGTGTTATCGCCGTGGGAACCACCTCCGTGCGTTCCCTGGAGAGCGCGGCGCAAGCGGCGAAAGATGCGTTGATCGCACCGTTCTTTGGCGATACGCAAATCTTTATTTTCCCGGGCTACCAGTATCAGGTTATCGATGCGCTGGTGACCAATTTTCACCTGCCGGAATCCACGCTGATCATGCTTGTCTCCGCTTTTGCCGGTTACAGGCACACCATGCATGCCTACCAGGAGGCGGTTGCGCACAAATATCGCTTTTTTAGTTACGGTGATGCGATGTTTATCACGTACAATCCGCAGGCAATTAATGAGCGTCCGTAAGAAGGGTATCTTACTTGCTATTTTGCCGTCGGGCAGAGCTCGCCATCCTCACGTACTACATGTACGCTCCGGTGGTTGTGCGCTGGCCGGCGTCAGGCTGGCTGCGCGATGACGCCATCAGAAATTTTTTCGCTATGGAACCATTCTGTAGCGAATCGTTAACCATCAGACTGTCTCTCTGATGCAGGAGAAATAAAGTGAAATTTGAACTGGATACCACCGATGGTCGCGCACGCCGCGGCCGTCTGGTGTTTGATCGTGGCGTAGTGGAAACGCCAGCATTTATGCCTGTCGGCACCTACGGCACCGTTAAGGGGATGACGCCGGAAGAAGTGGAAGCCACTGGTGCCCAGATTATTCTTGGCAATACCTTTCACCTCTGGCTGCGTCCAGGTCAGGAAATCATGAAATTGCACGGCGACCTGCATGATTTTATGCAGTGGAAAGGACCGATCCTGACCGACTCCGGTGGCTTCCAGGTCTTTAGCCTGGGTGATATTCGCAAGATCACCGAGAAAGGCGTGCATTTTCGTAACCCGATTAACGGCGATCCGATCTTCCTCGATCCTGAAAAATCCATGGAAATTCAGTACGATCTCGGCTCCGATATCGTCATGATTTTCGATGAATGTACGCCGTATCCGGCAGACTGGGACTATGCCAAACGCTCCATGGAAATGTCGCTGCGTTGGGCAAAACGCAGCCGCGACCGTTTCGACTCGCTGGAAAACCCGAATGCGCTGTTTGGCATCATTCAGGGGAGTGTTTACGAAGATTTACGCGATATCTCTGTGAAAGGTCTGGTAGAGATCGGCTTTGATGGCTACGCTGTCGGCGGTCTCGCTGTGGGCGAGCCCAAAGAGGATATGCACCGTATTCTGGAACATGTTTGCCCGCAAATTCCGGCGGATAAACCACGATACCTGATGGGCGTGGGTAAACCAGAAGATTTGGTGGAAGGCGTTCGTCGTGGCATCGATATGTTTGACTGTGTTATGCCAACACGTAATGCCCGCAATGGTCATCTGTTTGTGACCAACGGCGTGGTGAAAATCCGTAACGCGAAATATAAGAGCGATACGGGTTCACTCGACCCTGAGTGTGATTGCTACACCTGTCGCAATTATTCGCTCGCTTACTTGCATCATCTTGATCGTTGCAACGAAATATTGGGCGCGCGACTCAATACCATTCATAACCTGCGTTACTACCAGCGCTTGATGGCGGGTTTACGTAAGGCTATTGAAGAGGGTAAATTAGAGAGCTTCGTGACCGATTTTTACCAACGTCAGGGGCGAGATGTTCCGCCTTTGAATGTTGCTTAATTTTAATAATGAGGGAATTTGAATGAGCTTTTTTATTTCTGATGCGGTAGCAGCAACAGGCGGCGCGGCAGGTGGCAGCCAGAGCCCGATGTCTCTGATCCTGATGTTGGCGGTGTTTGGTCTGATTTTTTACTTCATGATCCTTCGCCCACAGCAGAAACGCACTAAAGAACATAAAAATCTGATGAACTCCATCGCGAAAGGTGATGAAGTGCTGACCAACGGTGGTCTGGTTGGTCGCGTAACCAAAGTAGCGGAAACTGGCTACATTGCTATCGCGCTGAATGACACCACTGAAGTGGTTATCAAACGTGACTTCGTAGCTGCCGTTCTGCCGAAAGGCACCATGAAGGCGCTGTAATTTCTTGTTTTCCCAAAGGGAACTGCCGTGTTAAACCGTTATCCTTTGTGGAAGTACATTATGCTGGTCGTCGTCATTGCCGTCGGCCTGCTCTACGCACTTCCCAACCTGTATGGTGAGGATCCGGCTGTTCAGATCACTGGTGCGCGCGGTGTCGCCGCCAGTGAGCAAACGCTGATCCAGGTCCAGAAAACTCTACAAGAAGAAAAAATCGACGCGAAGTCTGTGGCACTGGAAAACGGCGCTATTCTCGCTCGCTTTGACAGCACTGACGTTCAGTTACGCGCGCGTGAAGCGCTGGTGGCTGAGCTGGGTGACCAGTTTGTCGTGGCGCTTAACCTTGCTCCGGCCACACCGCGCTGGCTGAGCGCAGTCAATGCCGAACCCATGAAACTGGGTCTCGACCTGCGTGGCGGTGTGCACTTCCTGATGGAAGTAGACATGGACACCGCGCTTGGCAAACTCCAGGAACAGAATATCGATAGCCTGCGTAGCGATCTGCGCGATAAGGGCATTCCTTACACCACCGTGCGTAAGGAAGATAACTATGGCCTGAGCATTCTCTTTCGCGATGCCAGCGCACGTGACCAGGCGGTCAATTATCTGACCCAACGTCACCGTGATCTCGTTATCACCAGCCAGGGCGACAATGCACTGCGTGCGGTGATGTCCGATGCGCGGTTGAGCGAAGCTCGCGAATACGCGGTACAGCAAAACATCAATATCCTGCGTAACCGTGTTAACCAACTCGGCGTAGCTGAGCCGCTGGTTCAGCGTCAGGGCTCAGACCGTATCGTGGTTGAACTGCCGGGGATTCAGGATACGGCGCGTGCGAAAGAGATTCTGGGGGCGACTGCGACTCTGGAATTCCGTCTGGTAAACAGCAATGTTGATCAGGCCGCTGCCGCTGCGGGCCGTGTGCCGGGCGATTCTGAGGTGAAACAGACCCGTGAAGGGCAGCCGGTTGTACTGTACAAACGTGTGATTCTGACCGGTGACCATATCACGGACTCCACGTCCAGCCAGGATGAGTATAACCAGCCTCAGGTGAATATTTCACTGGATAGCGCTGGCGGTAACATCATGTCTAACTTCACCAAGGACAACATCGGCAAACCGATGGCGACCCTGTTCGTGGAGTACAAAGACAGCGGCAAGAAAGACGCGAATGGCCGCGCTATTCTGGTGAAAGAGGAAGAGGTGATTAACATCGCCAATATCCAGTCTCGTCTGGGTAACAGCTTCCGTATCACCGGTATCAACAACCCGAACGAAGCGCGTCAGCTTTCTCTGCTGCTGCGTGCCGGTGCGCTGATTGCGCCGATTCAGATTGTTGAAGAACGTACCATTGGTCCAACACTGGGGATGCAGAACATCACTCAGGGACTGGAAGCCTGTCTGGCAGGTCTGGTTGTCTCCATCATCTTCATGATCTTCTTCTATAAGAAGTTTGGTCTGATTGCGACGAGCGCGCTGATTGCCAACCTGGTTCTGATTGTCGGCATTATGTCCCTGCTGCCAGGGGCGACGCTCACCATGCCGGGTATTGCGGGTATCGTGTTAACCCTTGCGGTTGCGGTCGATGCTAACGTACTGATAAACGAACGTATCAAAGAAGAGTTGAGCAACGGTCGTTCGGTGCAGCAAGCCATTGATGAAGGTTATAAAGGCGCGTTCAGTTCTATCTTTGATGCGAACGTCACCACGCTGATTAAAGTCCTGATCCTGTATGCAGTTGGTACGGGCGCCATCAAAGGCTTTGCCATTACAACCGGTATCGGTGTGGCAACGTCGATGTTTACTGCAATTGTCGGCACCCGTGCCATCGTGAACCTGCTGTACGGCGGCAAGCGCGTTAAAAAGCTGTCTATCTGAGGAGTGCGTTGTGGCACAGGAATACACTGTTGAACAATTGAACTACGGCCGTAAAGTCTGGGACTTTATGCGCTGGGATTACTGGGCGTTCGGCATCTCAGGTCTGCTGTTAATCGTCTCTATCGCCATTATTGGCGTACGTGGGTTTAACTGGGGTCTGGATTTTACCGGCGGTACGGTCATTGAGATCACGCTGGAAAAACCAGTGGATATGGACCAGATGCGCGACGCGCTGCAGAAGTCAGGCTTTGAAGAGCCGTTACTGCAAAATTTCGGTAGCAGTCGCGACATCATGGTACGTATGCCGCCTGTACACGGGGAAACCGGGGGGCAGGAGCTGGGCAGCAAAGTCGTTAAGGTTATTAACGAAACCAGCAGCCAGAATGCGACGGTTAAACGTATTGAGTTTGTTGGCCCGAGCGTGGGGGCTGACCTTGCGCAAACCGGTGCAATGGCGCTGCTCGTGGCGCTGATCTCTATCCTTGTTTACGTTGGCTTCCGCTTCGAGTGGCGTCTGGCGGCAGGGGTGGTTATCGCACTGGCGCACGACGTTATTATTACCATGGGCGTGCTGTCGCTGTTCCATATCGAGATTGACCTGACTATTGTAGCATCGCTGATGTCCGTTATCGGTTACTCACTTAACGACAGTATCGTGGTGTCTGACCGTATTCGTGAAAACTTCCGCAAGATCCGCCGCGGAACCTCTTACGAAATCTTTAACGTGTCACTGACCCAGACGTTGCATCGTACGTTGATCACATCCGGGACGACCTTAGTTGTGATCCTGATGCTGTATCTGTTTGGTGGTCCGATTCTGGCGGGCTTCTCACTGACCATGCTTATTGGTGTCACCATCGGTACGGCGTCCTCGATTTATGTGGCCTCTGCGCTGGCACTGAAACTGGGCATGAAACGTGAGCATCTGATTCAGCAGAAAGTGGAAAAAGAAGGGGCGGATCAGCCGTCAATTCTGCCGTAATCCGGTTCTCCGCTTAAAAAAAACCGCAGCCGCAAGCTGCGGTTTTTTTATGACTTCTATGGCCGCATGATTTCAGGAAGGACTTTCTCCTCCTTTAATCGGGGACATTGATAAAAAAGCTGCCTCGCGCGAAACTGGTATCTATCCGACATTTATCAGGCATTGACATACATATGGCGATTATCCCTAAAAACTATACGCGGCTGGAAAGCGGCTACCGTGAAAAAGCATTAAAACTGTTTCCATGGGTATGCGGGCGCTGTTCGCGGGAGTTTGTTTATTCGAACCTGCGTGAACTCACCGTTCACCATATCGATCACGATCATACCAATAATCCCGAAGACGGCAGCAACTGGGAACTGCTTTGCCTGTTCTGTCACGATCATGAGCATTCGAAATACACCGAAGCGGATCAGTACGGTTCTACGGTTGTTGCGGGGGAAGATGCGCAGAAGGATGTTGGCGAGGCGACGTATAACCCCTTTGCTGATCTGAAAGCGATGTTGAACAAGAAAAAGTAAAAATTCTCAAACGGATCTGAATAAAAAAAGCACCGATGAGCGTCTCGTTCGGTGCTTTTCTGTTCAGGTCATCCTTGCAGGATGAGGGATAACTTCACTTAGAAGTTATAACCCACCACCAGGTATCCACCCCAGCCGGTAGAGCGTACGTTCTCTTTCATCCAGACCAGGTCGGCATCGTTATTCCACTGACCACCATTGTGCCAGTAACGCGCAACAGCGGAGTAGTGCCAGTGATCGTAGCTCAGAGACAGAATGTGGCTGGACGCGATGGAGTTGTTGGTGCGCTGCTTAATGCCGTTCTCAGCATAGGCGCTCTTATCGCCCAGATCAGAGCCCCAGTCAAAGTTGGTGAAACCGATATAGCTCAGGTTGCCGCCCCACAGAGAGGTGATTGGCACAAAGTATTTCACTTTGAAACGGTAGCCGTCCCAGTCGTTCTGGTTTTCTGCACCGTAGTTCTGCCACTGGTATTTGGCATACACGTTCAGAGACAGGCTCATCGGCAGACCGGTATCAATATCGGTACCCAGACCCATGTACCAGGTGCTCTGGCGACCGGATGCGTTGCGACCCATATCGTAGATATAGTTGTTCGCGAAATACCACTCTTTGAACGGACCAAAGCTCAGATCGGTACCGGTCAGTTTATCAATGGAGAAGCGCGGTTCGATTTCCATAAACAGCGGAGAACCGTGGTTCCAGATACCTTTGGCCTCAGTGTTACCGCCAAAGAAGACCGGAGCATCGGCATAACCATAAAAATCAAACCAGTCTTTTTTGGCAAATGCTTCATATTCCAGGTAAGTATCGTTACGAATCTGTGGTCCGAAGCGGGTGTGATAGCTGCCTACCACGTTAACGCTCTGGTGCCACCAGTCAGACACGTATTCCGGTTTGCTGTTATCCGCTGCATTCACGGAGAAAGAGGTCGAAAAAGCCAGTGCAGCGCCGGCTGCGAGTAATGTTTTCTTCATAATTATGCCACTGATAAGAGATCCCTTACGGGAATGAAAGAATGCACGCATTGCGTTTCTAAATATTTCATGTTTCTGCGGGCTTATTATAAGTATCCTTGCTCACAAAAATACGTGTTGTTTCACATTACTGAAACACACGTAATCGATTGCGTTCACGTTTACGCGCATTCAGCAGCAGGGATTGTACTGATGATCATCAATGTTGCCAATAAATGGCACCCACCAGATTTTCATCCGGTGAGTGTTCAGGCGTAACAAAATGTGAATAAGCGCGACAGTGTCGGCGGGAAAATTACTGCGGACTGGCGGGCTGAATGTCGTGGATGCGGACGAAACCTAACTGATCTGGCGTAATCCCATTGAGTTGTAGCGCCACATCAACATCACTTGGCGCAAGCGTGCTGGCCGGCGCGCTAATCAGTTGGTTTTGCACGTTAACTTCCTGAAAGTTCTGCGTGGTGCCCTGAATTTGTCCCCACTCTACGGTGCCGCTGAACGCCGGGAGTGGATCGTTAGACTCCCCCTGAATTCGCAACGTGGCCCGCGTGCCGTTCGCATTTGGCGTGATGTCTTTCAACGTCATACGCAACATACCGATCTGGCTGTTCAGCCGGGCGGGGGTGTTGGAGCCAGGCAGCAGGTAGACGCCGTTGCTGGATTTTGCATTCAGCGCATTTTGCTGAGTGATTTTCACCGTCTCTTTGTTCAGTTTGGCCATTTCATTGTTCAGGGTGCTGACATCCTGATGCAATTGGCGGACCTCGCTTTGCTGTGCACAGGCGCTAAGGGCGAAAACGCTTCCCAGCAACAGGGATCTTAGGTAACGTCTTGTCATTCTGTCTGTTTCCTTGAAGATGAGGATGTTTTTAATGGTAGATCGCAACGACTGCGTTGCCATCGATCCATTGTCTCAAAATCGGCTCGTCTTTGTTGTCATGCCAGTTCAGGGTAAAATAGATTTCAGTTAACTCACTCGCCAGGACGTCGTATGCATTGCCCATTCTGTTTCGCCGTGGATACCAAAGTAATTGATTCTCGCCTTGTCGGTGAAGGTTCGTCTGTCCGTCGCCGTCGCCAGTGTCTGGTATGCAATGAACGTTTCACCACCTTTGAAGTGGCAGAGCTTGTCATGCCGCGCGTTGTGAAAAGCAATGAGGTTCGTGAACCGTTTAACGAAGATAAGCTACGCAGCGGCATGTTAAAAGCGCTGGAAAAACGCCCGGTCAGTTCCGACGACGTTGAAATGGCATTGAATCACATCAAGTCACAATTACGTGCGACCGGCGAGCGTGAAGTCCCCAGCAAAATGATCGGTAATCTGGTCATGGAACAGCTGAAAAAGCTCGATAAAGTTGCCTATATCCGTTTTGCGTCGGTATATCGCAGCTTCGAGGATATCAAAGAGTTCGGCGAAGAGATCGCCCGTTTACAGGACTGACCATGCTGGACGAAATGTACATGGCGCGCGCGCTTAAGCTCGCGCAACGCGGACGTTTCACCACCCATCCGAATCCGAATGTCGGTTGTGTGATTGTGAATAATGGCGAAATTGTTGGTGAAGGCTTCCACTATCGTGCGGGTGAGCCGCACGCCGAGGTTCATGCATTGCGTATGGCGGGTGAGCGTGCGCGCGGTGCAACCGCGTATGTGACGCTTGAGCCGTGCAGCCATCATGGCCGTACGCCGCCATGCTGCGAAGCGCTTATTGCCGCAGGCGTCTCCCGCGTTGTGGCTGCAATGCAGGATCCGAATCCACAGGTTGCCGGGCGTGGTTTGTACCGCCTGCAGCAGGAAGGCATTGAGGTCAGCCATGGCCTGATGATGGCAGAGGCCGAAGCGCTGAATAAAGGTTTTTTAAAGCGCATGCGTACCGGTTTCCCCTGGATCCAGCTTAAACTTGGCGCATCCCTTGATGGTCGTACAGCGATGGCCAGCGGCGAGAGTCAGTGGATCACGTCGCCGCAGGCGAGACGCGATGTACAGCGTTTACGCGCCCAAAGTCACGCGATTTTGACCACTAGCGCGACGGTACTGGCAGATGACCCTAAACTGACCGTCCGCTGGGATGAACTTAGCCCGGACGTACAGGGATTATATCCGCAGGAAAACCTGCGCCAGCCGGTACGCATCGTGGTGGATAGCCAGAATCGCGTGACACCTGAACACGCTTTAGTGCAACAGCCAGGGGAGACCTGGTTTGCGCGTACGCGCCATGACAGCCGCGCCTGGCCTGAATCCGTTCGTGAGATCCTTGTTCCGGAACATCGTGGTCATGCGGACCTGGTCACTTTGATGATGATGCTGGGCAAACAGCAGATCAACAGCATCTGGGTGGAAGCCGGGGCGCATCTTGCAGGTGCATTACTGCAGGCGGGTCTGGTCGATGAACTGATTGTTTATCTTGCGCCGAAACTGCTGGGTGCGGATGCCCGAGGGCTGTGCGTACTGCCAGGTCTTGAAGCGCTGGCAGATGCCCCGTCTTTTAAATTCAATGAGATACGTCAGGTTGGGCCAGACGTCTGCCTGCATCTGACCCACGCGTAGCCTCTGCTGTAAAAGGGAGGCAGCGCGTGAAATATTATGATAAAATCCGCCCCCCTGCGGGGTCTGAACTGAACCTGTAAAGGAAGAGTATGAACATTATTGAAGCTAACGTTGCTACCCCGGACGCTCGCGTCGCCATCACCATTGCGCGTTTCAACAACTTTATCAATGACAGCCTGCTGGAAGGTGCGATTGACGCCCTGAAACGCATTGGTCAGGTAAAAGATGACAACATTACCGTTGTTTGGGTTCCGGGCGCTTATGAACTGCCACTGGCGGCTGACGCACTGGCGAAAACCGGTAAATATGACGCGGTGATTGCGCTGGGCACCGTAATCCGTGGCGGCACCGCGCACTTTGAATATGTGGCTGGCGGTGCAAGCAATGGCCTGGCGCATGTCGCTCAGGACAGTGGAATCCCGGTAGCCTTCGGTGTTCTGACCACTGAAAGTATTGAACAAGCCATCGAACGCGCTGGCACCAAAGCCGGTAACAAAGGTGCAGAAGCTGCACTGACCGCGCTGGAAATGATTAACGTATTGAAAGCCATCAAGGCCTGAATTTTGTAAGGGGAATTCCGTGAAACCTGCTGCTCGTCGCCGCGCCCGTGAGTGTGCCGTCCAGGCGCTTTACTCCTGGCAGTTGTCCCAGAACGACATCGCTGATGTTGAATACCAGTTCCTGGCGGAACAGGACGTAAAAGATGTGGACGTTCTGTACTTCCGTGAACTGTTGACCGGGGTGGCGACTAACAGCGCGTATCTCGACGGCCTGATGAAGCCGTACCTGTCCCGCCTGCTGGAAGAGCTGGGCCAGGTTGAAAAGGCGGTGCTGCGCATTGCCCTGTTCGAATTGTCTAAACGTGATGATGTTCCGTACAAAGTTGCGATTAACGAAGCTATCGAACTGGCGAAAACCTTCGGTGCAGAAGACAGCCACAAATTTGTAAATGGCGTGCTCGACAAAGCAGCCCCCGCGATCCGTCCCCACAAAAAATGATCCGTAAGCCGGCATTGGGCGTTGTTTTGACACGCCCGATCCGGCTTTTTCCTTTCTTTGCTGAGGCATAACGTATGGCATGCGGCGAATTTTCCCTGATTGCCCGTTATTTTGACCGTGTAACAAGCTCGCGTCGTGACGTTGATACCGGCATTGGCGACGACTGTGCACTGCTCAACGTACCTGAAAAGCAGACGCTGGCAATCAGCACTGACACACTCGTGTCAGGCATCCATTTTCTTCCTGATATCGAACCGGCTGACCTGGCATATAAAGCACTGGCAGTGAATATTAGCGATCTGGCGGCGATGGGGGCTGATCCGGCATGGCTAACGCTCGCGCTGACGCTGCCGAGTGTCGATGAAGAGTGGCTTAAGGCGTTTAGCGACAGCCTGTTCGAACAACTCAATTACTACGACATGCAACTCATTGGCGGCGACACGACCCGTGGCCCGCTGTCGATGACGTTGGGTATTCATGGCTATGTCCCCGCCGGACGCGCCTTAAAACGTAGTGGAGCAAAACCGGGTGACTGGATTTATGTCACCGGCACGCCGGGGGATAGCGCCGCAGGGCTGGCTATTTTGCAGAAGCAGTTGCAGGTGGCCGACGCACAAGATGCAAAATATCTATTGCAGCGACATCTGCGCCCCGTTCCCCGCGTTTTACACGGACAGGCGATGCGCAACCTGGCAAGCTCGGCGATCGACCTTTCCGATGGTTTGATCTCGGATCTTGGGCATATTCTCAAGGCCAGTGGTTGCGGCGCGCGGGTTGATCTTAATGCGTTGCCTTATTCGCAGGCCATTGCGCGTCATGTGGATGCGGAACAGGCTCTGCGCTGGGCCTTATCAGGTGGCGAAGATTACGAGCTGTGCTTTACCGTACCGGAAATCAACCGGGGCGCGCTGGAGGTTGCCGTTGGCCATCTGGGTGTGCCTGTGACCTGTATTGGACAGATGAGCGCTGATGTGGAAGGCCTGAATTTTACCCGCGAAGGTAAAACAGTAACGCTTGACTGGAAAGGATATGATCATTTTGCCGCGCTTTAAAGACATTGCCAAAAGCCGTTTGAAAATGAGCAACCCATGGCATTTGCTGGCCACGGGATTTGGCAGCGGATTAAGCCCTGTCGTGCCGGGAACAATGGGCTCTTTGGCCTCTATCCCGTTCTGGTATCTGATGACCTTTCTCCCGTTGCAGATCTATTCGCTGCTGGTGATGCTGGGGATTAGCGTGGGCGTTTATCTTTGCCATCGAACGGCGAAAGATATGGGTGTGCACGATCATGGCAGCATCGTCTGGGATGAATTTATCGGGATGTGGATCACCCTGATGGCGCTACCGACTAACGACTGGCAGTGGGTTGCCGCCGGTTTTGTGATTTTCCGCATTTTCGACATGTGGAAACCCTGGCCGATTCGCTGGTTTGACCGCAATGTGCATGGAGGCATGGGGATCATGGTTGATGATATTGTGGCCGGGATAATCTCCGCAGGTATTTTGTATGCGCTGGGACACCACTGGCCGATTGGTATTCTCTAACCTTCATCAGACATAGCCCGGATAAGGCGTTGAACGCCGCATCCGGGACATTCCAGCATTTAATAACTCACTAACGCATTACTTAAATCCGACCACCGGATGCTGTTTGTACGGTGCTTCCATTTCAGCGATCTGCTCCGGTTTGAGCGTTAAATCTACTGCCTGTAACAGCTCTTCCAGTTGCTCTTCGCGCGATGCGCCGATAATCGGTGCGGCGATACCGGGTTTGCTCAGCAGCCACGCCAGCGCGACCTGTGCGCGCGTAGCGCCCGTTTCTTCGGCTATAAAGCCAAGACGTTCAGCAATCTGCGCATCGTTCTCATCGCTTTCGTTATAGAGCTTTTTCCCCACTTCGTCCGATACAATCCTGGCAGTGGTTTCACCCCAGGGCCGTGTCAGGCGACCGCGCGCCAGTGGACTCCATGGGATCACCGCGACTCCTTCTTTATAGCAGAGAGGCAGCATTTCACGCTCTTCTTCACGATAGATGAGATTGTAGTGATCCTGCATGGTGACAAAGGGGGCCCAGCCGTGCTGTTTTTGCAATTCCAGCGCCTGCGCGAACTGGTGGGCATGCATGGAAGATGCGCCGATATAACGGGCTTTCCCGGATTTTACGACATCATTGAGCGCTTCCAGCGTCTCTTCAATCGGCGTGTTGTAATCCCAGCGGTGGATTTGCAGCAGATCGACATAGTCCATCCCCAGGCGTTGCAAGCTGTCATCAATGGAACGCAGAATTTGCGCGCGGGAGAGGCCTTCCGTGAGCGTGCCGGATGCATGATAGACCTTGGTGGCAACCACCACCTCTTCACGGCGGGCAAAGTCGCGTAGCGCACGGCCCACGATCTCCTCACTGCTACCATCAGAATAGCTGTTCGCGGTATCGAAGAAGTTAATTCCGCCATTGAGGGCGTGCTGGATAATAAGACGGCTGCTCTCTTCCGGCAGCGTCCAGGCATGATTGCCACGGTCTGGCTCGCCAAAGGTCATACAGCCAAGGCAAAGGCGGGAAACTTTTAGATCTGTTTTTCCTAATGTGTTGTATTGCATCTCTCCACTCCTGCTTTTACTCGTCACATTTCGGTTGCAGATGCGTTGCCAGCGCCAGCGCGCCCCGGTCACATAGTTAGCTATACTCCCGGGGATTCACAGGTCTGCCGCCTTACTGAAACGCGAACTATGTAGAGTAAGATTAAAAAAACGTTACCGTTAAGCATAGCAGGAGCATCAGAGGAGGTTATGCGAGCCAGCGCGTGATACGGGCTTGAATACCCGCAGCATCCAGTTCCAGTTCGGCACGCGCTTCTTCCTGGGTTCCCTGCGGAATGAAGAAGTCCGGCAGGCCAAGATTAAGGACAGGAACCGGTTTACGCTGCGACATTAATAGCTCGTTTACGCCACTGCCCGCGCCACCGATGATTGCGTTTTCTTCCAGTGTAACCAGCGCTTCATGCCGTGCCGCCAGTTCAAGGATCAATGCATCATCAAGCGGTTTAACGAAACGCATATCAACCAGCGTAGCGTTGAGCGCGTCTGCTGCTTTTGCGGCTTCCGGCAATAACGTACCGAAATTCAGGATGGCGATTTTCTCACCTTCGCGCTTCACTACGCCTTTACCTAACGGCAGTTTTTCCAGCGGTTCAAGGGTAACACCGGGTACGTTACCACGCGGGTAGCGTACGGCACTCGGGCCTGCATTGTGGTGATATCCGGTAAACAGCATCTGGCGGCATTCGTTCTCGTCGCTTGGCGTCATGATAACCATGTCAGGGATACAGCGAAGGAAGGAAATATCAAACGCACCCTGGTGGGTCTGGCCGTCCGCGCCGACAATCCCCGCGCGGTCAATAGCGAACAGCACCGGCAGTTTCTGGATAGCGACGTCGTGGATAACCTGATCATAGGCGCGCTGCAAGAAGGTGGAATAGATTGCGACAACTGGCTTATAACCGCCAATCGCCAGTCCGGCAGCAAACGTCACCGCATGCTGTTCAGCGATCGCGACATCGAAATAGCGATCCGGGAATTTACGAGAAAACTCCACCATGCCTGAACCTTCACGCATTGCGGGCGTAATCGCCATCAGTTTGCTGTCTTTTGCCGCCATTTCACACAGCCAGTCGCCGAAAATTTTCGAATAGCTCGGCATACCGCCGCTGCTTTTTGGCAGGGTACCGCTGGTTGGGTCGAATTTCGGCACTGCATGGAAGGTGATAGGGTCTTTCTCGGCGGGCTCATAGCCCCGGCCTTTTTTGGTCATGATATGCAGGAACTGCGGGCCTTTCAGACCGCGCATATTCTTAAGGGTATTGATAAGCCCCAGAACATCGTGACCGTCGACCGGGCCAATGTAGTTAAAGCCCAGCTCTTCAAACAGGGTGCCTGGCACCACCATGCCTTTGATATGTTCTTCGGTGCGCTTGATAAGCTCTTTGATCGGCGGAACACCGGAAAGCACCTTTTTGCCGCCTTCACGCAGCGTGGAATAGAGTTTACCGGACAGTAGCTGCGCCAGATGGTTGTTCAGCGCGCCGACATTTTCGGAAATCGACATTTCATTGTCGTTTAGCACAACCAGCATATCAGGGCGAATATCGCCCGCATGGTTCATGGCTTCAAATGCCATCCCGGCGGTAATCGCGCCGTCGCCAATCACACAGACGGTACGGCGCTGTTTACCCTCTTTCGCTGCGGCAACGGCAACACCAATGCCCGCGCTGATGGATGTAGATGAATGGCCGACGCTTAAGACATCGTATTCGCTCTCACCGCGCCACGGGAAAGGATGCAGGCCGTTTTTCTGCCGGATAGTACCGATGCGATCTCGTCGGCCTGTAAGAATTTTGTGCGGATAAGCCTGGTGGCCAACGTCCCAGATTAACTGATCAAATGGCGTGTTATAGACATAATGAAGTGCCACGGTCAGTTCAACCGTGCCAAGCCCGGAGGCGAAGTGTCCGCTGGAGCGGCTCACGCTGTCGAGCAGGTAGCGACGCAGTTCGTCGCACAGCTTTGGCAGGCTCTCTTTCGGCAGCGAACGTAATTCCGCAGTGGAATCAACAAGTGCCAGGGTCGGGTATTTGGCTATATCAAAACTCATCAGAGACTCATCGTGTTGCTCGTCATCCATAGGGCGATGTTTTTGCCTTTCGGCAGCCCGGAAGATTCAAAGCGTATTGTTTATTTATCACGCTGGATTATGTAATTCGCCAGTGCTTCCAGTGCCGTTGTATCCAGTGATTGCGCTGCCAGCAGATCCAGAGACTGGCGAGCATCGGCAATCAGATCACGGGCTTTCATCCGGGCTTGCTCAAGGCCCAGTAACGCAGGATAGGTGCTTTTGCCGAGCTGCTGATCGGCCCCCTGGCGTTTACCAAGAGTCGCAGTATCGCCGACAACATCCAGGATGTCATCCTGAACCTGGAAGGCCAGACCTATGCTCTCGGCGTATTTATCCAGCACCGGCAACCATTGGTGACCTGCATTGCCCGCACTCAGCGCACCCATTCTTACCGCCGCGCGAATCAACGCGCCTGTCTTATGGCGATGAATGCGCTCCAGCGCCGCCAAATCGACCTGCTGACCTTCTGCGGCGAGATCCAGAGCCTGACCTCCGCACATACCTGCAGCGCCACTGGCAATGGCCAGTTCGCGTACCATGGCAAGGCGATCCTGGGTTGCCACTTCTGGCATGGGCGCATCGCTGAGTATAGTGAACGCCAGCGTTTGCAGTGCATCTCCGGCCAGTATCGCATTAGCTTCGCCGAATTTGATGTGGCAGGTGGGCAAGCCACGACGTAAATCATCGTCGTCCATGGCAGGCAGGTCATCGTGAATCAACGAATAGGCGTGTATACACTCAACCGCCGCTGCAGGGGCATCCAGGGTTTCCCGGCTGACGCCGAACATGCCGCCGGTCGCATAGACCAGAAACGGACGCAGGCGCTTACCGCCTAATAATGCGCCATACTGCATTGCCTCAACCAGAGGAGTGTTCTGAAAGGGAAGGGGGGCAATAAATCGCCGCAATGCATCATTGGCATGTTCGACACAGGCCTGTAATTGTTGGCTAAATTCCATTTACTCGTTATCCGGTGTGAACGGCGTGAGAGGAGCTTCTTCATTCTCGGACAGCAAAATCTGTACGCGCTGTTCCGCCTGCTGGAGTTTCACTTGTCCCTGACGGGCAAGCTGTACGCCGCGTTCGAATTCATTAAGGGCTTCTTCCAGGGGAAGATCGCCGCTTTCAAGACGGGTAACAATCTGTTCCAGCTCGCTTAACGCTGTTTCAAATGTGGCGGGTGCGTCGTTTTTCTTTGGCATAGTGAATGTCTGACTCTTATTGATACCGACTACGATATGGTAGCGAAGTCGTGAGGCTTAGCAAATAACGCGCAATGGTCATGCAAAATGCGCAGGAGCTTCGCGATGGTGGTATACTTCCGCGCCTGGATGGCAGCCGCGGTATACACTTCATCCTTCAAACTGCTTCTTTATTGGCTGCCTTTGTTCACCCCAGTGACTTACGTGAGTAAGCTCCTGGGTTCACTCAGTCGCCGCCGCGAAGCATTTTGAATGATTTTGTGTATAAGGGCTGCTGTACTATTTTCCATTACACGCCCCGTCGGGCTTACCAACGAACCATTGCCGCCATGAAGTTTATCATTAAATTGTTCCCGGAAATCACCATCAAAAGCCAATCTGTGCGTTTGCGCTTTATTAAAATTCTTACCGGGAACATTCGTAACGTTCTTAAGCAGTATGATGAGACCCTCGCCGTTGTCCGTCACTGGGATAATATCGAAGTGCGCGCCAAAGATGAAAACCAACGTCTGGTGATCCGCGACGCACTCACCCGTATCCCAGGTATTCACCATATTCTGGAGGTGGAAGATGTACCGTTCACCTCTCTGCACGATATTTTCGAAAAAGCGCTGGTGCAATATCGCGAGCAGATTGAAGGTAAAACGTTCTGCGTGCGGGTGAAACGTCGCGGCAAGCACGAATTCAGTTCGATTGAAGTTGAACGCTACGTCGGCGGCGGTTTGAATCAGCACGTTGAGTCCGCCCGCGTGAAACTGACACACCCGGATGTCACCGTGAATCTGGAGATCGAAGATGATCGCCTGCTGCTGGTAAAAGGCCGTTACGAAGGCATTGGTGGTTTTCCGATTGGTACGCAGGAAGATGTCCTGTCACTGATTTCCGGTGGTTTTGACTCGGGTGTATCGAGCTATATGCTGATGCGTCGCGGCTGCCGCGTGCATTACTGCTTCTTTAACCTGGGCGGTGCTGCGCATGAGATTGGCGTGCGTCAGGTTGCGCATTACCTGTGGAACCGCTTTGGCAGCTCCCACCGCGTACGGTTCGTCGCCATCAATTTTGAGCCTGTGGTCGGCGAGATCCTCGAAAAAGTCGACGATGGTCAGATGGGTGTCGTGCTCAAACGTATGATGGTGCGAGCGGCATCCAAAGTTGCCGAGCGCTATGGCGTGCAGGCACTGGTGACCGGTGAAGCTCTTGGCCAGGTCTCCAGCCAGACACTGACCAACCTGCGCCTGATTGATAATGTCTCCGATACCCTGATCCTGCGTCCTCTGATCTCTTACGATAAAGAGCACATCATCGATCTGGCGCGTGAAATCGGTACCGAAGATTTCGCCCGTACCATGCCGGAATATTGCGGTGTTATTTCGAAAAGCCCGACGGTGAAAGCCGTGAAGGCCAAAATCGAAGCGGAAGAGGAGAACTTCGACTTCGCCATTCTCGACCGGGTGGTGGAAGAGGCCTCCAATATCGATATTCGCGAAATCGCCGCGCAAACCAGCGAAACGGTTGTGGAGGTCGAAACGGTAAGCGGCTTTGGTCCGAACGATGTGATTCTTGATATCCGTTCCATTGATGAGCAAGACGATAAGCCGCTGGCGGTGGAGGGTATCGACGTGGTGTCGCTGCCGTTCTATAAGCTGAGCACCAAATTCGGCGACCTTGATCAGAGCAAAACCTGGCTGCTTTGGTGTGAGCGTGGAGTGATGAGCCGTTTACAGGCGCTTTATCTGCGTGAGCAGGGTTTTAACAACGTTAAGGTCTATCGTCCCTGAACGTTGCTGTGCCTGTTGGCCGGGCGGCATTTAGCCCGGCCTGTCTGGCGCCCCCAGGGAAATCCAGGCGGGCTAAGCAGGCACATTAAGCGCCGTAATAGTTATAAATTCCGGCTGGAATGACTAACTGCGACGCCACTTCATGGGCTTTTTCCCCTCCGACCAGCAGATCAATAATTTTTAGTGCAAAGTCGATAGCGGTTCCCGGTCCCTGGCTGGTGAGTAACTTCACGCGCGGATCCCAGACGACGCGTTTGTCCTGCCACTGTTCCGGCGGAATCTTCTCTTTCAGCGCCGGAAAGCCGGTCATATTGCCAATCGGGAACAGGTTATGTGGTACCAGCACGGTGGCGGCAGCGGCGCAAATGGTCGCGACGATACGCCCGGAGGCATGGAATTGTCTTACGGTCTCTACCAGAAGCGGGCTGTCACGAAAACATTCTGCCCCTTTGATTCCACCCGGTAAGACGAGAACGTCGAAATCACCGTCTGCTACAGAGACAAGGGGGGCATCTGCCAGCAGTTTAACCCCACGTGAGCAGGTGATCGCAAGATTACCGTCGCTGGCGACACTGGCCGTGGTCACACTGATGCCGCCGCGTACCAGCAGGTCGATAGTGGTGACCGCTTCGGTCTCTTCACTACCAGGGGCGAGACATACCAGAGCTGATGCGCTCATACTCACTCTCCTTACGTTTCACTAAATCATATAACCGCGCGTTTTCCGGCACCGCGATACCGTGGGCACGAGCGCGTTTGAGCAGGTAGCCGGTGATGTAATCGCACTCGGTATGACGCATGGCGCGAATGTCCTGCAACATTGAGGAGATATTATCCGCCGTGTTATCAATCACCTGATAGACATAGCTGAGTAGCTCATCCGCCGAGATATGGTGGCCTTCACGCTCGATGACGGCTGCGACCTCATGGGTGATTTTTTTGATTTCATCGGGAAAGCTACGCAAATCGCCGTTTCGGCAATTTTCCAGTGCGCTCAGCGGATTTACCACACAGTTGACCGCCAGTTTCCGCCAGAGGGCCGGACGGATGTTATTGTGCCAGGCCACATCCGGAAGCACCTCCTGCAGGCTATCAGCCAGATAGCTAAAGTCGCCGTCCTGTTGCCTCGCCGGGCCAATATGCGTCGTGCCGCTGGCCACATGCACAATGACATTACCGTCGCGCCGCGCCGCGTGCGTTGTAGTGCCTGTCAGTAAAGGTTGTTGCAGTGATTTCAGCTCTTCTACTGTCCCCATGCCGTTATGAATAAGCAAAATGGGGGTAGTAGCAGGCAAAGTCGCCGCTAAACTTCTAACCGCATCAGAGACCTGCCAGGCTTTAAGCGTGACCAGCAATAAGTCGCTGCTCGCCAGAAATTCTGGATCGTTCGCGGTCAGGGATTCGTTAAAAATGGAGCCGTCTTCATCAACCAGGTTCACACTGCAAAAGGGTTGCGGTACGCGCAACCAACCCTGTACTTCGTGTCCATGCTTGCACAGAGCAGTTAACCATAATTGCCCTAAAGCACCGCATCCGAGTACGGTAATTTTCATTGTTCCTCCTCACCTGCAACTGCGCCAGGTGTCACTGCTTACAGTATAGCGCCGTCAGCACTGCATTCGGCTATTACAAGTTGAGTTATGCTTTGTTGCGGGTATTATGCATCGCAATAAACACTGAGGGAGAAGAAAAGATGCCATCTTTCGATATTGTTTCTGAGGTTGATCTTCAGGAAGTCCGCAACGCCGTTGAAAATGCGACCCGTGAAGTTGAAACACGCTTCGATTTTCGTAACGTTGAAGCCACTTTTGAGCTGAATGAACAGAATAAGACGATCAAAGTTCTCAGTGAGTCTGATTTTCAGGTCAATCAGTTGTTGGATATTTTGCGTGCGAAGCTGTTAAAACGCGGCATCGAAGGCACATCAATTGATGTACCGGAAGAGTTTGTCCACAGTGGCAAAACCTGGTTCGTTGAAACAAAACTCAAGCAGGGTATTGAGAGCGCCGTTGCCAAAAAGATCGTTAAGCTGATTAAAGACAGTAAACTGAAAGTGCAGACGCAAATTCAGGGTGAAGAGATTCGCGTTACCGGAAAATCACGTGACGATTTGCAGTCGACAATGGCGCTGGTGCGCGGTGGAAATCTGGGGCAGCCTTTCCAGTTCAAAAACTTCCGCGATTAACAAAAAAGCGGGTGTTCCCCGCTTTTTTTATGCCCTGCTGATGGCTTGCTCAACCTCAAAACGGTTAGTCACTTTGCTGTCTATTTTGACGTAGGCGCTGCGTTCCTCAGCGACGACCAGTACTTCGCTCACCCCTTCGGTTGCCAGCAGTCGCGCCTGCAGTGAGGCATCTGGCATGATGCCCTCCGGTAGCGCAATGCGCAGGCTACTGACATAGGGCGGCTCCTGCATGCTTCCGGCCACCAGCAGCCAGATCATGGACAACAGCGCGCCCGCCAGAAAGACCGTCTGTGAGTCGAACAGACCGTCTACCCAGCCCCCCAGCGCGCCACCAATTGCCACCCCAAGGAACTGGCTGGTGGAGTAAATCCCCATCGCCGTGCCTTTGTACCCGGCAGGGGCTTCTTTACTGATAAGCGACGGTAGCAGGGCTTCCATCAGGTTAAAGGCGAGGAAGAAAATCTGTACTCCCAGCACCAGCTCCCAGAAATGGGGGCCAGCCCCCCAGAGGACGATCTCCGCAATAAGCAGTAGCACGACGCAAAATACAAACACGCGTTTCATGCGGCGCTTCACTTCCGCATAAATAATGAAAGGTACAACGGAAACAAACGACACCAGCATTGTGACGAGGTAGATTTTCCAGTGATCGCGGGCGGCAAATCCAGCGGCCTCGAGCATGCCCGGCAGGGCGACGAAGGTCGACATCAACAGGATATGCAGACACATGATGCCGAAATTGAGTTTCAGCAGTTTTGGCTCCATCAGCACCTTGCTAAAGCAGCCTTTTACCATACCTGACTCGCGGTTCAGGACGTGATTTTTGCTGTCCGGCACCACCCACAATGTTAATGCGATACCCAGGGTCGCCAGCGCCGCAATCATCCAGAAAAGGGCATGCAGGCCCAGTTTATGGGTGATGATCGGGCCAAGCACCATGGCGATAGCAAAGGTCACACCGAAGCTGACACCAATAAAGGCCATGGCTTTGGTACGATTTTGTTCACGGGTTAAATCAGAGAGCAGCGCCATCACCGCAGCCGCAATGGCGCCGGAGCCCTGTAACGCACGTCCAAGAATAATGCCCCAGATGGAGTCTGAGAGAGCCGCAATGATACTGCCGACAACAAAGATGGCGAGGCCGCCTGTGATAAGCGGTTTGCGACCAACGCGGTCTGAAAGCAGACCGAAGGGAATTTGAAATATCGCCTGGGCCAGGCCGTAAATGCCAATCGCCAGACCAATCAACGCCTCACTGGCACCCTGTAATGCCATGCCATATGTGGTCAGAACGGGCAGGACCATAAACATGCCAAGCATGCGCAGGGAAAAAACAGTCCCTAAACCCCAGGTTGCGCGCAACTCGCCTGGCGTCATTTTATAATCGTTCATCACCACCTCAATCTAAAAACAGGCCATAGTTTAGGCGGGGTGTCAGGCGCGGTAAATAGGTGATTGTTTAATAGATATTACGAGGCTGTGAATGGTATTTATTCCTGTGCCACCATGCGCTTAATAAAAGCCCTGAATGGATAGTTTTCAGGGCGTTTGCAAATCCAGTCTGCGTGCAATCCCCTGCTGTTGTAGCGCTTGAAAAAGCCGTTCAGATGGTCTCATTAAGGCTGTGCTGAGGAGTGGCGGTAAAGAGGGGAGGGGGATATAGGGAAACCAGAGAGCGCCAGTCAACCGACAGACATAAAAAAGCCGGGGCATCCCCGGCTTTTTTTTACAGGTGTTATCCGTTACCAGACAGCGGCAAGCAGATTGTGAGAGTCAGGAACCATAAAATCCACTGACATCATCACGCTTAACGCAGTAATCGCGATGATGGAAAAGCCGAACAGCTTACGCGCCCAGACTTTATCGTCTTCCACTTTGTAGCCTCGCAGCGCCATACCCAGCCACCATACGCTTACGGCCGCGGCAACCACCAGATATTTGTACCCGGCGTAGCCGCCAAGGGAAAGCATCAGTGTTGCCACCGCAAAGGCGATGATATAAAGCGTGATATGGTTCTTGGCGACCGAAATGCCTTTCACCACCGGCAGTACCGGGATGTTTGCCGCCTGGTAATCTTTAAAGCGGAAAATAGCGATGGCATATGAATGTGGCATCTGCCAGAGGCTGAAAATTGCCAGCAGAATAGCCGCACCGCTGTCAAATCCGCCGGTGACGGCACAGTAACCAATCACCGGAGGCGCTGCGCCGGAAAGCGAGCCGATCAGCGTGCCGTAGACCGAGTGGCGTTTCATATACAGGCTATAGACGCCTACATACACCACAAAGCCCATCACCCCAAGCCAGCAGGCCAGAGGATTCGCGCCAAACCACAGTAGCATGAAGCCAGCAATACCCAACAAGGCAGCGTAAACCAGCGAGACTTTTGGCGAAATCAGGCCCCGGACCAGCACGCGGTTTTTGGTCCGTTCCATCTTCTTGTCGATGTCACGGTCAATGTAGTTGTTAAATACACAACCGGATGCGACAACCAGCGACACGCCAACCAGCGTGTAGACGAACAGCGGGTAATCAATATGGCCTTTAGAGGCCAACAGGAACCCACCGATCACCGAGATCAGGTTGCCAAAAATAATGCCAGGTTTCGTTACTTGCAGGTATTGCTTCAACATACTCGCCGCTCTTAGTGAACCATCATGTTGTAGTTGAGGTTCCACATGATCCAGATGGAGCCGACTACCAGGATTGCGATGATAATCACGGTAAAGACGAAAGCTGTCATATTCCAGCCTTCATCGGACTTAGTGTTCATGTGCAGGAAGCAAACCAGATGCACCAGAATCTGCACAACCGCGGTAACCAGTACGGTGCCCAGAATCGCAGCATGAGATGCCGTGCCGCTCATCACCATCCAGAACGGAATAACCGTCAGGATTATCGACAGGATAAAACCTGTCATGTAGGTTTTTACGCTACCGTGGGAAGCGCCGTGTTCCGTTGAATGACTCATTACATCGCCCCCATCAGATAAACTACAGAGAACACACAGATCCACACCACGTCCAGGAAGTGCCAGAACAGGCTCAGGCACATGATACGGGTACGGTTAGTGCTGGTCAGGCCGCGACGCGAAATCTGGAACATCAGAACTGCCATCCATACCAGACCTGAGGTAACGTGCAGACCGTGGGTACCTACCAGCGCGAAGAACGCGGAGAGGAAGCCACTGCGATCCGGACCCATACCTTCTGCGATCAGGTGATGGAATTCATAAATCTCCATGCCTACGAACCCGGCACCGAACAAGAAGGTCAGTGCCAGCCAGGAAATAACCTGGCTTTTGTTGTTTTTGTACATGGCGATTGCCGCCATGCCGTAGGTGATGGAGCTGAATAACAGCAGTGCGGTCTCTACCAGCACGAACGGCAGCTCAAAAATGTCCTTGCCAGTCGGGCCACCCGCAGTGCCGTTCACCAGAACGGCATAGGTAGCGAACAGGCATGAGAACAAAATGCAGTCGCTCATCAGGTAGATCCAGAACCCAAATACCTTAGTCGGGCCTGCATCGTGGTGCCCATGTTCGTGCGCGTGGGCATTCGCATGCGTTAAAGTATCAGTTGCCATTTTTCAGCCCTGCCTTAGAAATCTCATCGAAATGCTGCTTTTCCAGTTTTTCGATTTCTGCAACCGGTACGTAGTAATCCACGTCCTCGTCGAAGCTTTTCACAATCCAGGTAATGATCATGCCGGCGAAGCCAACAATCGCCATCCACCAGATGTGCCAGATCATCGCGAAACCAAACACCGTTGCGAAGGCGGCGATTACAACACCCGCACCGCTGTTTTTCGGCATATGAATTTCTTCATAATGCGCCGGTTGCTTGTACGCTTCGCCTTTTTCTTTCATTTCCCAGAAGGAGTCACGTTCGTGAATCTCAGGGACTACTGCGAAGTTATAGAACGGCGGCGGAGAAGAGGTCGCCCATTCCAGCGTACGGCCACCCCACGGGTCACCGGTCAGGTCACGGTTCTGGTCGCGGTCGCGAATAGAGACGTAAATCTGAATCAGCAGGCAGAGGATACCGATAGCAATCAATGCCGCACCACAAGCTGCAATTACCAGCATGGAGTGGAACTGCGGGTCAATCTGCTGGCTCAGGCGACGGGTCATACCCATAAAGCCCAGCACATACAGTGGCATAAATGCAACGAAGAAGCCGATGATCCAGAACCAGAATGCGCGTTTGCCCCAGGTTTCATTCAGCGTGAAACCAAATGCCTTCGGCCACCAGTAAGTCAGACCTGCGAAGCAGCCGAACACCACACCGCCGATAATAACGTTATGGAAGTGGGCAATCAGGAACAGACTGTTGTGCAGGACGAAGTCCGCACCTGGAACCGCCAGCAGAACGCCGGTCATACCGCCCACAGAGAAGGTGACGATAAAGCCGATGGTCCACAGCATCGCAGAGTGGAACACAATGCGACCCTGGTACATGGTGAACAGCCAGTTGAAGATCTTCACGCCGGTCGGGATGGCGATGATCATCGTCGTAATACCGAAGAAGGCGTTTACGTTCGCGCCTGCACCCATAGTAAAGAAGTGGTGCAGCCAGACGATGAACGACAGGATGGTAATACAGATGGTCGCCCATACCAGCGAAGTGTAACCAAACAGACGTTTACGCGAGAAGGTCGCTGCGATTTCGGAGAACACCCCGAACACCGGCAGAACCAGGATGTACACTTCCGGATGGCCCCAGGCCCAAATCAGGTTGATGTACATCATCATGTTGCCGCCCATATCGTTGGTAAAGAAATGGGTACCGATATAACGGTCGAGGGTCAACAGCGCGATGGTCACGGTCAGAATGGGGAACGAGACAATAATCAGTACGTTGGCGCACAGAGATGCCCAGGTAAATACCGGCATCTTGAACATACCCATGCCCGGCGCACGCATCTTCAGAATCGTCACGAAGAAGTTGATACCGGTCAGCGTCGTACCGATACCAGAGAGCTGGAGTGCCCAGATCCAGTAATCGACCCCGACACCAGGGCTGTATTCAATTCCCGACAACGGTGGATAAGCCAACCAACCTGTCTGCGCGAACTCACCGACGCCCAGAGAGATGTTAACCAGAATCACACCGACAACCGTGAACCAGAAGCTCAGGTTGTTCAGGAACGGGAACGCCACGTCACGCGCGCCGATCTGCAGTGGAACCACCAGGTTCATCAGACCGATAACGAATGGCATCGCCACGAAGAAGATCATGATCACACCGTGAGCGGTGAAAATCTGATCGTAGTGGTGAGGTGGCAGGAAGCCTGCTTCCCCGGCAGAAGCCAGCGCCTGCTGGCTACGCATCATCACGGCGTCAGCAAAGCCACGAAGCAGCATAACGACTGCAACCGCAACATACATAATGCCAAGACGTTTGTGGTCTACAGAGGTAAACCATTCATTCCACAGCCATGCCCACTTTTTGAAATAAGTGAGCAGACCGACTACCGCCAGTCCCCCGACGATAATTGCAGCCACCGTGACCATAATAATGGGTTCATGGTACGGCACTGCATCCAGTGTAAGTTTTCCGAACATCGTATTCTTCCTCGACCCCTTTAGTGAGAGGCTTCCGCGTGGCTCATGTCCATGCCTTCCATACCTTCATGCGAGGCGTGCTCACCTTCTGGCTGGGTCATGTCCATGCTCTTGCCGTGGCCCATAAATTTGTTGATAACGTCTTTAAACAAATCGGGTTTCACGCTGGAGAAGTATTCAACCTTATTGTATTCGCTTGGTGCGGCAACTTTCTCGTAAGCATCCATGTCAGCCATGGTGTTCTGAGATTGTTTCACTTTAGCGACCCATTGGTCGAACGCTGCGCGGTCCGGCGTGGCGATAGCTTTGAACTTCATACCGGAGAAGCCTGGCCCGCTATAGCTTGCGGAGATACCGTCATAGGTACCGGCTTCATTGGCGATAAGATGCAGTTTGGTCTGCATGCCCGCCATCGCGTAAATCTGGCTGCCCAGACGCGGGATAAAGAACGAGTTCATCACGGAGTTGGACGTCACCTTGAATTCCACCGGAGTGTTCGCCGGGAAGGCGATCTCATTCACGGTAGCAATGCCTTGTTCCGGGTAGATGAAGAACCATTTCCAGTCCATGGCGACAACTTCAATCGTGACAGGTGCTTCGTCATGTGCCAGCGGTTTGCTCGGCTCGAGCGAGTGGGTAGTTTTCCAGGTGAGTACTGCGAGGAACAGGATGATCAGAATCGGCACCGTCCAGACCACAGCTTCAACTTTGTTGGAGTGTGACCAGTTAGGGCTATACTTCGCATCTTTATTGCTCGCACGATACTTCCAGGCGAAACCAACGGCCATCAAGATGGCGGGAATAACGACAATCAACATCAGGCCAAATGCCGTCAGTATCAGTGAACGTTGCTCCAGTCCAATCTGTCCTTTGGGGTCAAGTAGTGCAGAATCACAGCCACTGAGTAAAACCGTGCCTGCAAATAATGACAACCATCCCAAACTTTTATTGTATTTCCTGAGTCTCATTTACCGACCTCAATTCCACGGGGATCTGGTGGCGTTTAAAGTGTGCGGGCATTTTACGGGAAGGTTACATTACTGTAAACATGAATGGCGTAGTGTCAGTATGGTGTTACTGGGTTCTGCCGATTATGTCACACGAAATGCAACAACCTGTAAAATCGGGTGTTCGCACAGCCTGTCATTAAGGTTATAACGAAAATCCAGGATTACAATAAGGGGGAGGGTAAATTGGTATAACCAATCAAAATCATAAACAATTAGTTAACAACATTTCAGCATTTATTGAACATTACTGGAAAAAACTAATTAATAACCCTGCTGAATCGTTCAAGAGTAACCCTTAATTAATACCGCACAAAATAATTAAAGAAATTTTCTTCATCTCTCGATAAATATTCGGATGTAAAATATTTTATGTCTGCTTGTTTATTGAGCGAAATAATAACTGAAAGTGAATATCTAAACGAATTCGAATGTCTGACTGATTAATATATTGTGATTCGCTTTTGCTTTTTTATCAGTGACTAAGGGATGAAAATGGTCATAACAGGAAACGACTCGCCAATAATTGGGATAGATCTGGGAACATCTAATAGTGCAGTCGCGTGGTTTGATGGTGAGAACCCGCAGCTGCTCACGGGCGCGCAGGGCGAAAGATTGACCCCCTCAGTCGTGGGGCTGGACGACTTCGGTAATCTGCTGGTTGGTGAGGCGGCGAAAGCCCGACTGGTCAGCCATCCTCATCTGACTGTTGCCAGTTTCAAACGCTACATGGGAACAGATAAAACGTGGAATCTCGGGTCACGGCGCTTTCGGGCAGAAGAGCTGTCGGGGCTGGTGCTACGTAAACTTAAGACTGATGCGGAAGTCGCGTTGGGCGGCACTATTTCTCGCGCCGTCATCACCGTACCTGCTTACTTCAATGATGTTCAGCGTAAGGCGGTTAAAGCGGCGGGCAGGCTGGCCGGACTTGAGGTTGAGCGCTTGCTGAATGAGCCCACCGCAGCGTCCCTGGCATACGGGCTTGCGGATAACCGCGAGCAAAAATTCCTGATTTTCGATCTGGGCGGCGGCACCTTTGATGTCTCTATCGTCGATATGTTTGAAGGGGTGATCGAAGTTCGCGCCAGCAGCGGCGACGCCTGGCTTGGCGGTGATGATTTTACCCAGGTTATTCGTCAATGGATGCAAGAGCGTTACCCTGCGTTAGCTCATCCGAATACGGAGTGTGCGGCGGCGTTAAACCGGATTGCCGAAACGTTCAAATGTGCGCTGAGCCAGCAGGATGAAACCAGCGCGACGCTGAGTTGTGAGGGTAAGGAATATGGCTGGACATTAACGGCAGAAACCTTTGCTGAGTGTGCCGCCTCACTTCTCACTCGGTTAAAGAAACCGGTGGTGCAGGCATTGCAGGACGCACATTTTGACCCTGAACACCTCGACCATGTGATTCTGGTGGGGGGCGCAACCCGTATGCCGATTGTTCGTCAGATGGCGACCCGGATGTTTGGGCGCTTCCCGCGTAGCGAATTAAACCCCGATGAAGTAGTGGCTCTTGGCGCCGGTGTACAGGCCGGGCTGATTGCCCGGGCATGTGCGCTGGATGATATTGTCCTGACGGATGTCATGCCGTATTCCCTGGGAATCGAGGTTTCAAGACGAAATGGCGACAAAATCGATACCGGGTTTTTCCTGCCGATCATTGAACGTAACGCCTTTGTGCCCGTTAGCGTGATGAAGACCGTGAGTACGCTGTTTGATAATCAACAATATCTGGAGATTGAGGTTTACCAGGGGGAAGCCCGTCGGGTTAGCGAAAACCTGTTGCTGGATAAAATGAAGATCGCCGTCCCGCGCCGCAAAGCCGGGGACGTGAGCGCTGACGTCCGATTTACCTATACGCTGGACGGCATTCTGGAGGTCGAATGTAAAGTTCAGGGTGAAGAGACCGCGTCAACCCTGGTCATTGAAAAAGCACCTGGCCAGCTAAGCGAAGAGGAGATTCGTGAACGTCTTCGTCAGCTTGATGGCCTGAAAATGCATCCCCGGGATGTGCCGGAAAATCGTCATTTGCTGGCGGAGGCTTCGCGTTGTTACGAACAACATCTTGGGGAGCGGCGACAAATTATCGATCATTACGCCAGCCAGTTTGAGCAGGCACTTGATCGTCAGGATATGCGTATGATTGCCACCGCACGGGATGAATTGCGTCAGGTACTCAATCAATTTGATGACGGGATGTGAGTGATGGCGACAATCTGGGAAACGCTGGGCATTGAACCGACAACGGATGAATCGGTCATTCGCCGGGCATACGCACGGGAGCTTAAGCGGCATCGTCCGGATCAGGATCCGCAAGGCTACCAGCAACTACGCGAAGCCTTCGATGCGGCGAAAGCGTACAGCAAAGGCGAGATGATTTGGCTGGAGGACGACATTGTTCAGGCAGTGGTTAACTTCGACCCGGCGTTGGGCGAATTAACGCAAGCTGAATCACAAGAGGATGCGCAATTGGTTGCCCCTTTGCAGCCTGACTGGCAAAGGGAAACCCTCAAGGAAGATGCAGAGCGTTTTTCCGTTCAGTTACTTATGGATGAAAGTGACGCGCTTAACGCACTGCGCCACTATCTGGATCACCGCCTGCCGGATGCGCTGGAAGCCCGACGCGTATTCAGTCTTGAGCTGGCGCAGGCACTGAGTCAAAGACAGGGCATTTCCCGAAGTCTGGTCAATAATGTGTCAGACATTATGGGATGGGATCTGGGCGGGTATCGTGATTCACCTCTGCCTTACTGGGTTGTTCACGCCCTGGAGACGCAAATTGATGCGACGGCGGCAGACAATCACTGGGACTATTTACGCCGACAAGCTGGCCTGGATCGACAACGCCGTCTTGCCTGGCGCATTCTTAGCGGCGAAATACCGCATTTACCCTGGTGGGCACGACTCATACCCGATTTTGTTCAGGATCTGCTGAAACAGGTGGTGGAGCTCAGAAATACTTATCCGCAATTACTGGAACGGGTTAACCCGGCGTTGCTCCGGCTTCTTTCGACCCCCACACCAGCCATCTCGTGGGGAGCACTGATCGCTATCTGGTTTTGGGGGTTTGCTCTTTATATCCAGGTGCGTGCTGATGAACATTTAGTCTGGCAGGCGGTTGCCATGGTGGGGATAGTGATTCTTTACTTGTGGGGGGCGCCTGTGTTGCTGTCGTGCTACGAACGCAAGAAACGTCTCGCACGCATAAGCCATGTTTTCTTCTGGCTACTTTCATGGGCCATTATGGCGGTCCCGTTGTTCCATATCTACGCGCTGTTGTATCACTATCCGCCAGCGGATGCGGGTATTGCGCGGGTCTGCATGTTTACGGCGGTGATTGCTTACCCGGTCTGGTGGCTGGTGCGCAGTAATTTACATCAGTGGTACGCAATCCCCTTTAATGGTGTCGTAAAACTGATCATGCTGCCCATCCTGTTCCTCAAGCAGTTGCCGCCCCTCGTCAATGTCTTAGGGCTCATCCTCCTGCCACCGTTATATAGTTACGTGATTAACTGGCTCTATTTTTTCAATTAATCATTGTGAAAGCGCCAGCGATGCTGGCGCTTTCAGACCGCACGCGTTTTACGTAGCGCCAGAAAATCTAATAATCCACCATAGACAATACCAATCAGCGCCAGTAATGCGCCGAGTTCCAGAAAGGTGCTTCCAGGAGTGATATGGACCCATCCGCTGGCGTTCACAATCAGCGTGACCAGCCAGATGCCCAATAACAGACAGCCAGCTGCAAGCAGACGTAATGCCTGGCGGTAGGCTTTGGTAAACTCAGTACGTGGCATAAAACGTTCGGTGCGCTGCGTGAATTCAAGCGTCTCTTTACAGAGAATCAGCATCAGAAGACCCGGCAGGGCAGCAGCGATAGAAAACAGGTAAAACATCGACCAGCCATGGGCTTCAACAAACCAGCCTGCCAGCGGACCAACGTAAACCCGACCAACGGCAGACAGTGCGGAAAGCAGGGCGAATTGTGTGGCTGAAAAGGACTTGTTGCACAGTGTCATGAGCAGAGCGACGAAGGCAGACGTGCCCATTCCGCCGCAGAGATTCTCCAGAAAAACCGCTGACGCCATGCTGATGATATCTTTTGGCGTAACAGCCAGCAGCCAATACCCGGCATTCGAAATACCCTGCAGCAGACCGAAAATCAACAGCGCGCGAAACAGGGACAATCGTTGCATCAATACACCGCCCCAGAGTGCGCCAATAATGGTGGCGATAAGCCCAAGGGTTTTGTTTACCACCCCCACTTCCCCGGCATCAAACCCAACGCCGCGAATCAGAAAGGTGGTTGTCAGGCTCATCGCGAACGCGTCGCCAAGCTTATAAAGGACAATCAATAGCAAGATAAGCCAGGCATTATTACGACCAAAGAAATCGCGCAGCGGTTCGACAACGGCTTGTTCCAGTGTACGTGGTGCAGGTATCGCATCACCAGGTTCGGGAGCAAGTAATGTTGCGATGATACAAGGGATCAGCAAACCGGCCATCAGCCAGTACATGCCTTGCCAGCCGAGCCAGCGATCCGCAAGCCACAGCGCCAGGCCGCCAGACACTAACATGCCCAAGCGATAACCCAGAACGCTAATTGCAGCCCCGGTCCCCCGCTCATCCGCGGGTAGCACATCCGTTTTCCACGCATCGAAGACGATATCCTGCGATGCCGAACAAAAAGCGATAACTACCGCCAGCCCCGCCATCCAGCGTAGATGACTGCCTGGTTCGAGAAAGCCCATCGCAGCGACCGCGACAAGTAAACCCAGTTGCGTAAGGAGTAGCCAGCCGCGGCGTCGGCCGAGGAACGGAGGAGTGTAGCGGTCCATCATCGGCGACCAGAGAAATTTAAATACATAGGCCTGGCCGACAAGCGAGAAGAAACCGATGGTTTTCAGATCGACATTAGCCACTGTCATCCACGCCTGGAGCGTACCGGATGTCAGCGCCAGAGGTAAACCTGAGGCGAAGCCAAGCATCAGCAGAATGGCTGATTTGGGCTGCTGAAAGATGCGAAGGTAATGACTGGACATGATTTAGTACTGGCCCGGCGAACCGGGCCAGTGTGCGGAACTTAACGCGTGTTCTGCTTGATGAACTGATGAATAGTGGTGTCCTGGGACATATCCGCGATGGTGTCGGTCAACACGCTGTTAACGGCATTCGTGATCTTATCGTTAGTCGCCTGGAGTGCGCCTTCAACGTTATAGCTGGCGCGGTAGTTTTTCGTCATCTTATTGCCGTTAGCTGCGGTTGCGATAATAGCGATATCGGCTTTCGTGGCAATGCTGTAACGCAGGTTGCCCTGGGAAACATCGGCATACAGCTGGTTAACGATGATTTGCAGGTTAGCCGCACCGCTTGGGCCGATCATATAACCGCGCGCAGTCATCTGTTTTTCCAGCACTTCTTGTAGCAAGAAGCGCAGGTCGCGGGATGCCGTTAGGGTAACCAGTTGGTTATCGCGGGTGACTTTTGCCAGTGCCTGGTCGGGACGCTGGTCTGCGCCAGTGATGCTCACTGTAACGCCCATCAGGCTAGGATCCTGCTGTGGCAGCGTAATCTTCGGTGACACTTCAAGAGTGGTTGGCGGGGTGGCACACCCGGCCAGCATAAATAAAGCGACCAATGGAAAGAGAAGTTTTTTTAACATGTTCAGGCTCTCAGTGGATCTTAAGCTTAGATAGGGAAAATTCTTGCCATCATAACATCGCCGTCAACAAGGGGAAGTCCTCAATGCATGTAAATTCATCGCCTTGTGTTTTTTTTAACCGCGCGAGGAATTTGCCTTGCCGGACATGACGTAATTTTTGACCTTTTCAGTACAGTTCATACCTTTGACTGAGAAAATAGGACGAAAGCTAAATTTTTGTTGTTTTCTTGTTATGAACAGGATAAAAGCGGCTAACATTTAAAGGGATGGGGTCGCATCTCAGCGTTGTCGGAGGAGTCCTTTCATGATGATACGTGAGCAAATAGAAGATAAATTAAGGGCAGCGTTTGAACCCGTGTTCCTCGAAGTTGTTGATGAAAGCTATCGTCACAATGTACCGGCCGGTTCCGAAAGCCATTTCAAAGTTGTGCTGGTCAGTGACCGCTTTTCCGGGGAGCGTTTCCTCAACCGCCACCGTATGATCTACGGGACCCTGGCGGCAGAACTCGCCTCAACTGTCCATGCACTGGCTCTGCACACCTACACCATTAAGGAGTGGGAAGGTCTGCAGGATACCGTTTTCGCCTCGCCGCCATGCAGGGGAGCAGGCAGCATCGCGTAAAACGCATTTGCAACTGCCTGAGCTTTTCCAGTATGTTGCGTACAGTTTAAGTAAAAACGGCCTGCGGGCCGTTTTGTTTTGTCTGAGTTTTGAGCGCGAAGCGCAATTTTTAGGTCAAAATTACCTCGGAATTGTGAAAAATGGCGCAACAATGCGGCGTTCCCGTTCTCGACTCACTAAAGTGATGCCGCTATAATGCCGCGTCTTTATATATGAACGTCTTCGGGATGATTCTGGTGACAGGGAATGTATATCTGATTTGAGAGAGCATCCCGGTTCTGCGAAGCCCTATGACAGCTTCCAGATATAGAGTTGACCGAGCACTGTGATTTTTTGAGGTAACAAGATGCAAGTTTCAGTTGAAACCACTCAGGGCCTTGGGCGCCGTGTAACGATTACTATCGCTGCTGACAGCATCGAGACCGCTGTTAAGAGCGAGCTGGTCAACGTAGCGAAGAAAGTACGTATTGACGGCTTCCGTAAAGGCAAAGTACCGATGAATGTCGTTGCTCAGCGTTATGGCGCTTCTGTACGTCAGGACGTACTGGGCGAACTGATGAGCCGCAACTTTATTGACGCGATCATTCAGGAAAAAATCAACCCGGCTGGCGCACCGAACTATGTTCCGGGCGAATACAAACTGGGCGAAGACTTTACCTACTCCGTAGAATTCGAAGTTTATCCAGAAGTTGAGCTGAAAGGCCTGGAAACTATCGAAGTTGAAAAACCGGTTGTAGAAGTGACCGACGCTGACGTCGACACTATGCTGGACACTCTGCGTAAACAACAAGCAACCTGGAAAGATAAAGACGGTGCTGTTGACGCTGAAGACCGTGTGACTGTTGATTTCACTGGCTCTGTAGACGGTGAAGAGTTCGAAGGCGGCAAAGCCACTGATTTCGTGCTGGCAATGGGCCAGGGTCGTATGATCCCTGGTTTTGAAGATGGCATCAAAGGCCACAAAGCGGGTGACGAGTTCACCATTGACGTGACCTTCCCGGAAGACTACCACGCTGAAAACCTGAAAGGTAAAGCAGCGAAATTCGTTATCAACCTGAAAAAAGTTGAAGAACGTGAACTGCCGGAACTGACCGAAGAGTTCATCAAACGTTTCGGTGTAGAAGATGGTTCTGTTGCCGGTCTGCGTGCAGAAGTACGTAAGAATATGGATCGTGAGCTGAAAGGCGCAGTGCGTAACCGCATCAAGTCTCAGGCAATCGAAGGTCTGGTGAAAGCAAACGAGATCGAAATCCCGTCTGCCCTGATCGACAGCGAAATCGATGTTCTGCGTCGTCAGGCTGCTCAGCGCTTCGGTGGTAACGAGAAACAAGCGCTGGAACTGCCGCGTGAGTTGTTCGAAGAGCAGGCTAAACGCCGTGTGATCGTTGGTCTGCTGCTGGGTGAAGTGATTCGTACCCATGAGCTGAAAGCGGACGAAGAACGCGTGAAAGGCCTGATCGAAGAGATGGCTTCTGCTTACGAAGATCCGTCAGAAGTTATCGAGTTCTACAGCAAAAACAAAGAGCTGACTGATAACATGCGTAACGTCGCTCTGGAAGAACAGGCTGTTGAAGCTGTACTGGCAAAAGCAAAAGTGACTGAGAAAGCAACCAGCTTCCAGGAACTGATGAACCAGCAGGCTTAATTTACTCATCCGGTATAAAGAGTAAACAATAAGCCCGTCACCTCCTGGTGACGGGCTTTTTTTATCGCATTGATGTTATCAGAAGTGTGCTAAAAGGGCGTTTCAGTGTTAGCGTAACAGCAAAAGGTTGTTATGCTTGAAATAAGGTGTGGTCATCCCCATTAAGGGACTATCGACTGTGAACACTCTGGCTGATAATCCGTCCGTGAGGGGTCGTAGTCAGACCTGGCTCACTCAAGTACAATCAGTACAGCAGGTTATTTATTTTTAGATCCAGGAGACGGACATGTCATACAGCGGCGAACGAGATACCTTTGCACCCCATATGGCCCTGGTGCCAATGGTAATTGAACAGACCTCACGCGGTGAGCGCTCCTTCGATATCTACTCCCGTCTTCTTAAGGAACGTGTCATTTTCATGACGGGTCAGGTTGAAGACCACATGGCTAACCTGATCGTGGCGCAGATGTTGTTCCTGGAAGCGGAAAATCCGGAAAAAGATATTTACCTGTATATTAACTCTCCGGGTGGCGTTATCACTGCCGGAATGTCAATTTACGACACCATGCAATTTATTAAGCCTGACGTCAGCACCATTTGTATGGGCCAGGCCGCGTCCATGGGCGCATTCCTGCTGACGGCGGGAGCAAAAGGCAAGCGCTTCTGCCTGCCTAATTCACGCGTGATGATCCACCAACCTTTGGGGGGTTACCAGGGGCAGGCGACGGATATTGAGATCCACGCCCGAGAAATCCTGAAAGTGAAAGGGCGTATGAACGAACTCATGGCGCATCATACGGGTCAATCTTTAGAGCAAATTGAACGAGATACCGAACGTGACCGTTTCCTCTCTGCGAACGAAGCCGTCGAATACGGTCTGGTTGATTCAATTTTGACCCATCGTAATTAATGCTCAGGCCGGAGTAGTGCCGCTATAATATTATCGAGTGGCACTACGCTAGCCAGCGTTTTGCGCCTGGAATGGCATTTGCGTCGTCATGTGCGGCACAAAGAACAGAAAAGAGGTTTTGACTCATGACAGATAAACGCAAAGATGGTTCGGGCAAACTGTTGTACTGCTCTTTTTGCGGCAAAAGCCAGCATGAAGTGCGCAAGCTCATTGCCGGGCCGTCCGTGTATATCTGCGACGAATGTGTTGATCTGTGTAACGACATTATTCGCGAAGAGATTAAAGAAGTTGCGCCGCATCGCGAGCGCAGTGCACTGCCGACGCCGCACGAGATTCGCCATCACCTGGACGATTATGTTATCGGTCAGGAACAGGCGAAAAAAGTGCTGGCCGTCGCGGTATACAACCATTACAAACGTCTGCGCAATGGCGACACCAGCAATGGCGTTGAGCTTGGTAAAAGTAACATTCTGCTGATCGGTCCGACCGGTTCTGGTAAAACGTTGCTGGCTGAAACGCTGGCGCGTCTGTTGGATGTTCCGTTTACCATGGCGGATGCCACCACCCTCACCGAAGCGGGTTATGTGGGTGAAGACGTTGAAAATATCATCCAGAAGCTGTTGCAGAAGTGCGATTACGACGTACAAAAAGCGCAGCGCGGCATCGTCTACATCGATGAGATCGATAAGATCTCACGTAAGTCTGATAATCCGTCCATCACCCGTGACGTATCCGGTGAGGGCGTACAGCAGGCGTTACTGAAACTGATCGAAGGCACCGTGGCTGCCGTACCGCCGCAGGGTGGACGTAAACACCCACAACAGGAATTCTTACAGGTCGACACCTCCAAGATCCTGTTTATTTGTGGTGGCGCATTCGCTGGTCTGGATAAAGTGATTTCCCATCGTGTTGAAACCGGTTCTGGCATCGGCTTTGGCGCGACGGTAAAAGCAAAATCCGAAAAAGCGAATGAAGGAGAGCTGCTGGCCCAGGTCGAGCCGGAAGATCTGATCAAATTTGGTTTGATTCCGGAATTTATTGGTCGTCTGCCAGTTGTGGCAACCCTCAACGAGCTGAGCGAAGAAGCGTTGATTCAGATCCTCAAAGAGCCGAAAAACGCCCTGACCAAACAGTATCAGGCGCTGTTCAATCTTGAAGGTGTGGATCTGGAGTTCCGTGACGAAGCGTTGACCGCTATTGCTAAGAAAGCAATGGTGCGTAAAACCGGTGCACGTGGTCTGCGTTCCATCGTTGAAGCGGCGTTGCTGGACACCATGTATGATCTGCCGTCTCTGGAAGAGGTCGACAAAGTGGTGATTGATGAGTCCGTCATTGCCGGACAAAGCAAACCACTGCTGATCTACGGTAAGCACGAAGCGCAACAGGCGTCTGGTGAATAATTCACCAATCCATACATGTAGTTAATGAAAAAGGGGGGATTTTATCTCCCCTTTTATTTTTCCTGATTCTCGCCGTTGAATGTGTGGGAAACATCCCCATATACTGCTTTACATGTTAATGGTGCGTGTTGCACAGTCACGTCACCGGATTACCTGGCGGACATTAAACTAAGAGAGAGCTCTATGAATCCTGAGCGTTCTGAACGCATTGAAATCCCCGTATTGCCGTTGCGCGATGTGGTGGTTTATCCGCACATGGTCATACCCCTGTTTGTAGGGCGGGAAAAATCTATCCGTTGTCTTGAAGCGGCCATGGACCATGATAAGAAAATCATGCTGGTTGCACAGAAAGAAGCGTCAACGGATGAGCCGGGTGTAAACGATCTTTTCACCGTCGGGACCGTGGCCTCTATTCTGCAGATGCTGAAACTGCCTGACGGCACTGTCAAAGTGCTGGTGGAGGGGCTGCAGCGCGCGCGCATTACCACGCTGTCGGATAATGGCGAACACTTCACGGCTAAAGCGGAATACCTCGATTCCCCGGCCATTGATGAGCGTGAGCAGGAAGTACTGGTACGCACTGCCATCAGCCAGTTTGAAGGCTACATCAAGCTCAACAAAAAAATCCCACCGGAAGTGCTGACTTCGCTGAACAGCATTGACGACCCTGCGCGCCTGGCCGATACCATTGCCGCACATATGCCATTGAAACTGGCCGACAAACAGTCCGTACTGGAGATGTCCGACGTTAACGAACGTCTGGAATATCTGATGGCGATGATGGAATCGGAAATCGATCTGCTCCAGGTCGAGAAACGTATCCGCAATCGCGTTAAAAAACAGATGGAAAAATCCCAGCGCGAGTACTATCTGAACGAGCAGATGAAGGCCATTCAGAAAGAACTCGGCGAAATGGACGATGCGCCGGATGAAAACGAAGCGCTGAAACGCAAAATCGATGCGGCCAAAATGCCAAAAGAGGCAAAAGAAAAGGCCGAAGCCGAACTGCAAAAACTGAAAATGATGTCTCCGATGTCTGCGGAAGCTACAGTAGTCCGTGGTTATATCGAGTGGATGATTCAGGTTCCGTGGTATGCGCGCAGCAAAGTGAAGAAAGATCTGCGTCAGGCGCAGGAAGTGCTTGATACCGACCACTATGGTCTTGAGCGTGTTAAAGACCGTATCCTTGAGTATCTCGCGGTGCAGAGCCGTATGAACAAACTCAAAGGTCCAATCCTGTGTCTGGTTGGACCGCCGGGGGTAGGTAAAACCTCTCTGGGACAATCTATCGCCAAAGCGACCGGACGTAAGTATATCCGTATGGCGCTGGGCGGCGTACGTGACGAAGCAGAAATTCGTGGTCACCGTCGCACCTATATCGGTTCTATGCCGGGTAAATTGATCCAGAAGATGGCCAAAGTCGGGGTGAAAAACCCGCTGTTCCTGCTCGATGAGATCGACAAGATGTCCTCAGACATGCGCGGCGATCCGGCATCTGCTCTGCTGGAAGTGCTTGATCCGGAACAGAACGTTGCATTTAGCGATCATTATCTGGAAGTGGATTACGATCTCAGCGATGTTATGTTTGTCGCGACGTCTAACTCCATGAACATTCCGGCACCGCTGCTCGATCGTATGGAAGTGATCCGTCTTTCCGGTTACACGGAAGATGAGAAACTGAATATCGCTAAACAGCATCTGCTGACGAAACAGATCGAACGCAATGCGCTGAAACCGACTGAACTGACCGTGGATGACAGCGCCATTATCGGCATCATTCGTTATTACACCCGCGAAGCAGGTGTACGTAGTCTTGAGCGCGAAATCTCTAAATTGTGCCGTAAAGCCGTGAAACAGCTTCTGCTGGACCCCTCGTTGAAACATATCGAGATTAACGGTGACAACCTGCACGATTACCTGGGTGTTCAGCGTTATGACTATGGCCGTGCGGATGATGAAAACCGTGTGGGCCAGGTAACTGGCCTGGCGTGGACCGAAGTCGGCGGCGACCTGCTGACTATCGAAACCGCGTGTGTACCGGGTAAAGGCAAGCTGACCTATACCGGTTCGTTGGGTGAAGTCATGCAGGAATCTATCCAGGCTGCGCTGACCGTGGTGCGAGCTCGTGCTGAAAAACTTGGCATTAATGGGGATTTCTACGAAAAACGCGATATTCACGTTCACGTACCGGAAGGGGCTACGCCGAAAGACGGCCCGAGCGCCGGTATCGCGATGTGTACTGCGCTGGTTTCTTGTCTGACGGGCAACCCGGTACGTGCCGACGTGGCGATGACAGGGGAAATTACCCTGCGCGGCCAGGTTCTGCCGATTGGTGGCCTGAAAGAAAAACTGCTGGCGGCACACCGTGGCGGGATCAAAACCGTGCTGATTCCTTATGAGAATAAGCGCGATCTTGAGGAAATTCCGGAAAACGTCATTGCCGACCTGGACATCCATCCGGTTAAGCGCATTGATGAGGTTCTGGCCCTGGCACTGCAAAACGAACCCTTTGGCATGCAGGTCGCGACCGCAAAATAGTGACCGCGCGCAAAGAGCGTTGATAAAAACAAGGCTGGTGAGGCATTTCGCACTTGCCAGCCTTTTTTTGTATAGCTAATTTAGATTGCTGGTTGGGTGTGTCATCAACAACTGGTGTTGTAAGGGCATGACAGGCCTGATATAACTGCTGCGCGGTCGCGCTGTGAAGGACTCAGGCGCGATATAAATTATAAAGAGAGGAAGAGAAGAGTGAATAAATCTCAACTGATAGACAAGATTGCCGCGGGAGCTGACATCTCTAAAGCGGCTGCTGGACGTGCGTTAGATGCTTTAATTGCTTCTGTTACTGAATCTCTGAAAGAAGGGGACGATGTAGCGCTGGTAGGTTTTGGTACTTTTGCTGTTAAAGAGCGTGCTGCGCGTACAGGTCGCAACCCTCAGACCGGCAAAGAAATCACTATCGCCGCAGCTAAGGTTCCGGGCTTCCGCGCAGGCAAGGCACTGAAAGACGCGGTTAACTGATCGCTTTCCCGGTGGGAAGGTGAAAAGTACAAGGGCGCATCGAGAGATGTGCCTTTTTTATTTATTCAGTCACTCATATCTGAGTTTCTGCGAGTTGTGGGCTGACAATTGCCCCCTTTTCTTGTCAAAATACGACCCTATACGCAGCGTCGGGAAACTGAGTGACTGCGCGAGGTCTACAGTCACCTACAGCGGAGTGTTGTTACACCATGATGGACAATTTACGCACGGCAGCAAACAGCATCGTGCTCAAGATCATTTTCGGCGTCATTATCGTGTCGTTCATTTTGACCGGCGTCAGTAGCTACCTTATTGGCGGTAACAATAATTATGCCGCAAAGGTTAATGACCAGGAGATTGGTCGCGCGCAATTCGAAAATGCGGTTGCCAGTGAACGTAATCGTATGCAGCAGCAACTGGGTGACCAGTTCTCAGAGCTGGCCGCGAATGAAAACTACATCAAATCCATGCGTCAGCAGGTGCTGAACCGTCTCATTGACGAAGCATTGCTGGACCAGTACGCGCATAATCTGCACCTGGGCATTAGCGATGAGCAGGTTAAAAAAGCGATTTTCTCCACTCAGGCTTTCCAGACCAACGGTAAATTTGATAATGACCGTTTCAACGGTATCGTCAATCAGATGGGTATGAGCGCGGATCAGTATGCGCAAGCGCTGCGTAATCAGTTGACCTCCCAGCAGTTGATCAACGCGGTTGCCGGTACTGACTTCATGTTGAAAGGTGAGACGGACGAGCTGGCGGCGCTGGTTTCCCAACAGCGCGTTGTGCGTCAGGCCTTGATTGACGTGAATGCGCTGGCAGCAAAACAGACCGTAAGCGATCAGGAGATTGCCGGTTTCTATGAGCAGAACAAAGCCCGTTTTGTATCCCCTGAGCAGTTCCGCGTCAGCTATATCAAGCTGGATGCGGCCAACATGCAGCAGAACGTCAGCGAAGCGGATGTTCAGTCCTACTATGATCAGCATATGGATCAGTTCACGCAGCCGCAGCGTAATCGCTATAGCGTGATTCAGACTAAAACGGAAGATGATGCGAAAGCAGTACTGGACGCGCTAAGCAAAGGGGCGGATTTTGCCGCACTGGCGAAAGAAAAATCCACTGACATCATCTCTGCCCGCAATGGTGGTGATATGGGATGGCTGGAGCCAGCTACCACACCTGATGAACTGAAAAATTCGGGTCTGAAAGATAAAGGCCAGTTATCAGGCGTGATCAAATCTTCCGTTGGCTTCCTTGTTGTTCGTCTTGATGACATTCAACCGGCAAAAGCTAAACCGCTGAGCGAAGTGCATGACGAGATCGCCGCGAAAGTGAAGCAGGATAAGGCACTGGATGCCTGGTATGCCCTGCAACAGAAAGTGAGCGAAGCCGCAAGCAACGATAATGAGTCTCTGGCGGGTGCTGAGCAAGTCGCTGGAACAAAAGCCGTTGAAACCGGCTGGTTTAGCCGTGACAGCCTGCCGCAAGAACTCAATTTTAAACCGGTTGCCAACGCTATCTTTGATGGTGGTCTGGTGGGGGTGAACGGTGCGCCGGGCAGTAACTCTGATATTATTACTGTCGATGGTGACCGTGCCTTCGTGCTGCGTGTGAGCGAGCATAAAGCAGAAGCGATCAAGCCTCTGGAAGACGTTAAAGCTCAGGTCAGCGATATCGTTAAGCACAACAAGGCGGAGCAGCAGGCCAAACTGGATGCTGACAAGCTGATCGCTGAATTGAAAGCGGGTAAAGGCGATGATGCGCTGAAAACCGCAGGGTTAAGCTTTGGTGCAGCCAAAACATTGACTCGTACCAGTCAGGATCCGATCAGCCAGGCGGCATTTAATCTGCCGCTGCCGGAGAAAGACAAACCAGGTTATGGCGTAGCGAATGATGCTCAGGGCAATGTCGTGATTCTGGCGTTAGATGAAGTGAAAGCCGGTACCATGCCGGAAGAGCAGAAGAAAGCGATGGTTCAGGGAATTACCCAGAACAATGCCCAGATCGCTTTTGAGGCTCTGATGACCAACCTGCGTAAAGAGGCCAAAATCAAACTTGGCGCTATTATGGAACAGCAGGAATAACGAGACGCTTCCCATAAATATTGCAACGCTTTGCAATTCAAAAGGCCGCTTTCGCGGCCTTTTCCACATTTGCTATTCGTCATTTGTACCGTTTTTCCCGGTTGTTTATCGTAGCGTCGTTGTTAAACACCAAGGAGAAACAGCATGAAACATGGAATCAAAGCACTTTTACTGACCCTGTCTTTTGCCTGTGCTGGCATTAGCCACAGTACGCTGGCAGCACCCACTGATGCTGGCGCGAAAGCGCCTGCCGTACAAAGCAAAGCCGGGAATAATGCGACGCCGGATGCCAAAAACATTGATACGGCGAAAAGCGCCGATGATGACGGTACCAGGGTTAGCATTAATACCGCCAGTGCCGAGGATCTGGCGCGGGTAATGAATGGAGTGGGCATGAAAAAAGCGCAGGCGATTGTTAGCTACCGGCAAGAGTATGGTCCATTTAAGACTCTGGACGATCTCAAACAGGTGCCTGGCATAGGAAGTGCGCTTGTTGAACGTAACCTCGGAAATCTGTCCCTGTAAGAGATGGCGCTTGCGTAGTCGCGAAATTTTGCCAGACTAAAGAGGTCATACCAGTTATGACCTCTGTTCCTATAACAAAAGTAAAGGTTAAAGCGCTATGCAGACTCAGATCAAAGTTCGTGGTTACCACCTCGATGTCTATCAGCATGTGAACAATGCCCGTTATCTGGAATTTCTGGAAGAAGCGCGTTGGGATGGACTGGAAAACAATGAAAACTTTAAGTGGATGACGACGAATAACATCGCGTTCGTGGTCGTCAACATCAATATCAACTACCGTCGTCCTGCCGTGCTGGGCGATCGCCTGACAGTGACCAGTCATGTTAAACAGATTAATGGACGAAGCGGCGTGCTTAGCCAGGTCGTGACGCTGGACCCGGGAGGCGAAGTGGTGGCTGACGCACTGGTGACCTTTGTGTGTATCGATCTTAAAACGCAAAAGGCGCTGGCGCTGGAAGGGGAGTTACGTAAAAGGCTGGAGGAGATGATCCGCGAAGAGGCGTGACAAAGGCAAAAGCAAAACGGCAACATGGTTGCCGTTTTAGTGTGTGCTTCCTCTTCCTGTGGATGCGGGCTGCTGGTAGACCGGGTAAGCGCAGCGCATCCAGGAATTAAGACCAGCGCGTCAGAGCAGACCGATTTTCTTTTTCATGGTTGCCATGACTCCGGTCTTATCGGCCAGGTAGTGACGCAGACCATTCGCCCGCAGGTTACAGGCAGCACACTGTCCGCAGCCGTCGCCTTTGATGCCGTTATAGCAAGTGAGCGTCTCATTACGCACCAGGTCCAGTTTGCCCCAGTAATCGGCCAGCGCCCAGGTTTCGGCTTTGTCTATCCACATCAGTGGCGTTTCAAAGCGAATGTCTTTCGCCATACCCAGATTAACCGCATGGTTCAGGGCTTTGACAAATTCGTCGCGACAGTCCGGATAACCAGAAAAATCAGTTTCGCAAACGCCGGTAATCACCGCTTCGGCCTGTACCTGGTACGCATAAATGGCCGCCAGCGTTAAAAACAGAATATTGCGCCCGGGCACGAACGTATTCGGGATACCACTGGCATCAGGCTGGTAATCCGGTACCGGGATGCTGTCGCGCGTCAGGCTACTGACCGCCAGTTCATTCAGTAATGTCACATCAAGTACTTTATGCGCGCGGGCGCCTGACTGTAATGCCAGTTCACGCGCTACATCGATTTCCGCACGATGGCGCTGACCATAATCGAAGGTGACACAATGCACTTCATCGTATTGTTGCAACGCCTGAACCAGACAGGTAGTAGAGTCCTGCCCGCCACTAAACACGACTACGGCACGTTTCATAATTATTCCCGGTATTCATTCATAAAGGCGCTATGGTAGCGCGTGCAGATTGCCTCGACCAGCTTCTTCACCGCGCCGGGGCCGGCAGCCAGGCCTGGGTAAAATCAAACCAGCCACGCGTGTTCAGTCGAATACCTTCCACGCCTGGTGGCGCGCTAATGCGATACTGATAATTAAACAGCGGTGTCAGTATGGCCTCATCCATCAGACGACTGAATACTGCCCGCAGCGCCTCGCTACGTGTAGTTTCATCCGGCACGCTTTGCACGGCATCGAGCGTAGCCTGCAAATGAGAAAATTGGGCGCGGCTGAGTACATTTGGCCAGACCGGGTCGCAGCGCAACCACTGTTCCAGCGCATACTCCGGAGCTTCACCAATCAACCGGTCCCCCATCAGCAAATCTGCCTGTGCCATTGCACTGCAGCCATTCCAGGTTTTGGCATCATGAAATATAAGCGTGACATCGCAACCGAGTGTGGCCAGGTAACGTTTGAACTGTTGCGCCATGATGTGTAACTCCACTGGCAGATGGTAAAGCAGGGTTAACCTGGGCGGTAGCTCAACGCTCTCTTCCTGTGGCCACTCTGGAATCGTCCAGCCGGGGAGCAACTCTTTACTGGGCGCAATGAGGTTTTCATCGAGCGGCAGTGTGTCCAGCAAAGATGTCTGATGGATGATTTGCACAAGCCGCCGTGATTGTGCCGGAGTGAGATTTGCGCCAATACGCTGTGCCAGGTAACAAAACCCAAGGCTAACACTGTTACTCACCGGCTGCAGGTGAACGAGTTCATCGGGTTCGCCAATCGCAATCTGTACCGGATGACGACAACTGGTCCCGAGATTCTGCTCAAAAAGCTGCGGTGTAATCCAGAACTCTACCGCTTTCAATAAAGGATGGGTGAGGTGGTACTGCTCATGACTTTCCAGCCTTACCAGTTCGTTACTGAATAAGGCAAGACGGAACGGCCCGGTACCGATAAGCGGCATTTGTGGATGCGCCAGCGTGGTGGCATAGCTGGCAAGCCGATGCGCCAGCCAGAAATCCGGATGGTGCAACGTAAATGTCAGACAATGGGAATGGGTCGCCTCCACGCTTTTGACACTGGCGAAAAGTGTCCGTAAAGCGGGCAGTTCAAGAAGCAGCATAAAACGCGTTTGTAACTGCCGTATATCAACCCCATCGCCATTGTGCCAGTGCAGTGTCGTGCGAATATGAAACCGCCAGCTCAACGTGTCCTCGCTAATATCCCAGTGATGCGCCAAATCTCCCTGCGGTAAAGAGCTGTCGTCAACGAAACGCGTCAGGCCAGAGAAGATTTGCCCGGCAAGATGCTGTTCCGCCCGACCGGGTAAGAAACCCTGCCGTAGCGGCTCCAGGGGACGATAGTAAGGTATGCGTAACGTCGGAGTGTCGTTTTGCCAGAGGCCGCCGAGGAAGGGATTCAATAAGGTACGCAAATCTTCCGGTGCGAGTTGCGCCAGCGCCAGGGCATTTTGTTGCTGGCCTTCGTTGAGCGCCTGCTCCATCATCTCTTGGCGCAAGGATTCCGGCGTGCGCAAAAACTGTAACGCCGCACGTTTACCTCGACCGGAACGGGAGTCCCAGTTGAGCCAGCCCGCTTCCTGCATCTGGCGTAACAGCGTTCGCATATGGCGTTCGCTGCAAAAACAGCGTGCGGCAAGTTCTGCCACGCTGACCTGTTGCGCTTCTCCTGAGGAGGCCTTCCAGAGGCGCTGATATTGGTTGAGTCTGTTAAGAAGTCGCATAAACCCGGAACAATTATCTCGTTCTGCTCACTATTACTTCCGTATATATCAGGCAATACTTCTGTGCAATACAAGGCGATCACATCTGGAGATGAAATATGGCCCGGCTGGCTGCTTTTGATATGGACGGTACTTTGCTTATGCCCGATCACCGACTTGGTGAGCAAACTGTGGCAACGTTACGCCGTCTGCGTGAACGCGATATTACCCTCACTTTTGCGACCGGCAGACATGCGCTGGAGATGCGCAAACTCATCGAAATCCTCGGGCTGGATGCTTTTTTGATAACCGGTAACGGCACTCGCGTCCACTCCCTGGATGGGGAACTTTTACATCGCCAGGACCTTGATCCCGAAGTGGCTGAACTGATACTGCACAGCAAATGGGATACACAGGCCAGCATCCATGCGTTTAACGATAACGGCTGGATGACGGATAAACCCATCCCGGAAGCGTTGGACGAGCATATCTGCAGTGGATTCACTTACCAGTTGGTGGATCTAAAGCGTCTGCCTGCCCATGATGTGACCAAAATCTGTTTTGTGGGAGAACATGACGACCTGTGCCGCTTGCGGATCCAGATGAATGAGGTGTCAGGTGGTCGGGCTAATTTATGCTTTTCCGCCTCTTATTGCCTGGAGGTACTACCGCCTGGCTGCAACAAAGGGTCGGCGTTGACCATGCTCAGCTCGCAACTGGGCGTGCCGATGCAGGATTGTATGGCGTTTGGTGATGCCATGAACGACAGAGAGATGCTGGCAAGCGTAGGGCGCGGCATAATCATGGGAAATGCCATGCCCCAGCTGCGCGCCGCGCTTCCACACTTACCGGTTATCGGACACTGCCGCGATCAGGCCGTGTCGCACTTCTTAACGCATTGGCTGGATACACCTAATCTTCCTTATTCCCCCGAATGATGAGATTTTTTCCAGCAGCCAGGTGTGAATACCTGGCTTTTTTATTTCACCAGCGTGTTAATTTCTTCCCGCCACGGGCGGACATCGCCGATATTAGCTTCGACCCACTGCGGATTGTAGTAAGTATCGAGATAGCGTTCGCCACTGTCACACAGCAGGGTCACGATAGATCCGCTACGCCCTTCGTCACGCATACGCGCCGCCAGTTGTAGTGCTCCCCACATATTCGTGCCGGTCGATGCGCCAACCCGACGACCTAATTGTGTTTCCAGCCATTGAGCGGTTGCCACGCTGGCGGCATCGGGGACTCTGAGCATCTCGTCCACGACATCAGGAATAAAGGACGGTTCGACGCGTGGTCGGCCAATCCCTTCAATTTTACTCCCCACCGCAGAGCGCAGCCCGGACTCGCGGGTACGCCAGAAATCGAGAAACACCGAGTTTTCCGGGTCTGCCACCATCAGTTCAGTGTTATAACCCTGACAACGGATGTAGCGTCCGATAGTGGCCGATGTGCCGCCTGTCCCTGCACTCATGACGATATAGTCCGGCACCGGATGCGGCTCGTTTTTCATCTGGCGAAAAATGCTGTCTGCAATGTTGTTATTACCCCGCCAGTCGGTGGCGCGCTCGGCATAGGTAAACTGGTCCATGTAATGGCCGTTCAGTTCGCGAGCCAACATTTCTGAGGCCGCATATATCTCGCAGGCGCTCTCCACGAAGTGACAGCGACCACCGTAAAATTCAATCTGTTCGACTTTTCGTTTGGCCGTGCAATAGGGCATAACGGCAATAAACGGTAACCCCAGCAGACGGGCAAAATAAGCTTCTGAGACCGCCGTTGAACCGGATGACGCTTCAATAATGGTGGTGCCTTCTTTAATCCAGCCATTGCAAAGGCCATAGAGAAATAGCGAACGCGCCAGTCGATGTTTGAGGCTCCCGGTTGGGTGCGTACTCTCATCTTTCAGATAGAGCCGAATGCCGGGAAAAGCTGGCAGCGCGAGACGGATCAGGTGCGTGTCCGCAGAGCGCTGATAATCGGCATTGATTTCGTTAATGGCGTGCTTAACCCAGTCACTGTTCATACATCATTTCCATTTATCATTTTGTGCCCAGATTAGCGGAAAACGCAGGAAAAATTGTTGCCATTTAAACTTTGAAATAGACTATTAAGAGAAAAATTTTCTCCTGGAATGCGTAATGCTAGATAAAATAGATCGTAAGTTGCTTTCCTTGCTCCAGCAGGACTGCACGCTCTCTTTGCAGGCGCTGGCGGATGCCGTTAATCTGACCAGCACGCCATGCTGGAAACGACTAAAGCGGCTGGAAGAGGAAGGCATTCTTCTCGGGCGCGTGGCCGTGCTGGATGCGGAGAAACTTGGCCTGAGCCTGACCGCATTTGTGCTGATCAAAACCCAGCATCACAGCAGCGACTGGTACTGTCGCTTTACCGCCGTAGTCTCGGAAATGCCGGAAGTCCTGGGATTCTGGCGTATGGCGGGGGAGTATGATTACCTGTTACGCGTTCAGGTTGCGGATATGAAACGTTATGACGACTTCTACAAAAAACTGGTCAATAGTGTGCCTGGCTTATCCGATGTGACATCCAGTTTTGCGATGGAACAGATTAAATACACCACGGCTTTGCCCATTGAATAACCCTCCCGGCGGAGCCGGAAAAATCACGTTCAGGATGTAACCGCGTGCGATTATTTGCTCAGTTAAGCTGGTACTTTCGCCGGGAGTGGCGACGCTATCTCGGTGCTGTAGGCCTGCTTATCATTATTGCGATTTTACAACTCGTCCCGCCTAAGGTGGTGGGGATCATTGTTGATGGCGTCACCCGCCAGCACTTTACCTCGTCGCAGATCATGATGTGGGTAGGCGCACTGGTGCTGATTGCTATCGTCATCTACCTGCTGCGCTATGTCTGGCGCGTCTGGTTGTTTGGCGCGTCGTATCAGCTCGCCGTCGAGCTACGCGAAGATTTTTACCGCCAGCTCAGTCGCCAGCATCCGGAATTTTATCTGCGCCACCGTACCGGCGATTTGATGGCGCGCGCCACGAATGACGTTGACCGGGTGGTGTTCGCCGCCGGGGAAGGTGTGCTCACACTGGTGGATTCTCTGGTGATGGGCTGTGTGGTGCTGGTGGTGATGTCCACACAGATTAGCTGGCAGTTGACGCTGCTTTCTCTGTTGCCGATGCCGATTATGGCCATTTTTATTAAACGTTACGGCGACCAGTTGCATCAGCGCTTCAAGCTGGCGCAGGCGGCGTTCTCCTCGCTTAACGATCGTACCCAGGAAAGCATGACCAGCATTCGCATGATCAAGGCGTTTGGTCTGGAAGACAGGCAATCGGCGCTGTTTGCCGCCGAGGCGGCTGATACCGGGGCGAAAAACATGCGTGTCGCCCGCGTCGATGCCCGTTTTGATCCGACAATTTATATTGCTATCGGTATGGCAAACCTGCTGGCGATTGGCGGCGGGAGCTGGATGGTGATTCAGGGATCGCTCACGCTGGGGCAGCTCACCAGCTTCACCATGTATCTTGGATTAATGATTTGGCCGATGCTGGCACTGGCCTGGATGTTCAATATCGTTGAGCGCGGCAGCGCCGCCTATAGTCGTATTCGCGACATGCTGGCGGAAGCGCCGGTAGTGACAGATGGCAGCGAACCGGTTCCGGAAGGGCGCGGTAGCCTGCAGATTGCGATTCGCGAGTTTACGTATCCACAAACGGCACATCCGATTTTGAATAATATCAACGTCTCACTGTTACCTGGCCAGATGTTAGGGATTTGCGGGCCAACGGGGGCAGGTAAATCCACCTTGCTCTCTCTCATTCAGCGCCATTTTGATGTTGAGCAGGGGGACATCCGTTTCCACGGGGTGCCGCTGACGAAACTGAAACTGGATGGCTGGCGCAGCCGTCTGGCGGTGGTAAATCAGACGCCGTTCCTGTTTTCCGATACTGTCGCCAATAATATTGCGCTGGGAAAACCGGGGGCGACGCAGGAAGAGATTGAACATGTGGCGCGGCTGGCCAGCGTACATGAGGATATTTTGCGTCTGCCGCAGGGCTACGATACCGAAGTCGGCGAGCGCGGCGTGATGCTCTCCGGCGGGCAAAAGCAGCGCATCTCAATTGCGCGCGCGCTGTTGCTGAATGCAGAGATTCTGCTGTTGGATGACGCGCTCTCTGCTGTGGATGGCCGCACCGAACACCAGATTTTGCACAACCTGCGTCAATGGGGAGAGGGGCGTACGGTGATCATCAGCGCTCATCGCCTGTCGGCGCTCACGGAAGCCAGTGAGATTTTAGTGATGCAGCATGGACATATCGGGCAGCGCGGACAGCATGAACAGCTTGCGCGCCAGCCCGGCTGGTATCGCGATATGTATCGCTATCAGCAACTGGAAGCGGCACTGGATGACACCCCGGAGGAGGCGATTGATGCGTAAGCTTGTGCAACAGTGGCCCACCCTGAAACGTCTGCTGGTTTACGGCTCCCCCTGGCGTAAACCGTTAACGAAGGCTGTCGTGATGCTGTGGGTCGCGGCGGCGGCGGAAGTGTCCGGCCCGGCGCTAATCAGCTACTTTATCGATAATATGGTGGCGAAGAGCTACCTGCCTGTTGGTCTGGTGACGGGAATGGTCGTGGCCTACATTGGCCTGCAGGTGCTGGCGGCCGGGCTGCATTATGCCCAGGCGCTACTGTTTAACCAGGCCGCCGTCGGCGTGGTACAGCGGTTGCGTACCGACGTGATGGATGCCGCTTTGCGACAGCCGCTGAGCGCGTTCGACACCCAGCCTGTCGGGCAGATCATTTCGCGAGTGACCAACGATACCGAAGTGATCCGCGATCTCTATGTGACGGTGGTAGCGACGGTATTGCGCAGTGCGGCGCTGATTGGCGCAATGCTGGTGGCGATGTTCAGCCTCGACTGGCGTATGGCGCTTGTTGCTATCTGCATCTTCCCGGCAGTTATCATCGTGATGTTGATTTATCAGCGTTACAGCACGCCGATTGTCCGCCGCATGCGGGCCTACCTGGCGGATATCAACAATGGTTTCAACGAAATCATCAATGGGATGAGCGTAATCCAGCAATTTCGCCAGCAGGCGCGTTTCGGCGAACGCATGGGGGCGGCAAGCCGTTCCCATTATCTGGCGCGGATGCAGACGTTACGCCTTGATGGCTTCCTGTTACGTCCCTTACTGAGCCTCTTCTCCGCGCTGGTGCTGTGTGGCCTGTTAATGCTATTTGGTTTTAGCTCGGCTGGCACGATGGAAGTTGGGGTGCTGTATGCCTTTATCAGCTACCTTGGCCGCCTGAATGAACCGTTGATTGAGCTGACGACCCAGCAGTCAATGCTCCAGCAGGCGGTAGTGGCCGGGGAACGTGTCTTTGAGTTGATGGATTGTCCACGCCAGACTTATGGTTATGACGATGAGCCACTAAAAAGCGGAGCTATCGACATTAACGATGTCTCGTTTGCTTATCGAGATGACCGTCTGGTGTTGCAGGACATCAGTCTGCATGTGCCTCCCCGCAGTTTTGTGGCGCTGGTAGGGCATACCGGCAGCGGTAAAAGTACACTGGCAAGCCTGCTCATGGGGTACTATCCGCTGAGCAAAGGGGAAATCCGTCTGGATGGCCGACCGTTGTCCGCGCTGAGCCACAGCACCTTGCGTAAAGGGGTGGCGATGGTGCAACAAGACCCGGTGGTGATGGCGGACACCTTCTTTGCCAACGTCACGCTGGGGCGCGATATTTCGGAGGAGCAGGTCTGGCACGCGCTGGAGGTGGTGCAACTGGCCGGACTGGCGCGCGAAATGCCGGAGGGGATTTATACCCGCCTTGGCGAGCAGGGAAATAATCTCTCCGTCGGGCAGAAGCAATTGCTGGCGCTGGCGCGTGTACTGGTTGAAACGCCACAAATCCTGATTCTGGACGAAGCCACGGCGAACATTGATTCAGGCACTGAAAAAGCCATTCAGCAGGCGCTAGTGGCGGTCAGGCAGCACACAACGCTGGTTGTCATTGCACACCGACTGTCAACGATTGTCGAGGCGGAAACTATCCTGGTCCTTAATCGCGGCCAGGCCGTTGAACGTGGTACGCATCAGCAACTGCTTGAGGCAAAAGGGCGTTACTGGCAGATGTATCAACTGCAACTGGCAGGAGAAGAGCTCGCCGCCAGCGTACGAGAAGAATCGCTAATCGCCTGATGCACCAAAATTAAGCATGCTACTAACAGGATTCGCTGTTGGTGCAAAAAAGTAACGCACCACGCACTGTCGTGGTGCGTTTTTCTTTTCCAGGAACAATCTGAACCATTCCCATTTTCATCGCTGCGCTATGACGTCCTTCTTACACGGCTTAACAACCTGAAATTTTCCCGTTTTTCATTTTTGGCACACCGCTTGCAATATTTATTGCGTGTTAGCTGCGGCCATTATCGATTTTCGACTGGAGGGGGATCTATGAAGCTGGTTACCGTGGTAATTAAGCCATTCAAACTGGAAGACGTTCGTGAAGCGCTGTCTTCAATTGGTATTCAAGGGTTAACCGTGACCGAAGTGAAAGGTTTCGGACGTCAGAAAGGACACGCTGAGTTGTACCGCGGTGCGGAGTACAGCGTTAACTTCCTGCCAAAAGTGAAGATTGATGTGGCGATTGCTGACGATCAGCTCGATGAAGTGATTGATGTCATTAGCAAAGCGGCCTACACCGGAAAAATTGGCGACGGCAAAATTTTCGTTGCCGAGCTGCAACGCGTCATTCGTATTCGTACCGGCGAAGCCGACGAAGCGGCACTGTAATACCTGGCACACAGTGAGGGGATGGGTAAAATGAAGAAAGCAATATTAAAAGCGGGTCTGGCCTCGCTGGCACTACTGCCATGTCTGGCCATGGCAGCCGATCCGGTTGTCGTCGATAAAGCCGACAATGCCTTTATGATGATTAGCACCGCGCTGGTGCTGTTTATGTCAATTCCGGGCATCGCCCTGTTCTACGGTGGTTTAATCCGCGGTAAAAACGTCCTTTCTATGCTGACACAGGTTGCGGTTACATTCGCACTGGTGTGCGTTCTGTGGGTGGTTTACGGCTACTCTCTGGCTTTTGGCACCGGCGGCAGCTTCTTCGGTAGCTTCGACTGGGTAATGCTGAAAAATATTGAACTGAAAGCACTGATGGGCACCATCTATCAGTACATTCACGTTGCGTTCCAGGGATCATTTGCCTGCATTACCGTCGGCCTGATTGTTGGTGCGCTGGCTGAGCGTATCCGTTTCTCTGCGGTACTGATTTTCGTCGTGGTATGGCTGACGCTGTCCTACGTGCCAATTGCACACATGGTTTGGGGCGGCGGTCTGCTGGCAACCCATGGCGCAATGGATTTTGCAGGTGGTACGGTAGTTCACATCAACGCCGCAGTTGCAGGCCTGGTGGGGGCGTATCTGATTGGCAAACGTGTTGGTTTCGGTAAAGAAGCGTTTAAACCGCACAATCTGCCGATGGTGTTTACCGGTACCGCTATCCTCTACTTTGGCTGGTTTGGTTTCAACGCCGGTTCTGCGAGCGCGGCGAATGAGATTGCGGGTCTGGCTTTCGTTAACACCGTCGTGGCAACAGCTGGCGCAATCCTCTCCTGGGTCTTCGGTGAGTGGGCGCTGCGTGGTAAACCGTCTCTGTTGGGTGCCTGTTCTGGTGCGATTGCCGGCCTCGTGGGTATCACCCCGGCTTGCGGTTACGTTGGTGTGGGCGGCGCGCTGATCGTCGGTATCGTTGCAGGTCTGGCGGGTCTGTGGGGCGTTACTGCGCTGAAACGCTGGCTGCGTGTTGACGATCCATGTGATGTCTTCGGCGTCCATGGCGTGTGCGGTATCGTGGGTTGTATCATGACTGGTATCTTCGCAGCCACATCACTGGGCGGCGTGGGTTATGCCGAAGGCGTGACCATGGGGCATCAGGTTCTGGTACAGCTGGAAAGTATCGCCATCACTATCGTATGGTCTGGTATCGTCGCCTTTATCGGTTACAAACTGGCTGATATGACGGTGGGGCTGCGTGTTCCGGAAGATCAGGAACGCGAAGGGCTGGACGTCAACAGCCACGGCGAGAACGCCTACAACGCCTGATTGAACTGAGTTATCTCCTGAGCAATAAAAGCCTCCCATCGGGAGGCTTTTGTTTTACTGAAAGGTCAGCTCGCGGTACTGCGGTTTCGCATCACCCCTTCCTGCACCGTCGAGGCGACCAGTACGCCATCCCGGTTATAAAACTCTCCGCGGACAAAACCGCGTGCGCTGGAGGCGGAGGTGCTTTCCACACTGTAAAGCAGCCAGTCATTCAGATCGAACGGGCGATGGAACCACATCGAGTGGTCGATGGTTGCGACCTGCATGCCTTTTTCGAGGAAACCAACGCCGTGTGGCTGGAGCGCAACCAGCAGGAAGTGGAAATCCGATGCGTAGCCGAGCAGATATTGCTGGACGCGTAAGTCCTGCGGTAGGGTGCCGTTGGCGCGCATCCAGACCTGGCGGGTGGGCTCGGCAACATGTCCTTTCAGCGGGTTGTGAAATTCCACGGGGCGGATTTCAATCGGTTTGTCGCCGAGAAATTTCTCTTTCACCAGCGGCGGTAAAAACGCGGACAACTCACGGGCAATTTCCGTTTCGGATTTCAAGGACTCCGGTTCTGGTGCATAAGGCATTGTCTTTTGATGCTCATATCCCGGTTCCGGCGCCTGGAATGATGCCGTCATATAAAAAATCGGTTTCCCGTTTTGAATGGCCGCCACGCGACGGGCGCTAAAGCTGTTACCGTCACGTAACACTTCGACATCGTAAATAATGGGTTTCTGGCTATCGCCCGGGCGCAGAAAATAGCTGTGAAAAGAGTGCACCAGCCGATCCGCCGGCACGGTTTCTTTTGCCGCATACAACGCCTGACCAACGACCTGACCACCGAACACCTGGCGCAGACCTAAGTCTTCGCTCTGCCCTCGAAACAGACCTTCCTCTATTTTTTCCAGATTCAACAATGACAGTAGATTTGTAAGCGCCTGACTCATAGGTGTCCTCAATAAAAATAAAACCGACGCAGCGGATTCCCTGTTCAGTATAACCTGGAAATAAAAGTGGTCCGATGGGTGCAATAATCTGAATAGATGGGGGTTTGCAGGCAAATATCAGTGACATGTGCCACACTTGAACACGTTACGATGGTCCAACCACACATTCTGGCAGAAAACATTCTTGCTGGTGCATAGAAGATAAGGAGAACTCATGAAACTCGTGCACATGTTAAGTGGTTTAGCAGTCGCTGTAGCGCTGACTGCCTGCGCAAAAAAAGCCGCAGACATTCCAACGCCTGCACCAAACCCGCAGGCACCTGCGGCGAGTACGGCGGCGATAACCCAACCTAACGTCTCTGGTACGGTATGGATCCGCCAGAAAGTGGCGTTGCCGCCAAATGCGGTCCTGACCGTCACTGTCTCTGACGCCTCCATGGCCGATGCGCCGTCTAAAGTGATTGCTCAAAAAGCGGTACGTACCGAAGGTAAACAGGCACCGTTTAGCTTTGTCTTGCCGTTTAATCCGGCAGACATCCAGCCTAACGCGCGTCTGCTGCTGAGTGCGGCTATCACAATTGATGACAAAATCGTCTTTGTGACCGATACGGTTAAACCGATCATTAACCAGGGCGGCACGAAAGCTGACCTGACGCTGGTTCCGGTACAGCAGACGGCTATTCCGTTGCAGCCAGGCAGCGGTTCGGCAACAACCGTACCTTCAACATCCCCTACTCAGGTGAGTCCTTCTACAGCTACGCCTGCTCCGACACAGATGTAATGTGCGCACCTCCTCTCCTGCGGGAGAGGAGGTTTCAGTAAATCCAGCGAAAGCGTTGTAAATCAATCTGCCCGCTACCGGATACCACCACGCCTTCTTCCATTAATGCCTGTCGCTGACGTTGTAAGTCTGGCCCGCTTAACGATATACAGCCGTGGCGATTAACCACCCGATGCCAGGGTAAAGTGCTGCCCTCCGGCAAACGCTTCAATACGCCACCGACCTGTCTGGCTGCACGTGGCGAACCTGCCAGCCTGGCGACATCACCATAGGTTGTGACATATCCCTCTGGTATTGAGGCGACGATTTGCCATACCCGCTGTGGAAAAGAATCGTGATTATCCATACTGCCTTCCTGACTGACGAGAGGTCAGCATAAACAGCCCGGTCGTGACTGTGAAGGGGAGATTGCGCAAGAAATCGGCATCCGTCAGGGTGCGGCTTGCAATTGCGGCATGGGACATGGATAATGCGCCAGCGCGTTGGTTAACAACGCTCTCAATGGGGGCTCTGTTGGTTCTCCCGCAACGCTACTTTGTTTACCAGGTCAGGTCCGGAAGGAAGCAGCCAAGGCAAAGGACGTGTGTGCCGGGATGTAGCTGGCAGGGCTCCCACCCATTTCTGGTATCTTCTTTTTATTGTCCTCTGTACGCTTTTTGCTTTATGGTCAGTTTACCGCCGTTTATGCAGAAAGGATTCCTGTGACCACACCGCAACTCATCACTGAACGTTTACTTCTTCAGCCGCTGGTTCCTGCTGATGCGGAACAAATTCAACGTGTTTTCCCTCGTTGGGAGATTGTGCGTTATCTGATAGGCACGATTCCCTGGCCTTATCCGGACGATGGCGCTGCGCAGTATGTTAATCATGTCGCCTTACCCGCATCCAGTGCGGGGAAGGGCTGGTACTGGACTATTCGGCGCAAAGCAGAGCCACAGCAGTTGATTGGCACGATTTGTCTGATGGACTTGCCTGATAACAATCGTGGATTCTGGCTGATGCCGGAGTGGCAGGGGCAGGGCCTGATGTCCGAAGCCAGTGATGCGGTGACGCGCTTCTGGTTTGAAGAGTTAGATAAAGAGGTATTACGCGCGCCAAAAGCGGCGGCGAATACCCGTTCAGTCAATTTCTCGCAGCGTAGCGGCATGCGTAGGGTGCGTCGCGAAAAAGCGCACTATGTCGCGGGTGAGCTGGATTCTGAACTTTGGGAAATTACCCGTGAGGAGTGGCGGCGTTTAGCAGGCTAACTCAGAGGTCGTCACCGGTCACGGCGCTGCGCGACTTTTGAATTTCCAGGATGTTTTCTGCCGAGTAAATCAGAGTCGCGCTGCTCTGCGCATCTTCATTGCTGGTCATGAGCAGCGAGATATGGTTGTTATCGAAATTAATAAACGCCGTTTTATTGGGGTAGAGATCCACATCCTGCATCTCTTTTTGCGAAGAGTGCGCGGCTACGCCATATTTTTTCTTCAGGATTTCAAGCGTCTTCACGACATCTTCGTCGGGAATCGCAATGGCGATACGAATAAATTTATCGTTAACAAAAAACAGAGTGGCCTCGGTTTTCTTGTCGGCAAAGGTAAAGTCTTCGCAGCTGTACATTTTACCGACAGGCGCCTCTTCCGGTTCTTCCATCGTACAATTCGCCTGTGCGAGTACGGCGGCAGTCGAGGTGCCGAATTTCATATCGCGGTAGCCGTCCGTTGCGCAGGCCGCTGTAGAAAAGGCCGCGATGCCCAGAAGTAACGACAATTTGTTTTTAAAACGCATTTTAATCTGCCTTAATAGAATGATTGCTGAAAGTGATAATTAGCGGTTAAGGTTCTTCTTAGTCTTATCAGCGCGTTATAGTAATGCTGGTAAAGGGCAAGTAAAGCAATTTGCTGACTCGTTACACCACCGCCGCCCACAAAAAAACGCTCATTGTCACTCTTTCCAGGGGCTGTCGTTATCCATTCCTGACTATCAATAATGTATTGTCATATATTTGAAATATAAGCTTCACCTTAGTGTCATAAAGCCTGGTTAAAATATTTGTGGGAGTTTTTAATTTGTCATAAGCTTTTAATATAACTCTGGATCAGTATGTTAACTTCGTGTATTAATACTTTGCTAACTTCACACGGGAAGGGATAATCATGACCAGTGCGGTATTGAACGTCAAAATTGATCAGGCGTTGAAAGAGAAGCTCCGTCATTACGCAGAAGAAAATAATGAGAACCTCAGTACGGCGACTGAAAAACTGTTGCTGCTGGCGTTTCAGTCAGTTGAACAGGGCGGAGTATCGGAAGAGGATATTGATAATCAACACCTTGAAGAAGAATGTACTGCTCCTTTAAATCCAAAAGAAATCAAAGCATTACGCAAACTTCTGAAGAAGAAAAAATGAACCAACAACTGCTCTCAACGGCCAGCAATTATTGCGAGGCCTGTGACCTGTTACGATCAGGTTTTGTAAAACATGTCCGTTTAAACTGGAATATTGGTAGTGATGAGTTCTTTCGCATCGCAACCGACTGGTGTGATGCTGGCGCAAAAATAAAAAAAGAAGGCGATAGTTTTGTTATTTCTATAAAAGGTTTTCCTATTCCGCGTCAGCAGTAATTTCATTGTCATGAAACTGTCATTTAAATTGCATTGAGTTTTGTGATGATGATTGAAAATATAAATATGTTGTAACCATCTCATCATCATCACGGACGATGCTTACGACGGGCCAGTCTGGCTCGTCGTTATTTCTTTTACCCACCTTGTTTCCCTGACGCATTTTGACAGCCTTGCTGGCATTTTTTTCACCTGCATAACAGTTGCTGGCGTAATCGGGTACACTGGCGCGAAATCCGTCGCCAGATGAGTGCCATGAAAACCATTACGCTCTATGATGTCGCCCGCCTTGCCGGGGTCTCTTACCAAACCGTTTCGCGCGTTATCAATCAGGGCGAGCATGTCTCGACGCGAACGCGGGACAAAGTGCTGGCGGCGATGGCGGAGCTGCACTACATCCCTAATCGCGGGGCGCAGCAACTGGCGGGTAAACGGACCAGAACGCTGGGGCTGCTGACTTCTGACCTGGCACTGCATGCCCCCTCCCAAATAGCCTCGGCGGTGAAATCACGTGCCGCCCAATCCGGCGTGAATGTGATCATTTCGATGCCGGAAGTGCAGGATGCCCGGGGATGTACAGCCGCAGTGCAGGATCTACTGGCTCAGCGGGTTGATGGATTGCTGGTTAACGTCCCGCTGGATGATGAACAGGCAGAGGCCGTATCGGCGCTGGCAGGTCCGGTTCCCGTTCTCTTTCTTGATGTCAGTGAAACGGCGGCCGTCAATAGTCTGATTTTTGATGCCGACCAGGGGGCGCGGCTTGGCGTTGCGCACTTGCTGGAACAGGGACATCTGCGTATTGCGTTGCTTGGAGGACCGCAATCATCGGTCTCTGCAAGGGCACGAATGTCGGGATGGCTTGCGGCACTGGAAGAGTCGGGGTTATCGCCCTGTGGCTGTGAATATGGTGACTGGAGTGCGGCGTCCGGCTATGAAAAAGGTCATCTGCTTCTGGCGGCGGATACACCACCGCAGGCTATTCTGGTCGCCAATGATCAGATGGCTCTTGGTGTGATTCGTGTCTGTGCGGAGCGGGGCTTAACCGTACCGGGGCAGATTTCAGTTGTCGGTTATGATGATACGGCCGACAGCGCCTGGTATTCACCGCCGCTCACGACCATTCATCAGGCGTTCAAAACCGCGGGCGAACGCAGCGTGGAATGGCTCCTTGCACGCCTTTCCGGTGACGATACGGCGGTGAGACAGACGCTGCTGCCCGTAACCCTGGTGGAGCGGGCCTCGACCTCGCCGGTATCATCCATTAACGTCAGCGGCGAGACGCTGGCCAGACGACTGAAAGAGCTGGCACAACTTGCCGCACTGCTCGATCGTCGCTAAATCTTTTGTGATCCTTTTCGCTTTGGCGCACGTAAATCCTTTACGCCAGCGCCGATTCCGTGCATTGTGCATAAAATTGTGAGCGCTTCGCAAAATGAGGTCGATATGTCTGTTTCCGCGTTAAGTTCGTTATTCTCTCGTCGGGACTGGGAAAACCCGGTCGTCACTCACTGGCACCGTTTACCGGCGCATGCGCCAGTGTCCAGCTGGCGGGATGTGGGCGAAGCGCTTCGTGATGAGGCGTCGGCAAGTCATCGTTTACTCAACGGTGACTGGCAGTTTAATTTCTTCTCATCGCCCGAGTCCGTTCCGGAAAGCTGGCTCACGGCCGATCTTGCCGATGCCGTGCCTATGCCCGTGCCGTCGAACTGGCAGATGCAGGGTTTTGATACCCCCATTTACACTAACGTCACCTATCCTGTTGCGGTAAACCCGCCGTTTGTACCGCAGGAAAATCCGACCGGTTGTTACTCGCTCACATTTCATGTCGATGAACAGTGGCTGGCAGGCGGGCAGACGCGTATTGTCTTTGACGGGGTTAACTCCGCGTTTTATCTCTGGTGTAATGGCCAGTGGGTCGGCTATTCCCAGGATAGTCGCCTGCCCGCTGAATTTGATGTAAGTAACGTATTGGTACCCGGGGAAAACCGCCTGGCGGTCATGGTGTTACGCTGGTGCGATGGCAGTTATCTCGAAGACCAGGATATGTGGCGAATGAGCGGCATCTTCCGTGACGTCTCCCTGCAACATAAACCCCACACCTGTATCGCCAATTATCACTACACCACTCAACTCAATGCGTCATTTACCCACGCACATTTGCACACGGAGATAGAACTCGCCGGGGAGTTTGCTGGTTGCGAGGTGATCGTTACGCTGTGGCGGGGGGAAGAGAAAATCGCTGAGGCCAGCCAGAAACCAGGTAGTGCAGTGGTTGATGAACGCGGAGCCTGGGCCGAACGCGTAAGCGTGACGATACCCGTTGATCGGCCGTTACTGTGGAGCGCGGAAACGCCTGAGTTATATCGTTTGACGATGGCACTCTATGACGAAGAGAACCATCTTCTGGAAGTGGAGGCATGCGATGTGGGCTTCCGTCATGTGGAGATCAGCGAAGGGTTGCTGAAACTGAACGGTCAGCCGCTGCTGATCCGTGGGGTCAACCGCCATGAACACCATCCGGAAAACGGTCAGGCGATCGATGAAGCCACGATGCGTCGTGATATTGAACTGATGAAGCAGCACAATTTCAATGCTGTACGCTGTTCGCACTACCCGAACCACCCGCTCTGGTATCGCCTGTGCGATCGATACGGTCTGTATGTAGTGGACGAAGCGAATATTGAAACGCACGGCATGGTGCCGATGAGCCGTCTGGCAGATGATCCGCAATGGCTACCGGCGATGAGCGAGCGTGTTACCCGCATGGTGCAGCGCGACCGTAATCATCCGTCGATAATCATCTGGTCACTGGGGAATGAATCCGGCCATGGCGCGACGCATGACGCGCTCTACCGTTGGGTGAAAACCACCGATCCCACACGTCCTGTACAGTATGAAGGCGGCGGCGCTAATACTGCGGCAACGGATATTGTCTGCCCGATGTACGCCCGCGTCGATCAGGATCAACCGTTCCCGGCGGTGCCGAAATGGTCAATCAAAAAGTGGGTCGGTATGCCGGATGAAACCCGTCCGCTGATCCTTTGTGAATACGCGCATGCCATGGGCAACAGCTTTGGCGGGTTTGCGAAATACTGGCAGGCTTTTCGCGCTTACCCTCGTCTGCAGGGCGGTTTTGTCTGGGACTGGGTTGACCAGGCGCTGACCAAATTTGATGAACGAGGCGAGCCATTCTGGGCCTATGGTGGCGATTTTGGCGATACGCCGAATGACAGACAGTTCTGCATGAATGGGCTGGTCTTCCCCGACAGAACGCCGCATCCGGCGCTTTATGAAGCACAGCGCGCCCAACAGTTTTTCCAGTTTAAACAGGTCAGTACCTCACCGCTGGTGATCGATGTCACGAGCGAGTATTTATTCCGCCCGACGGATAACGAAGTTCTGCGATGGTCTGTCACCCGTGATGGCGAAGTGCTGGCTCATGGGGAAGTGGCGCTGGCGATTGCCCCGCAGGGAACGCAACGTATTGAACTAAACTGCCCGCCTTTCGCTGCCCGCTCTGGCGCAGTCTGGCTGAATGTGGATATCTATCAGCGCGATGCGACAAGCTGGTCACCTGCACAACATCACTGCGCCTGGGATCAGTGGCAACTGCCGACAGCGGTTGCATTGCCAGCAGAAAAAAGCGTACAACCGCGGCCCGCATTACAGACTGACAATGAATATTTTGTGGTGGAGCAGGGGAGCCATCGCTGGCAGTTCTGCCGTGCGAGCGGCCATCTGTCGCAATGGTGGCGTGATGGGCAACCTACACTCCTTGCCCCGGTGCTGGATAACTTTACCCGTGCTCCGCTGGACAATGATATCGGCGTCAGCGAGGCCACGCGCATCGACCCCAACGCGTGGGTGGAGCGCTGGAAAATGGCGGGAATGTATGACCTGACGCCCGTACTGTTGCAGTGCGACGCGCTGGAAAATGTCCATGATGTTGTCATCGTCACGCGCCATGCCTGGCAGCACAACGGGAAGACGCTGTTTATCAGTGACAAAACCTGGCGCATGGCTGGCGATGGCGTGCTGCATGGCGACATTCAGGTACAACGCAATCTGGACGCGCCGCCGCCCGCGCGTATCGGCTTGCAGTGCCAGCTTGCCGGGATCGCAGATCAGGTCAGTTGGCTGGGGCTTGGGCCGCACGAAAACTACCCGGATCGCAAACTGGCCGCGCGGCAAGGACGCTGGACGTTGCCATTGTCCCGGTTGCATACGGACTATATTTTCCCGACCGAAAATGGCCTGCGTTGTGACACGCGAGAGGTGAATTATGGCGCTCATCGTCTGAACGGGCAGTTCCACTTTTCACTGAGTCGCTACAGCCAACAACAATTAAGGGAAACCTCCCACCGCCATTTACTGCGTGAAGAGGCCGGATGCTGGCTTCAGCTGGATGCGTTTCATATGGGGCTGGGGGGCGATGACTCCTGGAGTCCGAGTGTGTCCCCGGAATTTATCCTCAGTGATGACGTCGTGCGTTACACCTTCTGTTGGTCCCAGAGCTAAACTTAATGAGCCAGACGCAGCGGGAATCGTCCCGCTGCGCGGTTCACTTCGGAGACTCACTCATGAAGTATGTCGACGGGTTCGTGGTGGCGGTTCCGGCAGATAAGAAGGACGCTTATTTGCAACTCGCGGCCAGGGCTGCTCCGCTATTTAAAGCGTTTGGCGCAACGCGGATTGTGGAGTGCTGGGCGGATGACGTCCCGGCGGGAAATTTCACCGACTTTCGTCGTGCGGTAAAAGCGGAAGATCATGAAGAGATAGTTTTTAGCTGGATTGAATATCCGTCTAAAGAGGTCCGTGATGCTGCCAATCAAAAAATGATGGCCGATCCACGCATGCGCGAGCTGGGAGACCAGATGCCTTTTGATAGCAAGCGCATGATTTATGGTGGCTTTTCCCCATTGCTGGACGAATAATCCTCAGGCATCAGGATAAACAACGCCTTGTGGCCGATAACGTCGCCATCAGCACGAAACAATCCCCTCCGGCGCCATGCCGGGTTTGCGGTTACGCCGGCTGGGGGCCAGTTAATGGCGTACCCCATGCAGCGGCCAGGTTGCATTTTCATTGCACAATCTAAGTAAAACTGTCAAAAGGGTGCAAACTCAGGGAGCATTGCGGTTGCTTTCTGCCCAGCACAAAAACGCCTCTTTGGGCAGCGCTTTGCTGTATAGCCAGCCCTGACCGTACTGCACGCCATGTTCGCTAAGCCATTTGAGCTGCCCTTCGGTCTCGATACCCTCGGCCACCATCGCCAGCTTTAAGGCTTTGGCCATTTCGATGATATGCGTGGTCATGTTTTTGTATTCCAGCGCATCCACAAAAGATTTGTCGATTTTAATAATATCGACATCCAGATTTTGCAGGTAACTGAGGCTGGAGTAACCCGTACCAAAATCATCGATATAGATGGCGTGTCCGGCTGCACGTAAAGCTGTGATGGTGGGCACGCAGGTCGCAGGATCGGCAAAACCATGTTCGGTCACTTCCAGCGCGATTTGTGATGGCGAAATTTGCCAGTCATTGCACAGTTGCTGTAATTGCGTCGGAAGCGTCAGGGTTAAAAGATCGGAAGGCTCAAGATTAATGGAGACATGCAGATCCGGGTTTTCCTGGAGCCAGGGTCCCATATCCTCAAATACTTTTTCGATGATCACTTTGGTCAGTTGCGGCATCAGCCCCGTTTGTTCAGCCAGGGGAATGAAGGTATCTGGCGCAAGGAAAGTGCCATCTGCCTGTGGCCAGCGGGCCAGCGCTTCCGCACCGACAATCTTCCCGTCAGCCAGCGTCACAATCGGCTGGTAGAACATCTCTATTTCTCGTGCGCGAATGGCATCCTGCATACGATGTTGCGGTGACTGCAGTCGACGCAGCATGCGTAATAAAAAGAAGGCCAGCACCACGCTCAGCAGCAGGCCAACAGGCACCCAGATGATCAATAATCGATGCCAGTTCTCCTTAAGTGGCGTCAGCGACGCCCAGGTGATAATGGTTACCCCCAGTTCTGGCTCCAGCAAAGTATTCCACGCTTCGCCACCGATAAGCTTTTGGGTGGGGGTGTGAAGATCAATCTGCTTTAGCATGTCCGGATCCAGCGTGCGACTGCTGGCAATTACCCGCCCGCTGCTTGTCCCGACAAGGGCAATGTTGATAGGCCATGGGCCATAGGAGAGTACATCAATAAAAGAGAGTGGGTCGGTGATAACGATATAACGACGAGTGCCAAGGCCGACCATTGCACGCGTCAGGCCCAAATCGTTATGGCTGGTCAGCCAGGCGCGAAAACCATCTTTAGTGATCCTTTGCGGCGCGGGAAAGGGAGCGCTGCTGCTGTTTCTCTCCAGCGACGAACAAAGCGGGATTGTCCCTTCGAGGTAGATGACCTCCTGGACATAGCGAAACGTATAAGAGATACGTCGCATGGCCAGCAGGTGATCCTGGCTACACGAAATACCATCGTAGGTTTCCAGTTGGCGCAAGGCTGTTTTCCCCTGGCTAACCACACGGTCAGCACGCATTTTAACTAATGCGGAGAAGGTATTGAGTTCGTTCATAAACGACTCTTCAGCCTGGCGATGCGCCAGCCAGACGCTTAAAGCCACCGGCAAGAGAACGGCGAACAGCAGTACGCCTGTAATAAGGCTAACTAATCGTCGGTTTGTCATGACCAAAAATCCCTGTTTGATACTGAGAAACAAGCGTATTTGAGACCAGCAAGTGTTATAACACGCGTCAATGTTTGATTTCTTTCAGGAATTGCAGGGATGAAGAAAAAAGAATTTGTGACGCAGGATCTCTTAAGTAAAATTTATCAAAATAACGAATCCGGTCCGCGCAAACTTCCCCCTGAAAGGCAGTTAGCACAGGAGTATGGTGTCTCCCGTTTTACCATTCGCCAGGCGGTCGAAAAGCTGGCGAGTATTGGCGTCGTGCGGATCGTTCAAGGCTCCGGGATCTGGATTAACGAGCAGGCGCGCAACAACCCGCTGGTTTACAACTCCATTACTGAAAAGCGTTTCGATCAGATCCGTTTTCGTCTGATTAGCCTGCATAAGAAACGTCCTGACCGCGATGAACAGCAGATCTTTGGGCTGACAGATGAGAGCTTCATCTGGCAATTTTGTCGACTGCGCTTTGTGGATGAAGAGGCCGTACAAATTGAAATCTCGCGTATGCCTGCTGCTGATTTTGCCGATCTGAATCAACAGATCATTGAGAGTTCACTGCAACAGTACGTCCTGAGCAAAGGGTATCAGATCTCACATATGCTGACGACCTACCGTGCCGTTAATGTTAGTCGTGAACAGGCGGCGCTGCTGGGCTGCAAGAAAGGCAGCCCGGCTATGCACATCAGTAATCGCGGGATCCTGGAAGGCGGCAGGGTGTATGAAATCAGCGATATCATCGACATCAACTATACCTGCACTTATGTTATTCCGCATAACCGGGCAAACCTTGCTTTTCGCAAAGGCGACGGCTGATTTATGGCGTATGAATTGCGCCATCCGGAAGGCGGCTTTGCGTCCATTCATGCGGGCGGTAAACCACCGGGTAGCGTATGCCTTCCTCTTCGTTAAAGGTCACGCCGATGCCTGGCGTTTGCGGCGCATAGACAAAACCCTCTTTCACCACCGGCGCGCCGGGGAAGACATTGTCAGTTTGCGAAGTGCGCGGAATATACTCCTGAATGGCCGCGTTATGCAGATGAATATTGAGATGTGTATTCACCGCGACACCAATAGGGGACATATCGCCCGGGCCATGCCAGGCAAGGCGCACGCCAAAAGCCTGGCACAGCACAGCCAGTTTTAACGCCGGGGTAATACCGCCGATTTGCGATATATGGCAGCGAATAAAATCAATACGCCGGTTTACTATCACATCATGCCATTCGGCCGGATTATTAAAGAGTTCCCCCATCGCCAGCGGCACGCAGCTATGCTGGCGTACCTGTTCAAGCCAGGCGCTCTGTTGCGGCGGTAAAATATCCTCAATGAAATAGGGCTGATACGGCTCAAGCTGCTTCGCCAGCTGGATTGCCTGCTGGGGAAAAAGACGTTCATGTACGTCATGCAAAAGGTGCAGCCCGAAGCCGTATTTTTCCCTTAGCGCCCTGAACATAGCGACGGTGTTGTCCATGTACTCTTGCTGATCGAACCAGGCGCCTGGCGTTGGGTTTTCTGGCGTATGTAATTGCGCGGGCGTGCCGCCGTAAAAACCCAACTGACAACGAATATGGCGATAACCCTGTTCGCGCAGGCAGTCTACGCTGGCAAATAGCTCCTCCAGCGTTTCACCGCTGGCATGAGTGTAAGCGGCGATGGCATCCCGGGACTGGCCGCCCAGCAGTTGATAAAGCGGCATATCGGCAAGTTGACCTTTAATATCCCACAGCGCCATATCCACGCCGGATATGGCGTTATTCATTACGGGGCCATTTCGCCAGTAGGCATTGACGTTCATCATTTGCCAGAGATCTTCAATATTGTTGGCGTCACGGCCGATTAGAAGGGGTTTCAAATACTCATCGACCATGGTTTTCACGGCCAGCGGGCGTTGCTGAAAGGTGGCGCAGCCGTGGCCTGTGATGCCTTTATCGGTCGTCACCCGTACGGTAATCAGATTATGTCTGTCGGGGCGAGTGATAAAACATTCGATATCTTTAATTACGGTTGGCGTCACTGGGAAACTCCTTTACAGCGAAGTGATATACCGGAATGGGTATTATCATCCCCTTAATTTTGCGCTGAGGTAAACCGTTTTTTTTATAAATTTTTTGGTCAGTTATTTCTTTTTAATTTAATTAAAAACCGTACCAATTTTGCTTTTAATGTCATTTTCATTGCTTTGTTATGGTAATTTGTGATGTGTCTCATGTTTTATTGGTTTGTTTACTTTTCTCTCTTTCTCTAACCTTGGATACAGCTATTAAAACGACAATATTCCTGCAGGAGCATTTATGGGGACGCAAGAAGCCATCACCAATATTATTCGTCTGGTCGGTGGACAGGATAATATCAACAATGTCTGGCACTGCATGACGCGCTTACGCTTTGATCTGGTGGATGATAATAAAGTCGATCAGAGTGCCATTAAGGCATTGCCGGGGGTTCTGGGAGCGCAACTGCAAAGCGACCAGTTTCAGATTGTTATCGGGCCGAAGGTCAACAGCTGGTATGAGCAAATGCTAACGGCGCTGGGAAAAGCCCCACAAGGCGAGACGCATGTTAAAGGGCGTAAAAGCCTGGTCTCGATGTTTATGGATACTGTATCAGGCGTGTTTGGTCCTATCGTGCCTGCAATTGCCGGTGCCGGGATGATTAAAGGCCTGCTGGCCGGATTAATTGCCCTGAAAGTGGTTTCGGCGAAAAGCGATACCGTGGTGGTAATTGATTTGATCGCCAGTGGTGTCTTTTATTTCCTGCCGTTTTTCCTGGCGGTTTCGGCGGCAAAAATTTTCAAGACCAATGAATATCTGGCAGCAGCCGTTGCAGCCTGTTTAATGTATCCATCACTGATCGATGCCGCTAAAGCGCTGGCGGCGCATCAGGAAGGGGCGGTGAGTGCTTTCTGGTTACTCAATGCGCTACCGGTTTCGGTGTTTAACTACGCCTCAAGCGTGATTCCGGTCATCTTCTCTATTCTGGCGCTGAGCTATATCCACCGCTGGGTGGACAGGATAATGCCGGACGTATTAAAGACGGTCTTCACGCCTACGCTGACCTTATTTCTGGGGGCGCTGGCGGCACTGGTAATTATCGGACCGATTGGGATCTGGCTGGGGAAAGCGCTGGCTTTCTTTATTCAGGGGTTGTTTGGTATTTCGGCCAGTTTTGCCGGGCTGGTAGTGGGGGCGATTCGCCCGGTCGCGATTCTGACCGGCATGCATCACGCCATGACGCCCATCGCTCTGCAAAACTTTAGTGAGCATGGCTATGACATGCTGATGCCGATGATGTTTATGGCGAATATGGCGATTGCCGGCTCGACGTTCGCCATCTGGCGGATAAGTAAAAACCGTCAGGACAGAACGGTGACCCTGTCGGCCGCGATCTCCGCGCTGTTGGGTATAACGGAACCCGCCCTGTTTGGTGTCCTGACGCGTTACAAAAAGGCGTTCATTGCCGCCACGGTGGCCAGCGCCCTGGCCTCTGCGTTTATTGCCTTCTTTGGCGTGCGGCTGTATGGCTACATTTTGTCGAGCATCTTTAGTCTGCCTGCGTATATTGGCCCGTATTTCGTCTTTGCGCTCTCGGGAGTGGCGATGGCGCTGGTGCTCTCCTTCCTGCTGACAACCTTGCTGGTCGGCAAAGACACAGCGGAGTAACCTACCGTCGGTGCGCCAGTCGGCGCACCAGACGATCGCCGGCCATCTGCACCCCTTGCACCATTAACAGTAAGATCACCACGGTACCCACCATCACCTGATCGTTAAAACGCTGATAGCCATAGCGAATAGCGAGATCGCCCAGCCCACCACCACCAATAACGCCTGCCATGGATGAGAAGCCAATTAGCATCACAACCGTAAGTGTGATCCCCGCGAGCAGCGTTGGTAGCGCTTCGGGCAACAGGGCTTTTGTAATCACATGCCAGACGTTACCCCCCATGGACAAAATGGCTTCGATACGTCCGTAATCCACTTCATCGAGCGCGCTTTCGGTGAGTCGCGCAAAGAAAGGGAATGCGCCAATGGTGATAGGCACTATTGCGGCAGTGCTGCCAAGGGTGGTACCGATCAGCAGACGCGTGAAGGGAATAAGCGCTATCAGTAGCACGATGAAGGGTAACGAACGGCCAAAATTGACGATCGCCCCCAGCAGCGCATTGACGCGTGGCAGGGGAAACAGGCCATTACGGCGCGAAAGAAACAGAATGACGCCCAGCGGCAGACCGATCAGCACGGTAAACAGCGACGCCAGGGCCACCATATATAACGTCTCCAGCGTGCCGTTGAGCAGCAACGGCCAGAGATCTTCCCAACTCATGCTACCCCGCATAAAGGCCTCCCGTTAAAACCGTGGCGGGCAAGGAAATCCTGCTCAGCCTGGGGATCGTGTAATAGCGCATGGCGCAGTTTTGACCACGGGGCAGTGAGTAGATCAGCGATTTTCCCACTCTCCCTGACTTCGCCGTTTTCCAGCAGTGCAGCGTGGTCGCACAGGGTTTTTACCACGTCCAGTTCGTGCGTAATCAGGACAATGGTTAAATTCAGCTTCTGGTTTATGTCAGCCAGCAGCGCCAGGACAGAAGCGGTGGTTTCCGGATCCAGCGCGCTGGTGGCTTCATCGCACAACAGCACATCCGGCCTTGCCGCCAGCGCCCGCGCGATACCAACACGCTGCTTCTGACCACCAGAAAGCTGCGAAGGGAAAGCATCGGCTTTATCGCTTAGACCCACCAGATGCAATAGCTCTTCCACGCGTGCATGACGCAGCGGTTTCGGCACGCCGGCTATTTCCAGCGGAACGGCGATGTTATCGGCCACCGTACGCGCGTGCAGCAAGTTGAAGTGCTGGAATATCATGCCCGTTCGCAGTCGGTGCTCACGCAGACCGGCTTTATCCAGTTGGGTAATGTCGCTGCCGTTGATGATGATGCGGCCCGTGGTGGGCCGCTCCAGCAGATTCAGGCAACGGATTAGGGTGCTTTTCCCCGCGCCGCTGCGGCCCAGGATGCCGTAAATGGCCCCCTTAGGCACATGTAGCGACACGTTGTTCAGCGCCGGTCGGCCTGTTCCGGCATAGGTTTTACTCAGCCCGTCAATTTCAATCATGACTGAGGAGCAACCGGGATCACCGAGCCGTTGTAGGTTTTACGAATGAACTCTGCCACCTGGGGAGAGGTGAGGTCTTTGGCCAGTTCTTTGATACGTGGGTCGTTAGCCAGAGACGGGTTGGTCACCAGGATATTGGCGTACGGGTTATGTTCCGCGCTCTCCAGTCCCAGCGCGTCTTTAGCTGGCGACAAACCCGCCTCCAGCGCGTAGTTGCCATTGATCACCGCCAGGGCGACATCATCCAGTGAGCGCGGGATCTGCGGGGACTCCACTTCGAGGATCTTTAAGTGTTTCGGGTTCTCAACAATATCTTTTGGTGTCGCCAGTGTGCTGGCCGGATCGGTAAACTTCGCATCAAGTTTAATTAACCCCTGGCTTTGCAGCAGGAACAGCGCGCGGCTCAGGTTGGTGACGTTGTTAGGAACGGCGACGGTCGCGCCCTCTGGTACCGATTTAAAATCTTTATATTTGTGCGAATAGATGCCCAGTGGTTCGATGTGTACCGTGGCGGCGACGGCAAAGGTTTTACCCAGCGCTTTTTCCTGGCTTTTCAGGTAAGGCACATGCTGGAAATAGTTGGCATCCACATCGCCGCTCGCCAGCAATTCATTGGCATTTGCGCCACTGGTCAATTCAACGATTTTAATATCCAGTTTCGGATCCAGCTTTTTGACGTAATTAAGGATTTCCGCATGCGGAACCGGATCTGCTGCGATGCGCAGTGCTTCTGCCTGTGCAGTACCCCATGCCAGAGAAAGAGACAACGCTACCCCTGCCAGTTTAAAAGCGGCATATTTCATAATGTATTTTCCTGTGTTGTTATGGTGTCAAACGATCAATTGTTCACTGCGCTCACGCAGTACATCGCGGTAATAACGCTCGGCGACATCCGGGTGCGAACGTAAGCGGCCTTTCAGGTAGTTCCAGCCGACATCGCGTAAGAGAGGATTTTGCGGATCGCTCTCCGGCCCATGCGCTTCACGTGCCAGCGCTTCCGGCAGGGCGTAAATGGGGACCACGGCATCCAGCTGTGCGCCAAGGAAAAAGGCAATCGACAGGCGATCTTGCCCTGCGGGTGGTGAGACCACACGATGTACCGTGGCGCGCAGGTAACCATTGGTGGCCAGCTCCAGCAGCTCGCCAATATTGACGACAAAACTGCCAGGCAGCGGTGCCGCATCGATCCAGCGATCGGGGGATACTTCAACCTGTAGCCCTTTTTGCTCGTCCTGGAGCAGGAAACTCAGAAACCCCGAATCCTTATGCGCTCCCACGCCCTGGCTGCTTTGCGTGCTCTCCTGGCCGGGATAGCGAATCAGCTTGATATGTTCATTGGGTTTGTCGCCATACAGTGCGTCGAAAGCATCAGCAGGCAGACGCAGCGCTTCGGCAAAAGCACGCAACAGCACAATGGCCATCCCGGTCATCGACTTTTGCCAGGCGAGTAGCGTGGTTTTCAGTTCCGGTTGCTCCTCTGGCCACAGATTGGGGCCCTGCAAGCGCCGCCAGCGCGGGTCGCTGTCACTCAACAGCAGTTCCGGTCGTTCTGCGCCGATATCGAACTGTTCACGCCAGTCTGGTTTGCCACGGGTGATTTCCGATGCCGCACGGTTGTAGCCGCGAAAATGGGGGGAGTGAATCATCGCCACTTGCTGTTTTTGCGCATCACTGAGGGCAAAAAAGCGGCGGGCTTCGTGCTGAACGGCGCGCTGCAGGTCGTCATTCACACCATGATTAATAAGGTAAAAAAAACCGATATCGCGTGCGCTTGTGCGCAGTTGCTCAAGAAAGGCACCCCGCTCAGCGGGATTGAAATAGTGGGCCAGATTGAGGATGGGTAATGTTGTCGCGTTCATTGTGTTCTCCGAATAGTCGTTCGCAGGTGATGATTTTTAGAGTCCGGGGTTGGGCACAACAGCAGCGCATCATGATGCTTTCCTCACAAGTGATTTATGTCCAGCTTGCCTTAAGGCAAAGAATTCAACCAATAACGTTCTTTTCTAATTTATGACCGTCCGGGGTTCGTTGCTTTTGCGAAAAATGCATTTAGCGCAGGAGTTGCTTAGGGAAAAGAATTTCGCTAGACTTTTGTTATGTTATAACAATACATGCGAGAGCAAAATGAAACCTGATATCCATCCGCACTACCGCACGGTGGTGTTTCATGACACCAGCGCGAACGAATATTTCAAAGTCGGTTCGACGATCAAAACCGATCGTGAGATTGAACTGGAAGGTGTGACATATCCTTACGTGACCATTGACGTCTCTTCTGTTTCCCATCCGTATTACACCGGTAAACAGAAAGTGGTGGGCAATGAGGGAAGCGCGGCGCGTTTTCAGCAGCGTTATGGGCGCTTTATTGGCACGAAAAGAGGCTAACTCATGCAGGTACTGAACTCTTTACGCAGTGCGAAACAACGCCACCCTGACTGCCAGATAGTCAAGCGCAAGGGGCGTTTGTATGTGATTTGCAAATCTAATCCGCGCTTTAAAGCGGTGCAGGGAAGAAAGAAAAAACGTTAACCGCGAAAGCTCTCAAGGGATTGCAGCTGTTTGCCGTCAGCAGTGAAATTGCCGACGGCAAGCCACTGTCGAAACGCGTTATCAAGGCGCGGCCATTCGCTATCAATAACAGAAAACCAGTCGGTATCGCGATTGCGTCCTTTCTGGACCAGCGCCTGACGAAATCGTCCTTCGTACTGAAAGCCCAAACGAAGTGCTGCGCGACGGGACGGTTCGTTCAGGCTATTACATTTCCATTCGTAGCGGCGATACCCCAGCGTCTCCAGGGCGTATTTCATCAATAGCCACTGCGCTTCGGTAGAGGCGCGGGTGCGCCTAAGCAGGAGAGAGAAATGCACACTTCCCACCTCAATGACGCCATTTGCAGCATCAATACGCATGAGTGAAAGTGTACCGACAGGCGACTGAGTACGGTTATCGATGACCGTGAAATGCACAGGATCCTTTAATTCACAGACGCTTGTTACCCATGCGGTGAATGCCTCAACATCGTTTTCCGGTTCACGCAGAAGCCAGGTCCAGCTACTGCCATCTCCGGCCAGACGATGGGCAGCAAACAGTGCCGGTGCGTGTTCGATCCTCAGCGGTTCCAGGCGACAGTATTGCCCCTCAAGCGTCACGCGTTGAGGAAAAGGGCGGGGCTGCCAGTCGGGAAGGGCATCGCCCACGGGTTGTCCGTATTGATTCAGTTGATTCATAGTGGCTCCTCTTTGCGATTCACCCAGCGTAAAATCTCACTGGTTCCATAAGAAGTGCCATCAGGTTATATTTTTATGGGTCCACTGAGGAGCGAGGCTATGAATATCCCCGATGACGCTTTACAGGCGCTGCTGCGTCCGGCGCTGGCAGAACGTGACGGATTGACGCGGCAGCGGGCGTTATATATGGCACTGCGGGATGCCATCCTCAATGGAACGTTAAAAGCGCATTCGCTGCTCCCGGGCTCACGTGTGCTGGCAAAAACACTCGCTGTTTCCCGAAACACTGTTAACGCCTCGCTGGAACAACTTGTCATTGAGGGCTTCGTTCAGCGTGAAAGGCAGGGCACGCGGGTATCGAGGCTCGCCAGTGCGCCTGTTGCACGTGACACGCCTGTTGTGTCTCTTGCGCAACGGGTGCGGAATCTGCCGCAGGGAATGCCCCGAAACTCCCCGGCACTTGCCTTTACGCCAGGTCTGCCCGCTGTTAACTATTTTCCCATGACCACCTGGCGCAGGCTTAATGAGCGCGTCTGGCGTAATGAGGGCAGTGCGCTGCTGGGGTACGGAGAGTCAGGCGGAGAGCGGAGGTTGCGAGCGGCTATCGCCCGACACCTTGCGCTGGCCAGAGGCATTCATTGTGAAGTCGAACAGATTGTGATTACCGAAGGTGCCCAGGATGCGCTGATGTTATGCATTCATCTTCTCTGCGATCCGGGAAATATTGCCTGGGTAGAGGAGCCGGGCTACAACGGTGCGAAAAGCGCCTTTCTGGCGGCTGGATTGCAGGTAAAGGGGATCCCTGTTGATGAAGAGGGAATGACGCTGGTGGAAACGGTAACGCCACCGCGCATTATCTATACCTCACCTTCGCATCAATACCCGCTGGGTTATGTAATGAGTGCTGCCAGACGTTTGCAGATTCTGGACGCAGCCACGCGTGGCGGAAGTTGGATCATCGAAGATGACTATGACAGCGAGTTTCGCTATCTCGGCGATCCGATACCTGCCATGCTGGGAATGACTTCCGACCCACCGGTGGTCTATCTGGGGACATTTAGCAAGACGCTGTTTCCGTCGTTACGTATTGGTTTTATGGTGATGCCCCCTGCGCTGGCGCACGCAGCGGCACCGGTTATCAACAGTCTGCTGCGTGGCGGGCATCGTAGCGAGCAACTGGCTCTGGCACATTTTATCGAGGATGGTCACTACGCACGTCATCTTGCGGCCATGCGTCGGCTCTATCGTAAGCGACAGGCGCACTTACGCGAGGCCTTGCAGACTGGGCTCAGTATGGAACATCGGGTATTGGGTGGCGAAGGTGGGCTGCATTTGACGCTTTCGGTGCCGGGAATCAACGACCTGCATGTAGCGAGTGAGGCGCGGAGGTTTGGTCTTGCACCTCATGCATTAAGTCGTTTTTATTTACAGCCATCACCGACATCAAGTGGCCTGGTTCTCGGCTATGGTAATACTTCTGCCAGCCTGTTTTCCGGAAGTGTGCGCACGCTGGCGCGACTGATTACGCAGTCTCAGGGCGGGTGAGGGTAAAGACGTCGTAGAAAGAGAGTTCTCCCTTACGGGATAACATCTGCTGGAGCTGTGCTTTACGCGCAGTATCGACCGCAGGAGAGGTAAGGATGGCGCTGATAAGCTCTTGCGGGACAAAGCGTGTATTGTACCATTCGCCGTTATAACAGACGCGAAAATCGAGGACATCGATATCTTCGTAGTTATAGCGTGGATAGACATCGAAGAAAAAGAAGCCGTTTAACAGGACGAACAGCATCACCAGCAGCCACACGGAGTCCACCAGCGTTTCTGATTGCAACATGACGGCAAGCGTGGCGAGCCAGGCAATATACATGCCGACAAACAGACCTGGATGTTTGCGAATAAAGCTAATACTAAAGCGCGGACGGTTGTCTCGCTTTTCACGCTTATTAATGTCGTCGATTGTTTCGCTGAGCAGCCGCTGAATCTCTGTCATCTCACGCCTTCGTCTTTGGGAATATACCGAGTAGAGCGTATTTTAAGTTGCCATTATGTGTGAAAAAAGTAACAGTTTATCGACAAAAAAAGATAACAGTTAAATTGCTTCACCCGGAATGGCTTTGATAATTCGTGCAGGGTTGCCGCCGACCACCACATTCGGCGGAACGTCTTTGACGACCACCGCGCCGGAGGCGATAACTGCGTTATCACCAATGGTCACGCCTGGATTGATAACTGCGCGTCCACCAATCCAGACGTTATGACCAATGCGAACCGGTTTGCCGTATTCGAGACCGCTGTTGCGCGCGTTGGCTTCCAGCGGATGTGTTGCCGTATAGATATGTACACCTGGCGCTAACATACAATTGTCGCCAATATGGATGGGGCAGACATCCAGCATGACGCAATCGAAATTGGCGTAAAATTCCTTACCCAGAAAAATATTGTAGCCATAGTCACAGCGAAAGTTTGGTTCAATATATGCACCGGAGCTTTGGCCGAGTAATGTGGCAAGAATGGCAGTGCGTTCTGCTTTTTCGTCAGGGGCGGAATGGTTATACCGATGAAGCAGCTCTCTTGCATGCATGCGGTCAGCCCGTAGCGTATCGTCCGCAGGCCGATACGGTAAGCCGGAAATCATTTTAAGTTTTTCTTCGCTCATGAAGATAACATGCGCCTGCTAATGCCGCTGGATAAAAAATTAAAACCGTAAATAAACATCGGGAAGACTTAGCGTACAAATTTCCACACAGAAGGAGGGATTTTGTCATACAGTTTATTCATGGTTAGCTCAGCCAGACGATGATCGGCTGCTGAATAAAACACCGTAAGTTCATGGTCGGGCAGTTCGTATTTATTTTTTTCAATGACGCGTTCGAGTGTGTCAATTGTCTGACAACGTCGTAATCGCATCAAATAATCAATTTTGGTTAATGGTTTATCAGACATGATTTTACCTTTACTGGTTGAAATATTTAACAGGAGTGACTAACAGGGTTAGCCTTGCTCACATTGACGAAACAACGAAACAATCGGTTTCCCGATTTACGCCATTTCTGCAAGTCTTGTGTGTTGATACCGTAACTACTGAACAGCATAAACGTATCATCAAGGTATTCGTCTATCTGCTCAATCAGTTTATTATCTTCATTATACTTAATTTTATAATTAAGTGCGAAGGTTGCTATATGTTCAATCAGCTCATTTAACTGCAAATTGAGTGCCGAAGTTGGATCGTTAACCCACCCATGATGGCTTTCTTCAAGATTCAGAAGGCAATCATGGTACAACGTTTCGCAGAGAAATTTAAGCTGCGCGATATCATGCCTTTTTGGCGAGTATTCGTCCATAACACATCCCCTTCTGAGTCGCTTTTTTTACTCACTGAACACTGCTCCGGGGTGGAAAAGTCTGATCTGACCAGCAGCATATGCCGCTTTTCCTCATTGATTTAACTATAAGCCAGTCTTAAAAAGATTTCATTGTGCTATTACGAAAAATTACAATTATCGCGTTTTGCTCGACGAAAATGGAGGAATTATGCCGTTTATTTTCATCTTTTATGCGAGGTTTTCTTGCGGGAAAATAGGAACTTTCCTTATTCTTCATTGAGTTAGTAGCCATTGCTGGATATTAAAGGCTATTTAAATATTCCAAAATGGCTAATTGCCAGGAATATTCTTACTTAAACTGATTGTACCAGATAATTAAGAATTTTACCTAAGTATATAAGTGGAGCTCCTAATGACGTATTAATTGTGTGCGCTATTACGGCTGCACAAAATAAACAAAGAGACAATACGGAGTTTTAATGATCAGAATAGTGAATATGAAAAAGGCCGCTTTCGCGGCCTTTTCTTTCATCACTATCAGTGTTGCTCAACCTTATGGCTGTGCTCAATATCCTCGTTTCTGCGACTAAAGCGGCGGCGTACCACCACAAAGAACACAGGAACGAAGAAGATCGCCAGTACCGTCGCGGTAATCATACCGCCCATTACACCGGTACCTACGGCGTTTTGCGCACCGGAACCGGCGCCGGTACTGATAACCAGCGGCAGAACCCCAAGGATAAACGCCAGCGATGTCATCAGGATAGGACGCAGACGCATACGTACTGCTTCCAGGGTCGCTTCAATAAGACCTTTGCCTTCTTTTTCCATCAAATCTTTGGCGAATTCGACGATAAGTATCGCGTTCTTCGCCGACAGACCAATGGTTGTCAGCAGGCCTACCTGGAAGTAAACGTCGTTGGTCAGACCGCGTAATGTCGCGGCCAGTAGCGCACCAACCACCCCGAGCGGGACCACCAGCATTACGGAGAACGGAATCGACCAGCTCTCGTACAGAGCAGCCAGGCACAGGAACACCACAATCAGAGAGATGGCGTACAGCGCGGGAGCCTGGTTACCTGACAGACGTTCCTGATACGACATGCCCGTCCAGTCATAGCCAATACCGGTCGGCAGTTTACCGGCCAGTTGTTCCATCATCGCCATTGCTTCACCAGTACTTTTACCCGGTGCAGACTGGCCGAGGATCTCCATGGATGGCAAGCCGTTATAGCGTTCCAGACGCGGAGAACCATACTCCCAGTGCGATGTCGCAAAGGCGGAGAAAGGCACCATCGAGCCGCTTGCACCGCGGACATACCAGTTATCGATATCGTTCGGCAACATACGGTATTTGGCTTCGGACATAACGTACACTTTCTTCACACGACCACGGTCGATGAAGTCGTTGACGTAGCTACCGCCCCATGCCGCGCCAAGCGTAGTATTGATGTCAGTTAACGAGACACCCAACGCCTGTGCTTTTTCCTGGTCGATATTGATTTTGAACTGCGGCGTATCTTCCAGACCGTTCGGACGCACACCGACCAGCAGATCCGGATGCTGTGCAATCTCTCCGAACAACTGGTTACGCGCCTGCATCAGCTTGTCATGCCCCAGGTTTGCCTGGTCAATCAGTTGGAAGTCAAAGCCCGTAGCCGTACCCAGTTCAACAATCGCTGGCAAGTTAAAGGCGAACACCATCGCATCTTTAATTTGCGAGAAATGCGCGCTTGCACGACCTGCGATCGCCGGCACTTTGTTTTTCTCGCCCGGACGTTCATCCCAGTTTTTCAGCGACACGAACGCAATACCGGTGTTCTGACCACGCCCGGAGAAGCCAAAGCCGTTAACGGTAAACACAGAGTTCACGTTATCTTTTTCGTTTTCCAGGTAGTATTTCGTCACCTCATCCAGCACTTTCTGCGTACGCTCTTGCGTCGCTCCAGCCGGGAGCTGCGTCATGGTCAGGAACACACCCTGGTCTTCATCTGGCAGGAACGAACTTGGCAGACGAACGAACAGGATAGCCATGCCAATCACGATGAGAATGTAGAGCAGCAGATAACGACCCGTACTGCGCAGAATATTGCCTATGCTGTCGGTGTAGTGGTGCGTGCTCTTATCAAATACGCGGTTAAACCAGCCGAAGAAACCTTTCTTGCCTTCGCCGTGATCGCCTTTGGCAATCGGTTTGAGCATGGTCGCACAGAGCGCTGGCGTCAGGATTAACGCTACCAGCACAGAGAGCGCCATTGCTGAAACAATGGTGATAGAGAACTGACGGTAAATCGCACCAGTAGAACCACCGAAGAAGGCCATCGGAATAAATACCGCCGACAGAACCATCGCGATACCTACCAGTGCGCCCTGAATCTGGCCCATGGACTTACGCGTGGCTTCTTTTGGCGGCAAACCCTCTTCGGACATGACACGCTCAACGTTCTCTACCACGACGATGGCGTCATCCACCAACAAGCCTATCGCCAGCACCATACCAAACATGGTGAGGGTGTTTATTGAGTAACCAAATACCGACAATATGGCGAAGGTACCCAACAGTACGACTGGCACCGCGATGGTTGGAATCAACGTTGCACGGAAGTTCTGCAGGAACAGGTACATTACCAGGAATACCAGCACGATCGCTTCAACCAGCGTTTTTACCACTTCGTTAATGGAGATCTTAACGAATGGGGTGGTATCGTACGGATAAACCACTTTCAGCCCGTGCGGGAAGAACGGCTCCAGTTTGGCGATAGTGGCACGCACCGCATTCGCGGTATCCAGCGCGTTCGCGCCAGTTGCCAGCTTAATACCAAGACCTGATGCGGGTTGACCGTTGAAGCGGGCTACGACATCGTAGTTTTCGCCGCCCAGCTCAATTTTTGCCACGTCACGCAGACGAACCTGCGAACCATCCTGATTAACTTTCAACAGGATCTTACCGAACTCTTCCGTTGAGGTCAGACGTGTCTGCGCGATGATGGAGGCGTTCAACTGCTGGCCTTTCACCGGCGGCGTCCCCCCCAGCTGACCGGCTGCGACCTGGGCGTTCTGCGCTTTAATAGCCGTGATGACATCGACAGGGGTCAACTGGAAGTTATTCAGTTTGTTCGGGTCCATCCAGATACGCATTGCATATTGCGCACCGAACAGTTGTACGTCACCCACACCTTTCGTACGGCTGATGGGGTCTTTGACGGTAGCGCCAACGTAGTCGGCAATATCTTCCTGCGTCATGGAACCATCGGTACTGATCATACCGAGAACCATCAGGAAGCTACTGGATGACTTCTCAACGCTCACACCCTGCTGCTGAACTTCCTGCGGCAGTAATGGCATTGCCAGCTGCAGTTTGTTCTGCACCTGCACCTGGGCGATATCCGCGTCGGTACCAGAATCGAAGGTGATGGTGATCTGTACCGTACCAGAAGAGTCACTGGTGGAGGACATATACAGCAGACCATCGATACCGTTCATGTTCTGTTCGATAACCTGTGTAACGGTGTCCTGCACCGTTTTTGCATCAGCACCTGGATAGGACGCGCTGATCTGAATTGCCGGCGGCGCAATCGTAGGATATTGCGCGACTGGCAGCTTCAGGATCGCCAGTCCCCCCGCAAGCATGATGATTATGGCGATCACCCAGGCAAATATGGGGCGATCAATAAAGAAATTTGGCATGTCTTAACGGCTCCTGTTTAAGTTAAGACTTAGACTGCTGTGACTGCGCGCCGGCCGGGGCTTGCTCTTTATTCTCAGCGGTCACTTCCTGTGCTTTTACCTGCGCACCGGGTCTTACTTTTTGAAGGCCTGTCACAATCACGCGATCGCCTGCTTTCAGGCCATCTGTCACCAGCCATTTATCGCCAATGGCCTGTGTCGCGGTGATTTTACGGATTTCGACTTTATCGCCTTCACCCACGACCATCGCGGTAGCATCACCACGCGGGGTACGGGTCACGCCCTGTTGCGGAACCAGCAGTGCGTTCGGGTTGGTGCCTTCTTCAAGTTTCGCCCGTACGAACAGACCTGGCAGCAGCGTCATATCCGGGTTCGGGAAAATCGCGCGCAGTGTGATCGAACCGGTAGTTTGGTCAACGGTGACGTCAGAAAATTCCAGTGTACCGGTCTGCGGATATTTCGTGCCGTCGTTGGTCACCAGCTCGACTTTCGCTTTACCGTTTTCCTGTTTCAACGTGCCGTTCGCCAGCTCCTGTTTCAGTCGCAGGAAGTCGTTGCTGGACTGAGTGACATCGACGTAGATGGGGTCAAGCTGTTGAACTGTTGCCAGAGCGGTTGTCTGACCGGTTTGCACCAGCGCACCTTCGGTCACGGACGATTTACCGATTCGGCCGCTGATTGGAGAGGTCACTTTGGTGTAGGCAAGGTTGATACGCGCGGTTTCAACCGCAGCTTTTGCCGCAACGACGGCTGCATCTGCCTGCTGTGCATCAGCCTGAGCGGTATCATAATCCTGTTGACTGATGTATTTGGTACCCAACAATTTCTGATAACGAGCAACGGTCATGCGCGCAATGTTTGCCGCGGCCTGTGCTTTTGCCAGATCGCCTTTCGCGCTTTCATAAGAAGCCTGATAAGTAGCTGGATCAATCTGATAAAGCGAGACACCCGCTTCTACATCACTACCTTCTGTGAAGTTGCGTTTTAAAATAATGCCACTGACCTGAGGACGGACTTCCGCAACGCGAAAAGCACTGGTTCTGCCTGGAAGTTCTGTTGTGATCTGCAGAGGTTCTGTTTTTAGCGTGACGACGCCAACTTCTGGCGCCTGGCCCGCAGCGCCCTGTTGAGCGGGTTTTTCATCACATCCTGTAAGCGCTAAGCTGCCTGAAAGCATCAGAACGACCGCCAGAGGCGTTAACCCTCTGTTTTTGTTCATATGTAAACCTCGAGTGTCCGATTTCAAATTGATCAATGGATCAAATGTCCCAAACCCATTGCTGCGTTTATATTATCGTCATGCTATGGTACAAACATTCATAAATGTATGTAAATCTGACTCCTGTCAATTCACCAACATATGGCACGAAAAACCAAACAGCAGGCACAAGAGACACGCCAGCACATCCTTGATGTGGCCTTGCGTTTGTTCTCCCGGCAGGGCGTATCAGCAACCTCACTGGCAGATATTGCACAGGCAGCGGGGGTGACCCGCGGTGCGATTTACTGGCACTTTAAAAATAAGTCGGATTTATTCAGTGAAATCTGGCAGCTGTCCGAAGCCAGCATCAGCGATCTCGAAACTGAGTATCGGGCAAAATTCCCCGACGATCCACTGTCAGTTTTAAGGGAAATTTTGGTTTATATTCTCGAAGCAACCGTGGTCGAAGAGCGTCGCCGACTCATGATGGAAATCATTTTTCACAAGTGTGAGTTTGTTGGCGAAATGGCGGTCCTGCAAGAGGCGCAGCGTAATTTGTGCCTGGAGAGTTACGACCGCATTGAGCACACTCTTAATGAGTGTATTAAAGCCAAATTACTCCCTGAGAGTTTACTCACCCGCCGGACGGCAATTTTGATGCGTGCCTATATTTCCGGTGTGATGGAGAATTGGCTTTTCTCCCCCCAATCTTTTGATTTAAAGAAAGAAGCCCGAGATTATGTAGCGATAGTACTGGAGATGTGCCAGTTTTGTCCAACGCTGCATAATAAAGCGTCAGGCTTGTCCGCTTAGTCAGAATTTACGGAAAAAGCGACTGCTAACATTACGTTACTAGGTTGTAACTTCACGGCGTGATATTCTTCGCGCGTGGCTAGTTTCGGCCATCTTTCCTGTTCACAGATTAATCACGCAAATGATGCTGCAATTCACTCGCTCAAGAAGTGCGCTCCCGGTTCTGGCTGCCGCGCTGTTTTTTGTCTTTGCCTTCATTACTGGCAGTGCCTTAGCGGCCCCGACAAACAATGAATTACCTGCTCGCTCCGATATCCAGAGTCAACTCGATGCCCTGAATAAGCAAAAAGATCCCACGGCTACGGACAAACTGGTCATCCAGGATTTAACAGAAATCCTCGATGTTCTGGATAAAATCGAACGGGTTAAGCAAGAAACTGCGCTCTTAAAGCAAAAAATAGCCCAGGCACCGGACAAAATGCGCCAGGCGACTGATGCTCTCAATGCGCTCAACGATAAAGATAACGACGATGAAACGCGCAAAACACTGGCAACGCTTTCTCTGCGTCAGCTTGAATCGCGCGTGGCACAGTTACTGGATGATTTACAAGCGGCACAGAACGATTTATCTAACTATAACAGTCAGTTAGTATCGTTACAGACACAGCCGGAACGCGTGCAGAGTTCCATGTACACCGCTTCGCAGCAGCTGCAGCAAATCCGTAATCGTCTTAATGGCACTGCGGCAGGTGAGGGGGCACTGCGTCCGACGCAGCAGACACTTTTACTTGCTCAACAGGCATTGCTGAATGCGCAAATCGAACAACTGCGTAAGAGCCTCGAAGGCAATACCACCTTGCAGGATACTCTGCAAAAGCAGCGCGATTACACCACTGCGAACAGCAATCGCCTTGAACACCAGTTGCAACTGTTGCAGGAGGCCGTGAATAACAAGCGGCTGACGCTGACAGAAAAAACCGCTCAGGAAGCCGTAACGCCGGATGAAACTGCCCGTATCCAGGCGATGCCGTTAGTGAAGCAGGAGCTGGACATTAACCACCAGCTTAGCCAGAAACTCATTACCGCGACGGAAAATGGCAACTCGCTGGTGCAGCAAAATATCAAAGTAAAAAACTGGCTTGATCGCGCGCTGCAATCTGAGCGTAACGTAAAAGAGCAGATTTCGGTGCTTAAAGGTAGTTTGCTGCTGTCGCGCATCCTTTATCAGCAACAACAAACGCTTCCTTCCGCTGATGAACTGGAAGACATGACCAACCGTATTGCGGATCTGCGCCTGGAACAGTTTGAGATCAATCAGCAGCGTGATGCCCTTTTCCAGAGCGATGCGTTCGTGGCGAAACTGGAAGAGGGGCATTCGAGTGAGGTCAACGATGAAGTGCATGACGCGCTGTTACAAGTCGTGGACATGCGTCGTGAACTGCTCGATCAGTTAAATAAGCAGCTAGGTAATCAGCTGATGATGGCGATTAATCTGCAGGTTAACCAGCAACAGCTGATGAGCGTGTCGAAAAGCCTCCAGGAGATCCTGACGCAGCAAATTTTCTGGGTAAACAGCAACAAGCCGATGGACTGGGACTGGGTTAAATCTTTCCCACAGGCGCTGAAAGACCAGATAAGTAAAATGAAAATCACCGTGAACTGGGAGAAAGCCTGGCCTGCGGTGGCTATCGCTTTCCTCGCGGGCCTCCCGCTGTTGTTAATTGCCGGTTTAATTCGCTGGCGTCTTAGCTGGTTGCGTAGCTATCAGGCGCGTCTTGCGGCTCAGGTTGGTCAATTACGTAATGACAGCCAGTTACATACGCCGAAAGCGATTCTTATCGATCTCATTCGCGCGCTGCCTGTGTGCCTGCTCATTCTGGCCATTGGCCTCATTTTATTGACGATGCAGCTCAATATCAGCGAACTGCTGTGGTCGTTCAGTAAAAAACTGACAGTATTCTGGCTAGTATTCGGTTTGTGCTGGAAGGTGCTGGAAAAGGACGGCGTGGCGGTAAACCACTTCAACATGCCGGAACAGCTGACCAGCCACTGGCGTCGACAGATTGTGCGTATCAGCCTTGCGCTGTTACCGCTCCATTTTTGGTCCGTAGTCTCTGAGCTGTCGCCATTGCATCTGATGGATGATGTCCTTGGACAAACGGTAATTCTGCTTAACTTGCTGGTTATCACAGGGCTGGTATGGCCGATGTTCCGTGAAAGCTGGCGGGATAAAGAGTCTCACAGTATTCGCCTTATCACGATCACCGTTCTGGCGATTGTGCCGGTCGCATTGATGGTGCTGACGGCCACCGGCTATTTCTATACAACGCTGCGCCTGGCCGGACGCTGGATTGAAACTGTCTATCTGGTCATTCTCTGGAACCTGCTTTACCAGACCGTGTTGCGCGGCCTGAGCGTTGCCGCACGTCGTATTGCTTACCGCCGTGCGCTTGCTCGTCGCCAGAACCTGATTAAAGAGGGAGCAGAAGGCGCTGAGCCGCAGGAAGAGCCGGGCATTGCGCTGGAGCAGGTCAACCAGCAGACATTACGTATCACTATGTTGCTGATGATCGCCCTCTTTGGTGTCGTGTTCTGGGCGATTTGGTCGGATTTGATCACTGTTTTTGCCTACCTGGACAGCGTTGTTTTGTGGCACTACAACGGTACAGAGGCTGGCGTCGCTGCAGTAAAAAGCGTGACCATGGGAAATATACTGTTTGCATTGATTGCTACGGTGGTGGCCTGGGCGCTAATTCGAAACTTGCCGGGTTTGCTGGAGGTGATCGTTCTCTCGCGCCTGAACATGCGCCAGGGGGCATCCTACGCCATTACCACTATTTTGAACTATGTCATCATTGCCGTCGGCGCGATGACAGTGTTTGGGTCGTTGGGCGTCTCATGGGACAAACTGCAATGGCTGGCGGCAGCACTCTCGGTTGGTCTGGGTTTTGGCTTACAGGAGATATTCGGTAACTTTGTCTCTGGCCTTATCATCCTGTTCGAGCGCCCGGTGCGTATTGGCGATACCATCACCATCGGTACCTTCTCCGGGTCGGTAAGTAAGATCCGTATACGTGCCACCACAATCACCGATTTTGACCGCAAAGAGGTCATTATTCCCAACAAAGCATTCGTGACCGAGCGTCTGATCAACTGGTCGTTATCAGACACCATTACACGCGTGGTAATCCGTCTGGGGGTAGCGTACGGTTCCGATCTGGATAAGGTGAAAGAGGTCTTATTAAAAGCGGCGATGGAACATCCGAAGGTGATGCACGATCCGGAACCGTCGGTGTTCTTTACCACTTTTGGCCCAAGCACGCTGGATCACGAATTGCGTCTGTATGTACGTGAACTGCGCGATCGTAGCTATACGGTGGATGAACTGAACCGCACGATCGACAGACTTTGTCGCGAAAATAACATCAACATCGCCTTTAACCAGCTGGAAGTCCATTTACGCAATGCTGGCGGCGAAGAGCATACGGAAGTGAAACGCGAGCTGAAAGGCGACGATCCAACGCCTGCACAGGGCTGATTCATCCCCTTACTTCAAAGGCGCGGGGCTTGCCAGGATGGCGGCGCGCCTTACCTGGTCAACAAGCCCCTCCTGTTGTAGCCCAGGTACGCGTTAGCGTCACCGGGGATTATTCCTGCTGGCGACGTCGGCTTATCCGGACTAACGTTTTCTTCCTCGTCACGTGGGGAAGGGCATCAGGTCGCGCCCAGGCCTAATCCTGACTCTCTCTCACTTTGCGTTCGAAATCCCTTTGTACAATTTCCAGCGCTTTAAGCACGGTTTCTGGCGCAATATCATGCTCTTCCAGCAACATAATCAGATCGACCGCCAGCTTGACGTCATCCGGTGCATTTTCCAGGGACATACTCTCTCCTCGGGTTAACGTGTCAGGCGCGCCAGCACCCGTTCAATATTATCCTGCGCCTCGCGGCAGCGGCGAAGCCGCCCTTCAAATGCGATGATTTCTTTGTGTAATTGCTGTTGTTCAACGAAAGTGTCGACATTTGCCAGACGCGCTTCACGCTCACGTTTCATTGCCATCAGACGTTGTTCGAATTGCTGATGTTGCAGACGCTTACGCTGCCATTTTTGAATACCGGGCGCGGGGCTATCCCACTCGCGCAGCGACCATGAGGCCGATTCGCGACTAAGGGCCGCAATTTGTGCGCCAAGGTGCTCTGCAAGCCAGGTTACCTGCTCGATTTGTTGTGCGTCGACAGCATGGCGAAGCGCGATCAGACTCTGCTGAGCTTCTTGCAGACAAGCCTCCATGGTGGTGCTGCGTGTGCGAAAGAGATGATGGTCAAAACGTGGGCTCACCGTAGCGTGTTTTGCCTGTGGAGCGATTTGTCGTGCCAGCTCGTCCAGCTTTTGTTCCAGAGCCTGTAAAAGCAATGCGCTTCTCACGATTCTCTCCCCTGTAAATGGCGACGACTATGCTACATTAGCCGCTCATCAATGATAATGATTCGCACTATGAAACGGACTATTTTACTCATCATTGGCTGGCTGGCGGTAGTGCTGGGTACTCTCGGCGTCGTTTTACCTTTACTGCCGACCACGCCTTTCATCCTGCTGGCCGCCTGGTGCTTTGCGCGCTCGTCTCCCCGTTTTCACCAGTGGTTATTGTACCGTTCCTGGTTTGGCGGCTATTTGCGTCACTGGCAAACCTATAAGGCAATGCCGCCGGGCGCTAAACCCCGGGCCATCGCTGTGATACTCATAACTTTCGCCATTTCGCTCTGGCTGGTGAAGATAATATGGGTGCGATGGTTACTGCTGGTTATTTTGTCTTGCCTGCTGATTTTTATGTGGCGCCTGCCCGTGATTGACGCAAAGCAACAAAAACCATAAAGCTCACCGATGGAAGTTGCAATTGTCTCGTTCTGCCAGTAAATTCGAGCGTTTTCGAGCACAGGCGCGACTGGTTAAATGTTAACCGCAGGTTACATGCGAAACCTCAGTGTGCGCCGTGAGTAACACCGTTTCTATCAGGCAAAAACCCATGACAGCGACTGCGCAGCAGCTTGAATTTCTCAAAAACAGCATCAAAAGCATTCAGGATTATCCGAAACCGGGCATCCTGTTCCGTGATGTCACCAGTTTGCTGGAAGACCCGAAAGCGTACGCTCTCAGCATTGAACTGCTGGTCGAACGTTACAAAGACGCCGGGATAACGAAAGTAGTAGGTACAGAAGCACGTGGCTTCCTGTTCGGCGCACCGGTTGCGTTGGGCCTGGGCGTTGGCTTTGTACCGGTACGTAAGCCGCGTAAACTGCCGCGTGAAACCATCGCGGAAAGCTATGAACTGGAATACGGTACCGATCAACTGGAGATTCATATTGATGCTATCCAGGCTGGCGATAAAGTCCTTGTCGTTGACGATCTGCTGGCGACGGGCGGCACTATCGAAGCGACGGTAAAACTGATCCGCCGTTTAGGTGGTGAAGTGACCGATGCAGCGTTCATCATTAACCTGTTTGATCTGGGCGGTGAGCAACGTCTGGAAAAACAGGGGTTGACCTGCTTTAGTCTTGTGCCATTCCCTGGGCATTAATTATCGGGCTGCCTTATTTGTCATTTTAGCGCCGGACAGCGCTCGTAATCCTCACGTACTTCGCGTACGTTCCGGATATTGTGCGCTGTCCGTTACTAAACTGCCTGTAACGGCGACATCCGATTTATTGCCAAATGAGACAACCTCGCTGATTAAGTGAGGTTGTGATAGCATTCCCTCCTATTCATCCACCTCCAGCGTTTCAGAGCCTGCCAATGAGTTATCAGGTCTTAGCCCGTAAATGGCGACCCCAAACTTTTGCTGACGTCGTCGGCCAGGAGCATGTGCTGACCGCACTGGCGAACGGCTTATCCTCAGGACGCATCCATCATGCCTACCTGTTTTCCGGTACACGTGGCGTCGGTAAAACCTCTATTGCCCGACTACTGGCAAAAGGGCTGAATTGCGAGACGGGTGTCACCGCGACGCCTTGCGGCATGTGCGATAGCTGTCGGGAAATCGAACAGGGGCGCTTTGTTGACTTAATCGAAATTGATGCGGCATCCCGCACCAAGGTCGAAGATACCCGTGACCTGCTGGACAACGTGCAGTACGCCCCCGCGCGCGGTCGTTTCAAGGTCTACCTTATTGACGAAGTGCATATGCTCTCGCGCCACAGCTTTAACGCGCTGTTGAAAACGCTTGAAGAGCCGCCTGAGCACGTCAAATTCCTGCTGGCGACGACCGATCCGCAAAAATTGCCGGTGACGATTCTGTCGCGTTGTCTGCAGTTTCATCTTAAAGCACTGGATGTTGATCAAATCCGCCATCAGCTTGAGCACATTCTTGACGCCGAAAACATTCCTCACGAATTGCGCGCGCTTCAGTTGCTGGCCCGCGCCGCAGACGGCAGCCTGCGTGATGCGCTGAGTCTTACCGATCAGGCGATTGCCAGCGGCGATGGTCAACTGACCGCGCAAGTTGTCAGTTCGATGCTCGGAACACTCAATGACGACCAGGCCCTGGCGTTGATTGAAGCAGTCGTGGCTGCCGATGGTGAACGGACGATGGCGCTCGTCAATGAGGCCGCCTCCCGTGGCGTGGAATGGGAAGCTTTGCTTGTGGAAATGCAAACGCTGATGCACCGTATCGCCATGATTCAGCTCAGCCCCGCAGCGCTGGGCAGCGATATGGCGCCCATTGAGCAACGCATGCGGGAACTGGCGCGCATAGTGCCACCTGGCGATGTGCAGCTCTATTACCAGACGCTGCTCATTGGCCGAAAAGAGTTACCGTATGCGCCGGACAGACGCATGGGTATGGAGATGACTCTGCTGCGCGCGCTGGCGTTTCATCCGCGTGAGCCATTAACGGTGCCGGATGCACCCAGGGCTTCTTTCGCGCCAGCCGCGTCAGTGGCGGTGATGAATCCGACGCAGGTCCCGGTGCCGTCGGCGCCATCGCAACCGCAACAGCAACCACAACCGCAACCGCAGCATGATGTCACTCTGCCTGATGCCACCAGCCAGGTGCTGGCGGCTCGTCGCCAACTGCAGCGCGCTCAGGGAGCGGACAAAACAAAAAAGAGTGAACCGGCAGCCGCAGCCCGCGCGCGGCCGGTAAACAATAGCGCGCTGGAAAGACTGGCATCGGTCACCGAGCGTGTGCAATCGCGTCCGGCACCTTCTGCGCATGAAGAGGTGGTGGCAAAAAAAGAGGCCTACCGCTGGAAAGCGACAACCGTCACCGAAGAGGTGAAAGAGACGGTAGCCACGCCGAAGGCGCTAAAAAAAGCGCTGGAGCACGAAAAAACACCGGAGTTGTCGAAGAAACTGGCAGACGAATCGCTCGAACGTGATGCCTGGGCGGCGGAAATCAGCCGGCTCACGCTACCTAAGCTGGTTGAACAGGTGGCGCTGAATGCCTGGAAAGAGCAGGATGAGAGCCGAATTTGTCTGCATCTGCGTTCTGCTCAGCGTCACCTGAATTCGCCCTCTGCGCAAAAAACGCTGGCGGATGCGCTTTCGGCATTACACGGCAATACGGTTGAATTGACTATCATTGAAGATGATAATCCGGCGGTGCGAACGCCGCTGGAATGGCGTCAGGCCATATATGAAGAGAAACTCGCGCAGGCGCGCGAAGCGATTATCACGGATAACAACATTCAGACCCTGCAGCGTTTCTTCGATGCGGATCTGGATGAAGAGAGTATTCGTCCCATTTGATGGTAAGCTCCCTTGCTGTCAACTAACTATGACTTACTGAGAGAAGAGCCTATGTTTGGTGGAAAAGGCGGTCTGGGTAACCTGATGAAACAGGCCCAGCAGATGCAAGAAAAAATGCAGCAGATGCAGGAAGAAATCGCAAAGCTGGAAGTGACCGGTGAGTCTGGTGCTGGCCTGGTGAAAGTGACCATCAACGGTGCGCATAACTGCCGCCGTGTTGAGATCGATCCGAGTCTGCTGGAAGACGATAAAGATATGCTGGAAGATTTGGTGGCAGCGGCATTCAACGACGCTGCGCGCCGCATTGAAGAAACCCAGAAAGAGAAAATGGCTTCTGTTTCCTCCGGTATGCAACTGCCGCCGGGCTTCAAGATGCCGTTCTGATGCAGACCAGTCCGCTGTTAACGCAGCTTATGGAGGCGTTGCGCTGCCTGCCGGGTGTTGGCCCGAAATCGGCGCAGCGCATGGCGTTTACGCTATTGCAACGTGACCGCAGCGGTGGAATGCGCCTGGCGCAGGCATTGACCCGCGCCATGTCGGAAATTGGCCACTGCGCCGATTGCCGCACCTTTACTGAACAGGATGTCTGCAATATTTGCAGCAATCCTCGCCGTCAGGAAAATGGTCAAATCTGCGTGGTGGAGAGTCCTGCGGACATCTATGCCATTGAACAGACCGGGCAATTTTCCGGACGCTATTTCGTGTTGATGGGCCACTTGTCGCCGCTCGATGGTATCGGGCCGGACGACATTGGCCTTGATCGGCTGGAGCAGCGTCTGCAGGCGGAATCGCTGCAAGAGGTGATTCTCGCCACTAATCCGACGGTGGAAGGTGAGGCAACCGCCAACTATATCGCCGAGCTTTGCGCGCAATATGGTGTGGAAGCCAGCCGTATTGCTCACGGCGTTCCCGTTGGCGGTGAGCTGGAAATGGTTGACGGTACAACGCTGTCCCATTCGCTTGCGGGTCGCCACAAGATTAAATTCTGACCAAACGGAGGCTGCGGCATGTGGTCTCCGCTTGAAAAAATCCCTCTGCATCCCCATCTCACCCTCATCATTTCAATAGCCTAAACATTCGCGGCGCGAAGAATCACGGCTATTACTTTTTTAATGGCATTGTTGAGGTCGACTTACATGAAAGGACAAGAAACCCGCGGTTTCCAGTCAGAAGTAAAACAGCTTCTGCACCTGATGATCCATTCCCTGTATTCCAATAAAGAAATCTTCCTGCGTGAGCTTATCTCCAACGCCTCGGATGCGGCGGACAAACTGCGTTTTCGCGCGTTGTCCAAACCGGATCTGTACGAAGGTGACGGCGAACTGCGTGTGCGCGTCTCATTTGATAAAGATAACCGCACACTGACCATTGCCGATAACGGTATCGGGATGAGCCGCGACGAGGTTATTGAGAACCTGGGGACGATTGCCAAGTCTGGCACCAAAGCGTTTCTGGAATCGATGGGCTCCGATCAGGCGAAAGACAGCCAGTTGATTGGCCAGTTCGGGGTGGGCTTCTACTCGGCGTTTATCGTTGCTGATAAAGTGACCGTGCGCACTCGTGCTGCTGGCGAAAGCGCTGAAAATGGCGTGTTCTGGGAGTCCGCTGGCGAAGGTGAATACACCGTTGCTGACATCAACAAAGCGGATCGTGGCACCGAAATCACGCTGCATCTGCGCGAAGGCGAAGATGATTTCCTGAATGACTGGCGTGTGCGCTCGATCATCAGCAAATATTCCGACCATATTGCGTTGCCAGTTGAAATTGAGAAACAAGAAGAAGTCGACGGCGAAACCGTGGTCTCCTGGGAAAAAATCAACAAAGCGCAGGCGCTGTGGACCCGCAGCAAGTCGGAAATTAGCGACGACGAATATAAAGAGTTCTACAAACATATCGCCCATGACTTTACCGACCCGCTGGCCTGGAGCCATAACCGCGTGGAAGGCAAGCAAGAGTACACCAGCCTGCTGTTTATCCCTTCACAGGCTCCGTGGGATATGTGGAACCGCGATCATAAGCATGGACTGAAACTGTACGTACAGCGCGTCTTTATCATGGATGACGCCGAACAGTTTATGCCGAACTATCTGCGCTTCGTGCGCGGCCTGATAGATTCCAACGATCTGCCGCTGAACGTTTCCCGTGAAATTCTGCAGGACAGCACCGTCACCCGTAATCTGCGTAACGCGCTGACCAAACGCGCTCTGCAGATGCTCGATAAGCTGGCGAAAGATGACGCGGAAAAATACCAGAGCTTCTGGAAACAGTTCGGCCTGGCGCTGAAAGAGGGCCCGGCTGAAGACCACGCAAACCAGGAAGCCATCGCCAGACTGTTACGTTTTGCGTCTACTCACACGGACTCCTCTGAGCAGACTGTCTCACTGGAAGACTATCTCTCCCGCATGAAAGAAGGGCAGGAGAAAATCTACTTTATTACTGCCGACAGCTACGCGGCGGCGAAGAGCAGCCCGCATCTGGAGCTACTGCGTAAGAAAGGTATCGAAGTTCTGCTGCTCTCCGACCGTATCGACGAGTGGATGATGAGCTACCTGACCGAGTTCAGCGGTAAGCCGTTCCAGTCAGTATCTAAGGCTGACGAGTCGCTGGATAAACTGGCTGATGAAGTGGATGAAACCACCAAAGAAGCAGAAAAAGCGCTGGAGCCGTTCGTTGATCGCGTTAAAACTCTGTTGGGTGAACGTGTGAAAGAGGTGCGTCTGACGCATCGTCTGACCGATACACCGGCGATTGTCACCACCGATAACGACGAAATGAGTACGCAGATGGCGAAATTGTTTGCCGCTGCAGGCCAGAGCGTACCGGAAGTGAAGTACATCTTTGAACTGAATCCGGATCATCCGCTGGTGAAACGTACAGCCGATACCCAGGACGAAACGAAGTTTGGCGAGTGGGTTGAACTGCTGTTGGATCAGGCGCTGTTCGCGGAACGCGGTACGCTTGAAGATCCCAACTTGTTTATTAAGCGTTTAAATACCTTGTTAATGTCCTGATTTCACTTTCCCCTCTCCCCGGAGGGGGCAAGGCAATACAACATGTAACGTGCCCCTTTCCCCCCTTCCGGGAGAGAGGGGCTGCCACAATTTCAAACATTCTTTCTCACTAACCGTTTCAGCCCCGCTGCCTTCCTTGAGCCATACTCATTCTGGTGGTATCGTTTAGCGCTTTTTGAAAAATTGAATCGACATTTGAGGGGATTTCCGCAATGCGTATTATTCTGCTTGGCGCTCCGGGCGCGGGTAAAGGAACTCAGGCACAGTTCATTATGGAGAAATACGGTATTCCGCAAATCTCCACGGGCGATATGCTCCGCGCCGCTGTTAAATCTGGCAGCGAACTGGGCAAGCAAGCAAAAGACATCATGGATGCCGGTAAACTGGTGACTGACGAACTGGTTATCGCCCTGGTGAAAGAGCGTATTGCACAGGAAGATTGCCGTAACGGCTTCCTGCTCGATGGCTTCCCACGCACTATCCCGCAGGCTGATGCCATGAAAGAAGCGGGTATCAAGGTCGATTACGTCCTGGAATTTGACGTACCGGACGAACTGATCGTCGACCGTATCGTGGGTCGCCGCGTACATGCCGCTTCGGGCCGTGTTTACCACGTTAAATTCAATCCGCCGAAAGTGGAAGGTAAAGACGATGTGACCGGCGAAGAGCTGACCACCCGTAAAGATGACCAGGAAGAAACAGTCCGTAAGCGTCTGGTGGAATATCATCAGATGACTGCGCCGTTGATCGGTTACTACTCCAAAGAAGCGCAGGCAGGTAACACCAAATACGCGAAAGTTGACGGCACCAAAGCCGTGGCTGACGTGCGCGCAGAGCTGGAAAAAATTCTCGGCTAATCGCCTTTATCCCCGGTGTCCGCCGGGGATAATCTTCCAATCGCTGTGATTGGTTTCGTTTACGCGCTTTTCAGTTACAATCATTAACCAGTTCAATGGTTAAGAGGCGCGAATGAGTCAGACGAAAGCAGGTATTCTGCTGGCCAATCTTGGTACCCCCGAAGCACCCACTCCCCAGGCCGTTAAGCGCTATTTGCGGCAATTTTTAAGCGACCAGCGCGTCGTCGATACCTCTCGTTTACTTTGGTGGCCGTTGCTGCGCGGCGTCATTCTGCCTGTTCGCTCTCCGCGCGTCGCAAAGCTCTATCAGTCAGTGTGGATGGAAGAGGGCTCGCCGCTGATGGTCTACAGCCGTAGACAGCAAGCTGCGCTGGCTGCGCGTCTTCCTGATGTTCCCGTTGCGCTGGGCATGAGCTATGGTTCTCCATCGCTGGCGAGCGCGGTGGAGGAGCTACAGTCACAAGGTGTTGAACATATCGTCGTGCTGCCACTCTATCCGCAATACTCCTGTTCAACGGTGGCGGCGGTATGGGACGAACTTGCGCGTATTCTTGCACCTAAACGTGATATTCCTGGCATCTCGTTTATTCGCGACTATGCGGATGACCCTGCTTATATCAACGCGCTGGCAAATAGCGTCCGTGCTTCGTTTGCTCGCCATGGCGAACCTGATTTACTGCTACTCTCTTACCACGGCATTCCGCAACGCTATGCGGATGAAGGTGACGATTACCCACAGCGTTGTCGGGATACCACGCGTGAGCTGGTTTCAGCGCTGGAGCTGCCGCCAGAGAAAGTGATGATGACATTCCAGTCTCGTTTTGGCCGGGAGCCCTGGCTGACGCCCTACACCGATGAGACCATGAAAATGCTTGGTGAGAAGGGGATAAAACATATTCAGGTGATGTCTCCTGGGTTTGCCGCTGATTGCCTTGAGACACTTGAAGAGATCGCCGTACAAAACCGGGAGTTTTTCCTCGAAGCGGGGGGCGAGAAATATGAATATATTCCAGCGCTTAATGATTCCCCGGATCATATCGAGATGATGGTTAGTCTGACGGAGAAATATCGCTAATCGCTTGCCGGGCGGGGAATGTGCTACCATTCTCCGCCCAATCCTCACCCGTAACAATGACCATGAAATTTCCCGGTAAACGTAAATCCAAACACTATTTTCCCGTTAACGCTCGCGATCCGTTATTGCAGCAAATTCAGCCAGAGAATGAAGCAAGTGCCTCCTGGGTTGTTGGTATTGACCAGACGCTGGTGGATATCGAAGCGAAAGTGGATGATGCGTTTATCGCCCGTTACGGTCTGAGCGCGGGTCATTCGCTGGTAATTGCAGACGATGTGGCCGAGGCGCTTTATCAGGAGCTGGTGCGCGAAAACCTTATAACCCACCAGTTTGCGGGCGGCACCATCGGCAATACCATGCACAACTACTCGGTACTGGCAGATGACCGCTCGGTATTACTGGGCGTGATGTGCAGCAATATTGAGATTGGCAGCTATGCCTATCGTTACCTGTGCAATACTTCAAGCCGTACCGACCTGAACTATCTGCAAGGCGTAGAAGGCGCAATTGGCCGCTGCTTTACGCTGATCAGCGAGTCGGGTGAGCGCACGTTCGCCATTAGCCCTGGCCATATGAATCAACTACGCCCGGAAAGTATTCCTGAATCGGTCATCGCCGGAGCCTCCGCCCTGGTGCTGACCTCTTATCTGGTACGTTGCAATCCGGGTGAACCGATGCCGGAAGCCACCATGCAGGCCGTGGCTTACGCCAAAAAGCACAACGTGCCGGTGGTACTGACGCTCGGCACGAAATATGTAATTGCTGATAACCCGCAGTGGTGGCAACACTTCCTGAAAGAGCACGTCTCTATTCTGGCAATGAATGAAGAAGAGGCGCAGGCGTTGACCGGCGAAAGCGATCCACTGCTGGCCTCGGATAAGGCGCTGGACTGGGTTGATCTGGTGCTGTGCACCGCAGGTCCGGTGGGGCTGTATATGGCCGGATTTACCGAAGATGAAGCGAAACGCAAGACACAGCATCCTTTATTGCCAGGCGCTATCGCCGAATTTAATCAGTACGAATTCAGCCGTGCGATGCGCCATAAAGATTGCCGGCAGCCGCTGCGCATTTATTCGCATATCGCCCCGTACATGGGCGGCCCGGAAAAAATCATGAATACCAACGGGGCGGGAGATGGCGCGCTGGCGGCATTGTTGCATGATATCACCGCCAACAATTACCACCGTATCAATGTGCCAAACTCCAGTAAGCACCAGTTTACCTGGCTGACTTACTCGTCGCTGGCGCAGGTCTGCAAATATGCCAACCGTGTGAGCTATCAGGTATTGAACCAGCATGCGCCGCGTTTGTCCCGTGGGCTGCCGGAGCGTGAGGACAGTCTGGAAGAGTCGTACTGGTCACGGTAGTTCAGCCCAACACTTTTCCGTAGTTTCCCGGATAGCGCTGGCGCTTATCCGGGCAACGGTTCAGAGGTGTGTGATACCTTTAGCCAGTCACCGACTCAACCACTGGCGGCTTCTCAAGCAATGTCAGCATGGTGTTCGCAATCTCCCGCTCACCCATCACCACCTGGTTTGCCCCTCGTTCGATAATATATTCCACTTCGTCGTCATAATGGGCGCGGGCGATAATCTCAATGCTGGGACATTTCTCGCGCGCCGTTGCGACAATTTCACCCGCTTCATAGCCGTTCGGAATCGTCAGCAGCAACCAGCGGGCGCAATCCAGATGCGCGAGATTCATGATCTCCTCGTTGGCCGCATTTCCCAACACGGCACGAATACCACGCTCGCGCAGTTCATCCACGCGGGTGCGCGATGTCTCAATAACCACCAGCGGAATCCCCTGGGCCATTAGCTTCTCGCCTAACAGGCTGCCGACACGACCAAAGCCAACCAGCAGCGCGTGATTGCAGATGTCCACCGGGATCTGCTTCTCTTCCTCGATAGCCTCTTCCAGGGTTTGCTCTTCCAGCGTTTCGGTTTTATCGAGGTATTTTTCCAGCAATGTGAACAGCACCGGGTTCAGCATAATGGAGAGGATTGCCCCAGCCAGCACCAGGTTTTGCCCTGCCTGCGGCAGTAAATCCAGCGCCATGCCCAGTCCGGCGAGGATAAAAGCAAACTCACCGATTTGTGCCAGACTGGCGGCGATTGTCAGAGCGGTACGCGGCGAGTGACCGAACAGGCGAACAAGGAAAAAAGCGGCAACCGATTTACCGAAAATGATAATTGCCAGCGTGGCCAGCACCGCCAGGGGTTGATTAAACAGCACCATGGGGTCAAACAGCATGCCGACGGAAACAAAGAAGAGCACCGCAAAGGCATCGCGCAGCGGCAGGGTATCGTGCGCGGCGCGGTGGCTCAGTTCTGACTCGTTCAATACCATCCCGGCGAAGAAAGCACCCAGCGCGAAGGAGACATCAAAGAGTTCGACCGCGCCGAAAGCGATACCGAGAGCCAGTGCCAGAACCGAAAGAGTAAAGAGTTCGCGAGATCCCGTTGCCGCGCTTCGCGCCATAATCCAGGGTACCAGACGGCGGCCCACCAGCATCATGATAGCGATAAAGGCGACCACTTTGCCGATGGTTATTCCCATATCGACAGCCAGCGTCGCCAGCCCCACGTCGCCTTTTTCCACCATCCCGGCAACGGCGGGCAGCAGGACCAGCGTCAGGACCATTACCAGATCCTCGACAATCAGCCAGCCGATGGCGATTTGCCCGCGCTGGCTATCAATGAGTTGCCGCTCCTCAAGCGCGCGCAGCAGCACCACGGTACTGGCGGTAGAGAGACACAGCCCAAACACAATGCCAGTCATGAGCGACCAGCCTAATGTTGCGGAGAGCGCCATACCCAGGAGCGTGGCGACGGCGATTTGCGCTATCGCTCCGGGAATGGCGATGGACTTTACCGCCATCAGGTCCTTTAAAGAGAAATGCAGCCCCACGCCAAACATCAGCAGGATCACGCCAAGTTCTGCCAGTTCCGGTGCCAGCTTAGTATCGGCGACGAAACCGGGTGTAAAAGGTCCGGCCAGCACACCCGCTAACAGATAACCCACCAGAGGAGAAATTCGAAGTTTATTGGCAAGCATGCCGAGGATAAAAGCGAGAACAAGCCCGCCGACAATGGTGGTGATAAGCGGTGTGGCGTGATGCATTCCGTCTCCTTTCGTTAATGCGTGGATCCATTTTGGTTTATTAACCAAAACCCAGGTTACAGTTTATGACAATTTTAAGCATTGTGTTTATGAATAATTGTTGAATTCTGAGGAAAATGGCACGTTGGGCGAAAATAAAGGGTAACCCGGCCATAGAAAGCAGAGATCCCGCTGTAGATGCATAGATATCTGAGAAGAAAGGGGCCAAAGCCAGACTTTGGCCCCAGAGAAATCACGCTTTATGGCGATTATCGGGCAGGAATATGGTCAATATCCCAAGTAAGGGCAGGTAAGCACAGATTTTATAGACCAGATCAATACTGGTATGGTCGGCAACAACCCCAAGCACAGCCGCTCCAAGTCCACCCATGCCAAAGGCAAAACCGAAAAACAGCCCGGAAACCATACCGATACGCCCTGGAAGCAGCTCCTGAGCGTACACCAGAATGGCAGAAAACGCAGATGCCAGCACAAAGCCAATGATCACCGTCAATACACCCGTCCAGAACAGGGTTGCGTAGGGTAAAAGCAGGGTAAAGGGCGCAACACCGAGGATAGAGCCCCAAATTACATATTTTCGCCCGATCTTATCGCCGACAGGCCCGCCAATCACCGTGCCGGCCGCGACGGCGAACAGGAAAATAAAGAGGTGAATTTGCGCATTCTGGATGGATAAATCGAACTTATGCATCAGATAAAAGGTGAAATAGCTACTGATGCTTGCCATATAGAAATATTTTGAGAAAATCAGCACTAACAGGATGCAAACCGCCAGAATTACTTTACTGCGCGGCAGGGGGTTGATTACCGTCGCTGATGATTTCCCCTTGTTTACCCGGTGCTGCGCGGCATACCAGCGGCTGACCTGCGCCAGTACCACGATAGCCAGGAGCGCCGCGAGCACGAACCAGGCAACATTACCTTTGCCGTAAGGGGCTATGATAATAGCCGCCAGCAGAGGGCCCAGTGAGCTACCGAAATTCCCGCCTACCTGAAAGATAGACTGCGCCAGCCCGTGACGGCCGCCCGAGGCCATACGCGCCACGCGAGAGGATTCAGGATGAAACACCGACGACCCCGTACCGACAAGCGCGGCGGCAATCAGCACCGTTTCAAAGCTTCCCGACAGCGCCAGCAATACCAGACCGCTGAGGGTAAAGCACATGCCGATGGGAAGTGACCAGGGCATCGGATGCTTATCCGTCCAGTATCCGACAATCGGCTGTAGCAGTGATGACGACAGCTGGAAGGTCAGGGTTATCATCCCAATCTGTAAAAAGGAGAGAGAAAACTCATTTTGCAGTAAAGGGTAAATCGCCAGAATCAGCGACTGGATCATATCGTTAAGCAGATGGGAAACGCTAATCGCACCAAGTATGCCAAAGGCGGTGCGAGCCTTAGGAACTGCCCCGGAAGATGGGGACAGTGGCTGCGGAGTTTCACTGATTGCCATAAATACTCTGTCAGGTTTAGCGATGAAAGAATTGTCAGAACTGAAATAGTTATCTGGCTAACATACCTGCGGATAAGGTTTGAAGGAAGTCGCAATTCTGAAAACTTATTTGTCTATTCTTTCCGGGCACAGTACTTTTGCGTTTGTTAATGAATCAGGGAGAGAAGCATGAAATTGTTAAAAAAGAGCATGGTGCTGGCGCTGCTGGCCGCCTTTACTCTGGCAAGTGGTTCGGCTCAGGCCTATGAGCAGGACAAAACGTATAAGATAACCATCCTTCATACCAACGATCATCATGGTCACTTCTGGCGCAACGACTACGGTGAATATGGCTTATCGGCACAGAAAACGCTGGTGGACGGTATTCGCAAAGAGGTGGCGGCCGAAGGCGGCAGCGTCCTCCTGCTTTCCGGCGGTGATATCAATACCGGCGTGCCGGAATCTGACCTGCAGGACGCGGAGCCTGACTTTCGTGGCATGAACCTGATTGGCTATGACGCCATGGCCGTGGGGAATCACGAATTTGACAATCCCATGAGCGTGCTGCGCCAGCAGGAAAAGTGGGCAAAATTCCCGTTCCTTTCCGCCAATATTTACCAGAAAAGCACCGGCGAGCGTCTGTTTAAACCGTGGATGATTTTTGACAGACAAGGGCTGAAAATCGCCGTGATTGGTTTAACCACCGATGACACGGCAAAAATCGGTAATCCCGAGTATTTCACCGATATCGAGTTCCGCAAACCGGCCGACGAAGCAAAGCTGGTGATTGAAGAACTGCAGCAAACCCAGAAGCCGGACATCATCCTTGCCACTACCCACATGGGGCACTATGACAATGGTGAGCATGGTTCCAATGCGCCGGGCGATGTGGAGATGGCGCGAAGCCTCCCGGCCGGATCGCTGGCGATGATTGTGGGTGGTCACTCACAAGACCCGGTGTGCATGGCGTCGGAGAATAAAAAACAGGTGAATTACGTTCCGGGTACGCCCTGTGCGCCGGATCGGCAGAATGGTATCTGGATTGTCCAGGCTCATGAATGGGGCAAGTACGTAGGGCGTGCAGATTTTGAGTTTCGCAATGGTGAAATGAAGCTGGTGCGTTATCAACTGATTCCGGTGAACCTCAAGAAGAAGATCACTTACGATAACGGCAAGAGTGAGCGCGTACTCTATACCCCGGAAATCCAGGAAAACCAGCAAATGCTCTCCCTGCTGACGCCTTTCCAGAATAAAGGTAAAGCGCAGCTGGAAGTCAAAATCGGCAATACCAACGGTCACCTCGAAGGCGACCGCAGTAAAGTCCGCTTTGTACAGACTAACCTGGCGCGTCTGATTCTGGCCGGGCAGATGGCGCGCACCAATGCCGATCTGGCGGTGATGAGCGGCGGCGGTGTGCGTGATTCCATTGAAGAGGGTGATATTACCTACAAAGATGTGCTGAAAGTTCAGCCATTTGGCAACACCCTGGTCTATGCGGATATGAGTGGTAAAGAGTTGACGGACTATCTCACTGCGGTAGCGAAAATGAAACCGGATTCAGGGGCTTATCCGCAGTTTGCCAATGTCGGGTTTGTGGCGAAGAACGGTGTACTCAGCGACCTGAAAATTAAAGGTGAGCCCATTGACCCGGGTAAAACCTACCGTCTGGCAACGTTAAGTTTTAACGCCACCGGCGGCGATGGCTATCCGCGCATTGATAATAAACCGGGTTATGTTAATACCGGCTTTATTGATGCCGAAGTGCTCAAGCAATTTATCGAGCAGAATTCGCCGCTGGATGCGGGGGCTTACGAGCCGAAAGGTGAGGTGAGCTGGCAATAACAGGGCTATTTTGTTTGTCATTTGAGCCAGGCAGTGCCCGGAACCCCCACGTACTCTGTGTACGCTCTGGTTCCTGCGCGCTGCCCGTATTCAAACTGCTTTCGACAGTAATGCCCCGTCTGCACCGAAGCTGTTAATCCCGGCGGGCGATATCGGCAAATTTCGCGTCCAGCATTTTTGCCAGATCGCTCGCCGCCAGTTCAATATCCAGCCCGCGTTTGCCACCGGAGACAAAAATAGTGGCGAATGTCTGTGAAGGGGCGTCAATCAGTGTCGGCAAACGTTTCTTTTGCCCCAGTGGGCTGATACCGCCCACCAGATAACCGGTTGTGCGTTGTGCCACCATCGGGTCGGCCATATCCACTTTCTTCGCGCCCAGTGCCTTAGCGACCTTTTTCAGATCCAGTTGCCCGGCAACCGGCGTCACCGCAACGGCCAAATGCTTCATATCGCCATTAACCGCGACCAGCAATGTTTTGTACACCTGATCGGCGTTCAGGCCGAGTTTTCGCACCACCTCGTCTCCAAAGTTTGTCTCGTTCGGATCGTGGTCATAGGTATGTATCTGGAAAGGAACCTTGTTTTTTTCTAATAACTTAACGGCGGGAGTCATAGCAATCCTTCAAACCACAGTAATTTCACGCCCCCAGCTTACGCCCGTTTTATCACGCAAAAATAGTACTATCTTGCGCAATAGTATTGGCAGTGAAGAAAAGTTTGAGCGACAATCCGCTAGTCCGAAGCACGAGCTTCGGTATAACTATAAAAACTGAAATTCCTCTTTGACGGGCCAATAATCTTATTGGCCATTTTTTTGCGCTAACAGCGACGGCAAATTCCCTTCACCGTACAAATGCAGTGCGCCTGCGGCGACCACATAACGCCCCGGTGGCAACGCCAGCAGCCGTTCACACCAGGCGCGATTACGCTGATGCATCAGCACATCATGCAGCGACTGACTGAACGTTGATGGGAGCGACAGCGGCTCGCTGGCAGGCGGTGATTCCAGCCACCAGCTCATCATGACCTGCAGCAGACGCGCATTTTCACGCCAGTGGGTCAGCGTGTCCTGTAACAGTTCAAGACCGCCATCCGCCAGCTGACGCAAAATAGCGACCTGATTTTCCGTACCTTCCAGTTCAATCACCGGCGTTGAAAACTGACGCGCCGCCTGCAGCAACTGATAATCGATGCCGTAGTCGGGGCGAAGGCCCAGCCGCTGTGCCTGCATGGCCTGTAACACCAGTGCGATATGCCAGGCGGGGCGCGTCTCGAATTCATCCTGCGACAGATCAAGGCCTTCGATAGTCTCTCTCAACTGGGTGAGTAGCGCAGGGCTAAGACGTTCTGACAGGGGCGGACTATCGGGAATATCGACAAAGGGTGAACCGCCGCTGGCGACATCGGCTTCGACAATCAGCGCATCGGCTTTGCGCAGTTTTTGCAGCAGTTGGGCGGGCAGGGGAGACATTCCCTGGGTACCCATATGGATGCTGCCAACCAGATGCAGATGACGATTGCCCGACAAGGTGATATCTACAGCGGGCCACGGATAACGGCGCGTGCGAAAAAAGCTTTTTAACCAGTCAAACAGGCCCATACGCGCTTCCTGAAATGAAAACGTCATGCTAGCGCGTAGGGGAGAAAGGTGCAATTGCCCCGCCGGATGGCGGGGCGGCAGCGGTTACTCTTTTGGCGTAAAGCGCAGCAGGCGGTTTGCATTGCTCACCACGGTAATAGAAGAGAGCGCCATGGCGGCACCCGCCACAACCGGGTTAAGCAGAGTGCCCGTCAGAGGCCATAAGATCCCGGCTGCAATGGGAATGCCAAGTGAGTTATAGACAAACGCGCCTAGCAAGTTTTGCTTCATGTTGCGCAGTGTCGCCTTCGAGATAGCCAGCGCGTCCGCAACGCCCGTCAGGCTGTGGCGCATCAGGGTGATGGCGGCGGTTTCAATCGCGACATCACTCCCGCCGCCCATGGCGATACCCACATCCGCCCGGGCGAGCGCCGGGGCATCGTTAATACCATCACCGATCATCGCCACCCGGCGACCTTCACGCTGTAATCTGGCAATAGCGTCAGCTTTACCATCCGGTAAAACCCCGGCAATCACCTCATCAATCCCGGCTTCTTTTGCAATGGCTTTAGCCGTTGTGGGGTTATCCCCGGTCAGCATCACCAGACGATACCCGGCACGATGCAGGCGCTGAAGAGCGCTGACGCTATCTTCCCGCAGCGGATCGCGAATGGCGAGCAGCGCGGCAACTTTTCCATCAACCGCCAGAAGAACGGGGGTCGCCCCTTGTGCGGCCTGTGATGCCATCTCGTCTTCCAGTTCGCGTACAGTGACCTGCTGTTGTGACAGCAGCGCCTGATTGCCAAGCAGTAAGTTGCAGCCTTCTGCTTCGCCGCTCACGCCAAGACCGCGCAACGTGCGGAAGTTCTGCACGGTCGGCAGCCCTTCATCGCCCGCTTTTTCGAGGATGGCATGCGCCAGCGGGTGGCTGGAGCCTTGTTCCAGCGCGGCGGCAAAGCGCAGCGCCTGATGTTCGGTAAAGCCATTCGCCGTTTTGATGGCCACCACCTGCGGTTTACCGCGGGTCAGGGTGCCGGTTTTATCAAACACCAGCGTGTCGAGGGAGCTTGCCCGTTGCAGTGCGTCGGCATCACGCACCAGTACGCCAAATTCCGCCGCGCGACCTACGCCCGAGATAATCGACATCGGCGTTGCCAGCCCTAATGCACAGGGGCAGGCGATAATCAGAACCGTGGTGGTGATCACCAGCGTATAGACGATTTGCGGCGCCGGACCGAAGAAATACCAGATAGCGCCGCTCAGCAGGGCAATCGCCACCACGACGGGAACAAACACCGCCGAAATTTTATCCGCCAGTTGGCCGATTTCCGGTTTACTGCTTTGTGCCTGACGCACCATGCGAATAATACGCGACAGCGTTGTCTGGCTGCCCACCGCGCTGGCGGTAAACAGTACGCTTCCGTCCTGTACCACCGTTCCGGCGTGCACGGCATCGCCAGTGCTTTTTTCCTGGGGAATCGGTTCGCCCGTGAGCATGGCTTCATCAAACCATGCATCTCCCTGGCTGATTTCTCCATCGACTGGCACCCGATCGCCGGTGGTTAAGCGCAGCGTCATGCCCGGGTGAACCTCGGCGAGTGGCAGGATTTTCTCGCCCTCGTCGGTCACCACACGGGCGGTGGGAGGCGTCAGATCGAGTAATTTCTCCAGCGCTTTCGAGGATCGCTGGCGCGCCCGCGCTTCCAGCATATGGCCGAGGTTAATCAGACCGATGATCATCGCACTGGCTTCGTAATAGAGATGGCGTGCTTCCATCGGGAACCACTGTGGCCAGATGTTGACGCTCATTGAGTAAAGCCAGGCAGCACCGGTACCGAGCGCCACCAGGGTATCCATGGTGGCCGTGCCATTGGTCAGGCTTTTCCACGCGCTACGATAAAAATGGCCGCCTGCGACAATCATTACGCCCAGCGTCAACAGGCCAATAAACAGCCACAGGGAACGGTTGGCATCGGTGACCATCATGTTGTCACCCATCATCCCCCAGACCATTACCGGCACGCCGACCAGCAAGGCGACAATGGCCTGCCAGCGAAAACGTTTCATGGTGGCAATAGCCGTTTCCTGCTGGCGCTCGCGGCGTTTAATGTCGTCTTCAATGGCTTCTGCGCCGTAACCTGCACCTTCGACGGCGCTGACTAAATCACGAGCGGAGGCGCTGCCCATCACCAGCGCAGTACGCTCCGCCAGATTGACCCGTGCCTGTGTGACCCCCGGAACCGCCTGCAAGGCTTTCTGTACGCGGGAGACACAGCTGGCGCAACTCATGCCATTGATTAACAGCTGCTGACTGTCATCAAGGTCATCCGTTGCCGGAAGCTCAGGGGTGGCCGCTGTCAGCGCTTCCGACGGGGTAGATGACTCTGCCAGCGGTTTAGCCTTTGGGTGGCTAACGCTCGCACCGTACCCGGCTTGTTTAATGGTATCGATGAGCGCAGCGGTATCGGCGCTGCCGGTAATTTGTGCATGGGTGAGGGTGACTTCTGCCTGCTCAACGTCAGCACGTTGTTCCAGGCTCTCTTTAACGCGTTTAACGCAGTGACCGCAGGACAGCCCGTCCAGCTCCAGCTCTGTAATGTGAGACATAATTAATTTCCTGTATGATAGGTCGTATAAACATTGACCTGATTAATCACGTGTACTGACTGTGTAACAGGTTAAACCTTCCATCAAGGGGAAGGTCAAGGGGGAAATGTGAATATCAGTATTGTGGCGAAAAAGACCGGATTAACCAGCAAAGCGATTCGCTTTTATGAAGATAAAGGGCTGGTGACGCCGCCGCTGCGGGGGGAAAACGGCTACCGCAGCTACACGCAGCAACACATCAATGAATTGACGCTGCTACGCCAGGCGCGGCAGGTGGGATTTAACCTCGAAGAGTGTGGCGAACTGGTGAATCTGTTTAACGATCCGGCCCGCCACAGCGCAGATGTCAAAGCCCGTACACTGCAAAAAGTGGCCGAAATCGAGCGCCATATCGTCGAGCTGGAAGCGATGCGTAAGCAGCTTATGTCGCTGGCGGAAGCCTGCCCTGGCGATGACAGCGCCGACTGCCCGATTATTGATAATCTCTCCGGCTGCTGCCATCACCGGGCACACGCTAAGGGTTAAGCATAAAGATCACCGTGCCGCGATACCATGGCGAGGCGGCAAGGCGCTGTTCCTCATGCGGATCCCAGACGCCGTTTTGCACGCGTCCTACTTTAAACGGAATGCGTAATCCGGCCAGCGCCGGAAGGTAAGCAGTGTAATCCTCTACGGTATTGCGGCCCTGATAACTTTGTACCACCAGTTCATCCACCGGAAGGGCGTTGAGCGTTTTCACACTACCGGTTTTCGCCCAGTCCAGCAGGCCCGTGACGCCCAGAGCGAACTGCGGCGAGAGGATTTCCCGTAACCGATGCAGAAACTGCGCGTAATGTTCAAGGCGGTGCGTAGCGGCATCAAAATCAATCTGCAGGCCCGCCACGTTATTACCGGCGGCCTGCCAGCGCAGCAACAGACGGTTCAGGCGTGCCAGCATCTCATCAGAAACATCGAGTGTCGTCAGGCGCACCGTCAGCCAGATACTGGGAAACGTCAGGCGGCTAACCGGTAATCCCTTACGTTCAAATACGGCAGTACCTGAAAGGGTAATAACATCGCCCTGGTGCAGATAGACGGTGCGGGCGTCACGCAGCGCGTCACCGGTTTTAACACCCGACCATAACCAAAAATCTTGCCCGTCTGCGGCATTCGCCACAGACATAAACAAGGAACTGATGAAGGCGATTACCAGTAATACTTGAGGCTTTTCGCCCATACGCTTCCCGGATAATCGCGCTTGAGTTGCTGGAACCAGGCTTTACGCACGGCTTTATCAACATCTTCGCCACCGCAATCATTGTAGCCTGATGGCGAATAGCACATCACCGCGCGGTAAAGGGCATAGCTTTTATCTTCCGGTTCTGTTTTCGCATCATTAATGACCTGCTGGTACCATGCCAGACGGTGTGGTTTCCCGGAAAAATCGTCCTGACGAGTGGCGATATCAAGCGCATCGTTGCCGCCACGGTCTTTCGCCAGGCTGACTTCGGTTTGTGTGGTGCGGAAAAATTCACCCAGGCAGTTGAGGGCGTGTCCATCCTGCGGATTTTTACTCAGTACACCAACGGTCTCGTCCAGGGATGCGCAAACATAGGTTTTTTCCGGGTCTGTACCTGTCCATTTAAAGACGCTGACATCCACATCATCAAATGCTTCACCGGGAATGGCGGCGGTGATGGCCGTGAGCAGCGATTTATCCTGCAACCAGTCAGCATAGCGGCCTTGCGCCAGATCCTGCGTAAGCAAGGTATGCAGGGCAATAGTGCGTTCTTCATTATTTGGCCCCTTACTCGCCTGCTGACGTAACAGTTCAGGCGAGGCTTTGGTTTTCAGCACCAGTGAGCGGTAGCGCAGATTCGTTATCCGGCTGTCCGGGGCGAAAATCTTATCCAGCGCATCGCTGTTGACCAGCGTGGCTGCCAGTTTTGCCTGGATCAGTTGTTGCTGTTCTGCATCTTTGCTGAGATCCAGCAGATGCAGCCAGTGATCGCGTGCAGCAGCCCATTGCTTCTGGCCCATCAGCGCATCGCCATACAGCGCCTGTTCGCTAAACGCGAGGATATTATGCTCGGGCAGGCTCTGTGCCGGGGTGATGTCTTTTACCACCGTAGCGTAATCTTGTTTGTTGTAAGCCAGCATCAGGCGCAAATAATTCCACAGGTCTGCACGTTTGTTTTTCTCGAAATCGGCTTTGAGGCCGTCGAGATACGCCTGATCGACACAATGCTCGTGATTCTCGCAATGGTTATCGCGCATTAGCCTTAGCGTCTGGATAAAAGTCAGCAGCGATGCATCGGGCGCACTCAGAAAATAGCCGTCTCCCCAGGTGAGGTCCTTACTGAGCAGCTTGTTGTCGCTTTCGTTAATCAGGGCGCTCAGCGCATCGCTGTCGGCAGCCTGCGGCAGGATCTGTTCATAGAGCGTTGCCAGGGTGTTCCAGTCCTGCAAATACCAGTTGATACGGCGCAGCAACCCCTGCGTCGAGTCGGTGTATTTGCCCTGCGGCCATTTTTTGAGGTAGTTCTGCGCGCTGTCCCGCGCCTGTTGCGCCTGGGTTTTATCCACTTTGGTGACGTCGAAATCACCGTATTCGCCGTTGGCATTCTCACTGCTGGCGTTGAGCGCATTACGCATCAGCATGTAGCTGGCGGTTTCAGCGATCCACGGCTGCGGGTTCGTGCTAAGGGCGGTAAACCCTTGTCCGGCGGCGGCGTAATTCCCGGCATAAAACTGATTGGCGGCCTGTAAATAGTCTCGGAACGCGGCGGCGGAGCCATCCGGTACGGTGAGCTTGTTGAGCGCATCCTGGGCATTGCTGCTGCCATCGACAAGCAGGCGCGTTTTCGCCAGCGTCTGGCGTTGTTCGGGAGTGAGTGTTGTATCAGCCAGCAATGCGGCAAAAAAATCTGACAGGGTATCGCTGTTGAGCGACACAAAGCGGTTTTCGTTTTCGTCCTGTAGCGCCGTCAGATGCGCGATGGCCTCGGCATCAAGGCCCAGGGTGGCGATTTGCTGACTAAGAGGGTCCGTGCCGGATGCCGTATCCGTGTCGTCATCCACCGGGGGATCGTAATCCAGCATATGCATGCCGAAATAGAAATCCCGGCTGCGGGTGATATCCGTCGGGACAGGCTGGCGCAGGGATGAAAAGCCTTTTTGCTCATCCAGCAGTCGCAGCAGGTTGTCGCGGGTGTCGTTTGCCACGCCAAGAACCGGCGGGCTGACCAGAAAACAGCCCGGGCTTGCCCAGGCACAAGAATCCATATCCATAGACGCCAGCGCAGCGCTGCTGGCGGCAAATGAGAGGCACAGGCCCAGCGTGAGGTGGCTTTTTTTCACCATCGTTCCTTGCGTATTATGACGATTATTCGACTGTAGCTTTGATGTGCAGCGTAATGCCTTCGACGGCAATCACTTCCACTTTACTTCCTGCCGGTAAATCTGACCCGGCACTCACCGGCCAGGAGCTATCTCCCACCCGCATATGGCCGCGCCCATTGACCAGCGCATTATCCAGGATAAAACGACGACCAACCAGTTGCTGCCCACGTTGATTAAGCGATGCATCCGCCGGTTTCTGCTCGCGTACCCGTCTTGAAAGCCACAACCACCACAGCCAGGCGGCGATAAGCGTAAGTACCGCGAAGATCACCCCCTGTAATTCCCAGCCGAACGGAACCAGCCAGACCAGCAGGCCGGTGACTACCGCCGCCACGCCGCTCCACAGCAAATAGCCGTTGCCGCCGAGCATCTCAGCCGCCAGAAGCAGGCCGCCAAGAGTTAACCAGAAGATATAGGCATGTTCAAAGAGCAGGGCTATCATGGTTTTTTCCGTTCACTGGTACTCTCTTTTACCAGTTCTGCGATCCCGGCAATTGAGCCCATCAGGCTGCTGGCATCCAGCGGCATCATCACTACTTTACTGTTATTAGCCGAGCCAATTTGTTGCAGCGCTTCGGTGTATTTTTGTGCCACAAAGTAATTAATCGCCTGCACATCACCCGCAGCAATCGCCTCTGAGACCATTTTGGTCGCGCGCGCTTCCGCTTCCGCCGAACGTTCACGAGCCTCAGCTTCAAGGAATGCCGACTGGCGTTCACCTTCGGCTTTGAGGATTTTTGCCTGCTTTTCACCTTCCGCTTTGACAATTTCTGCCTGGCGAATCCCTTCGGCTTCCAGGATGTAAGCGCGTTTGGTACGTTCGGCTTTCATCTGGGCGTTCATGGAGGAGACCAGCTCTGCCGGTGGGCGAACATCGCGAATTTCGATACGGGTGACCTTAATGCCCCACGGATTGGTGGCTTCGTCCACAATATGCAGCAGGCGAGTGTTGATGCTGTCTCGCTGAGAGAGCATTTCGTCGAGCTCCATTGAGCCGAGCACGGTACGAATGTTGGTCATGGTGAGGTTAATGATCGCCAGTTCCAGATTACTCACCTCATAGGCGGCTTTCGGGGCGTCGATAACCTGAATAAAGCACACCGCATCGATGGTGACGTTGGCGTTATCTTTGGAAATGACTTCCTGGGAAGGGATATCGAGAACTTGTTCCATCATATTGATCTTACGACCAATACGATCCATAAACGGTACGACCAGGCTCAGACCCGGCTGGAGCGAGCGGGTATAACGACCGAAGCGTTCTACCGTCCACTGATATCCTTGCGGAACGATTTTGACACCCGCGCCTACAATGACCAGCGCGACGAAGATAAGAACGGGGATGACGATGAGCATCAAATAAACCTCCTGTTTAATTTGATGTCATTCTAACCAAATTTGGGGATCTTAACAGCGCGACCCCCAAATTTAGCGGGCGGGACTAGTACAGCAGGGAATAGAGCTGGCGACGGTATTTAGAAGCCAGCGCATCGCCGGTACCCAGAGCGGCAAGAATTTCCTGCAACATTTTGCGCGCCTCGCCGTCCGCTGCGCCTAAATCTTTACGCAGGTGGCCGAACAGCAGTTCCAGCGCCTCCTCATTGCGACCAACCTGATGCAGTTGCAGCGCCAGCTGCGTTGCCAGTTGGGCATCCGCCGGGTTTTTCTCGACCTGCGCCAAAAGAAGCTGAATTTCCGGGGTATCGGCGGCTTTTTTCAGCAGCTCGATTTGTGCCACCAGCCCTTGATAGCGGGTGTCCTGTTCCTGTAGTGGAATGGTCTTGAGTACGGCTTCGGCATCATCAGAGCGGTTGAGCGCAATTTGTGTTTCTGCCAGCAGCAGGCCGATTTCACTGTTCTGCTTCGATAACTGCCAGGCTTCTTTCAACAGTGGCAACGCTTCGGCATGTTTACCTTCTTCCATCAGCTGCATTGCCTGCTGCGCTTTTAACTCTTCTTCACGCGGCAGGACTTTATCCAGCAGAGCGCGGATGGCCTCTTCCGGCTGAGGTCCCTGGAAACCATCGACCGGCTGGCCGTTCTGGAAGAGGTAAACCGTTGGGATCGCGCGTAAACCAAACTGCGACGCAAGCATCTGCTCAGCATCGCAGTCCACCTTCGCCAGAATAAACTGCCCGTTATACTGCGCCGCCAGGCTTTCCAGCACCGGGGTCAACTGCTGGCAATGTTGGCTACGCTCTGACCAGAAATAGAACAGCACCGGCGTGGTCATTGACTGTTCAAGCGTCGGGTGAAGATTTGCTTCGTTAATGTTGACGATGTTCTGTACAGACATGAGTCATTCTCTGTTTAAGTGTTTATTCATACATGGGGACAGGCGCCGTGCCTTCAACTCACCCGTGTAAAATTTTATCCATTGCTCGTCCCGGCAGTATGCGTTTCAACAGGCTTACCACCCAGGTGACGACCGTGACCGGATAGCGCAGTTTGGGGGTCGGGCTTTCAAAAGCATGGCGCACTTTGGCAACTACCGCCTCCGGGCCGAGGGTAAAACGTGCGGCGATACCGGGATTTTCAACCGGTTTGTCACTTTGTGTCTGGTTGACGTTCTCGGTAAAACGGGTGCGGATAGGACCCGGCTCAATCAGACTGACCTTGATGCCGCTGTGACGCAGTTCCATACGCAGCGCATCGGACCAGGCTTCCAGGGCGTACTTACTGGCTGCATAAGCGCCACGACCAGGGGTTGAAATCAGCCCCATTACCGAGGAGGTCATCACAATGCGGCCTTCGCCGTGCGGGATCATGGCGCGCAGCAGGCGCATGGTAAGCTGATGTGCGCCAAAAAAATTGGCGGAAAACTGCTGTTCCATCTGCTCGCGGCTGATGGTGGACAGTGGCCCATACAGGCCAAAGCCCGCATTATTAAAAATGCCATACAAACGGTTTTCCGTCAGGGCAATGACCTCGTCAGCGGCGCGTTCTACGCTTTCGGGGACGTCGAGATCCAGCAATATGCCGGTAAAGCCAGCCTGATTCATGCGCGCGACATCGTCGCTTTTTCGGCAGGCAGCCAGAACGCGAAAGCCCTGACGCTTAAGTTCATGGGCGCTTTCCAGACCAATACCGCTGGAACATCCTGTTATTAAGATCGTTTTTTGCATAACTTTACCTGAAAGCGTCCCTGATAAATCAGGAGTCGTGATTAACTAAAGGAGCCAACCGGGTCGCCATCCAGTCGGCAATAAAAGGCTGAGCGTCACGGTTCGGGTGAATCCCGTCATCCTGCATCCACTGGGGTTTGAGATAGACCTCTTCCATAAAAAATGGCAACAGAGGAATATCAAACTCTTTGGCGAGCTTAGGGTAAATGGCGCTGAATGACTCAGTATAACGGCGTCCATAGTTGGCGGGCAGCCGTATTTGCATCAGCAAGGGCCTGGCGTTTGCGGCTTTTACCGTCTGCAAAATAGTGCGCAGCGTTTGTTCTGTTTGTTGGGGCGCAAAGCCGCGCAGACCATCGTTACCTCCCAGCTCCACCAGTACCCAGCGAGGCTGATGTTCTTTGAGCAACGCAGGTAAGCGTGCCAGCCCCTGTTGCGAGGTATCGCCACTAATACTGGCGTTGATGACAGGCGGTTTTTGTTGCCACTTCTCGTTGAGCAACGCAGGCCAGGCGGTATTGGCCGCCATGCGATAGCCCGCGCTCAGGCTGTCTCCCAGAACCAGTAACGTGTCCGCCGCGGCGGCACGCAGGCTAAACAGAAGCAGAAACAGGAAGGCCAAATGCCAGCGGAAAACATTGTTGAAGTTCATCATCTTAAGAAGTCCGTCGGTCAGGGGGAGCAGGAACTTTCCATCCTCACCGGAGTTGAGCTTGTTGTCAAACGGGCGCAGACCATTGCCCTGATTGGTGAATCCGGTTCAGGTAAGTCGACATTGCTGGCGATTCTTGCCGGGCTTGATGATGGCAGTAGTGGTGAAGTAAACCTGCTGGGTCAGCCGCTTCACGCGATGGACGAAGAGGCGCGGGCAAAGCTACGGGCAGAACATGTTGGTTTTGTTTTTCAATCTTTTATGCTCATCCCGACGCTGAATGCGCTGGAAAACGTCGAGCTTCCGGCGTTACTGCGTGGCGAGAACAGCGCGCAGAGTCGTGCCAGCGCCAAAGGGCTGCTGGAGGAGTTAGGGCTGGGCAAACGTCTCGATCACCTTCCGGCGCAGCTTTCCGGCGGCGAGCAACAGCGTGTGGCGCTGGCCCGTGCGTTTAATGGCCGCCCGGCGCTACTGTTTGCCGACGAGCCCACCGGCAACCTTGACAGGCAGACTGGCGATAAGATTGCCGATTTGCTCTTCTCGATGAATCAGCAATATGGCACCACGCTGATTCTGGTCACGCACGATCCGCAACTTGCAGCGCGTTGCGACAGACGCTTACGCCTGGTGAACGGCGAACTGCGGGAGGAAGCATGATCGCCCGCTGGTTCTGGCGCGAATGGCGCTCTCCTTCGCTGCTGATTGTCTGGCTGGCGCTAAGTCTGGCCGTGGCCTGTGTGCTGGCGCTGGGCAAGATCAGCGACCGGATGGAAAAAGGGTTAAGCCAGCAGAGCCGTGAGTTTATGGCGGGCGACAGGGCGCTACGCAGCTCACGTGAAATCCCGCAGGCCTGGCTGGAAGAGGCGCGAAAAGAGGGGCTTAAAGTTAGTGAGCAACTCTCTTTTGCCACTATGACCTTCGCCGGTGACACACCACAACTGGCAAACGTGAAAGCGGTAGATGACAGTTATCCGCTATATGGCGACCTGCAAACCTCGCCGCCTGCAGTCAAACCGCAGCCCGGAACGGTGCTGCTGGCCCCAAGGCTGATGGCGCTGTTAAACCTCAAAACCGGCGATTCGATTGATGTGGGGGACGCCACATTGCGTATCGCCGGGGAGGTGGTACAGGAGCCGGATTCCGGCTTTAACCCGTTCGAAATGGCGCCACGATTATTAATGAACACGGCGGATGTGGCGAAAACCGGAGCAGTACAGCCGGGAAGCCGTGTCACCTGGCGGGTAAAATTTGCCGGAACGCCCGCACAACTGGACGCATACGAAAAATGGTTATTGCCGCAGCTTAAGCCGGAAAACCGCTGGTATGGCCTTGAGCAGGATGACGGGGCGCTCGGTAAGTCATTACAGCGTTCCCAGCAGTTCTTACTGCTATCGGCGTTATTAACGCTGCTGCTGTCGGTGGCGGCGGTGGCTGTTGCGATGGGACACTATTGCCGCAGTCGCTACGACCTGGTGGCGATCCTCAAAACGCTGGGGGCGGGCAGAGCGCAACTGCGCAAACTGATCGTCGGCCAGTGGCTGATGATACTCGCACTGGCCTCTGTCACCGGTGGTGCGATGGGATTGCTGTTTGAAAAAATCCTGCTGATATTGCTTAAACCGGTTCTGCCGGCGGCACTGCCTGCTGCCAGCGGCTGGCCGTGGCTCTGGTCGATTGGCGCCATGCTGGTGATTTCCCTGCTGGTGGGGTTACGGCCCTGGCGTTTATTACTGGCAACGCAGCCTTTGCGTGTGTTACGCCGTGATGCTGTCGCCGATATCTGGCCGCTGAGATTTTATATTCCTGTTATCAGCATCGTGTCCGTCTTGTTGCTGGCCTGGCTGATGGGGGCCAGTATGCTGCTATGGTCAGTGCTGGCCGGGGCGGTGGTGCTGGCCTTGATCTGCGGTGTTGTTGGCTGGCTGCTGCTGCGGGTGATGAAAAAGCTTACCCTCAAAACATTGCCACTGCGTCTGGCGGTCAATCGCCTGTTGCGCCAGCCATGGTCAACGCTCAGTCAGTTATCGGCTTTCTCGCTCTCCTTCATGTTGCTGGCGATGTTGCTGGTGCTGCGTGGCGATCTGCTCGACCGGTGGCAGCAACAGCTTCCTCCGGAAAGCCCGAACTATTTCCTCATCAATATTGCTCCGGAGCAGGTAGAACCGGTGAAAGCGTTTCTCTCTGAGCATCATGTTGTGCCACAGGCATTCTGGCCTATTGTACGTGCCCGGCTGACGCAGATTAACGGCCAGAGCACGGAAGGCAATCCGGATGAGGCACTGAACCGCGAACTGAACCTGACATGGCAGAGGGATGAGGCAAACCACAACCCGATTACCGCGGGCACCTGGCCGCCCGGAGCCGGTGAGGTCTCAGTCGAAGAAGGGCTGGCAAAGCGCCTCGGGCTTAAACCCGGCGACAGCGTGACTTTTATGGGCGATACCCAGGATTTCACCGCTAAAGTAACCAGCCTGCGTAAAGTGGACTGGGAAAGCCTGCGCCCCAATTTTTTCTTTATCTTCCCGCAAGGTGCGCTGGAGGGGCAGCCGCAAAGCTGGCTGACCAGTTTCCGCTGGCAGAATGGCAACGGTATGTTGGCCCAGCTTAACCGCGAGTTTCCCACTATCAGCCTGCTGGATATTGGCGCGATCCTGAAACAGGTTGGCCAGGTGCTGGAGCAGGTGAGCCGGGCGCTGGAAGTGATGGTCGTTCTGGTTACGCTCTGCGGCGTGCTGCTGTTGCTGGCTCAGGTGCAGGTGGGGATGCGTCTGCGTCATCAGGAACTGGTGGTGTATCGCACGCTCGGCGCTGGCAAGCGGTTGTTGCGCACCACGCTGTGGTGTGAGTTTGCACTGCTCGGGCTCGTCTCCGGACTTGTGGCGGCGATCGGTGCTGAAACGGCGCTGGCGGTGCTGCAAACGAAAGTCTTTGACTTCCCCTGGGAGCCGGACTGGCGGCTGTGGGTCACGTTACCTCTGTGCGGTGCTATCTTGCTGTCCGCATGCGGTGGCTGGCTGGGTACGCGTTTACTTAAAGGGAAAGCATTGTTCCGCCAGTTCGACCAGTAAAAAGATGTCATTTTGATTACACGTCGGTTAAATAATCGGCGTGTATTTTTTTAAATGCACAAATTGCTAAATCACTGATTTTTAAGCGCACGAAGTACGAAAAACTCGACAACATGGCATGCTTAATCGGCGTTAATATTCAGCTGGCAACTATTTGGCTGCTTATTAACCAAGGAAACAGCATGGCACATAAAATAAAAGCGCTGGCGATAACGATCGGCGCGGCACTGGCAATGACCTCATTTGCCACCCAGGCAGAGATCACGCTGCTTAAACAAGATCCGCAAGCGGGCGATCCGTTAAGCCGTCTCAATTTCACCGTGGGGGGAAGTATCCGTCCACAATTCAACATGATGACCGGTGATGGTGATAAAGGATCTTATAAACGTAACGGTTTTGACGGCGGCACGCGTTTCCGCTTCGCCAGTGATTACTATCTGTTTGATGACATCAGCTGGATAAACTACTACGAACTGGGCGTCAATATTCCGGCGGTCTTTGACTGGGATAACCACTATGCAAAAGGCGCACACGACACCACGCGCCGTATGCTCTATACCGGACTGAAAAGCAAAACCTGGGGAACCTTAACCTACGGCCAGCAAAACAGCATTTACTATGACGTAGTAGGGGCGAAAACCGATATCTGGGATTACGACATGATCGGCCAGGCGCCGGGTAACGGCATTAACGGCGACTATGACGGCTCTTATCGTTCACGCAATATGCTGAAATATAAAAATACGTTCGGAGATGCGGATCTTTACGCCTCTTACCTGTTCGATGATAACGAATACCTGCCGGGCAATGGCCTGCGTTACAAACGTAAGGGGGGCGGCTCACTGGGTCTGGATTACCATCTGACTAACACCCTGACCTGGGGCGCTGCGTGGAACTATACCCGTGCTGAAATGCGCAATCCGGGCAATGACGACAGCAAAACGTATGACCAGAATATCCTTGGTACCGCGCTGAGCTGGACGCCGGACAACTGGACCTTCTCCGCTGGCGGCGGCTGGTATCAGAACTTCCTGCTGAGCAAGAAAAACACGGTTCACAATTATTTCGCCGGTGATGCGTGGGGCGTTGAGTATTTCGCCGGTTATAAGATCCCTGTTAATCAGTACGCTGTGAAATCTGTTCAGCCGTACTTTATGGGCGATCGTATCGAATACGTGAATGGACGTAACTATCAGCGTATTGATAACGGCGTCGGTATCAGCTTCCAGCTGGATTATGGCTTCCGCGTGGATTATGAACACGTGTTTACCTCCAGCACTGATGACCTGGGCGATATGAATTTAGTGCGTCTGCGCTACGACTTCTAACGTTCCGGGCCATTGGGCTATCTGACTTGCCAGCTTGAACCCGGGCAGTGCCCGAAATCCTCACGTACGCCGTGTACGTTTCGGTTTCTGTGCGCTGTCCGTGTTCAACCTGCCTGCGCCGATTAGGCCAACTGACCCGCAATCAAAGTCCTGCAATTCTGCTTAGTAAAGATCTGGCTTTGCTTATCTGTAAAATGCATAAAGAAAGGCGTCTCAATTTCGCTTTTCTTTATGCTTCATCGCCTTACCTTTGCAAAATCTCCCATCATTCAGTGACATACTTCACAGCAACATGAATTTTTTTCAATTACCGCTGCGTTATGTTTATGCCATCTTATCCCTGTAATGAATATGGAGCGCGCCGCATCGACGGTGCGCCACACAGCAGACACACTTCGTTAGGGAGAATGTATGGGACGTCGTCTCGGTTTACGCGCCACCTTTGGGGCGCTACTTCTGGCATGTGGTTTATCTTCCGCGCAGGCCAACAGTGATCCGCACACCATCGTCTTCGGCGTTGCGCCGGGGCCTTATGGCGATATGGTCAAACAGGCCATTGAGCCGTCACTGAAAGAAAAAGGCTACAAAGTCGTGGTGCGCGAATTCAGCGACTACGTGCAGCCAAATATGGCGCTGTCGAACGGCAGTATTGATGCCAACCTGTTCCAGCACTCGCTCTATTTCGATAAATTCACCGCTGATAAAGGGCTGAAGCTCACCAAATTAATCACGGTACCGACGGCGGGTATGGGTTTCTATTCCCATAAAATTAAGAGCCTCGATGAGCTGAAAAAAGGCGATATTGTCACGCTGTCCAACGATCCTACCAACCTGGCCCGTGGCCTGCGTTTCCTGAAATCGCTGGATCTGATTACCCTGAAAGACAACATCGATCCGACCAAAGCCTCTGAGCGCGATATTGCCGGCAACCCGAAAGGGCTGGTATTTAAGCCGCTGGAAGCCGCGCAGTTACCGCGTACGCTGGACAGTGCCACCGCCGCGCTGGTCAACGGTAACTTTGCCATTGCCGCAGGGCTGGATCTGTCCACCGCGATCAAGCAAGAACATCTGGATGAGAACCTCAAAAACATCATTGCCGTACGCAGTGAAGATGCGGATAAACCTTTCGCCAAAGATATTGTTGAGGTTGTGAAATCCCCGGCTTATCGTGCGGTGATTGACGATCCGAAAAATGTCTATGGCGCCTTCCAGAAACCGGACTGGATGACCGCCGCAGATAAGAAATAAGAGCGGAATCAGGTTAACAGGCAGGCTGCGGCCTGCCTTTTGCTATTTGAGGAACACATGATTGAGATAGATAAGGTGTGCGTGGATTTTCCCGCCGTGCGGGGAGCAAAACCCATGCGTGCCGTGGACAGCGTCAGCTTGCGTATTGCGCCCGGTGAGATTTTTGGCATTGTCGGCACCAGCGGCGCGGGAAAAAGCACCCTGTTACGGACATTGAATGCCCTGCAACGCCCGAGTGAAGGCTGCGTCAAAGTGAATGGCGTGGCGATTTCACAAATGGAAGGCCTGACGCTGCGTAAAGCGCGCCAGCGTATCGGCATGATCTTTCAGCACTTCAACCTGATGCACACTCGCACCGTGGCGCAAAACGTAGCGTTCAGCCTGAAAGCGGCGGGGTGGGAGCGCAGCAAAATCTCCCCACGCGTCACGGAAATCCTGGAACTGGTGGGGCTGGGCGACAAAGCCAACCGCTACCCGGTACAGTTGAGTGGTGGACAAAAGCAGCGTGTCGGTATCGCCCGCGCTATCGCCAACCACCCGGATGTACTGCTGTGCGATGAGCCAACTTCCGCGCTGGATTTGGAAACCTCGGCCACCATTCTGGAACTGCTCAAGCAGATTAACGCGCAGCTCGGCATCACGATCGTGCTGATCACCCATGAGATGAACGTGATCAAATCTATTTGCGATCGCGTGGCGGTCATGTCCGGCGGTAAGGTGGTGGAAACGGGCGATGTGTTTGATATTTTTGCCCATCCGCAGCATGCCTTTACGCAACAACTGGTTTCACGCACGCTGAATCTGACGCTGCCGGACCGCCTGCGGGAGCATCTGCCCGGACAATTATTGAAAATCCTGTTTATTGGTGATTCTGCCGAGCAGCCTGTTCTTTCTGATGCGGCTATTAACTTTGGCGTGGCCGTCAATATTCTGCACGGGAAAATCGAGTATATCGGCGAGCGCGCGCTCGGCATTCTCGTGGTGCAGCTCACCGCAGAAGATCCGGCTGTTGTAGAACAGGCGGTGGACTACATTCGTAACCGTACCGCTCAGGTGGAGGTGATCCGTGGATAATTTACTGGCCGATTTGAGTCTGGCGTTTGGCGAAACTTTCCAGATGCTGAGCATCTCAACGGTGCTGGCGATTATCGGTGGGCTGCCGCTGGGTTTTCTGATCTTCGTGACTGACCGTAACCTGTTCTGGCAAAACCGTGCGGTCTATCTCATCAGTTCCGTACTGGTGAACGTTATCCGCTCAGTACCCTTTGTGATCCTGCTGGTCCTGCTGCTGCCGTTAACACAGTTTTTGCTCGGCAACACCATCGGGCCGATTGCCGCATCGGTGCCGCTGTCCGTGGCGGCAATTGCCTTCTATGCCCGTCTGGTGGATGGCGCGCTGCGTGAAGTCGATAAGGGCATTATTGAAGCGGCGGAAGCGTTTGGCGCAAGCCCCATGCGTATCATCTGCACGGTGCTGCTGCCGGAAGCCAGCGCGGGTCTGCTGCGCGGGTTAACCATAACGCTGGTGAGTTTGATCGGTTATTCGGCGATGGCGGGGATCGTGGGCGGCGGCGGCGTCGGTGACCTGGCTATCCGCTATGGCTACTATCGCTACGAAACTCAGGTGATGATTGTGACCGTGATAGCGCTGATTGTGCTGGTGCAGGTAGTACAGATGCTGGGCGACTGGCTGGCGCAACGAGCAGACAAACGCGACAGGCACTGATGATATCCCGGATCGCGGCGTAACCGTCTGGTCCGGGATACAGGAACTGTAGCCCGGCAAGCGTAGCGCCGCCGGGTTCAGTTATCAGGCAAGCTTTGCCTGCGCCCAGGCAATACCGCTGGCATATTCCGGCGGTAGCAGAGGCACCAGCGCTTCCAGCGTCGCGCTCAGGCGGCCAGTGTCGCTGTCGTTCAGATTAAGATGTCCCACCTTACGGCCTGGACGTACCTCTTTGTCGTACCAGTGCAGATGTATCAGCGGCAGTTTCAGCCAGTCATAATTCAAATCACTGCCGATCAGGTTAACCATCACCGACGGGCTGTTTACCACTGGCGGCGGCAGCGGTAAATCCACTACCGCACGCAGATGTAATTCAAACTGGCTGATCGAGGCCCCGTTCTGCGTCCAGTGGCCGCTGTTGTGCACGCGCGGTGCCAGTTCGTTAATCAGCAAGCCCGCGGGTGTCACAAAGCACTCCATCGCCATCACGCCCACATAATTCAGCTCGTGCATAATGGCAGAGAGCATACTTTCCGCCTGTTGTTGCTGGCGAACATCAGCCTGCGGGAAGACCACGCTGGTGCGCAGAATACCGTCCTGGTGCAGGTTGTGGGTTAGCGGATAGAACACCGTGCTGCCGTCATGGCCGCGCGCGCCCACCAGCGATACCTCACCAGAAAAATTGATGCCCTGCTCAACGATACATTCGCCATAACAGTCATCCGGCAACTGTTCGGTTTCGCCAGCACGCAGACGCCACTGACCACGGCCGTCGTAACCGCCTACACGGCGTTTTACAATCGCCAGTTCGCCCAGGGTATTAAAGACCGCAGGCCATTCGCTTTTGTCGGCCAGCAACTGCCACGGTGCAGTGGCAAGTTCGAGTCTGTCGAATAACTGCTTTTGCGTCAGACGGTCAGCAATAATCGGGAATACATCGCGGTTTACAAACGCCGGGTGACGCGCCAGTTCGCGGGTCAGGGCGGTTTCCGGCCAGCGTTCAATCTCAGCGGTAATCACGCTCTGGGCAAACGGCACGGCTTCCGGGTCCGCATCCAGCCCCACGGGCCACACGGCGATGCTCAGCGGTTCGCCTGCCTGGCGCAACATACGGCCAAGCTGGCCGTTACCTAAAATGCAAACCTGTTTCATGCCGCACCCCGTGGGTCCGGGTTTTCCAGCACTTCGTCGGTTTGCGCACGACGGAACTCGGCCAGCCGCTGATGCAGTTCAGCGTCGTGTTGGGCCAGAATTTGCGCGGCCAGCAGGGCGGCATTCGCAGCCCCGGCTTTGCCAATGGCCAGCGTTCCGACCGGAATACCGCGCGGCATCTGGACGATAGAGTAGAGGCTATCCACACCGCTTAAGGCAGCGCTTTGTACCGGTACACCCAGCACAGGCACCAGTGTCTTCGCTGCAATCATCCCCGGCAGATGCGCCGCGCCGCCAGCACCCGCAATGATCACCTGAAAACCATTTTCTTCGGCGCTTTCGGCAAAGCTAAACAGTTTATCGGGGGTGCGGTGAGCGGAGACAACTTCAACGTGGTGCGGGACATTCAGGATATCGAGGATTTCGGTGGCGAACTGCATTGTTGCCCAATCGCTTTTCGATCCCATGACAATGGCGATACGCGCCGGTTGTTTAGCAGAAGACATGCGTTAAGAAAACTCCTGTGGGTGTGACTACGGACAGCTTTTGAGGGCACAAAGAATAGCATGGAAAACGGGCAAGGAAAACGGTTGCGTAGCGATGAATGCTGCAATCTGCTGTGGCGATGCGCGCTCATCCGGGGGCTCAAATTCTCAAAACGGAAAAGGGATAAGCTCGATATCGCTTTCGGTGACTTTCACCATGGAACCGTGAGTGTGCCAGGCGCCGAGGACAATGCGCATGGCGGGTTTGCCGTTTGCGATAAGCTCATGTACGTCCGGGCGGTGGGTGTGACCGTGGATCAGGCACTGAACCTGCTGTCTTTCCATTGCGGCAACGACTGCCTGCGGATTGACGTCCATAATGGCCAGTGATTTGCTGCTGTTGGCGGCTTTGCTGCTCGCCCGCATTTTTGCAGCGATACGTTGGCGAACAAAGAGCGGCAAGGTGAGAAAAAGTTTCTGGAGCCAGGGCTTGTGGACTTTAGCGCGAAACGCCTGGTAGCCTGCGTCGTCCGTACAGAGCGTATCGCCGTGCATAATCAGTACTTTGCGGCCATAGAGGTCGAGCACTTTCTCTTCCGGCAGAAGTTGCATGCCGCTTTCGCGCGCAAAGCGTTTGCCGAGCAGGAAGTCGCGATTGCCGTGGATGAAGTAGCAGGGAACGCCGCTGTCGACAAGCGCCTTGATGGCGGCGGCGATGTCGCGGTGCAGGGGAGTGGGATCGTCGTCGCCAATCCAGGCTTCGAACAGGTCGCCCAGTATATAGAGCGCGTCAGCCTGACGGGCTGTACCGGCTAAAAAACGCAGAAAACCGGCGGTGATCGCCGGTTCTTCTGTTTGCAGATGAAGGTCTGCGATAAAGAGTGTCGCCACGATTACTCGCTAACGGTCACGCTTTCAATCACGACGTCTTCTTTCGGTACGTCCTGATGCATACCGCTGCGGCCGGTTGGAACGGCTTTGATTTTGTCTACAACGTCCATGCCTTCAACCACTTCGGCAAATACGCAATAGCCCCAACCCTGCAGGCTTTCGCCAGAGAAGTTCAGGAAGTCGTTATCCACGACGTTGATAAAGAACTGTGCAGTTGCAGAGTGTGGCGCCTGAGTACGCGCCATGGCCAGCGTGCCACGGGTGTTTTTCAGGCCGTTGTTGGCTTCGTTTTTGATCTGGTCTTTGGTCGCTTTTTGATGCATGCCCGGCTCGAAGCCGCCGCCCTGGATCATAAAGCCATTAATGACACGGTGGAAAATGGTGTTGTTGTAAAAACCTTCACGGCAGTAGTCCAGGAAGTTTTTAACTGTTTCAGGCGCTTTATCATCAAAAGTTTTGATTACGATGTCGCCGTGATTAGTGTGGAAAGTAACCATTTTTGCATCCTGTTCCGGTAGAGTGGTGCGCAGACCCGACTGTGGGTCAGTGATAGTCGCCTGTTATAGCATAACCGGGAGGTTGGATCACCTTGCAAAGTGTGCTGCTTCGGGATTGAATTACAGGTAATATATGCGTTTTTCCGTTCCACACACGTCTACATGGAATCTTCGATGTTAAAAATCTTCAATACACTGACGCGCCAAAAAGAGGAATTCAAACCTATCCATGCCGGGGAAGTCGGCATGTACGTGTGTGGTATCACTGTTTACGATTTTTGTCATATCGGTCATGGCCGTACTTTTGTGGCGTTTGATGTGGTCGCCCGCTACTTGCGTTTTATTGGCTACAAGCTGAAATACGTGCGCAATATCACCGATATCGACGACAAAATTATTAAACGCGCCAATGAAAACGGCGAAAGCTTTGTGGCGCTGGTCGACAGAATGATCGCTGAAATGCACAAAGATTTTGATGCGCTCAATATTTTGCGACCGGACATGGAGCCGCGCGCGACGCATCATATCCATGAGATCATCGAAATCACTGAACAGTTGATCGCCCGTGGTCACGCCTATGTGGCGGAGAACGGCGATGTGATGTTCTCTGTGCCGACGGACCCCAATTATGGTCAACTGTCGCGCCAGGATCTTGATCAACTGCAGGCGGGGGCGCGTGTGGATGTCGTGGATGTGAAACGTAACCCGATGGACTTCGTGTTGTGGAAGATGTCAAAGCCTGGCGAGCCGAGCTGGACCTCTCCGTGGGGCGAAGGGCGTCCGGGCTGGCACATTGAATGTTCCGCGATGAACTGCAAACAATTGGGTAATCATTTTGATATTCACGGCGGTGGTTCGGACCTGATGTTCCCGCACCATGAAAACGAAATTGCCCAGTCCACCTGTGCCCATGATGGCGAATATGTGAATTACTGGATGCACTCCGGCATGGTGATGGTGGATCGCGAGAAGATGTCCAAATCGCTGGGTAACTTCTTTACCGTGCGTGATGTGCTCAAATATTACGACGCCGAGACCATTCGCTATTTCCTGATGTCTGGCCACTATCGCAGCCAGCTGAACTACAGCGAAGAGAACCTCAAGCAGGCACGTTCAGCGCTGGAGCGGCTGTATACCGCGCTGCGTGGGACCGATAAGTCTGTTGCTGCCGCTGGTGGCGAGGCGTTTGAAGCACGCTTTGTTGAGGTGATGAACGATGACTTCAATACCCCGGAAGCGTATTCCGTGTTGTTTGATATGGCCCGTGAAGTGAACCGCCTGAAGTCAGAGGATATGGCGGCGGCGAATGCGCTGGCCTCTCATTTGCGTAAGCTCTCTTCTGTGCTGGGTCTGCTGGAGCAGGAACCGGATGCGTTCCTGCAAAGTGGTGCGCAGGCCGATGATAGCGAAGTGGCTGAGATTGAAGCGCTGATTCAGCAGCGTCTGGATGCGCGCAAAGCGAAGGACTGGGCGGCGGCAGATGCGGCACGCGACCGTCTCAATGAGATGGGTATCGTGCTGGAAGATGGCCCTCAGGGTACAACCTGGCGTCGTAAGTAATTTTCTAAAGTAACTAGGCCCGGATCAGGTGTTTTCGCCGCATCCGGGACAATTCCCCGGCGGCGCTGTCGCTGACCGGGGATACGCCGTACGAGTTATCGGGAACGCCAGTGCCACAACAGGCCCATCAAAATGACCCCCGGCACCCACACCCACAGCAATTCTGAAATAATCACCTGATGTCCGTAAGGCGTCATATACCGTGACAGGGCAAATGGCGCGACCTTAATTACCTGCCAGGGGGCAAAAAACCGTTCGTCTGACCACGGCCAAAGCCAGCCGACCCCTTTGCCGCCAGTGGTAATCGAATCCAGTAAACTGTGCGACAGCAATGAGACGGTCAAAAAAGCCCAGCAGCGCATCATGCTCGCTTTAAACCAGCGTCGCCCCAGCCATGTCACCAGAATCGGCACCACAAAGGCAAACAACAGCGAATGGGTAAAGCCGCGATGACCAAATACGTTGCCATATGCCACGCCAAACTTGAATGCAAGCACATCGGCATCCGGTAACATCGCAAGGGCAATGCCCGCCAGCAATAATCCTCTGGGGATCACTTTACTGCCCAGTCCCAATCCCAGGCAAAGCGGCACGGCGGCGTGAGTAATAACGGTTGGCATTGTCAGTCCTTGAACAAAAAGAAAAAAGTATAGACGAGGCGGCCGGACACATCGGATGCCTGTTTTCTGAAAACTCAGCGGATAAATAAAACATCATTCTTGCGATGCGGCACGATAATTAATATTACTACTCGCGCATATTTGCTCTGCTGCATACCTGTGAACGCGATTTTCAGGGTAATGCCGAAACCGAATGCCCGGTCAGATGCGCAAAGTGGGGGATCAGGCAGATAACGCCTTAGCGCCAGAAGAGATGATGAATGCAGCGGAGGTTGCCGCCGCGATACAGTGGGAGTGAGTGCCTGCACCCATAATGATAATAAACGGGGCAATGGTCGTTTTTTATGCTGACTCCCGCACCACCAGTTGCCCGGAGAGGGTAATGGTCTGCGTTAACAAATCTGGTTCCTGCAGTTTACGTATTATCAGCCCCGCCGCCTGTTTGCCTGCCTCTTCGCTGGCAGACGAGACATAAGTGAATGAGGGGGAGGTGAGGTTCACATGGAGCATATCCTCGAAGCCAATCAGCGCCACCTGCTGTGTCAGGAAGACATCTTTACCGATGGTGCGTCCCACCTGATGAATACCGCTGATAGAGCCAATCACCGCGTTCGGTGAATGGCACAGCAGGGCGGTAATAGTATTGTTTTTCTCCAGCAGATGACGAGTCGCCAGGCTCGCTGATTCGGTCGATTCACTGCAGGCGGGCGTATATTCATCACGCAACACCATGCCGTACTGCTTGAGTGCGCTGTGTACGCCCAACAAACGCTGGTGGCGTACCAGGTCTTTTTCCATACCGCCGATATAGGCAATGTTGCGGTGTCCGCGTTCAATCAGATAGCGCGTAGCCAGGCTGGCGGCCTGGCGGCTGTCGCGCATCACCAGGTTACAACTCTCTTCGGGAAGCGATTGGGACACCACCACCATCGGCAGCGGGCACTGGCTGATTTTTTCCGGTAGGTGCGGATTAAGGGTATCCGAGGAGAGATAAATCACCCCTGCTACCCCCTGTTGCTTAAATGAGAGCAGGCAACGTTCAAGGTGCTCGTTGTCGTCCAGCGGTTGTCCCAGGAAGACCATATAGCCTTTACGCTCCAGCTCCTGAACAATGCTTGCCATTACCTTAATGGAAAAGCTGTCGCTGAAATCGCGTAAGATCAGGCCAATCAGGTTCGACGTGTTGGCGCGCAGGTTGGCGGCAGCGATGTTGTGCACGTATCCCAGCTCATTGATAGCCGACTGCACTCGCTCGATGGTGGCTTCGGAGATTTTCCCCTTTTGCCGCAGCACCAGAGAGACGGTTGAGACCGACACGCCCGCCAGTTTAGCGACATCAATGATGCTGACCTTTTTCAATCGTGCTCCCTGAAAGTACAGAATAATCAGCCAGAAATAGTAAAGCCTCCTGTATAAATACAGGAGACTTATTTTACCTTACCCGAACAAGGTTATTTTCCAAGCGATGCCGCCATGGCCTGGGCGATAAACTGCGCCCGGGCACCGAATATCACCTGGACACCTTTATCACCGACAAAGACGACACCGCGCGCGCCGACGCCGTTCAATCCCTCTTTATCGACCTTACTGCCATCCAGCACTTCAATACGAAGGCGGGTGATACAGGAACCAACGGAATCGATATTTTTCGCCCCACCCAGCAGGTCAACAATCTCGGTGACCAGCTCGTCGTCTGTTTTGTCTTTCGCATCCGCAGATACTTCGGTACGGCCCGGCGTTTTCACATCAAAGCGACGGATGACAAAACGGAAGGTGAAGTAGTAGATCAGCGCCATCGGTATGCCAATAATCACCGCATTCAGATAGTTTGTCTCATAGCCATTAAACGACGGCAGAATACCAAACGAAATGTAGTCAATAAGACCGGCAGAGAACGACTTCGCGATATGCGCATGCATCAGGTACATGGTCATGTAGGACAGGCCTGCCATGATTGCATTAAACACATACAGAATCGGCGCGACGAAGATAAAGGTAAATTCAACCGGTTCTGTGATGCCCGTTAAGAAACAGGTCAGCGCGGCGGAGAAGAGAATACCGGCGGCGATTTTTTTATTTTTGGTATGAGCTTCGTGGTACATCGCCAGACATGCGGCTGGCAGTGCGAACAGCATCAGCGGGAATTCGCCCTGCATGAATTTACCGGCGTTCTGATAGGTATCGCTGCTAAATGACTTGGTGCCTTCTTCCAGCATTTTGAACCAGATTGTCTGGTCGCCGTGGATCACCTGGCCTGCCTGGGTGGTGTAGTCACCGAAGGAGTACCAGAACGACGGATACCAGATGTGGTGCAGGCCGAGCGGGATCAGCGCACGTTCTGTCAGGCCAAAGATAAAGGTTGATGCCGCCTGGTTATCACCGTTGACGATAACGGAGAGCGCATCAATACCCGCCTGAATATGCTGCCAGACGTAGGGCAGCAGCAGGCCGAGGATAAACGACATAAACGCAGTGGCGATGGCGACAAAACGCTTACCAGAGAAGAAACCCAAAAACTCAGGTAACTGCATGGTGTGGAAGCGGTTATAGCACCAGGCGGCGAGGATACCGCAGATGAGTCCGCCGAAAACCCCCATCTGTAGCGACGGAATACCGACAACCATCGCATATTTCCCGCCCTGTGAAGCCATTTCCGGCGTAATCGACAGCACAGTGCTGATGGTTATGTTGGTGACGAACACCGACACGGCCGCAGAAAGGGCAGCAATCCCGGACTCAGATGCCAGACCGACAGCAGAGCCGATGGCGAACAGAAGAGGGAGGTTATCGAAAATAACCCCACCGGCGTTCATCATCAGTGGTAAATGAAACTTATCGCCAAACGCCAGCAGCAAACCGGCGGCAGGCAGCAACGAAATAGGCAGCATTAACGCGCGCCCAATCATTGACAACTTTGAGAGTGACTTAATAAAACCCGTTAACACATTCATGCTGTGATTCCCCCGAATCCTGGCATTCGTTACGCGATGTACGCCCGATTATTGTCAGTAGAACGTTCTAGTAAAACGTTCTACTTATCGTGTTAGAAGCGATTCGTCCGCGCAACTGAAATTTCAATTTCGGCCATAGCAAAATGTGATTATTTGAAGGCGATCAATTATTGACCGTATCAGGGCTAAGCAATATCTGAGAGGGGGCAGGCCCGACGCGCGGGCCTGCAGAGGGGGCATCAGGCGACGACAGTGACGCTTTGTCCCTGAAATACAACGGTTTGTCCGGCAATGATTTTGCAACGTTTACGTGTTTCGACTTTGCCATCGACTTTGACCAGGCCTTCGTCGATGGCGATCTTCGCCTGCGCGCCGCTTTCGCTCCAGCCTTCCAGCTTCAGAAGATCGCAGAGTTCAACGTGCGGATGCTTGCCCAGTGAGAATGTCGCCATCTTATGCTTTCTCCACGTCGTGGTACTCTTCACACGCCTGTAGCGTGTTCTGAATCAGGGTTGCGACAGTCATCGGGCCTACGCCGCCCGGAACGGGAGTAATGTACGAAGCACGCGCGGCGGCGTCCTCGTAAACCACATCGCCTACCACTTTGCCGCTTTCCAGGCGGTTGATGCCAACATCAATCACAATGGCGCCTTCTTTGATCCATTCGCCCGGAATAAAGCCCGGTTTGCCTACCGCAACGACCAGCAGGTCGGCGTTTTCCACATGGTGGCGCAGGTTTTTAGTAAAGCGGTGGGTCACGGTGGTGGTACAACCAGCCAGCAGCAGTTCCATGCTCATCGGACGACCGACGATATTGGATGCGCCAATCACTACCGCGTTCAGACCGTAGGTATCGATGTTGTAACGCTCAAGCAGCGTTACGATACCGCGCGGGGTGCATGGGCGCAGACGCGGCGCGCGCTGGCACAGGCGGCCAACGTTATACGGGTGGAAACCGTCAACGTCTTTATCCGGTGAAATGTGCTCCAGCACTTTGACATAATCGATACCGGCAGGCAGCGGAAGCTGCACCAGGATACCGTCAATTGCGGTATCGGCATTGAGCTTGTCGATAAGCGTCAGCAGTTCGGCTTCGGTGGTGGTTTCCGGCAAATCGTACGAGCGGGAGATGAATCCCACCTCTTCACACGCTTTGCGTTTGCTACCGACATAAATCTGCGATGCAGGGTTGCTACCAACGAGGATAACGGCCAGACCAGGGGCGCGTTTTCCGGCTGCCAGGCGGGCTTTCACCTTTTCAGCAACCTCAGAGCGCACCTGCTGCGCAATCGTTTTACCATCTATAATCTTTGCTGCCATCAGAGAGAGGATTCCATCTGTAACTAAAAAGAAGTGGGGATGTTTATATTTTGTCAGAAGTGCGCGGCGCTGTCAGTTACCGTTTATGTTTCGTGCGTAAAGGCAGGGTGAAGAAAGTGGGGGATGGTGCTCACTTCGCGAGCATCTGACCGCAAAGCCATTGACTCGACAGGTGTTGACCGTATAATCCCGATCCGCAACTCTCCCGTAAGGGATATCAATGCGCCCTTAGCTCAGCTGGATAGAGCAACGGCCTTCTAAGCCGTAGGTCACAGGTTCGAACCCTGTAGGGCGTACCATTTGAAATCAATGAGTTACCAGTTTATCTTCACCTCCATATTTTCATTGTGGGACATATTTGGGACATCATCGTTAAAAATCGCATCAATCTGGCGGGCATGTTCAGTAAGATGATTAGGTGCCAGGTGTGCATACCTACGCACCATTTCTATTGATTCCCATCCTCCCATCTCCTGTAGAACGGATAACGGGACGCCGGATTGTATTAACCAGCTTGCCCAGGTGTGTCTAAGGTCGTGAAAACGGAAATCAGTTATACCTGCACGACGACATGCTGCATTCCACGCCCGATTGTCATCGACGCGCATCTTTCTGACTTGTGGTGTTAACGTTCCATCAGGCCGATGCCAGGCTTTCGTGTGAACGAACACCCATTTATGGTGCTTACCTATCTGCTCCCTGAGTACGCGGCATGCTGTATCATTCAGCGCTACGCCAATAGCCCTGTTTGATTTGCTGTCCTCAGGATTTACCCACGCAACCCGGCGCTGCATGTCGAGTTGCGACCACTCCAGATTGATGATGTTCGATCGCCTTAACCCTGTTGCCAGCGCGAACTTAACAACCGATTTCAGCGGTTCCGGACATTCATCAATCAGCCTCCTTGCCTCCTCCTTCTCCAGCCATCTGATGCGCTTATTCCTTACTGTAGGAATTTTGATAACAGGCGCTTTCTCCAGCCACTTCCATTCCCTCTCAGCCGCACGCAGAATCGACTTCATTAGCGCCAGGTGCTTAGCCTTTGTCGCAGTGGTAACTGGCCTGGCTTCATACTTGGGGACCGTGTCGCCGTTCTTCTGCGCAATCGCTGCCTGAATCCTCCATCTCTCAAGCTGCTTGCGGTTGCTCATTTTGCTGACGGCAGAATATATTTTCTGCTCCGTCACATCCTTTAACGGCACACCCTCAAAATGCGCCAGCCAGAAGGCCATTCTGCTTCGATCGTCGTTGAGCGACTTCTTCTCCGCTTTCTCTTCCAGCCAGCGCATGCAGGCATCATCAAACGTCACATCCGGGAAATCCCCCAGGCGGTCTACTCTCCACAATTCAGCTTTGCGCTTGTCATGTAGTTCAGTAGCGAGCCGCTTGTCGGCAGTCCCAAGGCTTTCCTTAATTCGCTTCCCGCCCGGGAGCGAGTACGACGCGTACCATATTTCACCTCTGCGGAAGAGTGACATTGTGTTTCCTCTCTGATGTCATCACCCGCGCTCACGGCGACAGTATGCAGCGGTGACTGTAAGGCCGCAATGCATGCCTGTCTGGTAGTGAGGTAAGGGGATTTTGGTTTTGCGGGGTCTTTGCGGGTTGCTTGTAACCGGCCTGAGCGTATCCAGTTAGTAGCGGTGGGTCTGGATATTTGCAGAAACGCGCAGGCCTCATCGAGTGTGAGGCTGTGTGATTCCATAGTTATCTCCTACGCATATCATTTCTCAATAGCCTTGAACTCTTTCACCACATCCGAGTAGCCGATGGCCTGTAGCAGGTCGCACAGAGCGTCGTCTGCCTCACCGTGCGCATATTCCAGATCGCCTAATTGTTGTAGTGCCTTTAGCCGCTCGATAGCGTTTCGTCGTATGGCGTTTTCACGCGTCATGGTTATCTCCGGGTATAAAAAAGCCGACTCAGTGGTCGGCGTTTCTCAGAATTTTCATTCTTGCGTAAGTTTCTGGCGCTCGTTTGTCAGGCCGTTTAAGTTCTTTTTTGAGCAATGCTATTAGCGAATCCCATTCGGCGATAATTGGCGCGAACCGTTTGCACTTTTCGGAAATCAATGGGAACTGATTGCGTATCTCCGGGATATCTTCAACCAAGAGCATACAACGTCTGAGGTCTGACGGATCACTTGGCGCATCAAAACGACCACCATAGAAATTCGATTCAAGCCCCAATGCAATTGATGCCATAGTTGCGCTACTGACTCCGACATTTCCCTTTGTTTGCCATTTCAAAACCTTTATTGCTAAATCTGACATCATTTCCTCCAGGTAAAAAGAAATCCGCATTAGCGAGATGCAGATTCTCTACCCGCACCGATACATGAAGGCGACTGATTCAGCCGCCTAAGCAGTACCCGCTCTTTACACAATCTGGCCCGCCGACAACGCGGTAATCAATTCTAAACGGCGATGAATACCTCATCGTCGCAACTAATTAATTAGCTAACAAAGGAATAGTAAGTAATGGAACACGCAAGTAACAGCAAGCTCTCACAGCGAGATATCGACCGGGCAGAAACAGATTTGCTCATCAACCTGTCCACCATCACTCAGCGCGGGCTGGCGAAGATGATTGGATGCCATGAATCGAAGATAAGCCGGACGGACTGGCGCTTTATAGCGTCGGTTCTGTGCGCTTTTGGGATGGATTCAGACATCAGTCCGATAAGCCGGGCTTTTAAGCATGCACTGGAAGGAATTACCAAAGAAAAAGCCCCGATGAGCGGTAACTCATTCGAGGCTTAGACACTGTGTTACGCCAACACAATTAACAGGAGTAAGTATGCCAAAACGTAAACGGAAACACCAGGAAAATGAAGAGATTCGGCACCCTGATTCACCTGATGGACTGGTTGTCGCAGCAGCTAATAACCGCCCGTTTGCGGAGCGGTTTATTGGCGTATTTAGACTGGCTAAAGCAGGGGTGAAGAAAGATGGGCGTCGTTAAATTAGCTGACTACAGGCAGCCTGAAAGCCACACTGAACAGCAGGAGGCAACCAGTATGGGGTTTGTCTCTATACACCGGCAGTTTATGGATAGCAGACTCTACAAGGACTCGCAGGCAGTACACCTCTGGCTTCATCTAATCCTCAAAGCAAACCATGAAGACGCTATCGTTAAGACAGATATCGGGCCTGTCACGGTAGGGCGTGGTCAGATGCTGACAGGAAGGCCAACGCTGGTTAGCGAGACGTTCATCCCTGACAACAAAGTGCGAAGCTTGCTAAGAACTTTTGAAGCAAAGGGGATGCTCAATATCAGTTCCATGGGTAAGAAATTTAGCCTGTTAACAATCGTGAAATATGACGACTTTCAGTCAAAAAATTGTCCAACGGTTGTCCAACGGTTGTCCAACGAAGACCCCAGTAATAATGAGGCTCTCAGCGAAGATTGTCCAACGGTTGTCCAACGGTTGTCCATAAACAATAAGTATTTAAATAATAACTTACTACCTAAAGGTAGTAAGTATGTCGCAGCAGTCGGAGAACAGTCTCTTGATAAACCTCATCGGCTGTCATGCGAAGAAGTCTGGAATACGCTTCGGGAATGCGTTCCAGATGCCAGGGGCTGGAATACGCTAACCCCTAAACGGCGTCAGTTGATCCAGAAGTTCTGGAGAGAAGCAAAACCCATTGCCAAACAGCTTGGAGATACTGAGCCATTTGGTATGCAGGCGTTCAGGCAATACCTGGAATACATTCACGTCTCATGCCGCTGGATGTTCGAATCACGACCTGACCAGAAGACAGGTAAAACATGGCAAAAGCGTAACTACGAGTACATCCTGAACGCGGAGCTTTATGCTCAGGTGAGGGAGGGGGAACGCGATGACCGATAACATGTTCGCGCCACCTCACAACCTGGAAGCAGAGCAAAGCGTTATCGGCGGCCTGTTGCTTGATGACGACAGCAGTGAGCGTGTGCAGAAAGTCCTTTCAATCCTCAAGCCGGAATCGTTTTACACCCGGGCGCACCAGTTAATCTTCAACGAAATGCGGCAGATGTACCGGGATAACAAACCAGTTGATGGCCTGACGTTGTTCGACTCGCTGGAGAGCAAAGGTGTTTCTGGTCAGGTTGAATAAGCCTGACGGCCCGGAGGTAGCATGAATATCAAAATGTGGTTTGTGAAAAAAGTTGGACTCCATGCCATGGCTCCAAGGTGGTTAAAAGTAATTTGCCTGCAAATCACCATGAGTGAAATTGAAAGAGAAATTAACGCCGTATTTGCGAAAGTTGATCTATCTAAAATCACTAAAGAGCAGCGCGATAGTCTGAATGCGCAAATAACAAAAATGAATTTGGCGAGAGGAAAGGGGATGAAAGCATGAATCTGGAAAACAGCCTCAAATTTCACTTCTGCAAGTCCTCCCAGCTTAACGACTCACCCCGATCAACAAGTTCAGACACATTAACCGGAACCGATGTAATGGCGGGTATGGGATGTGGTGCAGCCGGTTGGCAAGGTGCCGCAGTATTAAAGAAGCTGCCGTGGTTTAGCCAGAATGACAATGGTGATGATTATGGCAAGAACTGAATTAAGAATCGGTCGATATATTATCGATTTCGTGCCGATTGTTTTTCTCGTATTAACGGCAATTCTTTGCAACCAGTTCAATAACTCGTTGAACAGTAGCGAGAATGCAGTGAAGTTAGCAAGCGACATGAACCGCCAGCGAACAGCGGCAGAGATGCGGGCATTAAAAGCCGAGCAACAACTGGCTAACTCAACTGCGCAAAACTCGCCTGGTGTTGTGATTATCACGCCAGACGGCAAAGCAATTCAAAGCTCTGAGCAACCAAAGCCAGCCAATCGAATTCAGCGCGAAGTCTCTTTCTGAGGTGATGTATGACCAAAGACCAGTTTACCCGCGCTACTGCCATTTCATCTGCACTGGCTGACAAGTGGTATCCGCACATCATCAAGGTGATGGATGAGTTCGGCATCAACTCTCCGCTGCGTGAAGCGCATTTCCTTGCTCAGATTGGTACTGAATCGAACGGCTGGCGCTCGGTTGTGGAATCACTGAATTATTCAGTTGCCGGATTGGCTATCTTCGGAGATCGCCTTACCGCTGCGCAAAGAGAAAAGCTCGGACGCAAGCCTGGTGAATTAGCGTTATCCCCTGCGCGACAGGCTGAGATTGCCAACATTGTGTACGGCGGACGTTATCGCAATACAGAACCTGGTGATGGATGGAAATATCGTGGCCGCGGATTAAAGCAAATCACATTTCGGCTGAATTACGAAATGTGCGGCTACGCTCTCGACTTAGACTTGGTAAAAAATCCTGATTTATTGCTTCTGGACCAGAATGCAGCTCGTTCTGCTGGCTGGTTCTGGAGTGCTAATAACTGCAATTCATTTGCAGACAAAGACGACATTGTCGGACTGACAAAACGTATCAACGGCGGGACTACCGGCAGCCGTCGCACAAATGACTGGTATCTGACTATGGGTCGCCCACGCAAAATCACAGCCTCTCCGGAGGCTGTTTCTTCATCTCAAGGAATCACAATGTCTGACTTAATTCATGTACGCCTGAAACACCCTCACGGCCTGATTTTCGATCTGTCCAACGACCGCAAGGTAGCTCTACAGGGAAGCGACTTTCATTTGCGCGGGCTGGAAAAAGGCGTCCTGACCTGTGGTTTCGGAAAGACCGTTGTTCCGGCAAAAGACTGGAGTGAAGTGCTGGAAACCTATCCGCATATGGTTAAAGACATGGAGCGTAAAGGCACGCTGATTTATGAAAATGACTCAGCAAGTGCTGACGACCACGCCGAGGATAACAAGGCAGTGAAGCATGGCCGCGAGCCGGTTGATGTGAAAAACGACAAAACAATCAAAACCGAAGAGGTTAAGACTAGCGAGGCTGCGTAATGGCTATCGTCGTGTTCAACAGTAATGAGTTTCTGGAAATTTACCCGCGATTTGTCGGCGTGTTGACCCCGGCTCAACTGACGAACGCGTTTGATTGCTCCTGCCTGCTGCTTGATAACTCTGATGGGTCAGTTGTGCCTTATGACCCTGATAATGGCGTGAGAAAACATCACAAGGGAGATGTGGTTGATGTTGGTATCGGATGCGGACAGTTTGTTACCTCGTGCGATTGCATGGGATATGATGTTAATCCGGCTGGAATAGACTGGCTGCGAAAGCGAAAAAAATATCAAGATATCTATAAGGCTCCTTCGGGAGCCTTAACTTTTTGGGACGTCCTGGAACATATCGATGAGCCAGAAAAGGCCGTACAGGCTGCAAAAGAATGGGTTTTTGTGTCCATACCCATTTTTGAAAATGCCGAGCATATCCTCAGATCGCGTCATTTCAGAAAAGACGAGCATATATGGTATTTCACCCATGCAGGATTAATTGACTGGTTCGCTAGTCAGGGATTTATCTGCATTGAGTGGAGCAAGTTTGAATCTGAACTTGGGCGTGAAGGAATAACCACCTACGCATTCAAAAGGGTATCGTGATAAATGGAAAGCATTAATCCTACCGTCATGATCCAGTATGTGAATTCAACAAAGCTATTAAGCCTCATTGATACATTTAACCAGGCTGTTGGACCAGAAAGCTTTATTGATAATTTTTATGACCTCATCTGGAACATTGAAACAGCAACCACATACGGATTAAACGTGTGGGGTAAGATAGTCGTAGTAGACAGACTTTTAACTGTAACTGAAAATCAAATTTATCTCGGATTTTCGGAAGCACTATTAACTCCTCCAGTCGTCGATGACCCTCAGCCATTTAACCAGGCACCATTTTTTAACAACCAGTCAGAAACATCAACTATCACCTTATCAGACGATATTTATCGCAAGCTGATAATGATGAAGGCGATGGCAAACATCACTGACTGCACAATTCCATCCATGAATGCAGCGCTGATGTTTATGTTTGGCGATAGCGGCGTTTGTTACGTGCGCAACGATGGAGGAATGACCCTCAGCTACGTATTTGAATTCGAACTAAGCATCGCGGAACTGGCAATTGTTCAGAACTCAGGCGCGCTTCCTGCCCCTGCTGGCGTTACAGTCAATATTGTTCAACAGGTCATCTCATCATGAATTTAACCGATATCCCGGCACGAATTTTTAAAGCGTTTAGCATTAATGGACTAAGAAATACTATTCCTGTTGAATCAAGCACAACGACAGATAACACCGGAGCCGCAACGTTTGATAAAGGCTTCCCTGCTATCACAATGAAAGCCCTGAGCGCAGGAGGCATTCCACCATCAGGTAAGGATGTCAACGGTACTTTGTTTGCTGTGACTCAACAGCAGCAATGGCAGAACGCTGGAGGAGCATTCCCGTTTGATTCAACATTTTCAACATCAATTGGTGGATATCCTGCTGGCGCGGTAATTCCATCCAGCGACTTTTATGGGTTCTGGCAAAACACGCTGGATGCCAACTCAACTAATCCAGAAAATTTAACAGGGACACTCACTGGCTGGGTGCCGCGTTCATTTTATGGTTCATCATCTGCCACGGTAACTACCGCAAACATCACATTATCAACATTACAAGCAGCAAGAGATGAGATTGTTTTATCAGGAGCTCTGACAGGGAATCGCTATGTATATATTCCTGCATGGCAAAAAGAATGGCGAATAGTTAATAACTGCACGGGTAACTTTTGGGTGTTGGTTTCAACGCAGGGCGGAAGTCTTTCTGTGCAGTCCACGCCAGGATCAGTGATTAATGTCAGGTGCGACGGAACGAATGTTTATCAGGTGCAAACTTCGTTATTTAATGAAACGGGGTATCAGAAGCTTGATAGCGGATTAATCATTCAGTGGGGGGTGATATCTGTAACTCCCGGAACAACAATCACTGTTAATTACCCGATTGCTTTTCAGATTGGGGCGTTTATAGCCTTGGCAAGCAAGGGGGCATTAATCACTAATAAAGATTATTCCTGTGGTATTGATGCCGGGAAATCATCTGCATTAGTTATCAATGGTGAAAACGTATCAGGGTCCACTACCAGCCAAGGAGTTCGCTGGTTTGTTATTGGTTATTAACTTCCTCTGATTTTAAATCATCTAAAAATTTTATTCAGGATGCGATTAACTATCGCAGCCCAGGAGTACCTATGTCCTTTTCTGATACTCAGTCAGCAAAGCGGTATGCCGCTATAGCAGAAGTGGCTGCTGCACAGGCAAAAATCTATGCGCAAGAACTGGAAGAGGCACCAAACTATGCTTCCGAAGCTGCTGCATCTGCTGAGGCAGCTGCAAACTCATCATCATCAGCTTCTCAATATGCAGGAAATGCAGCAGAGGCGGCTACATCTTCATCTTCTTCTGCGTCTGCCGCTGCTTCATCCGCCGCAAGCGCCGCGAGCGCAGCCCAAAGTGCAATAGGTCAGACTGTAAGGGCCCCGCAAGGAGAAACATTAAGTCCGATGCCAGCGGCATCATCACGTCAGAATAAATACATTGCCACTGACTCCGCAGGCGGGATAGCCCTTGTTGATCGCTCGACAATTCCAGTGCTTGATTCCAATGGTAAGCTTCCGGTTTCGACGATTCCGGCAATTGCATTAACTCAACCATTTGTGGTTAGCAATCAAGCGGCGATGCTGGCACTTGACGCCCAGCCTGGTGATATTGCCAAACGTACTGACCTTGGATATTCGTTCTGCCTGGCTGCTTCTCCGGCTTCCACATTATCAAACTGGATCCAACTCACTGACGACGTTCTGGCGCAACTGGGGTTGTCATCAGGCGCAACTCAGGTAGGCGCGACAAGCCTTACTGGCGCGTCGTCAACTGTTCAGGCTGAGTTAAGCAAAAAGCCTGATTCAGCAAATCTGGCTGCTTCAACTGGCGCTGCTGCAATTGGCGCTCTGACCGATTCCGGTTCAGCTACAACAGTGCAGGGTGCGCTTGATTTAAAACTGGCTATTGCAAAAATTATCGGTACAGGTCCGGGTCAGGGCGCAAAAGTAGTTGGAACAATCCAGCCGTTCACCAACGCTGTCGCCAGAACTCAGGATGACAAGAATTTAGAAACTATATCTGTAAAAGATTTTGGAGCGGTAGGCGATGGAGTTGCAGACGATACTACCGCATTCAGTAACGCATTAAATGCCCTTTATGGAAAGAATGGCTGCCTTTTTATCCCTGCTGGTAATTACAGGATAACTTCAAGAATTGATTTCGATCTTGGTCTGAACACTCATATTGAGATTAGAGGGGCTGGTAATAATCTTGTAGAGATACGGGCTGCTGGTGCTTCTCAATCAGTATTCAAAATTACTGGTCCAGCAGGGAATATCTGGCTAAACAGTGTGACACCTAACGGAACCATTGATTTTAAAGATTTATCTTTTGCTTGTTATGGTGGTTTTGAAAGCACCGGTGTTTGCCTTGAAATACAAACTGGGTGTGTATTAGGTGGTCCATCTAAAAATACTACATTTGAAAACGTAACATTCAGATGTGACAATGGATGGTGGGGAGTGCAGGTTCTTTTTCACAATACCGCTCAAATTCATTTTACAAATTGCATGTTTTTCTCAGCGAATAACGTCAGGTCTGGCATTGGCGTCAAGATTGATTGTGATGAGAATAGAGATGGTAGCGGGCTTTATTTTAACCAGTGCGATTTTTATTTTCTCAATTATGGCGTGTATCATGGTGACCATTTTGAAGGCGTCAGTTTTAATGGATGCGGCTTTGGTAACTGTAATTACGGATTCACCAGTATATGTGTTGCTGAATCAGGAGCATCTATCACTAACTGTGGATTCGACTGCTACGTAGAGGGAATTCACCTAGAAGGACTGTATGATTTTGTAATACATGGGAATACGTTTTTAGCTATGGGGCCAGGTACATCAGGTATAGTCGTCATTGGTGGTAATGGTTTCACAATCATTGGGAATAAAATGTCCGGCTGGGACGGTCAAAGCGGTACTGGTATTTTTTTACAAAATAACAATGCCTCACTGGACAGGACTGGATATATTGGCCAAAACGCTATCAATAACTATGATATCGCCATGAGCGTCAACGGCTCTAACAATTTGACGTTTGGTGATTTTAGCTGGTACAACTGTAATCTGGATACTTTACTTTCCGGCACGAATACGAATATTCAGGATGCAGGATACACGTTATCAAAATCAGTTGTAGCGACTCTTGCGTCTTCAACTGCTGAATGGACGTTATCAGTAGATATAAGTTCAAGAAAACTTACGAGAAAGCCCGTATATGCTGCGTTAGTATCAAATTCGTTATCAAACATGGTTATTAGGTATGATAATGCAACAAGTACGAACACAAGCGCTGTGTTTAAAATAACGCTGGCATCTGGTGCAAATATTCCGGCTAACACATACGGATTTGCACTTTTTATCAATACACCAATGTTCCATAAAAATATAAAAAAAGCCCCGAAAGGGGCTTTGTATCTATTTTATAATTCTTTTTAAAGTGAATGCGCCATATAAAACCAGGCAAACATTAAACACATATAAAACTCTCTCTCCAGATGCGTAAGCGGTTGGGGATAGTCCAATTGCAATAGTAGAAACGCATCCAGACATCAATGTTATGAATGCTCTATAGTCTCTTTCTCCATCATTATTTTCAATTGATCCAACAGCCATGCAAATTAAAGTGAGCAAATAAAACAGGTAGAAACTGTAAACCTTGATACTGCCGAAATCAATTACGTAGAATTTTCCTAAATAAGTCATGTAGCTAATATCTTTCATATAGAAAGATGGGGATGTTAAACAAATGACAAATGATATCACGCAAAAAACGACGGAGATTTTGCTTATAACGTCATTTGCTCCTCTCTTGTAAATGAACCCAAGAAAGACAAGTATCGCCCCAATGAAGCATAAGTTTCTTCCATACGAAACATTTTCTACAAGCCTGTCAACACCAATCAAAGCTTTCTGTAGAATGTTCATATCGGCTATTTGGGGCATATACCTGGATGCCTCAACAGCAAATCTGGACACAGAACCCGGACTAAGTAAGGTAACCGCAGACCCAGCCAATATTGCCACATATGCTATTGTCAACATTTTATTGCTCAACCTTTTTTCTGAGCTTATAAAATAAATGAAAGGTGTTGTTATAATTAAAACAACAGCGACCTGTTCAGAAGATGTAGCTAAAAAAGACAATAATATAGAGGTTGATAATTTTCTCAAGCTAGAATGCGATGAAAGAAGTACTTTCATAAGAAAAAGCGCACACGTCATAGGTAGTAGGTAGTTGTAAAACCCTGTTACCCACCATTGTGCATTACCCGCTACTGGATCATTTAAAAGCAGCATTGCTGCCATTACCAATAGTGTTCCTGATTTAAAATCAATTTTGTCTTTTAAAGTAATGCCCCATACAAGGTAAGATGAAAAAACGAAACATGCAGGAATCATTATCTTCCAGAGTCCGTGAAAGTTTATTGTTGATACCATTATCCATTCTATTACTACCCTCCCGCTCCATGTATGATAACGCTGAAATAAGTAATCAAATACTGATATGTTATCTAACGCGTGAGAGAAAGTTACATCATCTGCATAAGTCATCAACCTTAACTTAATGGCAATAATGATACAGAATGCCAGTATTGATGAATAAAAAACCCATGATGAAAGTTGTTTATTGTTTGCATTCATAACTAAGAACCTTATTTACTTTCCCATTATTATTCATGAAATAGAAATTGAATTCAGCATTGTTATTATAACCAACAAGTCTTTTGTTAATGGATGCGTTAAACCCAACCTTGTCAAAGCTATCCGTTCTTGAGAAAGCTCTCGAAACATCTTCTCTTACGAAAGTAAATAAAGGAATGATAAATTCTTTTGAGTTGGCTGTCGAAGTTATAATTAGCTTTCCTGATTTTGGATAGGAATCGTCAAAAATCCATCCTTTTATAAATAGAGTGTCATCACTTGATTTGCAAAAATCAATGTTATATTTTACGTTATTTGAATTTGATTTATCAACAACAGATGAAAAATTATTAATTCTATTCCATGAGTAAAATGAAAGAGATAATGTAACTATGCATGCCAAAAATAGAGTGAAAAAAATCACCTTTGGAGTATATAAAAAATTATAAAATTTCATTTTTTTCTCCTTCTCTTTTCTTTACTACATATCTTGGCCTTTGCTTTGTTTCCACATAAATACGTCCGATATATTCTCCAAGTACGCCAATGCCGATTAATTGCACACCGCCAAGGAAAAGTATTGATACCAGAATTGAAGGATATCCATGAACTGGATTTCCGAAAATAAGCGTATCTGCAATCATGTATGCGCCATACATAAATGACACCAAAGCCACAAACAGTCCAATATATGTCCAGACGCGCAGCGGGAATGTAGAGAAGGAAGTAATGCCTTCAAGAGCCAGGTTCCACAACTTCCATCCATTGAATTTTGTAGAGCCTGCGATGCGTTCTGCACGGGCATATTCTACAACCTCAGTATGACCACCAACCCATGACAGGACACCCTTCATGAACAGGTTTTTCTCTGGCAGCAGCTTAATATTCTCAACAACTCCGCGAGACATCAGTCTGAAATCACCGACATTTTCCTCAATTTTTGGATTGCTGATCATGTTGTGCAGCTTGTAAAACCATTCGGCGCTTTTACGTTTCAGATGGCTGTCCGATGACCTGTCAGCGCGTTTTGCCAGAACGACATCCGCGCCTTCTTCCCATTTGGCTATCAGGTGTGGGATAACATCGATGGGATCCTGCAAATCGACATCAATAGGAATAACCACATGACCCGTTGATGCATCCAGTCCAGCGAACAAAGCGGGCTCTTTACCGAAATTACGGGTGAAAGAAATTGGCACAACCAACGGATCTGAAACAGCGAGAGCGTTGATAATAGACTCTGTGGCATCCTTGCTGCCGTCATTAATGAACACAATTTCAACATCGTGTTCTTTTAGTCCATCGAATTCCCTGACGGTTTTGTAAAAAATAGGTATCGCGTCTTCCTCATTGAAGACAGGAACTACCAGAGATATCTTCATTTGGCTTCCCTAAAAACAATATAATTTGAATAGATAAACCCACATACCAGACTAATAACAGAGAATGTGATAAGGGTAATTATCGGGGCCATTTGTGATTTGTCAGCAGCCCATCCTACTGATATGCTCAGCGCACCCATAAACATGATATACATCAAATATCTGATTGTTGTGGCTTTCGCCTTGAATGTTAACCGGGCGTTTGCGAAGAAGCTAAAGGTGACGGCAACTACAAATCCAGAGAGATTTCCAAGAGCCTGGTCTGTGCGAAGCCCATAGATACACACACCAAAAACCACCCAGTGAATGAGTGTATTTATGACCCCAATTGACAGATATTTAGCAAAAATATTTAACATTTTGATTTACCGCTGAAACAAGCGGAATTCAGTCTAACATCAAGATGAGTGTCGATCGACAGGATGGCGGGACGAATTTGAGACACGCAAAGATTTGCACATCTTTGCAAGTCTTTGCATGTTTTCGCATCATGGGACGTGTGAGCGCAGGAATGACGCGGTAAGTTACTGTTAACTTAGGTAGTTCCAGGAACTTCTAAGCCGTAGGTCACAGGTTCGAACCCTGTAGGGCGTACCATTCCAGATTGATGATTTTCGACCGCTATAGCCCGGTTGCCAGCGCGAACTTAATAACCTGTTTCAATGGCTCCGGAGACTTCATGCGTCATTGAGCGACTTCTTTTCGGCCTTTTCTTCCAGCCAGCGCATACAGACATCATCAAACGTTACATCCGGGAAATCGCCCAGGCGGTCTACTCTCCACAATTCAGCTTCGCGCTTGTCATGTCGTTCAGTAGCGAGCCGCTTGTCGGCAGTGCCAGGACTTTCATTAATTCGCTTTCCGCCAGGTAGGAGCACGATGCGTATCCTGTTTCACCTCTGCGAAAGAGTGACATTGTTTTTCCTTTCTGATGTCATCACCCTCGCTCACCGTAGCTTGTGCTCAGGAGGCGATTTATAGTCGCCTGAATCCCAGCTTATACGATACCACGTAGGCCTCCCTTCCTGCTCAATACTACCCTCAACACGTGGTATAGAGGTTGAGACAACTATCTTCGTCACCATTTAGATGATGCAGGTTTTTTAGCATAACGGAAATCAACAATATCCAGATTTGGTGGATAACAATTTTCGTGGCGCAGATCTGCTTTACGAACAAAACCAATAAAGTCCAAATCTGGACGATGCCAGTAACGCTAATTTGCGTCATGAAGAAAATCATGATGTTGCAAATTTGCAGGGTAAAATCCGTAATCCAGAACCGGCTTACGGGATGGTAGTAACCTAAAGTTACCCGGTTAACCGGCTATCTCTGAGCGAGTCGGACGGCTTACCCACCGAGAGTAGGGAACCTGAAATAAACCCTCTTTAAGAGGGGGATAGCTACGGAAGTTTTGTAGGTCGCAGAGCTAATCATTGTAGCCCTGTATCTGCCTCACGCGGTATTGGTACGGGAAGAACCGTAATTTGTGCGTTTCTCGCTTCTGTGCGGATGTAATTGCCAGAACCACCAGCAGCAGCGATATCTGGCAATCAGATGGGCTTATTCGCAAACTATGTGTGTGTGTTCAGCGCGGCCCTCGAACCATGCTGAGCATTTTTTTGCGCTGGCCGGGATTTTTAAAGTAACCGTCTTATTTGTCCCTTTAAACTGACAAACGAGAAACATAGAAGTATTACGAGCTTTAGCCGCAGCCTGAGAATCACTTAATGTCCATACGGCAGAATCATCGGAATCAGGCATTAAAGATCCCATTTCGTTAGGCGGGCCCTCAAACACATCAAGATTATAAAGTGAATATTTCTTGTTATTTTCTGTCAAAGACTGAGGGCATTCGATTTTTTCAGCATACGTAAGCCCATGATAAAAAAATAAAAAAGAACTTAAAATTATTGTCTTGTTACTCCACAACATAATAATTTCCCCCTACATTTTCAGGGCGTGGCTTTGGTGTAAAATAGATTATCCTCTCACTAACATAGTGAGGTCTACGCGATTTAGTACCTGTTATCGGGTCAGTAAAAGATGTCATCCACTGATCGAGTACTTTAATGCCTGTAGAATCCTGTCCCAGATAAATAGCCGCATGAGATCTGCCATCGGTATGGTTCCCGTATCGACCATCTGCGTCAAAGGTTGCTATTACAGTGCCGGGGGCAATTGATGTATTTCCTTTAACCAGTACGCCGCGTCTCCATGCTGCCGTTCGGGGCATATTGGCTGCCTTTTGAGTTAATGCCACACACTGGCCGCTGCCAACAGATTGCCCGATGTAAGCCCGTGGCGTTGCTGCTATGTAAGCCATTTCCTTTATTCCTCAGTGGATTAGTGCGTCTATATTCTTTTAAATGCCAGATTCCACGCAAGAGGGGAATGAGGGGGATAATGTCTGATTGAGATTATTCCTGGTCGGCGTCGGTATTTATCCGCACGCATTTGCCAGGTAGAGCGTAGCGCACCACCGTGGCACTGGTTCACCGCCGCGCCTTACCTGACGCTTTTAGTACACTATTACTCGCTCCAGCAGCCCATCAGCAATCATACTTTCCAGCGTGCGCCGGGTAGATTCGAGCCGGTGGCGCTATCCGACCGACTCGATGCCGTGAAGCAGTTAAGCCACACTGGACGCGTCGAACGGAGGCGCACCAATCTAACGCCTTTTATTCAGATTGATTTGACACTGATAAATATAAGGCCAGTAATCATAGGTTTCTTCCCTGATTTGCGACCCAACGCCTAAACTGAAGGTCTTACGATACCCTTTCCACGAATTTTGCGAATCGAGGAAAAACTTACTTAAGACATCGCCAATGGTCAGTTGAGGAACCTACTTTTATAAACGGGACCAGTATTGCTTTCTTTTATTTGACTCACTGTTTTGGTAATTAATTCGCCCATGTTTTTATTGCAAAGGGCGTGTAAGCATTTAGAAGCTTTTCCTCGGTCAGCATTACTACGCCACTAATTATCAGTTTCTGGTCCAGCGAAAATATCTGATTTCTCAGTACTGTAAGATGAGGGAACTAAAGCCATAAAAATAATCGGTAGCACTATTTTTTTCATTGTAAATACCTGATTATATACCTTGTAGACTCGTAATTCATAAGTGAAGAATCATTCCAGAATGAAGCTTATTAGCGTCGTTCTGCCCTCTATTCCCCGCAGGTTTCATAGAGACCAACGAATGCCGTCATATCCCTACTACATTTTCCGGTACCCTTAACGTCTCTCCCGGTTAGTTCCTGGTAACAGGTCTTACTGAGCATTTCCCGAAACCACAATACCTCCTCTGGCTAGTTATTGCCACAATCCCCTATTGTGGAATGAATCTGCATTATCCGAGAACCGTAGCTTTGTCGATTACCAATTTACATTCTCCTGTCCCTTTATGCGTCATAAAAATTTCCTTCTTTATGTAATTCAAAAGATGAATATATCATTAGGGAAGAATCTCACAAAAAAATATCGTGAAATGTTACATTATTCAAAAGGAATAGATAAGATATACGCACTTTTTTATGGACTGTCTGTGCCGCCTGTGTATATATTTAGGTGGTAGTTATGGTTTCAGAAGGTGTGGTTTTGTTAAACATGTAGAGTAGGATAGCTGCCCGTTTAAGTAATTAGTTTGAAATTATGGATTAGGGCAAGGTTGCTAAATGTCTTAGTCCGGTATCAAATTTTGGAGTTTTCAATTTTCTTATTTATCCACTCATCAATGTCTTCCAATACCTGATTTATACAACCAACTAATTTTAACCAGCTTCGGAAACGTTCCTTCTTGTTCTAAAAGGCCATCATGGAACATGTGGTTACCTCATCATTAGTTCCATTTCTTTAAAACATTACATTTCAGTGGGTTATGTTCGTTAGGATAATCGGAATCGCTGGAACATTTCATTTTCTGTGCATAAATGTACTTAATTTTGGGTATCGAAGGATACCTGAGTTATTAAGTTTTATTATTGGGGTACATGCGGGGTATCTATAACTAATGATTTTTTAAAAAATCATTAGTTATTTTTCTTTATCGAAACCTGTAGGGCGCTAATATCTTTTATCCGCACAACGACTCGTTAAACCTGATTTGGTATGGTTTGTTTGCTGTCGTTTCTGCAAACGCCTTCCCGCACTCCTTACGTAACTCCAGCCGTGTATGAATGGCTTCTGCTGTGATAGTGCAACCTGTATTTTCTAACTCCATCACTATGTAGCCGATAGCTTTCGCCATCTCCTCTTTACTCTGTTCTGTCGCTCGCATAAAACCACCTCAAAGATAAGGAAATCCCGTATCTCTGACTTTTACACCTTCACGCACAGGGTTAACAGGCGGTCCTGTTTGTTCAAGGTGTTCCATGTGTATTTTTATTTACTAACTTACTGTATTAATTTGATTATATGATTTATGTATGGAACAGGGGTGATGCCAGATAGCCCGGTTATGGAACAATAAAACGGAGGCCGGTTGCCAGAATTATAAGTTTCTCGGGCGCGAGTTATGCCATTTACCTGTTTCCTTTCCGCAGTGCGATTATTGGCGAGTAACTCCCCGGCTAACAAAAAAGCCGCCCGTTACGGGGCGGCCTGGGAAAGGACGATGCAACTTAGAATGACCAGCGGAGGTTGGCGTTCACTGCGTTGACACGGGTGTCTGAGCCGATTTGTCCCTTGTAACCGACATTCAGTGTCGCTGAGTGCGGCAGCGTAAAGCTGACGCCCACATCACCCACCAGCATATCCTCATCAACCGGGTTACCTTCGCTCGTGAAGCCGTCGCTGCCAGCAAATGCCATGCGCGAAGAGGCTTTTTTATCACCGTAGGCGTGTTGCCAGCCTAACGAGCCATAAAGGCTGACGTTTTTCGGTAATTCAGTCACCGCGCGCGCGCCAAGCGTCGAGAAGAACGTATCAACAGTGTCGTTACGCACACTCAGCGCGGCAGCACCGCCATTCTCTTTGAAGTCATCTGTATTCAGACGGACATAGCTCAGGTTGACGAATGGTTCGATATTCTGTTCTGGCTGACCAAAACGGTAGCCTGCTTCGGTGAAGGCCAACAGCGAGTTAGCGTCGTAATTCGCACTCAGACGATCCGAGTAGCCGCTGAAATCAACCTTACGTCTGGCATCAATCTTATGCCATGTGTACCCCAGCGAGCCACGCAGAGAGAATGCATCCTGACGCGCCGCCGCATACAGGCCGAGATGGTAGTTATCAATATCCATTGAGGAGCGACGGCTATCGACGTCGTAATCTCCACGGCTGTAGCCGAAGAAACCGCCCACTCTGACGTTATGGCTGTCCAGTTTGCGATCGCCACCCAGCAGGAAGCCCGCGGTGTTGCCGTCCAGCTTACCGGTATTGGCGTCACCGTCGCTTCTCACCCAGGAACCAAATGTCTGGCCCCATACACCATTGTTCTGTGCAGGAGCAGACTGGGCAAATGACATAGCCAGCGGTGGAATTGGCAGCGCGTCACTATCGAACGAAGCCGTCATGCGCTGATTCAGCACGTTAAACACCTGGCTGCTGCTCGCGATAAGCGTGGACTGAACGGAAGGGTAAGCCTCGCCCGATAATTGGTTGAACGCTTCGCGCGCTTCCGGTGCGCTTAACATAAGCAGCGAATTATATAACGCCAGTGATGGGCCGCTTTGTGTGAGGGTAGAGAGCGCGCCCGCGGTATTCCACTGGTTGCTCGTTAGCGCCACTGTCTGGAAGATACCTGGCGTGCCTGTACCGGGGTTACCCGCGCCCGGGTTACCGGGATTCTCTCCGCCTGGATTGCCCGGATTGCCGGGGTTTTCGCCACCCGGATTCCCGGGATTTTCACCGCCTGGGTTACCCGGATTGCCAGGGTTTTCGCCACCCGGGTTACCAGGATTCTCGCCGCCGGGATTGCCCGGATTCTCACCACTCTCTTTCTGCGCGATGCTCAGATCTACGGCGTTAGCGCTGTAGTTCAGCGCGACGTCCAGGAAGGCCGATTTAGAGACCGCAGAGGCGAACTGACCGTCGATGCCGCCTGCCGAGTTGAGAATGCGGTAGACCTGGCCGTTCTGATAGCTGGTCTGCGGATCGAGGGCAGTGACCTGTACAGTGGCCTGATTGCTGATGGTGGTTTTACCCTCCACGTTCAGCAGATCGCTGCGACCATCGCCGGAAATATCGACGTCATAGAACGACTCGCCGATAAAGTTCAGGTAGCGTTTCAGCGTCAGGGTGCCGATATCACCGTCGCCGGGGGAAATATGGCCGCCGGAGAGGATTTCTGTCTGCCCGAGTGTGCCGTTGCCGCCAAGGGTGCCGCCAGCCTTGATAGACGCGGCACTGCTGTAGCCGAGACCGTTACTGACGTCGCTCCCGGCGGTAGCGTTAAGGATCAGTGTCCCACCGTTTTCCGCGCTCAGGGTCTGGATATCAAAAAGATCGGTTTCAGGCTGTGTGTTGATATCGCTGGCAATAATGATTTTACCGCCACGGGCGAGGACGTTCGCTTTAAGCCCGGTCAGATCGCCGCTGAGCGTCGTCTTTCCTGAGTTGTTGATGACATCACCTTCGCCACTCATGGTATTGGCGAACAGATAATTATCATCGGTGTGATTAAAATAGACGTAGCTGCCGAACAGCCCACCGCGCAAAACAATTGATGTCTGCGCGTCGACGGTGCCCGCGCCACCGGCTTCGCCCAGCGTTGGCTCGGTAAGACCGGTACCGGTATCCAGATTGCCGCGGCTACCGATGACCAGCGCTCCGCGGTTGGAACCCGATCCGGTATCGCCAAGTACGATCGCGTTACTGCCGGCGGAGATCACAGCCCCATCCACCGCCGACACGACGCCGTTACCGTAATCGCCCACGAGGATATTGCTACCGCTGGTGAAGCGGGAATTACTGCCCGCGACGTACAACTCGGCGGTTTTGCGCGTACCGGAAACGCCCGCGACCTCAATGTTGCCGACATTAACTTCGCCGCCGTTGAGTACGTCCAGATCGCCGTTAAGCGTCAGTAACTGGGTGACATTCCATCGGGAGTTTTCACCCGTCACCGTGGTTTTTGGATTCAGCTTGTCGGTCTCATCTGGATCATAGCCATCGCCTATGCGTGCCTGGAGATTCGTAGTAAGGAGTGCGCCATCCTCGATTGAAACGGTGGATCGCGAGGCTGCGGTAGTGCCGACGCTCAGGTAGTTGCTGGTAACGCGGGAGTTTGCGCCAGTGGCGATAAGGTGACTGTCATAGCCCTGGGTGGTGCCCACCACAATCTCTTTCGCGCTGGCCAGTGCGCCATTTTCGACCCGTAGCGTACCGAGGCCGAGGTCCAGACTACCGTGCAGCACAAACTGATCGTTCAGGGCGTTCAGTTCAGCATCCGGCCCGCTGACCGTCACCGTGCTTTCAAAAATCTGCCCGTTATAGAGCCTGCCTATATTGATGTTGTAAGCCGTGATTTTCCCGTTATCGATCAGCAAGTTGCTGCCCTGCGTGCGGCCAACATAGATATCGTCGGTATAGACTAACGACTGCGTGACCCGGGTATCGCCGTCAAAAATCACATCAGCAGCCCGGGTGTCATCGGGTGTTAATAACATCAGCGGAGCAGAGAACAGAGCGAGGTAAAGTTTAGAAAGTGAGGTTTTCACTTTTAATTGGTGCGAGAAATTGTCATTCACGTGCTATCTCCAGATTGATTAACGTGATGTCGCGAAGGTCATTGTTTTATAGAGATTAAATTTACTGACCCGTATGAGGCTTTATTTCGCGAATTCAGGCGTGCAGGTAAATTATCCGGCGAAGCGAAAACCTGTGACTCCCTGGCTATTACGCTCCGTCGGGTGAAAATAGAGAACGGTAGTAACATTCACTGCGTCAGATTATTTATGGGTGACGACAGGCGTACAGGTTGGTGCACTAAGTGTTGGCGCGGAACCTAAAATTCCTGGCATCATCATGGATGAGCAATCAAAAATGCGGCCCTTTTCCGTGGTTGCGCGGTAGGTAAGTTTTTGCCCGCCCAGAGCATCAGGCTGAGCGCCATTAACCTGCGTAACGGTAATTTCATCGGATGATCCCAGCCCCAGCATTTTTGCTGTTTCCGCCTGAAGCAGCGGAATAGCCTGATCGGTTTTCAACGTTGAACAACCCGCTACCATTATTGTAACGGCAAGCGCGATGAGTGGTTTTTTCATAAATTATCCTTGTAATCAGTCCGTATCGATTGCGATGTGGCAATACGTTTCTCTTTTTTAAAAACTGAAATAAGATATTTCTCTTTTATGGAATAAAGAACCCTCCTAAAGTAGGGAGTGTTGTTAATTTAGAAATTGGCAGAATATCGCTTTTTCCAGTCACGATAAGGAGACACCTTTGGGAAAATATTATGCACTGGTTATTGATGATCACCCTTTGGTCGGCAGCGGAATTGCCAATTTTCTGACGTCCCACTTAGGGTTCCGGTCAGCCATGGTGGTGGCGGACGAGGAGAGTTGTTATCGACTTATTCGTGATAATGGTCCCCCGGATTTACTGATCATCGACTTCTGGCTTTCATCTTCTACCGCCCTGAAATTACTCAAAGAAATTAAGAACAGTTTTCCTAAAATGCGTTTGCTGGTCGTCAGCGGCGACGAAAATAATGATATCTGGATGAAAGTGCAAAATGCCGGAGGTCATGGTTTTGTACTGAAAAACGAGGCGCCGGAATTATTTGGTGAAGCAGTTCAGGCGCTTATGAATAATCAAACATGGTTTCCGGAATCTCGTGCTGATTTAGCTGTAAAAAACAGCACTATACTGCAAAAATTTAACTTAACGCCGCGTCAGGAAGAGGTTTTACAGATGATGATGCGTGGATTGCCAAATAAAAGGATCGCTTCACAACTCTCAATATCAGAGCCTACGGTTAAAGAGCACATCAGCAATATTTTAAAAAAAATGGGCGTTAATACCCGCGTGGAAGTCATTACCCTCCTTCATGGACAGCGGGAAGAGACATCATGAAATGGATAGCCGCTGTGGATAATGACGCCATCTCCTCGCGAGCACAGATCCGACTGCTCAATAATACCTTTATCCGTTTAGTGTTCAGCTTTACCGCCGTGCCCTTTGTCGGCATTCCATTTGCACTCTGGATATATTGGCTGGAGGGGGACACCGGACCAACTCTTGTCTGGATCGTTATTTACCTGCTTTGCGCAGGGTTAATCAGAATATGGCACCGACGCTATCAGCGGGAAGTAAAAGAGAATAACGAAGAGGAAGTTCTGCGCCGCTGGTTACCGAATCTTAATAAAGTCGCCTTCGCCCACGGGATGGGTATTTCGTCGCTTTACCTGATTACCCCGCAGAGCCAAAATTTTGATTTTTTCCTGCTGCTGAATATCAGTATTGCCGCAATTGTCGCAGCCAACGCGACGCATTTAACGCCGGTCATCAGTACCTTTAAACGGTTTTTTTTCGCTTCATGGGGATTGTTAAATTTCGGCATCCTCTGTCGTCTGGACAGCGTGATGTTGATCGTGCTGATGCTGAACCTGTTGTACGGTTTTGCGATCTACCGTCATGCGTTAACCTCACATGCATTTTTCATTCAGCAGGCCAGGCTTGAAGAAGAGAGCGCCCGTCTGGCAGAACAATTTCGTCAGGCAAAAGAGGAAGCAGAGCAGGCGCTGCGGGATAAAAATCAGTTTCTGACCACCGCCAGCCATGATCTGCGCCAGCCCGTGCACGCAATGGGTTTTCTTATTGAGGCGATTATCCATAAAAACAGCAACGACGCGCTGATGCCGCAGTTGCTGGATCTGCAACAAAGCGTGCGCTCCGTTCAATTGATGTTCAATTCATTGCTTGATCTGAGCAAGATCGAATCGGGCAATATGATGACCACCACCACTCATGTGGATATCGGTGCGCTGCTGGATTCTGTCATCACGCTGTTTCGCGAGGAGGCGAAAAGCCGACGACTGAAACTCCGTACATGGCGACCCGGTCGGCGCATCCATGTGATGGGCGATCCACTGCTGGTACGCCAGTCGTTAATCAATCTGATCCAGAATGCCCTGCGCTACACGCCAAAAGGGGGCGTGCTGGTGGCCATTCGCCCGCGCGGCGAAGAGTGTCTCCTCGAAGTGTGGGACACCGGGGTGGGCATCGCCGATGACGAAAAAAACAAAATTTTCTCCCCTTATTATCGCCCCGAACTGGCGTGGAAAATAGACAGCGCCGGGCACGGCCTCGGGCTTGCGGTGGTGGCGCGCTGTGCGAAACTGATGAACGTCACCTACGGCATGCAGTCTATTGAGGACAAAGGTTCCCGCTTCTGGATGCGCTTTAAGCAGCATAGTGTGGACGTTAAAACGGTTGATACTGCGCCTGTCGGCGAAGCCGTCGCGCCGGTCAGTCGCCGTGCATCGTTAAGGGGAAGTTGCCTCGTGGTTGATGATGATCCGCTGGTCACCTCCGCCTGGGAAAGTCTGATGAGCAGTTGGGGGATCGTCGTGCGCTGCGCCGCCTCCGCCGAAGAGGCTTTTGCTATCGTCGATGGGGGATTTACTCCAGGCGTCGTGCTGTGCGATCAAAGGTTACGCTCGGGCGAAAGCGGTTTTGAGATCCTCAAGGCGTTGCTTGATCGCCTGCCAAAAGTTAGCGGGGCGATGGTCAGCGGGGAGTTTAACTCTCCGGTACTGCGCGACGCAGAAGAGGAGGGGTACCTGGTACTGCGCAAACCGCTGGAGCCTGCAACGCTCCATGCGCTGTTAACGCAGTGGTCGGCCCGCCAGTAAGTATCGCCCGATCAAAAATGAAGAGGAACAGTCTGCCGTGCCTATAAATAGTGCGTTCTGGTGACAAAAACGCCTGCGGCGATAAGTGCCAGAACAACCGCAAGGAACTTCATTTTACGGCTTTTCTCGAAAATGACGCTGATAAGCTGAATAACTATGATACCAATAAAGATCAACAGTGATGTCAGGTCACTGTTGCTGGTATCAGCAGTGACCGAACCCGCAGATATTGAGGGATCCATTTCACTCATCCATGAATATTTATCGACAGAGACCAGGCATAAAAGGATAAGGCCCAGGCAATACATCAACAGTAACGCAATCCTTAATATGTTATTCATGTTATCCCCAAATTAGTCTGCTGAATCGCTGCCAGTGATTGACAATAAAGTCGCCATAGGACGTATTTCTCTTAATTTCTTCCAGCGTCGGGATAAGCCCCCTGTTGTAACGTGCGCCGATAATCCTGACATCTTCCATGCTTAAAGCTGAGGGCAGTTTGTCATAATCCGCCAGTTGTCGCAGATGATGAGCAACCAGGTTGATGTTATAGACATCTTTTTCCAGGCAATTTGCCAGCGTTCGCAACTGATTCATATCCATCTTTGCTACATCCAGCCCCAGCGTCCTGGCCGCCGTGCGTAACTGCATGCTGACAAAACCAAACGAGGTCTTTTCCGGCGGGTTAGTGATAGTGAAATTACGATCAACAAAAGCAGGGCCGCTCCAGTCAAATGCCCTGACTTCAAACGCGACCCTGTCGATGAAGTTCGGATCGCCACCCACTTCGATCCAGCACACCCCGGCCAGCAGTTCTACAGGCAAACTATAACGTTCAGCTGCGGTTCTGATGGCGTTTTTATTATGAATGACCCATGCATCTTTAAACTTCTGAATATATCCGATCCCCCCGCCAAACTTATCGGAAACGACTTTCCAGATGAATACATCTATCAAGCCCCAGCTCGGAGAGGATTCCATCGGTTGACACACAGAAAAATCGTTATCGCTCATACAAATTCCAGTTCAGAAATTTAAAGAATAACGTGACGGGATCTCATAATACTGAGGGAGGATATCTGCCGGCATAGCAGATAATTCTGATACTGGAATCTGCTCTGCGCGTTACAGGAGAGCGAATGGTTTTCTCATCGTCGCAGAGTGCCTGGCTTAACGACGGGAAACTTCTGTGACCGCCTTGGGGAAGTTATCACCGGGAACCCGGTGCACGGGTTCCCGGTGTGTCAGGGAGGCAGGTGTATTAACGGCCCGTATTAAAGAAGGCCACAGTCTGCGTCAGCCGTCGGGTCTGCGCTTCCAGGGCGCTGGCGGCAGCAACCGCATGTTGAACTAACTGGGAATTCTGATGCGTCACCGAGTCGATTTGTACGATCGATTCATTCACCTGGCTTATCCCGATACTCTGCTCATCCGTCGCCACCGAAATTTGCGACATGATGTCTGAAACGCGCTGTACGGCTTCGATCATCTCGTCAATATGGCTTCCGGCAATTTTGATCTGCGAAGAGCCGCTGTTTACTCGCGCTACCGACTCTTCAACCAGTACTTTTATCTCCTGTGCAGCCTGAGAGCTGCGCAATGAGAGGTTTCGAACTTCACTGGCCACCACAGCAAAGCCTTTTCCTTGCTCACCGGCACGTGCTGCCTCAACCGCTGCGTTCAAAGCGAGAATGTTAGTCTGAAAGGCGATGCTATTGACCACTTCAATAATATTGGCGATTTTTCCGGCGCTTTCAGAGATATCACCCATGGTGCCGTTCACATTCTGCATCATCACGCCGCTGCGCGACGCGATATCCACCGCGCCTCGCGCCAGTTCGCGCGCCTGCCCGGCATTTTCTGCGTTTTGTTTTACGGCAGCGGTAATCTCTTCCATGCTGGAGGAGGTTTTTTCCAGTGACACAGCCTGCTGCTCAGAATGTTCAGCAATCTCCTGATTTCCGGCGACGATATCATGCGTGCTGGTGTTAATAACTTCCGCAACGCCCCTGATTTCTGCGATGACAGAGGTTAACTGTTCACGCATCACTCCCATTTCATGTACCAGACTCTCGTTATCGTTGGCTTTTTTATTCACCGCCTGCGACAGATCCCCTGAGGCGATGCGGGAGACAACTTCTGCGGCATAACGCGGTTCACCACCGAGTGTTTTCAGCGTGCTGCGATTGATAAAATAGACAAGAATCGAAAGCAGAATGCTGATGGCAACAAACTCAATAATGTTCTGGTAAAGCGAGCTCAAAAAAGCTTGTTGAATATCATCCACATATAGCCCGGTAGTGATAATCCAGCCCCATGGTGTCCACGGAATACTGTAGGCAACTTTAGGCTGCGGCTCTGTTTCGCCAGGCCGGGGGAAAACATACTTAGTGAAACCCGCATTGTCGCCTTTGGTGACAGCCACCATATCCCGAAAAATATAAACCCCATTTGCATCGGAAATATCCGGCCCTTTGCCAATAAGCGCGGCATTTATCGGATGCATGATGACCTGAGCCTGGTTATTAAGAATGGTAAAATAACCGGTCTCACCATAACGCAAATCTTTAATGGTCTGAAGGGCGCGTTGCTGTGCCTCCTCTTGTGAAATTAGTCCCTTGTCGACGAGCGCGGCCTGCGTTTTCACAACATTAAGGGCGAGTTGTGAGACATGCATTAACTCTCGTTCTCGCAGCGTTAGCTGGTTTTCTTTAATTTTCAGAGAGCCGAAAAATAAAGTTCCGGCCAGACTTAACAGCGCGACGATGAGTGGAATCCACAATTTTTGGGCGAAGGATAATTTCATAGCATGCTAACCTATTGTTGTTTTATATGGTGGTGTAGCGTCGGCAACCCTGGTATCAGACCGCGCTATATCTTTTATCGGAATTTAAAAAAAAGAAATTAATCGATAAAAACGATATATATATTTCAGATGTTCTTTTTTTGTTATAAAGAAATTAACTGTTTGGTAAATAAAGGGTTATTTTTAACGGCTAAGTTGACGGCTTTAATTTTATAAGCATAAACATGAGCGCGATCACAATAATATTTTTAATGGGGCTAAAGATATTAAATAAAAGGAAAAAATGGGTAGGAGTGGTGTGGCGGAGAGGGCGGTAAGAAAAACCCTGAATGGAAGCATTCAGGGTTTTCAAAAAGTCATTAACGCCGAAGACGATTAACGGTTTTCTTCAATGTAACGTGCCAAATCTGCAGGGGTTTTCAGCACGGTAGCGACTTCAGTCGGCGGGATCATGCAGCCGTAAACGTCCTGCACTTCCAGCACCAGATCGACCGCCAGTATGGAGTCGAGAATATCTGACTCAATCAATTCATCGTGAAAACCCACTTTGCGGGATAACACTTTTTCAAACAGGGCGAGAATTTCTTGTTCCATAATAGTTTCCTGGCTAATTAATTCGTGCGGGCGTGGGTGTCCAGCAATTTACGATCGATTTTGCCGTTCGGATTCAGCGGCAATGCATCTTTAATAATAATTTGTGACGGCACCATGTAATGTGGAATGACTTTCGAAAGGGATGTTTTGATCACCTCCGGAGCCAGGTCCGTCACGCAGAAGGCGGCAATTCGCAGCACGCTTCCGCATGATTTCATCAGCGGCAGCACAACTGCTTCACTAATGCCGGACATCGCCAGCAGGCGATTTTCAATTTCGTTTATTTCAATACGGTAACCGTTCAGTTTAATCTGGCTATCGTTGCGGCCCTGACAATAAATGAGACCGTCTTCGTAACCCAGATCGCCGGTTTTGTAACCGCGATATTCTTCACCTTCGCGTCGCAACAGTTTTGCCGCGTTTTCCTGTGGCAGGCCGAGATAACCGCGCATCACGTTTTTTCCCCAGATAATCAGCTCGCCATCGGCGGTAATCTCCATATGGGTATCCGGCATCATCACGCCAACGGGCAGCAGCGGGTTGTCGTTATTGAGAATTTCATCGGTAATTTCGACCACCGTGGTGGCGATGGTTGCTTCCGTCGGGCCATAGGAGTTAAGAATTTTGGCCTGCGGGAAACGACGGCGTAATTGTTTCACCAGCGCTTTATTTAATACTTCGCCAATGAAAATAAACACATTGAGTTCAGGCAGATAATCGCTATTAAACTGCGGCGAAAGCAGGCGCTGATAAGCGAAAGAGGGCGTGGAAACCCAGACGGAAACAGCGTTCGCTTTCAGACGATCCAGCCAGTTTTCCGCCGCGATATCCTCTTTCGCGTTCAGCACAATGTGACCACCCGTGGCCAGATTCGCCAGCAGAGGGATCAGCGAGAGATCGAAGCTGAAAACAGCGTGGTTCATCAGCACCGGTTTTTCCGGCAAGGAAAAGTCCTGACTTACCCATTTCATGAAGTGCCATACACTTTCACGTCCAATCTGCACCCCTTTCGGTTTTCCGGTGCTGCCGGACGTGAACATGATGTAGGCGAGGTCCTGCTCGGCAAGCACCTGGCCCGTCACACCGGTTGAAATAAATTGTTTCGCGGCCACATCGTAATAGAAGGGGGCGTTGGCAAGCTGGCAAATCTCTTTGAGACGCTCCTGCGGATAGATGCAGTCTACCGGAATGTACGGAATGTTGTGCAACAGGCAGCTATAGAGCGCGACGGCAAATTCCGCCTGCTGGTGCCCGTATAACACCACCGGCGTACCGGCAGGCTGGTTGCATTGTTGATAACGTTGCGCCCAGTCAGTGACCGCAACGGACAGCTGTTGCCAGGTGATGGCTTCATCGCTACCGCTGATCGCCAGTTGCTGAGGGGACGCGGGATCACGTAATGCCGCACGCAAGAAGTCTTGCAGTTCCAGAAGCTCGGAGTCATTTTTCATAAGGGTGACATTCCACTAAAGATGTAAAGGGAGGCCGCGGCGCTTCCCAGCGTCAAGATTCGTCCCATAAACACAGAAACCGGATGTTGAAGCCCGTTGCTCAAAGCGGGATGGCGTTTGGCGAACCATTGCAGCATGTTGTGAACAACGGAAATGGCGCCAAACAGCGCGCCGCTAATGACGTAGTGTCGTTCGAGTCCATTCCATGCCCCCATACAAAACAGGGTGCAGAAGATGCCAATGTTTTGCGCCAGCGTTTTGTTCTGACGGAAAAAATTGTGCTTCATTAAATTCATATAAATCGGCATAAAGACCACGTCCCTCAGCCATTCAGAGAGGCTGATATGGAAGCGGCGCCAGAAGTCCTGCGGCGTTTTCGCCAGAATCGGCATATTGAAGTTTGCCGGAATGTTCAGGCCAAATAAGCGGCCAGCCCCGATAGCCATGTTGCTGTAACCAGCAAAGTCAAAGTAGAGATAGGCGCTATAGGCAATCGACATCACCACGCCCACTTTCAACGTAAATGCTTCATGGCTCCACGGTTGAACGACCAGAGTATCGACCAGCATAGCGAATAAGAATTTCTGGATGATCCCGGTAATAATTTGCTCTAAGGCCCCTAAAAACTGCTCACGCGTCAGCGTGAAAACCGGTTTATTGATATCCGTCATCCAGGTACGCCAGCGGTACATCGGGCCGGCCAGGATAATAAACGGCATAAACAGGTAGCAGAAGTAGTGCAGGAAGTTCCGACCATCTTTTTTACTGCGATAAAGCAGTACATCGATGGCGCGGAAGGTCATAAAAGAGAGCCCGATCATGCCCCAGTGGTTGTTCAGGTGTAATTTCACCAGGAACAGCGGCAGCAACGTTAATGTGACCGCCTGCCAGGTTTTTAACCAACCTTTCTCTTTTAATGTGACAAGAATATAAAAACTGAAAAATACTGCCGCCGGGACAATATAATCGCCTTCAAAGATATATCCCCAGCCTAATGCCGCCAGCACGGAAAAAGCGGATATATAGGTCAGTCGGTGATGCAATACACGATTAACCAGCGCAAACACCAGCGCTGATGAGAACAAATAGAAGAAAAATATGCCGGAGCTGTACATTATTTGTCCTCAGAACTTTTGATATTCAAAATGCAATTGCAAACTCATGCTGTCATCCACGGAGGTCCACGCGACAATCGTTATCGCCAGCAGGAGATAAAGGACAAACAGGCGAATGGCGGTTTTCATCATTTAAAATTCTCCGCGATAAAGCGAACCATAGGAACCCATGCAATTTCCGATGGGTGCAGACGATCCCAGTTCCAGCCGTTTTGATACGGCATCGCATACATATCTAAATAGGGCACCTGGTTTTCCGTCAGGATTGCCTGGATTTGCTTGTCAACAGGCTGAAAAGTATTGGTATTGGTCAGCGCCCATGGGTTAATCGGGTCGACAATCGCAATCACCTGTACATGACGCTCTTTCAGCAGTTTGATGGTCGCCCGGAAAACCTCGATTTGATTCGGTACAACAGGTGTGTCATCCCACTGTTCTGGCGTATCCCCGGCTTCATAAACCGACTTGTCCATCCACATAGTGGCTGCACTTTGCTTGCGCGCTTTGTTCAGCTCACGGGCATTAGCCAGCTCTTGATCCCAGTCGGGCATCGTAATGCTGTCAGGCTGTGCGGGCCAGGGTTGCGCGGCGGGCTGTGGCTCAATATTGAGCAGGTCCAGCCAGTCGTTTTTTATCATCGTGCAGAAGTTTGCAAACTGATAGCTCACTTCTTCCCAGATCAGGTCCGGATGCCAGCCATAAATGGCCATTTCACCAAAGCTCAAATGGCTGATATCGTCCGCTTCAATATGTTTTAAGTAATTGACCAGCAAAGGACGGGCCTGCTTGTCTTTCATTAATGGATCGAAAATTGAAGCCGGGAAATTATCCGCAAAAATTGCCGGCGGAAGCCCATTGGAATAAAAGCTATCCGGCGCAAGGAGTAACACTACTTTACTGTTTGCGTTAAGGTTGTCTTTAAAACGGGAGAACAGTAAAAATTGTGTGACGTCGTCGACATAACTATCGCCATATGCCACTAAGGGACTGTGCAATTGCTTATTGAAGTAATTATAGACAGCGTAATGTTCATTTTCAGAAGTGGATACTTCTGATGCCCCGATAAAGAAAATCGCATTCCCTTGTAATGCATGGGAAATTGTGGCTATTTTTTCTGCTTGCTCTTTTGGTGTGCCTTCCATCGATTTAATCAGCGGCTGGAATTTAAGCGGCGGATCAAAGCTCGTCACCACCGGGTGAGCGCTCAGGACCAGGATGGCGAGGAGAGCCATCAGGATGTGTAGGCAGAAAGTATTTTTGATTTTCATTATCATTATAAAAAAGTAAGACTACATGACATTAACTTGTTTAAAATTTGTTGATTCTTAGCGTTACAACAAATAGACAACAATTGGGACAATGGGTAATTGGAATTAATTCCAATCTATCTTCTTTGACATTCTATACCAGGTGCATCTGAAAAGATGAGCATTGCTGTGTAACGGTATGTACAGCGTTAGCGCGTTAATAATAAGCGCGGCATTTATGAAGAAAGAGACGTGATGGAGCTGACCTCTTCAGGCTCACTGCGAGTGGTAATCAACAACGATGATGAGCAGACACACCGAACCGGCACTCATCAGTGGTGCAGTTTCGATAGATGCGATAAACGACCTTGTCCGCTCCCGGAGAGGAGCGGATGAAGCGGTCTGGTAATGGCTCACGAGTACAGGATATTGATCCCGATAAAAACGCGATTTTTATTAGCAGCAGAGGGAGCAGAGCACGTTCTGTGTACTGTCAGCAACCCGCCAATAGAGGAGGTGACAATGAACAGCCTGCGCCATCCGGTACGCCAGAGCGATAAACGTCAACAACACGAAAGCAGAGGCATCACACTCTCATTATCAGAGCAATCCGTTTGCTTTTAAGTATTCCCACCAGGGGAACCCAACGACAATATGAGTAATAAACGTCGATAACGCAACGATAGTACCGGTTAGCCACCAGGATTTTATATCGTTATAGCCAGCGGCAAAAATAATTGGCCCTGCCGCGCCGCCATAATGGGTAATACAGCCACCGTATGAGTTGGAAAATAAAATGGCTAATGAAAGAATGACCGGATCGGCACCAGTGACCAGGCCTAGCGTTGCAAATACAGGGACCATAGCAGCAACATAAGCCCCACCGGAGGCAAATAAATAACGAATAACAATGCTGAGAAAAACGATAAAAATAATGACGCTACTTCCGACATGTATATGCGAAATATTTTCTGAAAGAAACTTCGCCAGCCAGCTAAAAAAGCCAGCTTTACTCAGCACGCCACTCAACCCGATTATCCCGCCATACCAGATGAGGGTATTCCATCCTCCCTTACTCTTTAATACATCGTCCCAGCTAATCACATTAAAGAGCAGTGCAGATGCCATAGCAATGATCGCCACAGAGCATTCATTAAGCCCCAGTTGCCGTGAGAAAATCCACCCCATCAAGGCCAGAATGAATATGGCTATCAACCCTTTTTCACGGCGATTCATATCACCTATTTCGTTCAAACCTTTTAATGCAATCTCTTTATTATTGATTTTCTTTAGCTCTGGCTTAGTCACTTTGTAGGTTATGTAAGGAATGACCGAAAGCATGATTAACCCAAGTGGCGCACCGGCAAGCGCCCATCCTGTCCAGCTAATATGTATATGAAAGACATCTGAAATTAACTGTAGCGCGAGCGCGTTGCCAGCAAATGCTGTTAAAAACATATAGCTGGTGGTCTTTGTAACCATATAGATGTTTACCATAAGATAGCGGCCTGCCTTGCAGGGACTTTCTTTCGGTGTTGAATTTAACGCCAGAGCTATACTGTTGATAATCGGGAATACAATGCCGCCGCCACGCGCTGTGTTAGAGGGGGTGGCAGGGGAAAGAATTAAATCCAGTAATACGGTGACATAACCCAGCCCAAGCGTTGTTCCACCAAACTGATATATAAACCAGTAAGCCAGGCGTTTCCCTAAGCCCGTTGATACAAAAGCCGCACTGAGGGTAAATGCGCTGAATACCAGCCAGGTTGTCCCGGAAGAGTAACCATTTAAAACATCAAGTGGCTTAATTGCTGAGTCGCTAAAGTTAGTGATGGTGATACATGAGGCTGCAAGCGCTGCGATGAGTATAACCGGTTCAGGATAGGGTTTACTCACCAGGCCGATGATCGCCGCAAGATAAATGCTGGCCAGTATCCAGGCCTCTCTGGAAAGGCCATCAGGCGGCGGTGTAATTAATGAAAGGCATATAATGAAAATGAGAAATATTATTTTCAATAAATTTGAGTTCATTTTAATTAATCCGTGTTCCATTCTTTTGATAATGTCAGAGATCTCATTTGAAAATGAGAATGCTGCCGACTCAAAAAAATAAACAATTAATTAGAGGGCAAGAGACATGCCTGGGAATATAGCCAGGCATGTTTTTGAGGCTTATTAAATTGTTACAACGTCAATGCGACGTTTTTCCTGCACCTGATACTCAGCCAGCGTATGGAAATTTAAGTAACGATACGTATCTTCACGGGTGTCATTTATTTTATCCATATGCCAGTGATACTGTTCAACCGTCGGCATTTTTCCCAGCATAGCCGCAATCGCACTGAGTTCAGCCGACGCCAGGAAGACGTTCGCATCGGTACCCAGGCGATGTGGGAAGTTGCGGGTTGATGTTGAGACAACGCTGCTCCCTTCTTTGACCCTGGCCTGGTTACCCATGCAAAGCGAGCAGCCAGCCGGTTCGATACGGGCGCCGGATCGGATGAACTTATTGAAATAGCCCTCGCCTGAGAGCTGCTGAGCATCCATTTTGGTGGGTGGGGCAATCCACAGGCGGGCAGGGATCTCTTTTGCATCAGCCAGCAATTTTCCGGCGGCCCGGAAGTGACCAATGTTTGTCATGCAGGAACCAATAAACACTTCCTGTACTGGCGTCCGCGCGACTTCGGACAGCAAACGGGCGTCGTCCGGGTCATTGGGCGCGCAAACAATCGGCTCCGTAATTTCAGTCAGATCGATTTCAATGATTGCGGCGTATTCAGCATTTTCATCTGCGCTGAGTAACGACGGATTGGCCAGCCATGCTTCGATCTCTGCAATGCGCTTTTCAAGGGTAGGGGCGTGCTCATAACCCTGGCTAATCATCCAGCGCAGTAAGGTGGCATTGGAACGCAAATATTCGGCAACGTTCTCTTCTTCAAGGCGCAGGACACAGGCAGCCGCTGAGCGCTCTGCGGATGCATCTGCCAGTTCAAAGGCTTGTTCAGCTTTCAGCATCTGTAAACCTTCGATTTCCAGAATGCGACCAGAAAATATATTGCGTTTGTTTTTCTTCTCGGTGGTCAGCAACCCTTGTTTAATGGCGTAGTAAGGGATCGCGTGCACCAAATCGCGAAGGGTGATTCCTTTTTGCATTTCACCTTTAAAGCGGACCAGAACCGATTCCGGCATATCGAGCGGCATAATTCCCGTCGCGGCGGCAAAAGCAACCAGCCCGGAACCGCCCGGAAATGAGATCCCCAGGGGGAAGCGCGTATGCGAATCTGCACCGGTACCCACTGTGTCAGGGATCAGCATGCGGTTAAGCCATGAGTGGATAATTCCATCGCCGGGTCTTAGCGCCACGCCTTTTCTGCTGGTAATAAACTGAGGCAGCGTCTCATGCAAATTCACGTCGACAGGTTTTGGATAGGCTGAGGTGTGGCAAAACGACTGCATAACCAGGTCGGCCGAAAACCCTAAGCACGCAAGGTCCGTCAGTTCATCGCGTGTCATCCCGCCAGTGGTATCCTGCGACCCCACGGTGGTGATTTTAGGTTCACAATACTGGCCAGGACGAATACCTTCGACGCCGCACGCTCTGCCCACCATCTTCTGTGCCAGCGTAAACCCGGCAGAAGATGGCGCAGGCTCTTTGGCTTTCCTGAAAACAGATGTTACCGGCAGGCCTAAAGATGCCCTGGCTCTGGCCGTTAAACTGCGACCAATGATCAACGGAATGCGACCGCCCGCCTGGACTTCATCCAGCAAGACTTCTGTTTTCAGGCTGAATGAGGCAATAAGCGTCTGATCGTGATGGTTACGGATCTCGCCCTTGTACGGATAGAGGTCAATCAGCATCCCTGTCGACAAACCGGAGACATCCACTTCAACAGGTAATGCACCGGAGTCCTCCAGGGTATTGAAAAAGATAGGCGCAATTTTTCCACCTAAGACAAAGCCCCCGCTGCGTTTATTGGGTACGAAGGGAATATCCTTCCCGATATGCCAGAGGATGGAGTTTGTCGCAGATTTTCGGGAAGAGCCGGTGCCCACCACATCACCGACGTAAGCAAGAGGATACTGCCGGGCTTTTAACTCTTGTATTCGGGTGAGCGGACCATATTGCCCCGGTTGGTCTGGAGTCACGCCTTCTCTCGGTGAACTCAACATGGAGAGCGCATGCAGGGGAATATCCGGACGTGACCACGCCTCAGGGGCGGGTGAAAGGTCATCGGTATTGGTTTCGCCGGGCACTTTGAAGACCGTCAGCGTAATTTTTTCATCAAGCGTCGCGCGTTCGGTAAACCACTCGGCATTCGCCCATGAGGCAATAACCGCTTTTGCATGCGCATTCCCATGACGGGCTTTTTGCTCGATATCATTAAATTTCTCAAAGATAAGAATAGTGTGGCTGAGTTTATTAGCCGCTAACTGAGCCAGTTCAGTATCGTCCAGTGAGTCAATAAGAGGCTGAATATTGTAGCCGCCCTGCATGGTACCAAGAATAGCGATAGCATCCTCTGGCGTGATGCCGAATTCACTTGTTTTTGTTTTGATAATTTTATCAAGAAATTCCGCTTTCACTTTCGCCGCAGCATCTACGCCGGGAGAAACCTGGTTAATTAACAGATTGATTAAAGCTTCGCGGTCTTCGCACTGTTTATTTTCGAGGAGAGAAATTAATTCGCTGACCTGTTGCGCGGTTAATGGTTTTGCGGGTATTCCATTTTCTGCGCGCTCAGCGACATGCTTCTTATATTCTTCAAACATAAAAATATCCTGACCTTATGATAGGAAATTAAAAATGTGCTATGGTGGTTTTATATCAAATAATCATGTTGCTATTTTTAATAGCCTTTCTTCAAATTCAGCTATTCTCTCAAGACCATATTTCCATTCACCAAACCCTGATTCCGAATTAATATGGCCAGCCTCACCTATATCGATAAGCTCACATCCCCAGCAGTCTGACCAGAATACCGCACGGTTGAATGACATTAGTGGGTCATTACGACTGGCAAAGACAATGCCAGGGACGTTCAGTTTTGACGCTGTGACGATCTCTTCAAGTTCAAAACAAGAGGGTTCAGCCGGCGCAACCATAACAATTCCGGCAATATTTGAAGCCTGGCGCTGAACCTGATACCAGGATGCAAGGGCGCCAAAGCTATGCCCAATTAAAATAACGGGTAACGTACAGCTGGTTAATTCCCTGCGGATAGCGGCGCACCAGTTTTCAATATCTGGCTGGATCCAGTTTCGTTGGCTTATTCTTTTCCAGCGAGGTAAATGGCGCCCCCAACAGGTTTGCCAGTGGTACTCGTCGCTATCCCTTAATCCAGGAACCAGAATAGTGGTGAAAGAATCATCCAGTGCTAACAGGCGCGATATTGTCATGGTAAATTCCATCAATCTTTCGTTTTCCGCCCTCAGGCCGGGAAACGGGAAAGGAGCCAGGTTACGGCCAGAAGATCTGCGCTTCCTCCCGGACTTAAATTTCGGGCGATGAACGCATTGTCCATATTAAAAAGGGCCTGCCTGAATCTGTTGCCGGTAAGATTTTTAATACCCAGGAGTCTGGTCGCATACCGCCTGGCATAGCGCAATCCACTGAGGCCGCCTCGCGAGAGGATATTGGTGTCAGGATTATGTGCAATTAATGAAAGCAAAACCCGTAGCAACGCCTCTTCTGGCGAATAACCCGACGTTATGGCTTTTTCCCATATGGGTAATCCGTAGCGCCTGACTGTCACAAACCCGCTTTCAGCTTCGCCACGGGCACCTGTGAAGCCATAATCCCGAAACAGTTGTTCACCTTTGGTTTTCGCATCGCCACGTTGTTTCAACTCCCGGCTTACCATACCGGCACAGATCGCACTAATTTCAAGGCAGAGTGCGCTGCGATTGATCGTTTCGCCTTTGCCCTGCAGGCGCCCGGCGGCAGAACAAAGCAGACCAAGCGAAAATATTCCCCCTTTATGGGTGTGATCCCCCCCGTTGCGCGAAACATGGCCTGCTCGCACGCAAGACCGACAGGGCGGATAGCCCGTAGTGTCTGTCCGGGTTCCTGGCTGGCCGTTTGCATCCCTTTGGAGACAAACAATGCAAACCACGGAGCAATGGCCGCGATACTGGACATAAAGAGCTTCATATTCATGTCCATATGCGAACCATTATTGTGACGGTCTACCAGCCCCGGTTTGGGGGTCAAAATAACTTCACGGTACATCGCTTCCGCAGCGAGCTCAGCAATATTAAGCCCCTTAACCCACGGTTCATTTCTGATGGCAGAAATAGTCATTGATTCTGGCCTCCATGACAGTTTGCAGGGAAAGAAGCGAATGGCGCCGCATACGTGAACAGACATGTGCAGGTTCATCACAGATGAAGCAACGTCTTTTATTTTCGCCGACAGATTTGCGACTCAATAATCCGCTATCCGGGCAAAACACATCGATATCCCACAGCCTTCCCAGAGGATGGCTCTCCTCAAGGAGAATGGTTGCCTTTTTGACCTGCGAAGCTGGCCCATTAACGGACCAGAATGACTCTGGCCCGGTAACAAACTGGTGAGCTTCGTGCCGGCTGATTTCCCAGCCATTAGCGAGAATGAGCGCGGAGAGAGCCTCATTTGCCACCCCCATTACAGCCCTGGAGACAGGGGTATCTTTTACCTCACCCGGCCAGACCAGGGTCGTCGAGATAAGCGTTTGCCCCCAACGCGTTAACCAGCGCTGCTGTTGCTCTGCACGGGCCTCTCTGGACGCTAATAATTGCGTTAATGAGACAGGTGAGCACGATGCGTCTGCCATAGCGTCCATTACTCTTTTACCTGCCGGACGACATCAATGACACTTCCATCGCGATAACGAACAATACCCACAATTTTGGATGTAAATTCAATAGCTTTTGGATGGCCGCAGATTTCCAGCGCCCGCTGATGCAACTCCTCAATACTCAGCACAGGTAAGCCTGCATCCACTAATCGTTGATGAATTTCAGGGCGAGAAGGGTTCACTGCAATACCGTGATCGGTAACCAGAACATCGATACTCTCCCCCGGTGTCACGCAGGTTGTCACCTTCTTCACAACCGTTGGAATTCGGCTACGGATAAGCGGGGCAACCACCACGGTCAGGTTTGCTGCGGCAGCAACATCACAGTGACCGCCGGAAGCACCACGCATCACGCCATCTGAGCCCGTCAGCACGTTAACGTTGAAATCCGTATCAATTTCCAGGGCGCTTAAAATCACAATATCGACCTGGTCGCAGCATGCCGCTTTGGATGCGGGATTCGCGTAGACGTTGGTTGAGATTTCAACATGGTTTGGGTTTCTGGCTAAAGAGGCAGCGGCGGCGCCGTCAAAACTCTGGGTATCGAGCAGTTTTGCGATTAACCCTTTTTCATGAAGATCCACAATACTGCCGGTGATGCCGCCTAAGGCGAAACTTGCCGTGATGTTTTTCTTTTTCATGCGCGATTCTAAAAAGCGCGTACATGCCGTTGACGCAGCGCCAGAACCGGTCTGAATGGAGAAACCCTGTTTGAAGTAGCCGGAGTGCTCGACCACATCAGCAGCGGAGCGGGCGATCATCAATTCACGTGGGTTACTGGTTACACGGGCTGCGCCGACGCTGATTTTTGCCGGGTCGCCAACGCTGTCAATTTTTACGATGTAATCGACCTGGTCCTGAACAATGCTTGCAGGCATATAAGGGAAGGGCTCGATGGATTCAGTCAGCAGTACCACGCGTTTAGCGTACTGCGCATCCACCATCGCGTAGCCGAGCGAGCCACAAAGTGATTTACCGCCGCTACCACTCGCATTGCCGTACTCATCGGCACATGAGACGGCGAGGAAGGCGACATCAATATTAATTTCACCTTTCTGGATGAGATTAACGCGACCGCCGTGCGAGTGAATTTCAACCGGTTGCGCCATCAGACCATGCGAAATCGCATCGGCTAATTCTCCACGCATGCCGGAGGTGTAAATCCTGGTAATGACACCGTTACGAATATGCTGAATTAATGGCGCGTTACAGGTCATTAATGAACTGGAGGCCAGGGTAATATTTTTCAGCCCCAGGGATGCGAGTTTATCGACGACAAGATTGATAACTTTATCGCCTTCACGAAAGGCGTGATGAAATGAAATCGTCATGCCATCACGTAATTCGCAGCGGTCTACGATCTCATCCAGACTTTCACAAAGTTTACGCTGGTGCTTTTGCCCGAAATCTGCCAGGTAGGGTGTTGTTGCGTTGGCATGTGTAAAAGCCACATATTCTTTTTCATGCCCGACCTGTTCTTGTAAAGCTTCGATTAATTTGCTCATCTTTATTATCCTGTCGATTAGTGGCGAATGCCTGATGCTTTTCTTCTCTCAAGAACGACCCTGGCGTGATTGATTATTGGCGCATCGATCATTTTGCCATTCAGAGAAATTACACCCAGCCCGCTACGTTCACCTTCTTCGGCAGCAGCGATAACGCGTTCTGCATAATCAACCTCTTCCTGGGTTGGCGCATAGGCGTTATGAAGCAACTCAATTTGCCGTGGATTAATTAAAGATTTACCGTTGAAGCCCATGCGACGAATTAAATCCACCTCTTTTAAGAAGCCTTCTTCATCGTTCACATCGCCATAGACAACATCAAACGCATCGATACCCGCAGCGCGCGCCGCATGCAGAACAGCGCAACGCGCGTAGAACAGTTCTGTACCGTCCCCACGTTCTGTTTGCATATCCATGACATAGTCAAATGCGGCTAATGCAATGCCCATCAGGCGCTCTGAGGAGCGGGCAATCGCCACGGCATTGATGACACCAATCGCAGACTCAATCGCCGCCATCACCTGTGTGGAGCCAACCTCACGGCCACAGCTTTCCTCAATACGTACAATTTCACGTTCGAGCTGGTGGATATCTTCTGGCGTATCCGTTTTCGGCAAGCGAATAACATCGACTCCGGCGCGCACCGCCGCCTCAAGATCTTTTAATCCGAAGGGTGTATTCAGCGGGTTAATACGCACTACCGTTTCGATATCTTTATACATGGGATGCTGGAGGGCATTGAAAACCAATATGCGTGCGCTGTCTTTCTCCCTTAAAGAAACCGCGTCTTCAAGATCAAACATGATCGAATCTGGTTTATAAATAAAAGCGGTCGATAACATGGAAGCGCTTGAGCCCGGTAAGAAAAGCATGCTGCGGCGTAATTTTTTCATTGTAATTTCTCCCAGTTAATTTCATCGCTACAGGTTCCTCGCATGATCGCGACTTGCATCCGGGAGCGAATAACACAATCAAGCGCACCTTTATCATCAACGATGATCTGCCCGTGCGTGACATTAAACGCGGCTAACGTTTCTTTGACCACCTGCGTAATCTGCTCGCCAAATTGCTTCATCACTTCGCTATTAATAACGATATCCAGCCCGCTGTCAGAAGGGCTGACTTTCACCATTAGGTCGCTCGATTCCAGCGTGCCCGCCAGCGCTGCCTGTATAATTTTCATATTAGAGTCCTACGCTAATGCTCATAAGATTCCCTGCCAGATGTTGTTCCGGCAAGTCAGGTTGATTTGCTTTCAGCCAGTTGTATAAGTAAGGCATGGTACTGTCGGGCACCATATTTCTTGCAACTGACAGTTTGTTCTTATGTAAGAGAGAACGAACAGCTGATGCTGATATTGGATAATTATTCTCATCAGTTTTTCTGTCGATCTCATGCACTTTAATGGCAGTGGAGGGAATGGCTAATTCGTCTTCAAGCCAGTGGTGCATCGCCTGGTTATATTGGGCTGTAACTTTACAATATGGCTCAGTGCCAACGAAACGATGTGTAATTCCCAGTGAGGGCGCAATATAACGTCGAAACATAATCAAATCGATCGCGGAATAGACATCATTCACCACCTGTTTCTCCTTTAAGAAATAGCTGGGAAAGGTGCCGCGAGAAATAATATATCTGGAGCCAGGATGTACCGTTACGTTAGAAAGATGCCTGACCCCGTCACGTACCATAGCAATGCGTTCATGAAAGGAGAACTGAGATAAGTTTTCTTCTACAACGAACACATGAAGCCAGTCGCATGCGCGGGCGGCCTGTTCGATAAGAAACTGGTGCCCTAAAGTAAACGGGTTCGCATTCATGACGATACCGCCAGTATTGGCCGCCGGGATGAAAAAATCTGCGCGAAGTTTCTTGCAGTAGCGGTGGATCCCAACCGGGGTGTTTTCCATTAATGCGGCTTTGCCATCAAGGGTAGCTAAAGGAAAAAAGCCGCAGCCCCGAAAAGATTTAACATTATCAGGGCAGGTTAAAAGGAACAGATGATGATCGCCATTTTGATTTGCCAGGTTTTCCGCTTCACGAATCAGCTGTAATCCCAGCGATGTTCCACGCCATTCAATATGCACGGCAATACATTTTAATGTATTACCCGCAAGCCCGGCACAGGCAATTAATTCTTTGCCTGCACGGGCAATAACGAATTGCCCGACGTCATCATCTATTCCTAATCCATTACTTTTCAGAAAGCGGATAATCTCGTCTTTGAGAACACCGTTGCTAGTTTCAACAGTGTCGAATTCTAGCGTCTCTTCGGCATACATCTATATTTCTCCTGACCTGGTGTTCATCGATACTGAATAACGTATTATGACGAGCTAATTAAATGGCAAGTGAATTAGATGGCGACGTTGACTCGACAATGGTATTAGTCAGTCGGCCTAATTTTTCGATGGCGACTTCAACACAATCACCTTCGTGCATGAATAACGGGGGATTGCGTTTTTTACCGACGCCACCAGGTGAGCCCGTTATAATGACATCGCCAGGGCTAAGCATTGTGAATGTGCTGATATAAGAAATGAGATCGGCGACTTTATGAATCATACTGGCTGTTGAATCATTCTGCACCAGCATGCCATTCAGCCAGGTCTGAATAGATAGTGCGTGCGGGTCCGGGATTTCATCAACGGTCGTCATATAAGGCCCGAAAGCGCCGGTCTGACGCCAGTTTTTACCCGCAGTAAACCATGCGTGCTGCCAGTCGCGAACCGAACCATCCATATAACAGCTATAGCCTGCAACATGGCTTAAGGCATCGTTGCGATTAATATTCTCGCCCGCTTTTCCAATGATGACGGCCAGTTCTCCTTCGTAATCAAATTCCTCCGTAAGATTCGGTTTGATTACCGGTCGTGCGTGACCCGTCTGCGAATCCGGGAAGCGAATAAAGAGTGTTGGCGCATTGTTGGTTTCGGCAAACTCTTTTCTTTTTTCTGCATAGTTCATTCCTACGCAAAAAATTTTCCCGGGCTCCTCAATAACCGGTAAGAACGTAATATCTTTATCTGTAATGTCCGCCGGGTAGTCAATATATTGCTGTGCAACATCGAGAGCATCCCATTGCAACAGATCTTTCAATGTTGGATATTGCTGACCAATTTTTTGACCAAGATCGATAATACCTGCTTCGGTATAAATACCGTAACTTTTACGACCATGATGTATGTAACTTGCAAGTTTCATAATGACACCTAATTCTGGCTTGTAAACTTTATTCACTCACGCCAACGGATGACGTGAGTGGTAGAACGATTTGCGGTTATTTTGATGTTTCTGCTGGAACCAGATTTGCTTTCGTACCTGAGGCAAGATGTGTTGCGACAATCATGCCCAGTACCAGCAGAGCAATAATGAATGCTGTCATGCCTGCCCAGCCGGTTGAGTGGAAGACGAAACCATTCAGGAATCCAATAACTGAGCCACCCATGTAGTAGAAGAATAAATAGAGGGCGACGGCCTGCCCGCGAGCATGCGTGGCGTTTTTACTTACCCAGCTCAGACCAATGGAATGGCAACCGAAGAAGCATGCCGTGAAGATGACCGCACCCATGATAAAGGTGATAACGTTAGAGGTTAATGTCAGTAACATCCCCAGCGACATGATGGCGAACAACACGCGAAGCACATTCATGCTGCCATATTTAGCGGACAACCGACCCGCCTGCGGTGCCGTGAAAAAGCTTAACGCAAAGCTGAATGAGAGCAACCCAGCGTTGGCAGGGGAAATATGGAACGGCTCACCCTTAAGGAAAAATGCCAGGTAATTATAAAGAGAGGTGAAGGTGCCAAAAATGATAAAGCTAATAACAAATGCCAGCGCGAGTTTCTTATTCTGGAAATGCGAGGCTGCTCCCTTCACCACGCGGAATACATTCAGCGTTTCCGTCGGTTTGAAATTTTTAGAGGCGGGGAGAATAAAATAAACCAGTACGGCAACAACAATCAGACTTGCCGCAAAACCATAGAAAATGGTGTTTATAGAGATATGTTCAATCAACTGGCTGGCCACAATACGGCCCGACATTCCGCCCATTGAGTTGCCAAAAACAAAGTAGCCGGTTACTACGCCTGCAACGACAGGGGCCACTTCTTCGCTAATGTAAGCGGTTGCCGCAGCGGCAATGCCGCTCAGTGCCAGCCCAATAACGGCACGTAACGCTACCAGCATCGCCCATGACTGAACCAGCGGACAAAGAATGGTGAGTAATCCACCCAGCAATAAGGAGACAATAATCAGGCGCTTACGGCCATAATGATCGGAAAGCGTACCCGTGAACAACAAACCAATGGCAAGCAGGGCCGTTTCTGCGGAAAGAATAATACTGACCTGACTGACGGGGACATCGTATTCAACCGCAAGAACAGGTAACAAAGGCTGGATGAAAAACAGAGAGGCTAATTCAGCCAGGCCTGACAGTGCTAAAGCAAATATTACTCGGATGTATTGACTCGCTGTTACATCGCCGGAACCACCTGAAATATTTTTAACGTTCGTTATAGCCATAATATCCTCGACATTATCTTTCTGGTACAGAGCTTCTTAGCCATTAGAGGCTAAAGGTATTAATCGGTAAAGATTTTAAAAGGCTGGCTAATGTTCAGATGACTTCCGCTAAAGCGACTTCCGGAACATAAACACTGCCCTCAAACAATTTGCGCGTTGTTCTGATGACAGCAGCGCGGGTATTTTCTATTTTATTTCCGTCTTTTAATAATGAGACTGTAATTTTACCGCTGGGGTGTTCGATATTAACAATATTGGTAAAGGCATCTTTCGGTTGATCGCTAATGATTTTCTGAGCAACGGAGCCATCTATGATGGTGGCTGTTGAAATACCAATAGAGCCGGTAATGGCCAGTGCCTTATGGCAGTTATGCGGCATGAAATAGCGAACCTTAATTGTGCCGCCTGCCGTGGGTTTACTGAGAAGCACAGGTTTAGGAATAACTTTGTTGGTCACATCACCAAAACCCATGGCCTCGCCAGCCTTGAGACGAATTTTTTCCAGGCGTTGCATAAATGCCAGATCGGCTTCCAGGTCAGCCGGAGATTCGCCACCGGTTTTATCCATCTGATGGGCATCAATTAAGATCATCGGCATCGCCATATCGATGCAGGTAACTTCGACACCCTCAAAGCGATCCGTTGTGTTGCCCGTCGGCAGTAATTTACCGGTTTTACAGCCAGCAGAATTGAGGAATGTTAAGCCGACCGGTGCAGCAGAGCCTGGTACGCCATCAATTTGCGTATCGCCTTCATAGCAAACCTTGAAATCAGGCGTTTGCACTTCGGCGTCAACAAAGGTTTCGGTGTTGAGATTGCGGATACGTACCGTAGTCACAGGGTTTTTCGCCGCAACCAGACCTTTTTCAATGGCAAAAGGGCCAACCGCACACAACATATTTCCGCAGTTTGGCGTGGTATCAACACGACGCTCTTTCACCATGACCTGGGCAAACAGATAGTCAATATCAGCATCCGGGCTGTCTGAACGGCTCACAATTGCCACTTTACTGGTTTGCGGGCTCCCGCCACCAATACCATCAATTTCCAGTTCATGGCCTGCCCCCATCAGAGACAGCAGAACAGCGTCACGTTCCTGAGTGTCAGCGGGCAGGTCGCTTGCCAGAATAACGGGTCCCTTAGAAGTACCGCCGCGCATCAGTACGCAAGGTATGTTGAACATAGGTTTTCTCTTTCCACATGTTAAATGATGCAGTAAGCGTCCCACATGCTGATAAATAACTCTAATGTCAAAAAACGAAGGATTAATGCGTTTTACACATTAATAAGCTGTCGGTTAGGATGGTTTAATGACCGGGTAAATGTGGGGGGATAAACATGCAGCATGAATTACAGGGTATTCAAGCTTTTGTTAAGATTGCGGAAATTGGTTGTTTCACACGCGCATCACAATTTTTACACATCTCCCAGCCAGCTTTAACAAGGAGAATAAAAAAGCTGGAGGAGAGTTTGGGCACTACATTATTTGAGCGGTCGACCAGGCGCGTAAAACTGACCGCCGTCGGGCGAGATTTCCTGCCTAAAGCAAAGAATCTCATAGATTTTTATGAAAGCTCCATTCTCAGCATTAAAGAGATGGCAACGCATCAATCCGGTGTCATTACGCTCTCCTGTTTACCTACCGCCGCGTTCTATTTCTTGCCTTCCGTTATCCGTGATTACAATGAACATTACCCGAATATTCGCATCCGCATTCTTGAGCATAGTGCCAGCGACTGCCTCGAAGCTGTGCTTAATGGCGACGCAGATTTCGGCATAAATATGATAAACATCACACATCCAAATATAGAGTTTACCCCCCTGGTTAATGAGCCTTTTGTTCTGGCCTGCAAACGCGATCATGAACTCGCCAAAAAATCGCTGGTGATGTGGGAAGATCTTGCCGGGCTTCGGCTAATCGGGGTCCGTAAATCGAGCGGCAACCGACTCCTGATCGACCAGGCTCTCGAAGGATTCGACTGGCAGCCAAACTGGTTTTATGAAGTGAGGCATCTCTCTACATCCCTCGGCATGGTGGAAGCTGGTCTGGGTGTCGCGGTTGTCCCAAGCCTGGCAATGCCTACCGATGAGCATCATGTGCTGGTTAGCCGCCCTCTGATAGAACCCGTTATCCGACGAACACTCGGCCTGGTTTTAAGAAGGGGAGATTCATTGAGCCCTGCGGCTGAGAAATTTCGCGAGATGTTGATGAAACTATGGTCGCAGGATAAAACCAGCCCCTGGATTGGCAAATTCAGTCATTAAACGCAAGGGGCTGGCTGTTGGGCATGCGGGCAGAAAATGATTCTGCCTTATGCGTAACGGATACCACAGTGTTCTACAACAGCAACTGAGGTGTCCGTTACGCTATTGACGATTAAGATCGTTCTTCTGCGTGGGTCTCGCTCATTATGCCCTGGCAGGTATGAGCTTCCTGGTAAAATCAACGCTGGCGCTATCCCGCCGTACGGTGGTGCCGGGGAGGGTGAAGTGACTGACTACTTCATTCAGGATTTCGGTTCTGGCGTTGAGATTATTGGCCGAAGTCGTAACCTGTTGGACAAGCCCGGCATTCTGCTGTGTTGCCCGGTCAAGCTCCGCAACCGCATGATTGAGCTGTGAAATCCCCTTACTTTGTTCATCGGAGGCCAGTGCTATCTCACCGATAAGCGTATTCACGCTGGCGACATTCACTTTTACCTCTGTCATGGCAGCACCCGCAGCATCCGTAATCTCTTTGCCCTCATGCACCGAAAGGATTGCTGATTTTATCAGGGATTCGATTTCACGTGCGGCCGTTGCGCTACGCTGAGCAAGGGAACGTACTTCCGTCGCCACGACAGCAAAACCACGCCCCTGTTCACCGGCTCGCGCTGCTTCAACCGCAGCGTTAAGCGCAAGGATATTGGTCTGGAACGCAATGCTATTGATGGTTGAGGTGAACTGGCGAATCTGTTCAGACCCTTGCGCGATACGGTTCATGGTGTTGGCAAGGTTCTCAACCAGTTCGCTGGCTTTTTCCGTTGTGTGTGCGGTCGTCACAGAGAGGTCGCGAACCTGGCGGGCGTTATCCGCGTTATGACTTACGGTTGAAGTTAACTCTTCCATACTCGTCGCCGCCTGCTCCAGAGACGCCGCCTGTTGCGTGGTACGGTTTGCAAGGTCGCTGTTCCCCGCCGCAATCTCACTCGCTTCACGGTGAAGAGCGTCACTGTTCTCGCTGATAGCGGTAACCGTCTTGAGCAGGCTGTTCTGCATTTCCCTCACCAGGGGGATCATCTGACCGACGCAGTTACGTCCGATCTCTTTTGGCTCACGGGTAAGATCGCCCTGCGCAATGGTATGGAAGTAGGAACGAATTTCGCCAACCGGTTTTACCAGATGGATGACCAGATAACAGTCACAGAAGATCACCAGCCCGCCGAGAGCAAGTAGCGCAATGAGCAGCACTACATTCAGTCGTTTACCGTCAGACGTATTCAGTGCCGTGTCGAAAACGGAATGCTGCATAAGGTCTTTAACACGCGCCGTGGCTTCTGTATCCCAGTTAACGGAGGTGTCCGACAACGCCTGGGACAGGGTTGCCCACTCCGGGCCTGCGGGGATTTCATTTTTGAGAGCCTGTTTTTCAGCGTCTGAGCCATGTTTTAAAACCAGTGTGGCGTGCGCGAGGAAAAGGGCCTGTTGTGTCTGCGCCGCACTCTGTTCGGCGTATTTGTTCATGTTGTGAGCGGTATAAGCGGCATAACCGCCAGTAACGGTGACAAGTGCAAATGCCGTGAGGAGGATGCATAGCACAACGCGGCGGATGGTGAAGTTTTTTAATGTGTTCATAGTCGCGCTCTGTTTTAGAGAGGTGGCTTAAAGCGTAAAAGGCACGCCATATAAATCGCTCGATATTTGATAGTGTGCGATTTATATGGAGTCTAACAGGAGTAGTGAGAAAGAAATACAGGGGGAGAAAGAAATAATTTTGCAATGAAACTATATACATTTTGTTTGCAAAAACTGTGCGCAAAATAGTCTTTGTTTTTTATGGGAATAGGCGAAATGAACAAACTTTAATCGTTTATACGTTACGCAACGATAGGCTTTACTGATGGGACGGGGGATGGGCTCTGGCGGCAGGAGATGATTTCTGATGGCGATGTCTGCCTCAGGGCCAGACATCGCCGGTGCGTTTACTGCTCCATTACCAACACCACTTTGCCGATATGCGCACTGGCGTCCAGCATTCTGTGTGCTTCACTCGCCTGCGTCAGAGGAAATGTTTTAAAGACTTGTGGTTTTACCGACCCGGTTTCAATTAATGGCAATACATTTTCGGTGAGCGCATTAATCAGCCCGGCTTTTTCCTCTGGCGTACGTGAACGCAGCGTTGAGCCCAGATGTGTGAGTCGTTTGCTGAGCATAGGGAACAAATTGACCTCTTTAGCCACGCCGCCAATCACGCCAATTTGCACAATGCGACCGTTCATCGCGGCGGCGGCATAATTACGGGCAACATAGTCGCCAGCCACGATGTCGAGAATAATATCCGCGCCGTGCCCGTTGGTCTCCCGATGAACGGCATCCACGAAGTCCTCTTCTTTATACAAGATGGCGACATCCGCCCCCAGTTTCAGGCTGGCCTGCCGATGCGCTTCTGAGCCGACAGTAGTGATGATTTTTGTGGCGCAAAAGGCCTTTGCCAGCATGGTCGCCGTCGTGCCAATACCAGATGCTCCGCCATGAATCAGGATAATATCGCCAGCTTTAAACTGACCGCGCTGGAACATATTGAGCCAGACTGTCATGAATGTTTCGGGTAAGGCAGCGGCTTCGATCAGGCTAAGTTCGGGCGGTAATGGCAGGACATTGATTTCATCTGCCACGCAGTATTGCGCATAGCCGCCGCCTGGGATCAGCGCCGCCACATGATCGCCCGGTTTGACGCGCTGGACTTTCGTACCCACGGCCACGATCACACCGGAGACCTCCAGACCGGGTATATCCGATGCGCCCGGCGGTGGTGCATATTGCCCTTTGCGTTGCATAACATCAGGTCCGTTAACGCCCGCTGCGGCAATTTGAATCAACACTTCATTCTCTTTAGGGCGCGGTACCGGACGTGTTGTTGCCTGCAGAACCTCCGGGCCACCGGGCTCTGTGATCTCGATAGCAGTCATGGTTTCGGGAATCACGTTTGTTTGTTCAGACATATTTTCTCCTCTGTCCCTGCGTTTTTTAGCGAAGCGACGATTTTGATGTACTGATTAAAAGATGGGCGCACAGCGCCGTAAGTGCAAAGAGTGTCCCGGTCAGCGCCAGCCCGTGCCAGCCGAGTGAAGCCGAGGTGGTTGCCGCAACCGCCGTTCCCGTTGCGCCGCCAAGAAAATAGCTGGTCATAAACAGGGTATTAAGGCGGCTTCGCGCGGTAGCCGAAAGCGCAGTAATACGACTCTGATTCGCAACCAGGCCCGCGCGGTTACCGATATCGATCATCGCCATCGCGAGGATGAGTAACCACAGGTGTGAAGCACCGACGCCGACCAGAGCAAAGGCCGCCACTAACAGCAGTGCACCGGCGAAAAGCATCCTGCCGGAACCCACACGGTCAACCGTCCGGCCAATCAACGGGGAAGCCAGTAGACCGGCAATACCAACGAAGCCAAATGCCCCCACAGCGTCGGGACCAAATTCATACGGCGGACGCGCCATCAACATAGCGAGCGTAGACCATAATGCGGAGAAGGCGGCAAACATCAGAAATCCCGTAGCACAGGCGGCGCGAACGGTTGGTTCATCTTTAAACAGCGCCCATAATGACGACAGCAGGGCGCGATAGGGCAATGATGTGGCATGTTCGGTTGACGGAAAGCGGATGATAATTACCGCCATCACCCCTGAATCTATGGCGACGGCAATGAAAAACATCATACGCCAGCCCTCGCTGGCACCAACAAAGCCACTTAAGGTTCGGGCAAACAGTAAACCTGCCGAGAGGCCGCTCAACAGCGTTCCCACGACCCGCCCGCGTAAAGCGGGATCGGCCAGACCCGACATCGTAGGGATAATGATTTGCGCGCTCACGGCACTGGCGCCGACGGCGAAGCTGGCAAGTTTTAACAGGTTAAAGTTGGGCGAGATCCCCACCGCAAACAGACTGACCATATTGCATGCCAGCAGGGTGATGATGAGTCGTTTACGATCGACACGGTCGCCAAGTGGCACCAACAGGAACAGACCGCTGGCATAACCCAGTTGCGTCAACATAGCAATCTGACCTGCCTGAGCATCGGATCGCCCGAAGCTCGCCCCCATGCTGGCCAGTAGCGGCTGGTTGTAATAAAGCGTTGAAACTGCAAAGGCGCAGGCCAGGGCCATCAGAAAAACCGTGGTGGCAGAGAGCGGCGCAGAAGATGATGAAGAGCTAACCATGATGGCATCAATCCCGTATCAAGTGTTGCCACCACTCTATACGGCACGATACTGAATGATAACGCCGTTTCAGACGCAACATCTTTGCGCATTATGCAAAGATGCGACTCAGGGTTCCCAGACAGGCGGTGTACCGATGGCCTGGCAAAGCGCCTCATTAAAAGCGCGCACCTTGGTGCCTGGCTGTGGCAGCGCGCGTAACAGGTGAATTCGCGACGGGGAGGCATTCCAGGGTTCGGCGTCGAGCGAAAGACGAGTCAGCATGCCTGCTTTTACATCCTGGCCGACCATCCAGGTGGGCAGGAAGGCGATACCCATCCCTGCCAGCGCCGCACCGCGCAAAGCTTCAAAATCATCGCAGCGAAAGAACACCCCGGCACGTTGCGCATCGCTGTGCGAAAAACCGGGGATCTCTTTCCATCCCAGCAGGTCGGTGCCGTGCAGTTTATCGAGCAGGCGGTGCGATGCCAGCTCGCTGGCATTTACCGGCTGGCCTGTGCGCGCAAGGTAAGCGGGACTTGCCACCAGAAGGCGCGTCAGCGGCGCGAGCGTCGTGGCGATAAGCGTACTGTCCGGCAAATCACCCATGCGAATCATCACGTCCAGCCGCTCTGTGACCGGGTTATAAAGCCTTTCGGTGAGATCCAGTTCAACACGAAGCGCCGGGTGTTCAGCTTCCAGCGCAGCGATGACCGGCAGAACGTACCGCTTACCAAAAGAGGGCAGGCAGGCGATGCGCAGGATACCGGACACAGAAATATCAAATGCCGACACTTCCGCATGGACGTCAGCCAGCTCATCAAGCAGGCGCAGCGCCCGCTGGTACAGCTTGTGCCCTGAATCTGTCAGCGTCAGTGAGCGCGTTGAGCGAATGAATAACGCCACGCCCAGCTCATGCTCCAGAGCGTCAATTTGCCGCACCACGGCAGAGGGGGTCCGGGCACGCTTACGCGCGGCAGCAGAGAAGCTGCCGCTGCGGACGACGTCGGCAAAAACGGAAAGATACTCGGCAAAATTGGGCGTTATCATCTTTGCGTGTTTAGCAAAATTATTGACAATACGCACAACATATCACGCTATGTGCCGATCTGCTCATTGCATTAGCTTTCCGGGCGTGTTGCTACTCACAAACTTCTGCGTTTTTGCCCGCAGACCATGCCAGCCACATGGCTACGATCAGTAACAACAGCAGCAATGGAGTGAAACCCCGTATGCCCACCTGTTGTAATATCATGCCGCCCAGTATGCCGCCGCCTGCGATAGCCAGATTCCATACCGTTACCAGCATTGACTGCGCGATATCAGTCGCCTCTTTAGCGCGGGTAACCATTGCGGTCTGAAACAAAGTGGCGGCGCCGCCAAAGGCCAGCCCCCATAAGATTACCGCCGCCTGGACCGTTGGCGCACTGGTTGCATTCAGTTGCAGCAGCAGGGCAGCCAGCATAAACAGGCCAACGCTCAGAACGGTAAGTCCGTGCAGATAGCGGTCAATCAGTATCCCCGTTACTGCGATACTCACCAGCGAACACAGACCAAACAGCAGCAGCGCAGCATCTGTTCTTGCCGCCAACCCTGCCGGGGCCAGAAACGGAGAAATATAGGTATAGAGCAGGTTATGCGCCAGGACGAAACTGAGCACCAACAGCAGTACGCGACCTACGCCGGGTCGTTGTGCCACGCAGCGCAACGAGATGCGCCGCTGTTGCGCTGGCCCGGCATGATCCGGGGCGCTCAGGCGTAAAATGATCATCAATAGCAGCGACATCACGCTAAGTATTGCAAAGCAGAGCCGCCAGCCAATCAGATTGCCAACGAAGGTCCCGATGGGTACGCCGATAGAGAGCGCCAGCGGCGTGCCAGCCATGGCAATCGCGATCGCTTTTCCTCTTTGATGGGCGGGAGCCATCGAGGCGGCGAAACCTGCCAGCAGCGCCCACAGAATACCGGCCGCGATGCCAGCGATACTGCGCGCGGCGAGCAGCAATCCGTAATTGCTGGCAACGGCGGTGACGGTATTCGCCAGCGTAAACCCCGCGAGCGTTAACAATAGCAGTCGGCGGCGTCGCCATCCCTGCAGTAACGACATAAGTGGAATGGCTGCAATAAACGAGCCGACGGCATAAACCGTCACGCTTTGCCCGGCCGCTGCTGGTGTGATAGCGAGATCGCGCGCCATTAGCGTCAGCAACCCGGCAGGCAGCGTTTCGGTGACAATCGTGACAAATGCCGCCATCCCCAGCGCCAGCAACGGCAAAACAGGCAGGCGTTCCGCGCGTGTCATGACGCCACCCGCAGGCCCTGGTAGACCGCATCGCGCAGATCGGTGACAAATTGCCCCGACATGCCTTCGTACAGCGTATTGCTAAAGGCCACTACGCTGAGCGCCTGCTCGCGGTCAACAAACCAGGCGTGGCCGTAGGCACCACCCCAGCGCCAGGTACCGGGGGATTCCGGCGAGGCGGCCTTGAGTGGATCGCGAAGAACGGAAAAGCCCAGTCCAAAGCCTGTGCCTGGCGCATCCGCAAGCTCATGTGGCGCAATCTGATCGCGGCCCATTTCCGCCACCCATTCGGGGGCCAGAAGAGAACCGCCACCGCTGCGCAATGTTTCAAGCAGGCGCATTACATCAGCCACGGTGCCGACCATTCCTGCGCCTCCCGACGGATACGCCTGACGGTTATAGACCCGTGACGGGCTGTAGCAGATACCCACGGTGTTCTCAAAGGGGGCGGCGAATTCGCCCTCTTGCAGGGTGTGTGGCTCTGGCTTATCGTTCACATAGGCGGTTGCCACCGCCTGATCCGGGGATAACGCGAAGCCGGTGCTGTCCATTGCCAGCGGCCCGGTGACCAGCGTTTTTACCGCAATATCCAGTGGTTGCCCCTCAACCTTCGCAATTATCGCGCCCAGCACATCAATCGCCAGCGAATAGCCCCAGGCGGTTCCCGGTGCATATAACAGGGGAACCGTTGCGATACGGCGGACGTTTTCCTCAAGCGTCACCCCGGAAGCATCCATGCCATCGGAAACACCCGCGCGGGCGTAGGGACCGTTCATATCTTCTTCAAGGAAGCGGTAGCCGAGACCGGCGCTGTGGCTCATTAGCTGACGCAGCGTGATGGTGGCCTGGCCGCCATCCGGCAGTGGCGGCGTGAACTCAGGCAGGTAGCGGGTAACGGCATCATCAAGGTGCAATTTACCCTGCTGTACCAGCACCATGGCGGCGGTGGTAACGATGGGTTTACTCACCGACGCAAGACGAAAACGGGTATTGAGCGTCATCGGGCGCTGCGTCTGCCGGTCGGCATAGCCCGCAGCCTGGTGAAAAAGGGTTTGTCCGTGGCGTGCAACCATGACCTCAACGCCCACCAGACGGCGTTCGTCCAGTGCCTGACGAATAACAGGCTGAATAAAATCTTGCATTTGCTCTCTCCTCAGTTTTCAACGTATCCACTGTAGGAGCTTCACGATTGCGGAAAAAGAGGGGTATATTTCATGACACTATGGAAATAAATGTCCGTAATGGAGAGGGCAGATGGAAAGTCTCAACGGGTTTGTCGTGTTTGTGCAGGTGGCGGAAATGCGCAGTTTTGTGGCCGCCGGGCGTAATCTTGGCGTATCGGCCTCGGCGGTCGGCAAGAGCATAGCCCGGCTGGAAGATAAGCTTGGCGTACGGCTGTTTCACCGCAGCACGCGCAGCATTACGCTGACGGCAGAAGGGCATCTACTCCTGGAGCGCAGCCGACGCATTCTCGCGGAAATAGAGGCCGCACAGCAGGAACTCACCCAGGCGGCGGAGCACCCGACAGGACGTTTGCGGCTGAGCTTGCCGCTGGTGGGCTCGCTGGTACTACCCGTGCTGGGGGATTTTATGCGCCAGTACCCGCAGATCCAGCTGGATCTGGAATTTACCGACCGCATGGTGGATGTGATTGCCGAAGGCTATGACGCCGTGCTGCGCATCGGGCCGCCTGCTGACTCGCGACTCTCGGCCCGCAAACTGGGGCAGTTTCGTACTGTTGTCGTCGCATCGCCTGATTATCTGGCCCGCTATGGTGAACCGCAAAGCCCTGCGGATCTCTCCCATCATGCCTGTCTGCAGTACCGTTTTCCCTCCAGCGGCAAACTGGAGCGCTGGGTGATGCGCGGTAACGATGCGGAAAACGAACTCGTGCTTCCGAAAACCATGGTGTGCAACAACATTGAGACCCGTGTCTGCTTTGCGCTGCGCGGGCTGGGCATTGCCTGGTTGCCTGATTTTGCCATTCGTGAAGCGCTGGAAGAGGGGGCGTTGCGGGAAGTACTGACACGTTATGCCAGCCATACCGGCGTGGTACATCTTTTGTGGCCTGCCAGTAAATATCCCTCGCCAAAGCTGCGCGTGCTGATCGATTTTCTTAGCGCGCGGCTTTTTCCGCCGTCGAGCTAAATCGTCTTATCAGCCAGCCCGTGAAGATAGCAACCGTACACCCTGGCGGCGCTTTGCGGCAGGCGCATGGAAGTGCTGGTTGCTTACCTTGCGGGGTTGGCATCGCCGAACATCTGTTTAGGGATGCCATTAATCTGCAACAGATGCTGACGCAACTGCCATTTACCGACACGCCGCGCTAAATTTGCGCCCGTCAGTCCGCTGGTATCAGGCTGCCAGCACTAAAATCTCGTCATTGCTGGCATTGATGAACTCCAGAATTTCCGGTTTCTCAATGGCCAGACGTAACAGGTTGCTCTGATATTCAATCGCCTCAATGCGCGTTTTACGGTAGCTGAGGAAAGAGAGCAGATTGTCTCCATCCTGTCGCGACAGTTGCTGCAGGGTGGCGGGAGAGTGGCTTATCCCGTCAACAATCGTTGTGTTTATCTCCAGCCAGTCAGCGTTGAGCTGCTCCAGCGATTCCAGTGCATAGCGGGGAGCGCCGATTTTTTGTTGAATAAAACTACGAAACAACCCCAGATACATAAAACGTTCCTGCAAAATGCTCAGTTCATGCAGTGAGGGATAAAATTCAGGGGAATTAACCGCGTTAGCCGTGTTCTTGAGCGCCAGACTGGTAAATTCATACTGGGCATTAAGGTCGTGAACCAGCGTTTTCAACTGCGCAATATCGCCCATTTCCGCAAATTGTCGGGCGGTATTGAGCGCGGCATTAAAACTGGCAATATCCCGGAATGACTCGCGCTGACGCGCATCCAGCGCTAAATGCAGCAGCGTATCCAGCTTTTGCGATTGGCTGTGGAGCAGAGATTCAATGCGGTTGAGTTTGTGGCAGACAATCGCAAACCCGGCGACAGAAACGGCCAGATTGAGCCCGGAAAGCGCCAGATTTGCAGACTGGAGCATCTGCAGTGTATTGACTGAGCCTTGCAACGTCTCAATGCCGCTTTGTATCGTCCCCATTTGCGATGACAATACATTTTTCAGGCTCTCGATGCCTTCTTGCGCTTTTTCTGCATCGCTGGGGAACATCAAATGGGCGACGATGCTGCCAGCCTTTTCGTGCCCCTTCGTCACACGTATCACACCGCCGTAAATTTTATACAGCCCCGTTTTTAGCCCTTCGATGATATCCGGAGACTGCTTAATCGTGCGATATAAAACATCTGCGTCTATAGACATTGTTTAAGCTCCATACAGAATGTGTCCGCTTGCTGTTGGATATCGGCCTGACGAATACAGGCAATGCGAATAACTGCGGGTATGGTTACCCGGTAGGCGGGCCCGGTAAGATCGTAGGTCATCCAGGCGGCAGAAAGCACAGCAGCGATCGGATTGAGCAAGGTCGGAGCGCGGCCCGCAATAACTTTGCCAAGAGCAGGTAAACCTGCTTTCAATGCCAGATTGAGCGCCGGAAGCATGGCGGCATTCACCATCCTTGAGACGGCATAGGGCCCGCATGAGGCGATCAGCAATCTGAGCACGTCTTCGGCTTTCCCCTCATTAAGCAGCTGGCTAATTTGCGCATGATCTACCGTCAGTTGTTGCTCTTTAAATAAGGCTTTCAGTTCCTCTTTTTTGCCGCCTTTTAGCGCTTTGAGTAACGTTTTTTCGATGATGGCGCGTTCAATTTCCGCGACAGTGGCATTCTTATTGACCTTAGCGCCAATTCTTTTGGCCACATCCAGAGCTACGACGGCGTACGCTGGCGATTTTTTTTGCCGGAAAGCATTCGCGACCGTATTCCCGCCAAACGCGCAGATTTCTGTTGCCAGTACTGGCGCTATCGTGTGCAGGGTTTGTTGCCGCTTGTGCAACAGGATGCTTTTTTTCGTTTCCTCTTTAAGCGAAACCCGGCCACGCCCGTTGTCGGTAAGAGTATCTGCCAGCGCCGCGAGGTCAGCCGCCATTGCTTTGCGTAGCAGCGCATCTAACGGTTGCGCCTGATCGATAAGCAACGGCGAAGTAGTTTGCCTGTCCATAACGTCTCCAGTGGTTATTATCGACCTTTCTGAGGTATCAGGGAGACCTCAGAAAGCCTTGCCGATTAAATCTACTGCTGCCTTATCGCGAAAATTTATCGAGCACAACATCCACGCTGCGTTGAGCAAGGCGACTGATTTCTCTGTCTCGGGACAAATCACCCAGCTCTTCAATTGATTGATAGATAATATCACCAAGAATATTGTTGATAACCTCTTCCTGGGATGATGCATCCGATAAATGAGAGTCATTATGGAATTTATCAAGCAAGTTTTCTAATTCAAAATCAGCGCCGACAGTTTTTCCGTGCATGTTGCTGCTCAACAGTCTTATGTATAATGACGTAGTCGCATCATCGAAGTTATCGCCTGATTCGTATGACAACCTGACCATATAGTTTATGATATTTTTGTCTCTGGATGCAGAGCCTGCAGCCATGAATTCTTTCATCCCTTCCACGAGTACGAATTCAATGGCATTTTCATTTACGTATCTTTCTGCCATTTCAAGACGCAAGAGTGCAAGTGAATATATCAAAAGTTCCATTGTTGCGTTGTTGTTTTTCAATCCTACAATATTGTTTTTATCTATATAATTATTTCTGATGTGAACGATGTTTTTCTTCAGAAAACCGCTGATTTCTTTTCTGACGAATTCACTTGAGCTTCTGTTATCCCCACTTGAAAAGAAATCGAAAAAAGAATCCACGCCTTTATCGATTTTTATTTTCTGCATTAATCCATCATCAGGCAAAATCTGGTATATAGATTTATAACCCGCATTAAAATCTGGAGCTGGAGCTGGAGCTGGAGCTGGAGCTGGATCTGGAGCTGGATCTGGAGCTGATTCTGTAACTGAAACTGGGGCTGGTTCTGTAACTGGAACTGTGTGGGGCACAGCAGCCTCGGTATTCGTGTTAGAGTTAAAATTATTTTTTATAAAATCATTCAGCTTGTTAAACAGATAATCAATATGTTTATATGATGGCTGAGTTGTGTTTATCAATTCAATATTGTTAATATAGACTGAAACTGACATCATTTTTTTCTCAACAAAAAACAGAGTGTTTTCGCTAAATGAAAAAGATGCAGGTTTTTCTAACTGGCCTTTACAATAAATTTTGTCTTTGGTTATGACGAGCCCATTCTTACTGCTGCCGAAAACAGTATCATCTACAAGAACAAGAATATCATCATGAGAAATATCATAACAATATGCTGATATCGCATTGGATGTTTTAGAACGGGGAATGAGTGGATGAATATATACTTTGTCAGCTTTGCTAAGACCATTCCCTATGAAATCCAAAATGCTCATTATTTTTATTCCTTCTCAGTGACTAGTTCTGTCTATATACAAGTGATTATACTGTTTTCATCATAAGTGACTTCTGACGCCACTTTTTTAAGCTACCCTGATCGGTATGGCGCCGTTGTAGTCATAATATTGCTGTCAGTACTGTTCTGGTGCATAACATTGCCTCTTCCATAATGCCATGTCGTCTTAACTGTTTAGTGTAATAACGGCATCCTTACTGAAAACTTAAGTACAATTCGTCGCTCCTGCTGAAAGTTGTAAGGCATGCTGGTGACAGGTGATGTCAGTTATCAAAATTTTCTGACAAATAATATTTCGTTTTACAATGATTTCCGTTGTTTATTATTTTGGCAGTTAAGATTTGCCGTCTGGACAGGCGAAGTTATCGATTCTTTATGGCATTACAGTGCTCTCTGCTTTTGTTTTGACCTATACCCGTAATAACGCCGTTGTTGCGTCGCCATGCTCGCATGGTGAATGTGCCTGCTTCTTTACAGTACCATGCGTCTGTTTATTTGCTGGCTGCCTATAGCGCTTTTTCGCAATAGCTCATCCATTTAAATTCTTTGTTATTTCTGGCTTTTTCTCCCATCGTCGGCACGAGAGAAACGGCTGAATAAAGGGTGTGGAGTGGATGGCAAAAAGTAAGGCGGTTTACCTGCACGAGCAGCAGCGCGCGTTTATCGGGCGGCTGTCCGGGTCATGGCTATGGCGAAGTGAATTTCCAACATGGGTACTCATCATTGTTATCTACGGCGGCTGGTTTGCCACGCTGGCCTTCCATAAAACACTGGGTTTATTTCTCTCTACGCTACTGCTTATCTGGTTTACCGCCTGGTATATGTCGTTACAACATGAACTGATTCATGGCCATCCTACACGTTACCCGTGGGTTAATCAGTTGCTGGGGCTTATGCCGCTGGCGGTCTGGTATCCGTATGGTTTGTACCGTGATTCTCACCTTGCGCATCATCGCGCACATTTGCTGACGTTGCCGGATGACGACCCGGAGTCTTACTATTTTTCCGCACATCACTGGCAGCGTTTACCCCGCTGGTATCGTCGCCTTATTCAATTGCGTAACACCTTTGCGGGGCGTTTGTTGCTGGGACCGTTGCTCGACATTGTGCAAATGCTTGCAGCAATGATCGCAGCGTTTCGCGCCCGCCAGCGCGATGCGATTGTGATGTGGGTGGTTCACGGGGTGTTGCTGGTAGTGACCTTTTCGTGGATTGCCCACTGCGGTTTCTCGCTCGTCTGGTTTGTGCTGGCAGTCAGTTATCCGGCGCTGGCGCTCACCAAGGTGCGCTCTTTCCTGGAACATCGGGCAGAAGAAGACCCGCTGGCCCGCTCGGTAATTAACGAAGCCGCGTTACCCTGGCGAGTGCTGTTCCTCAACCTGAACTATCATTCTGTACATCATGACTTACCGGGAGTGCCCTGGTACGGGTTGCGCACGGTCTACTTATACGATCGCGATGACTATCAGAGGCGCAATGGCGGATTTGTGGTGCGTGGTTATGGCATATGGCTGCGGCGTTTCCTGTTCCGCCCTGTCGATGTGAATGCGCACCCAGGCTTTAACGCGGGCAATGATCATCATGCGCCATGAAATCGCTTTTCCGATGTATGACTTACACCGCCCGGACACCGTGGCGCTTATCCGCGCCCTGGCGGAACTGCTGGCGGCGCGGGGCATAGCCGTTAATGCGCTCTGGCCGCAGGAGGCACTGCTTTCCCACTGGCGACATGACGCCCTGTTGCTGAGCCAGACCTGTGGTTTTCCGCTGGTCACGCAGTTGCCCGACGTGCAAACGGTCGGCTGCTTTCATTATTCCGCCCCCGGCTGTGACGGTTTTCATTATCGTAGTCTGCTGGTGGCTCGCGAGGAAAACGCGCTACAAACGCTGGCGGATTTCCGTGGCCGCGTGGTGGCCTGCAATGCTGAGGACTCGCAATCGGGTTATAACGCATTACGCAAAATGGTTGCGCCGCTGGCGCAGGGCGGGAGGTTTTTCTCGGCGGTGGTATTGAGCGGCAGCCACCGACAATCGCTGGCGGCGCTTGGCCAGCGAACGGCGGATATCGCGGCCATCGACTGCGTGAGCTGGGCGCTGTTACAGCGCCATGAACCTGAACTGCTGGCCGGGCTGACGGTGATTGGCTCCACTCCTCTGGCTCCAGGATTACCCCTCATTACCGCAAAACAGACGTCCGCATATACCCTGGCAAATCTCCAGGACGCATTGCATGAGCTGGTCAGCCATCCGCGTTATCAGGCGGTATGCGACGCGCTGTTGATTACCGGGTTTAGCCCGGTTACCAGGGAGGCTTACTCCCCCTTGCTGGCCTGGCGCGACGAGGCTGCGGCGCTGGGGGTAACGCATTTATAATGTGTCGGATAATACAGGGCGTTTTACGACGAGACATTCAATGCTAACCTCGCCTTATTCCTTACTCTGCAGAAGGTTTCACCCTTGTCCATTGATACCGTTTTTGCTTTCCTGGCAGCAGCGTTGTTTCTGGCGTTTGTACCCGGCCCCGATAATCTGTTTGTCATGACACAGGCTGCTTTACGCGGACGCCGCGCCGGATTAACTATCACTCTTGGCCTGTGTACGGGGCTGATAGTCCATACCACCGCCGTGGCGCTGGGGGTGGCGGTGATTTTCCAGCAATCGGAGCTGGCTTTTAGCCTGCTGAAATATGCCGGGGCTGCGTATCTTACCTGGCTTGCCTGGCTGGCGTTTCGCGCGAAGCCAACGGCTGCGAAGAGCAGTACCGGGCCGGTGCGTGAGGGAGCCCGGCTTTATCTGCGCGGCATTGTGATGAATATTACCAATCCGAAGGTCTCAATTTTCTTCCTCGCCTTCTTGCCGCAGTTTGTTGATAAACAAGCCGGGCATGTCACTTTGCAGATGTTTGCGCTGGGCGGGCTGTTTATTATCGCCACGCTGATTGCCTTTAGTCTGATGGCGCTCTTTGCCGCCAGCGCCGGTGCGCGGTTTGGTCAGTCGCCGGCAGCGCAAAAGGTGATGAATAAGATTGCTGGTGTGGTCTTTTTAGGGCTGGCGCTCAAGCTGGCGACGGCGGAGCGCTGACCTCCAGCCTCATCCGCTTAATAAAGTCTTCTGCAGGCAGTGGGCGGCAGAAGAAGTAACCTTGCATAAAATCGACATTTTTTGCGCGCAGGTAATCCACCTGCGCCTGAGTTTCCACCCCTTCGGCTATCACCTTAAGTCGCATTTTTTTCGCCAGATCAATGACGCTTTCCACCAGGCGAGTGTCGGTATTGTTGTCTATCTGGCTGACAAACATTTTGTCGATTTTGAGAAACTCAGGCTGCAATGCGCAAATGTAGGCGAGATTCGAATAACCTGTGCCAAAATCATCCAGCGCCACGGATATGTTGGCGCGGCGCAGGGCGGCAAGCCATTCATTCAGCTGCGGCGTAACATGCAGCGGATGCCTTTCGGTCACTTCAACTACGATATGGCGTTTTTTCGCTTCCAGTTTGCGCATCATATCGTTGATATCCATTTCAAAATGCGGATCAAGGCAGTTCTGTGCGCTGATATTGATGCAAATATACAGTCCATCGGGAAAAAGATGGATCGCCTTCTGAAAATCGGTTGTGATTTGCTGCATCAGCAGTCGGGTTAATGGGCCAATCAGATTGTGTTGCTCGGCCAGTGGAATAAAAATATCAGGTGAAACATAACCATAAACAGGATGTTTCCATCGGGCAAGCACCTCAAACCCGGCGATTTTGCCCGTGTCGCCCTGAAAGAATGGCTGATAAAAAGGGTGTATCTGGCGTTGCGAAATCGCCTGCTGTAGTACCATAAGAGAGGATGTAAAATGGCCTGTCAGCCGCCAAAAAAGATAGCCGCACAATGTTGAAACCAACACTGCAAACGCGATTAATGAGCTGTTTTCCGCAATAAAGCGGTACCACGGTATCGACAAAGGGGATTGCCAGGCGACCGAAACCGGAAAGGTTGCCGATCTCAGGTGCATAAAGTGATCATCGTCTCCGGAAGCATAAATAATGCTGCCGTCACTCCAGACCTGTGCGCCGCCAATTTGCAAATACATATTTGGCAGAACGCCATCAAGATTAAAGGCGTTATTAATAAACGAGGTGCTGATATTGACCAATAACGTATTATTTTGAATGTTGGCAAGGTAATAAAGTGTTGGCATATCAAACAACAGTTTCTCAACAGAAGCCTCTTTTAAAGCGTTATCTGAAAGCAATGCCGGGGGGACTTTTTTCCTCTGTGCAACGGTTAATGAAGAACAACCGATCATATTCCCCTGCACAAAACTTATCGCCTGAATATGTGGATAATGATTCAGCAAAAATGCCTGATCCTGAGCCATGCTGCCACTACATAAGACCTGTTGCGCCTGCAGGCTACTTTTGGCGGCATCGCTGGCTTCTGCCAGTAATTCCTCAGCATAGGAGAGGACGCTTTGTGCCGCGACGCGCGCATTCTCCTGTTCTGAATATAATTGATGCATGGCGATAAAACTGAGTCCAGATGCCAGCAAGACCAGTGATAAAAATATAGCGACCACAAATTTCACAGTGCCGGTCATGACGACGAAGCCAAAAAAAGTTTTCTGCTGTATTTGCGAAAACAACGTAGTTGTTTTAATCAGGTTTGGCATAGTCCGGTGTCGTGGTAGTAAGAAAGAGAGTAAAAGGAGAACGCAGTTGCTTATTTATCATCAGGCAATCAGGAGTAATGATTGCCTGATGAGGATTCAGAAAAACGGAAACTCAGAAATTGGCCCAGTCACCATTTTCGTGGTTACTGGTTTTTTTCTTTGGTAGCGCTGCCAGATTACTGCGTGCCAGCGTGCGTTTTTCACTCTGAATGGCGCTGTCTTTAGCCACCCGGAAAATTGAGACCACTTTTTCGAGCTGCACTGCCTGATCTTCCAGCGAGCTGGCGGCAGCGGAAGACTCTTCAACCAGTGCGGCATTTTGCTGTGTAGTGGTGTCCATTTCCGCCATTGCCTGGGCAATTTGCGAAATGCCCCGGCTTTGTTCATCAGTTGCGGCGGCTATCTCGCCCATGATGTCGCGAACCTGGGCTACAGAGTTCTCGATTTTAGACATGGCTTCTCCCGCGCTTTCGACCAGCGTAAAACCATTGTCGACGTAGACGACGGATTCCTGAATCAGGTTTTCGATCTCTTTTGCCGATTGCGCACTACGCTGGGCAAGGTTACGTACTTCGGCTGCGACAACGGCGAAGCCTTTCCCCTGATCGCCGGCACGGGCGGCTTCAACCGCGGCATTGAGCGCCAGTATGTTGGTCTGGAACGCAATGCTGTTGATAACCGTGGTAATTTCGGAAATGCGGTGCGAGCTGCTGCGCACATTCTTCATGGTGTCGATAACCTGCTGCGAGATTTGACTGCCGTGGCTGGCATTTTGCGATGCTTCTTCTGAGAGCCGGCGCGCATGGTTGGCATTTTCGGCATTCAGCGCCACGGTAGAAGTTAGCTGTTCCATACTGGCGGCTGTTTCCACGACGGCAGCGGACTGCTGTTCAGTACGAGATGATAAGTCCATATTGCCCGCGGCAATTTCCGAGGATGACCGGGCAACGCTCTCCACGCCATTACGTACGTCATAAATGATGTTTTTCAAATTTTCATTCATGGCGGCAACGGCCTGCATTAACAGACCCGGCTCATCGCGGCGGCTACTGGTCAGCGTACTGGTAAGATCGCCTTTCGCAATTTGTTCTGCCACATGCAGGGTTTCATTGAGTGGAGTGGTTATGGCACGCGTGATCCAGAACGCTAAGATGATACCGGACAGGATACCGATCAGCGCGACCGTACTCATTTGCCATTGCACATTGCTCACGACGCTGGCGACAATTTGCTGCTGCAGATCAAACAGATCCTGAATTGCGTTCGTCAAAATTCCTGCTCTGTCAGTCAGTTGAGATGACAGGGTGGACTGTTCCGTCCAGACATTACGGTAATGTTCCAGTTCTGTAGCAATGTTCTGAAAATATTGCACATCATCGGCAAGCCAGCTTTGCTGGTCATCCGGCAAGTGCTGAAGAAGCTGTTCAGTTGTCGTTTTCCCGGCAGCCAGGCGAAGAAGAATCTCCTTTTGCAACTGTTCCGTCGGATGGTTTTTATAGAGAGTGACTTGCGAATCAATATCACTCATGAGAAAAGCGACTTGTTCCGCCAGAAGTGCCTGGGTTTGCGTGAGAGCACTGTTTTTGCTTGCTTTATCTGCCAGGGCAGAATCGTCATTGAACTCCTGTGTATCCAGTTTCTTTTCAATAAGTTTCTTCGTATTCAGCGCTTTGGTGAAAAGATTAAGCGTTTCGATATAGTCGCTAACCGCACTTGCTGTTTTATCCAGCGCGCTTTTACCCTCAACCGACCAGCTAAAACTATTAAGCTGTTTAATCGTGTCCTGCATACGGCGAGCAGAACTATTTGTTTGCTCTAAATACTTCTGGTCAAGCGTATATTGAAAATTGGTTCGGCCAAGTCTTACGCTTGAAAGCGAATTAAAAAGATCGGTCGTAAGCTCATTCTTGCTGACCTTATCCTGAATGTTTTTTAAGCCGAAGATACCGGAGGTCAGAACCGCAATTGTGACAAACAATACGATTGAGAAACCTAACAGTAATTTCCTGCCAACTTTCAAATTTAAAAAAGGTTGTATCAGATTCATTTATTCTTCCAGTATCGGCATTATCGTCAGTGGACGGTTTCATATCATCAGTATTAAAAGGGAACGGTTACGCCCCATAATCGGATTGCAATATAAAAAAAAGCCCCTTGCACGGGTGTGCTCAGGGCGAACCCCTGGCTGACATCACTCTCTCAGGGTATCTGGCTTCTCCTCTTTTTTAATAGAGTGAGGCGGGAGTTCACTCACTCGATAATAAATTGGTGTAACATCCTCATAATTTACAGTATAGCCACGGCCTTTCTTATTAATTATAAAATCACGAGGCAGGCCGATAAGTGTGAGTTTTTTACTTAAGTTATTTAAAACCTGCCATAGTCTTTGCGAAGAAGGGCTCAGGTTGCTCACTTCCCAAATGTTATGAAACAATTCCTCTTTACTGATGTTTTTATGACGACCATATTTTAATAAATAAAGAAACAGATTCATCATCGTATCGTTAAAAACGACAGAAGCGAATATAAGATTATTATCAGTGTGGCTGGTTGGCAGCCTGTACAATCGACGACTATTAATGTCGAAATGTATTTCTTTACCAATCATAAATCCGTATAAGCGATAGCCCATTCTGTCATGCTCGCATTAAAATAGCTCGGCCTGATGCCGCAACACAGAGTGCTTCTCGATAACCATACATTTATAGGGTGGATTATATGGCTGATGCCGGGGCTTTCCAATCTCCGATCCACTGCACTATTTGCGGGCGGGTGGTAAACCATGCTTCAATCATAAAATCTTTTTTAAGTAAAATCTTAAGCTGTAAATTCTAAAAAACGAACCTGATATTCCTCTTTTTACTGCAAAAGATGTCGATCTTAATCATCAAGATTTATCACCATATTTTTTGTGGTAGCCAGTTATTAATGCTGGTTAAAGGTTTTTGGTTTCACCTCTAAGCCTGAAAGTACGCTGTCCGGCAGAGAACATACTGTGGCCCAATCACGGTGCCGGATGTCAGCTACTCTAGAGATTATGGAAAAAAAGTGGAGTGACGTTATATGATTTATAATGAATGGAAAGCAATTTAAAGACAGCAACTTGCAGGCTGGCGCTTAAGGTAAATGAGATTAAAGTATTGAAAGATAACAATAAAAGTCTGAATCAGATTTTTAGTCATGCCGACGTTTCAAGGGGATCTATAGTGTGTATTTCTCTGATGGTCACGCTATGAAGAGAGTCTGGCTGATTAACAATGTTGTTCTGTTTGAGCCCAATGAACGACGTCTTTGCGCCATACAAAACTACCCTGACCAGTGCATTATCCTCCACGGCCCGGTAAGTGAATGTTTATTGCAGCTTCTTTTACATAACGGAGAGGTGCTTTCGCAGCGTTTTTTATTTGATGCTGTATGGGGAAAACAGGGTGCGGTTGTTACGACTAACGCGTTATATCAGGCCATTGCGTCTGTCAGAAAGGCGTTGAAGTCGGCAGGACTGACCGATGAGGTGATTAAAACAATTCCAAAAGCTGGGTTTAAATCTGTCGCGCAAATTTGTGCGGGAGAAGCTGGCGATTTTCTTCCCCGGGCGAAAGATGTACCAGCGCCTGCTATCGTCGAGCCAATACCCACTGCGAATGACAATACAATAATCGATCAACAAGACTCAAAATTGGATTCGTTATTGCGCGCACCTGTCTCCTGGTTTTTTGCCGGTCTGCTTTTTTGTCTCTCATGCGCTGTGCTCTATGGCTCACTTAATAATGATAAATCTGTGTTTGCCGATTATCAGCAGATCGGAAAAATAGGTAATTGTGAGGTTTTCTCCTCCTGGTACGATATCGAGCAAAGCCGCAGTCAATTTAACGCGCTATCGGCGCGTTATCCTGTTAATTGCAAGGCCGGAGATAGGGCTTATATGACTATCAATCGCTTGCAACAGGGAATATCTATCTTCGTATGTGATAAAACACCTGACAGTGTTAACGCACGTTGCAGAACCCTTTTTTATCGGCAGAAATATCATGAAAACCAATAAACTTTATCTGCTCTGGGGGGGTGTCATAATCGCCATTGCTGCACCGTTACTTTGCGCCGGGTATCTCAACTACCAGCGTAACCATTTTACCTGTGGCGCACATGCGATCATTGTCGATGATGATGCCATACTGGATATCATTACCGATTATTCATTCGACAGCGGCAGTGGCAGTTATGAGTCGTCAGGTAAATATATAAAAGGGATGCAGCCTGCGCTGGCTGCCAGTAATAACGTCTCTTTTAATTACTGGTATGAGAATGGACAAATGATCATGGTGTCGAATGACACCAATGAACTGCCAAAACGGGCGGAACCCCTGCTGGACCATGTGCCTGATTTCTATCATCTGCGCGATCGGGGCATCAGCATTGATATCGTGCGTGCGAATGCGGAAAGCTACTATTTCGTCTATGGTCATACGCCGGTGTTTTACTGCACAAAAAGCCGCCAGGATTGATAATTGCCGGACTGGAAAGGGCGGCAGGTCCGTCGCTGGACCGGACGGTCAAAAAATTTCATCAACGACGTTGCAGGCCATGAGATTGCTGTCTAATTTTATTCCTGGTTAGGTTCTTCTGACATCTTGCAGAGAGCCGTTGTCTACTTTTTTACAGGAATGAATATGCAGAGCACGACAACTGAGGAACAACTAAACGCCTTTTTTGGTCGCGATCCTCATGCTTTCGAGGCGGAAGAACAACTTATCGCAGAAATCACACAGAACCTTAGAGTTCGTAAGGCGGAAGTGAGCAATAAAGATCTTATCTTTGCACTTATTCAACTGCTTGAAATTGAAAAAGATGTCGTCAAACTTGATATCTATCGCAACGCTCTTGAAATGGTGGTTCACAAAACACCTGACGACGTCTAATTCAAATTTTCTGATTTCCCTCTTATGACATGCTGCCTTCGCAATGTGAGCGAAGGCAGATGTCGATCATACTTGTCTCCGACACGCCAGAATAATGCCTGGTAGCCATTACAGCGGCTTTTTGCGCCGTTGCATCAGATATTGCCGGGTGGCTTCGAGAACGCTTCTCTGGCGGGAGCATGTTGCCATGACTTCCTGCGCGCGAAGCACCATGACGAGGTTATCTGCCTTTATGGGCAGGTGCGAATTCATAAGATAAGTGGCTGCCAGGCCAATCGCCTCATGGATTTCCTCTGGTTGAACTTGCTCATTTTCGTTCAATTACTCTCCCGTTGCTGAGATGAGGAACGTCTTCTAAGGCCGTCAGGCCGGTTCAAATTCACAATGAGCATTATGTAAGAACATGCTGAAGCAAGTCTGATTAGAAGCGGGGTGGGACTGCAAACCTGTTAACCGTACAGGTTAAACAGGGCGCGTAGACTTAGTGCTTGATTACTTTACTGATACTTAAAAAAGTGTCATTTCGGAGTCGATTTTTGCGCTGGGTCGTTTGCAAAGACCAGGCGCTTTTTTTACTGTTTTCGGGCTGCATACGGAAATGGTGCACGCCACTGATTGCGCTTCGCCAGGCTTCCTGCCTTTCACTGTCGGTCTCTGTTCTCAGGTTTTCCTGCAACTGCACAATTAATGCATCGAAAGAAATATCATCCGCTGATTCCAGAAGCGTAAGAATCGCTTCTCCCATGACAGTATCTACAAGTTTGTCCTTATCATTTTTACTCATTTCGCCTCTCAATATTTACGACACTGTTTTACACAAGCCTTAACCATTATGCACATGCAGGCCAAATCTGCCTCATTTTGCTGACCTTATTTGAAATGCCGTTGAGCTTTCACTTCTGACGTTTGGTAAAGATAAGCGTCATTAGAGCGCTGAGTTGCGCTTGCGTTACCGGGTTCTTCTCTGTTGCGATGCGGGCAGCTATTTTAAGGCAGATTGTGCGTTTGCTGATTGTTCGTTTCGCGTTCAACATCTCTATCACAAGCGCGCCCAACATCTCTTCACATGAGAGTATCTGTGTTAAGGAGCGCTCAATTGCACCATTATTACTATCATCACGGGTACCCTTCACGACGGCCTCATTCAGTCAGGTTCTGCAGCCAAAAAATTGGCGAACGTATGCGGCAGGCAAATAGATCCCTAAGAGTAATCGAAACTCAAAAAAAAGCAAAAAAGCCAATAGAGTGAATAATCAGCGTGGGGCGCTGCCATGAAAAGATGAGGGAAGTGCGAACTTACAAGGCATATCTGTAAAAACCCTGGCCGAAGTATGCCAGGGCGGGGGTTATTTCACATTGAATGTCAGATAGCCCATGATGCCATCGCTTGGGCCATCTTTGGGGTGATGGATGCCATCCATGACGGGAACCACTGGAAAATCAAAAGGAGAAACGCCTTCAATACAGGCGACGTTTACGCCAAATTGCTCTGGGTTGGAACGGCGCTGGTGAAAAGTATAAATCCCGCAGACGGAGCAAAAATAGTGGGCCGCAGCCTGGGTGTTAAAACGGTACTCGGTAAGTTTCTCTTTTCCCCGCGTCACTTCCAGCCCGGATAACTGGGCAGAAACGGCTACCGCACCGCGCATCCGGCAAAAAGAGCAGTTGCAGCGGCGTATGGTATTAAAGCCATCGGTGAGTTCAACCGTAAAAGCAACGGCGCCACAGTGGCATTGAGCGTGAAGCTTCTCTGACATAACAATCTCCGTAGTTACAGAAGAGGATGCAATGAGTGTAGCTGTCTGGTGTCTGAAAGCGGTTGAGTCATTGGGATCAAAACGGGGCAGGGGGAGTTAGCTTTGCTTTTTCTTCTTATATTCCGCAATCGCCTGATTGATGTTGTTAGTTTCGATGGAGTCGACCTTTTCGTTATCAGAGAAGACATCATACCGGCCTTCGTTGTAGCGAAAAAGAACAGTGACGCCCTGAAAGCGAACCCTTTTTTCCTTTACCGTAATGCCACGACTGCGCATGGCAATTTTTGCGATGATATCTATTTTTTTACTGTTCATGGTGCGTCAGCTTGCCTTTTATTATTAATTATAGTGTCCCTGCTGGCATCAGGGATGGAATGATATTAATTTTATAAACCTGCAAAAGAAAGGACGATACCAGAAAAGGAAGCTGAAAAAAGAGGGTAATTTTCCTGCATGTTAAGGTTTTCTTAATCTTCGGGTGTTCTATAAATTTTAGACGATATCTTTATTAAAATATTCAAAGTTTGGCAGTATTAAATAGTAAACTCAAATATTGATAATTATTTCGATTCTCATTCCGATACCTGTGCGTTTAAACTCCTGCCAGTTTGCTAACGCTTCGTTTATACACACATTTTATAAGGAATGATTATGAAAAATCGCTTTTCGGCCATGTGTTCGATAGCTTTGGTCATCTCTTCTGTTTTAGCGGGTTCTTCTGCTTTTGCAGCCGATAACGAAGACGGCATCGTCATTTATAATGCTCAACATGAAAATCTGGTTCAGTCGTGGGTGGATGGCTTCACGAAAGAGACCGGGATTAAAGTGACTCTGCGCAATGGCAGCGATACCGAACTGGGGAATCAGCTTGTCCAGGAAGGCAACGTTTCGCCTGCCGATGTTTTCCTGACGGAAAACTCCCCGGCAATGACGCTGGTTGATAATGCAAATCTGTTTGCCCCGCTGGATGCCGATACGCTGAAACAGGTACCTGCCGCTTATCGTCCCGCGCATGGCCGCTGGATTGGCATTGCTGCACGCAGCACCGTATTCGTTTATAACCCGAGCAAAATCAGCCCGGCACAGCTGCCGACATCTCTTATGGATTTAGCAAAACCGGAATGGAAAGGGCGCTGGGCAGCCTCTCCGTCGGGCGCAGATTTCCAGGCGATTGTCAGCGCCATGCTGTCGTTAAAAGGTGAGTCAGCGACCCTCGACTGGCTAAAAGCGATGAAAACCAACTTTGTCGCTTACAAAGGTAACAGTACGGTCTTAAAAGCGGTAAATGCCGGGCAGATTGATGCTGGCGTTATTTACCATTACTACTATTTTGTCGATCAGGCAAAAACCGGTGAGAACAGCAAAAACACGCAACTTCACTATTTCAAACATCAGGATCCTGGCGCTTTTGTCAGTATTTCCGGTGGCGGCGTGCTGGCCTCCAGCAAACATAAAGCGCAGGCCCAGGCCTTTATTAAATGGATCACCGGCAAAACCGGACAGGATATTCTGCGCACGAATAACGCATTTGAATATGCGGTGGGCGTGAACGCGGCCTCAAATGAAAAACTGGTACCGCTGAATAAACTGGATGCCCCGAAAGTTGAGCCATCTACGTTAAACAGCAAGAAAGTCACCGAACTGATGACCCAGGCGGGTATTCTTTAAAATAATAACAGTGAGCGCCTTATGTCTGGTTTGAGCATTCCGTTGGCTGAAAAACAGCAACGCCAAACGCATCAGCATCGCCCCGCGGGCGTGTTGGTGATATTAGCCATGCTGGTTTCCCTGTTGGCATTACTGCCCGTTGGGTTTGTGATTGCCACAGGTATTGATACGGGATGGGAGAGCGTTAAGGCGCTCGTTTTTCGCCCGCGCGTCGCGGAGTTGCTGGCGAACACGCTGCTACTGATACTTTTTTCTCTCCCTGTTTGCGTTTGCCTCGGCGTGGCGCTTGCGTGGCTGACGGAGAGAACGGCATTGCGGGGGCGTCGTTTCTGGTCATTGCTGGTGGTTGCGCCGCTGGCGATCCCGGCTTTTGTGCAAAGCTACGCCTGGGTGAGCGTTATCCCTTCTTTACATGGGCTGACAGCCGCCGTGTTTATCTCCGTGCTGGCTTATTATCCGTTTATTTATATGCCGGTTGCTGCGGTCCTGCGGCGGCTGGATCCGAACCTTGAGGATGTTGCCGCATCGCTGGGCATCGCCCCGTGGCTGGTTTTCTTTCGTGTGGTATTGCCGCAACTGAAACTGGCGATCTGGGGAGGTGCGCTACTGGTGGGCCTGCACCTGCTGGCGGAGTATGGCCTGTATGCGATGATCCGCTTCGATACCTTCACTACCGCCATTTACGATCAGTTCCAGTCTACCTTTAGCGGCCCGGCGGCCAATATGCTGGCGGGGGTGCTTGCGCTGTGCTGCCTGGGGCTATTGTTGCTGGAAGGGGGAACCCGCGGTAAAGCTCGCTACGCCCGCGTGGGGAGCGGGTCCGCCCGTCGCCAGAATATCCATGTGCCCGCAATGACAGGCCAACTGCTGGGACAACTTCTGCTGGTCTGTGTGGTGATGCTGGCGCTGGGAACGCCTGTAGCGGTGTTGTGTCGCTGGCTCTGGGCGGGGGGGCTGGCGGTCTGGCAGAACGGTGATTTGTGGTTATCCCTGCAGCAAACGGTGATTCTTGCGTCGGCAGGGGCAGTGATTACCACCGGCTTTGCGATTCCGTGCGCGTGGCTGGCGGTTCGCCATCCACATCGCCTTTTTCGTCTGCTCGAAAGCATGAATTATGTGGCCAGCTCACTGCCGGGTATCGTGACGGCACTGGCGCTGGTGACGGTCACCATTCATTACGCGCGACCCATTTATCAGACCGAAGTGACCCTCTTTCTGGCGTATATGCTGATGTTTATTCCCCGGGCGCTTATCAACTTACGCGCCGGTATTGCTCAGGCGCCTGTCGAACTTGAGCATGTGGCGCAAAGCCTGGGCGTCTCGCCGGGATGGGCGTTGTGTCGTGTAACAATGCGTCTGGCGGCACCCGGTGCGGGCGCGGCTGCGGCACTGGTCTTTCTGGGGGTGAGCAACGAGCTGACAGCGACATTGCTGCTCTCTCCGCTGGGGACACGCACGCTTGCCACCGGTTTCTGGGCGCTGACCAGCGAAATTGATTATGTTGCAGCAGCCCCCTATGGCCTGTGCATGATCCTGATTTCTCTCCCCCTGACGGGCCTGCTTTACAAGCAATCACAAAAACTATCGGGTCGTTAAGATGTTCGAGCTTATTAATGTGTCGAAAAAATTTGGCCACACTCAGGTGCTGGATAACATCTCTCTTTCGCTGTCACCCGGCAGTCGCACTGCAATAGTCGGGCCTTCAGGCTCTGGTAAAACCACCCTGTTACGCCTGATTGCCGGGTTTGAGATGCCCGACAGCGGCCTGATAACGATGCGCGGTACACCACTGTTTAGCCCGACAGTATCGATCCCGGCGCATCAGCGAAAAATTGGCTTTGTCCCGCAGGAAGGGGCGCTTTTCCCGCATCTGACGGTAGAAGAAAATATTGGCTGGGGGATCCGCGCCTCGCGCCAGGAGCGGCGTAAGCAGGTTGAAGGTCTGATGGACAGGGTGTCTCTGGACAGACAACTGGCGCGTCACTGGCCGCATGAAATCTCCGGTGGCCAGCAGCAGCGTGTGGCTCTGGCACGTGCGCTGGCGCAGCAACCGGAGATAATGCTGCTGGATGAACCCTTCTCGGCGCTCGATACCGGGCTTCGCGCCACAACCCGGAAAGCGACCGCCGATCTCCTCTCGCAGGCGGGAGTCGCTGCCGTGCTGGTTACCCACGATCAGAATGAAGCGCTCTCTTTTGCCGAGCAGATTGCCGTTATCCGCCACGGGCGGTTTGCCCAGTCAGGGACGCCACAGATGGTCTATTCACAGCCCATTGATGAAGAGACAGCGCTTTTCCTGGGAGATGCGTTAATCCTGACGGCGGAGGTCGCCAACGGTAAAGCCAGATGCCTGGTGGGTGATGTGCCGGTGGATGATAATACGCCAGAGGGCGTGCGGCGCATCATGCTGCGCCCGGAACAATTGCTGATTACGCCAGTGGCAGCAGGTGAAACTGCATTGCAGGCGACGGTGCTGGATATCGATTTTGCTGGTTATATCTCAACGCTGACGCTGGGATTTACCGATCGTGCGCAAACGCTCACCATTAATACCGTCACCCCGCAATTATTATTGCCAGGTACTACGGTTGCGCTCAAAATTACAGGCCATGCGCGGGTATTTGCTGCATAAACATAGCCTGCTGATTAGCAGCATATCCTGTTTTTTATCCATGCATGACTGAATATTGATGGTAATAATCAATGGGAGAGAGCATGTTTTCACTCAGCAACTGGTTTATCTGGGCACTGCTGTCCGCCTTTTTTGCCGCACTGACCGCCATTTTCGCTAAAGTCGGGATCCAGAATGTTGATTCCGATTTTGCCACGTTAATCCGCACCGGAATTATTATCGTTATTCTGGCTGCTTTTATTTACTTTACCGGTAAGTGGCAGAATCCCTTGCTGATTGGCAAACGCACCTGGCTTTTCCTTATCTTATCCGGTCTGGCGACCGGCGCATCCTGGGTGTGCTATTTCCGGGCATTAAAGATCGGCGAAGTATTTAAAGTCGTACCGGTAGATAAAATGAGCGTGGTGATGGTGGCAATTTTTGCTTTTATTTTTCTCGGCGAACGACCGGGGTTGCGGGAAGCGGGAGGACTGTTACTGATTACCGCAGGCGTATTATTACTGGCGCTGCGAAGATAATCAGCCAGGCCGTTTATGTGCGGGCAGAAAAATAACCAGTACGCCCGCCATAATTATCAGCACGCCAGTCAGCGACTGAACGGAAAAAACACCGTGCATGCCGGGCAAAATAAGCGATGCCGACCACACCAGAATATAGCTGAGGCTCAGCAGGGCATAGGCTTTGCTCAATGCCAGATGGTGTAAGGCCAGATACCAGAAAAACATCGAGGCCAGATAACCCGCGAGCCCGGTCAGCAGCAGCGTCGTTTCCAGATGGACGGGCCAGAGCGCGCCAACAAAAGCATAAAACTGCGACACTGGCGGAAGGGCCGCCATGGCATAACCCATCGCAAGCTGAGCCGCGCTGGTTAACAGCACGCTGACCAGCGTCAGAAAAAGACCTTTCATGCCGCACCGCCCAGAATCACAATTCCCCCTATAATCAACCCCACGCCAAGCCAGTGGCGCAGGTTAACCGGTTCATGCCAGATCCCCCTGGCGGCCAGCGTTACCCAGACAAAGTTGAGACTTAACATCGGATAGGCGATGCCAACGGGAATGCTCTGTAATACCAGCAGCCAAAAAATCATCCCCAGGCCAAGGCAGGCCAGCGCCAGTGCGAGCCAGGTTAAAATATGACGACGGCGGCCCATCCTGAGGGCAGGCCGCGTCGCTTGCTTTTGGCACAACTGACCGGCAAAGCTCAGCAGGCTTGCCAGTATAAGCAGAAACCAGGTCATCGTAGCGGTGCATACTCAATAAGTGCGATTCGCCCCTGAACAAAGACACTTGACGGGGGAGGAACCGGCAGGCTATTCACACTTTCACCGCGTGAGAGCAGAACCACCAGTGTGACTTTGCCTTCCTGACGATGCTGTTCCAGCCAGTCGTTGAAATCTTTCTCAGCAATAAATTTGTCTTTCGCATCCGGGTAGCTGAGGCCATATTGCAGCTCACCGGTCTGGCCAAACATAATAATATCGCTGCGTTTGAGTTCCCACGCCAGGCCTGCGGCGATACCGACATTATCGCTCAGGATATAGCGGCTGGATGCCAGTGACTCTTTTGCCATACCGATCGCGAATTGCGGCTGTTTTGATTCCATCACCCGGTTAGGAATGGCGAAACCGACCAGCAGCGCGAGCCCGGCCGGACATAAGGCCGAGAGCATCCAGCTTTTTTCGGTATTGCGCAGGGTGTACCAGCCCACCAGTGCCCAGACGAAAAAGGCCATGGCGGCACAAAACACTTTATAGCTTTCGAGCGTTGTCCATACCGGGTCTTTCAGCGGCCCCCAGGGAGAGGCAATAAACGCGGCAACCAGGCCAGACAGCCCAAAGCCAATGTTAAGCCAGGCATTGACGCGTAAAGCACGGTAGCCTCTTTCTGCGGCCTGCACCGAATAGCCGGCCATCAGGATCGCCAGCGGTGCGAAGCAGGGCAGGATATAGGTCAGCAATTTGCCTTTCGCGATACTGAAAAAGAGAAATGGCATCACTATCCAGCACAGCAGATAGAACGTCGCCCGATTGCTCTCACGGCTGAACCATGCCAGGCGAAGCGATCCGGGCAGCAGTCCCAGCCAGGGCAGACTTCCCAGAAAGATTACCGGCAGGTAGTACCAGAACGGAGCTTTATGCTGCGCATCCGCCATGGCGAAACGCTGGATATGTTCCACCCAGAAGAAGTAGTGCCAGAAATCCGGCTCATGCCGGGCAATGGCCAGCCCCCACGGCAGGACAAGGAGCACGCAACTGGCGATAGAAAACCAGCCCCAGATGAGCGCCTCTTTCCATTTTTTCTGCACGATTATCCAGGGTAAAACGCTCAGTACCGGCACGGCCAGCGCCAGGAACCCTTTGGTCATGACCCCCATGCCGCAGGTCAGGCCCAGCAGCACATAGCCCGCCGCTTTTACGGAGGTGGTTTTTGCCTGAGCGGCAATCCAGAACGTACACATCCCGGCAACCAGCCACAGGGCGATCATCGGGTCGAGCACCGCATACGTGCCGATGCCGTAAACTTCCAGCATGGTGATGAAAATGACGGCGGCCATCATCGCCACACGTTTATCGCGCCAGAGCTGCCAGGCAAACCATGACACCATCCCGGCAACCAGAGCGGTTGAAAAGATAACCCCGGCGCGAACGGCAAAGTTGGTGTCACCGAACAGCCACTGGAATATTGAGTTCATCCAGTAACCGGCGATCGGTTTTTCGAAATAACGCAGGCCGAGAAAATGCGGCACGGTCCAGTTTCCACTGCTGAGCATTTCACGGCTGATCTCTGCATAACGCGTTTCATCAGGCTGCCAGAGTAAACGCCATTCGACAGGGATCAGGTAGTAGAGGACAAACAGGGCAAGTACCACCAGACCGTAGCGTGACGACTTCGTCATTCCGTTCTCTCCATTTGCTGACAACCCAGCCATCCTTCGCGGCCGGCAATTTCACCACGCACAACTTTACCCGTGGGCAGGGCGCGTAAATTGGCAGGTAACAGTTCGCCCAGCGGACAGAACTGAATATTTGCCTCGGCGGCGCGCTGGAGTAAATCTTCAAACTCAAGACGATGGGCGATCCCTTCGACCTCTGCGTGAATGGTATAGACCGGCACACCGGGATCATCCAGCATGCGGGTCAGGATGAAATCGTTGAATTCGCTGGCACTCACTTCACCACCGACAACCTCATCCCAGGTTGGCAGCGTCACCGGAATCTGCACGGTGCCCGTCTGGCCGACGCCCGTTACAGGTAAAAAAGGAACGCTGCCCCGACAGTCACTGTTATAGCGAAAATCGAAGGCTTCTTTCGCCTTAATCACCCGCTGGTCGGCACGCCAGCCGGCCACGGCTGAACAGGTAATATCCGTACCGATTATCGATTCGAGCTCTTCTTTACCCAGCGCGATTTGGTGGAGCAACTCATCGCTGTCCCATACGCCGCACCAGGTCTGCCAGGCGTGGTGATCCCACGCATGTAGCCCCACTTCGTGGCTGGCGGCGGCGCTGCGGATAATCTCCGCGTTGGCCCGCCCGATATTCCTGCCGGGCCACGCAGTGCCCGCCAGTAAAATATCCCAGCCATACAGCGAGGCCGCTTTTGAGCGCAGCATCTTTAGTAAGAACTTCGGCTTAATTAGCCGCCAGAGATGCCGTCCCATATTGTCCGGCCCCACACTAAAGAAGAAGCTTGCGCGAACGCCGTAGCGGTTGAGCATGTCCAGCAGCGACGGCACCCCTTTACGGGTGCCGCGGAAGGTATCGACGTCTATGCGCAGGCCGACTTTTCTCATGGCTTCTGTTCCGTGACCTCAACGGTGCGTAAAAAGAAGTCCAGCGTCTCTTCAACGGTCTGGTGCATTTCTATCGTCGGCTGCCAGTCAAGGCAACGTCTGGCGTTGCGGATGCTCGGCTTACGGTGCTCAACATCCTGGTAGCCTTTACCGTAGTAATCGCTGCTTTCCACTTCGCGGAAGCCAGCAAACGGCGGGAAGCGGTCGCGCAGCGGGTGACGTTCGAAGCAGTCGAGCAGCATTTCCGCCAGCTCTTTGATGCTCGCTTCGTTATCCGGGTTACCGATGTTGATGATCTGCCCGTCGCAGCGGCCATCTTTGTTTTCGATAATGCGGAACAGGGCTTCAATACCATCGCTGATATCGGTAAAGCAGCGTTTCTGTTTGCCCCCTTCAATCAGCTTAATCGGCGAACCTTCAACGAGGTTGAGGATCAACTGGGTGATGGCACGGGAGCTACCGATACGTGCGGCATTCAGGTTATCCAGACGCGGCCCCATCCAGTTAAACGGACGGAAGAGGGTGAATTTGAGGCCGGTTTTATCGCCGTAGGCCCAAATCACGCGGTCCAGCAACTGCTTGGACACCGAGTAGATCCAGCGCTGCTTATTAATCGGACCCACTACCAGATTGGAGGTGTCTTCGTCAAAGTTCGCATCGGTGCACATGCCGTACACTTCCGAGGTTGACGGGAAGATGATGCGTTTGTTGTACTTCACGCAGTCGCGAATGATTTTCAGGTTCTCTTCAAAATCCAGCTCGAACACGCGCAGCGGATTACGGGTGTACTCGATCGGTGTCGCAATCGCCACCAGTGGCAGCACCACGTCGCATTTCTTAATGTGGTATTCAATCCATTCGGAGTGAATGCTGATATCGCCTTCCACAAAGTGGAAACGCGGGCAGTCCAGGAAACGGCTAATGGCATCAGAGCCGATATCCAGCCCGTAAATCTCGTAATTATCGTCCTGCAGCAGACGTTCGGTCAGGTGATTACCGATAAAACCGTTTACCCCCAGGATCAGTACACGGGTACGGCGTTTCACGGCGACAAACGGACGGCTGGAGAGCAGCGCCCCTGGCACCAGACCCATCGCAGGCGCAAGCTGGGTACCCTGCATATAAACGCCGTTTGCGCTCTGGCCGGTGACGATTTCCAGCGCGCCTTCACCACAGGCTACCACCAGCGGAGCGACGGACAGCACGGTGCCCGGCTTTGCTGCTGCGAGGTCTGTACGCACACGGGATTTCCAGACGATAAATTTGTTGGTGCCCACATAGCCAAACGCGCCCGGCCACGGATCGGAGACCGCACGCACGAGGTTATGCAGCTCCTGCGCCGGTTTTTCCCAGTTCAGCCGACCATCTTCCGGGGTACGACGGCCAACATAGGTGGCCAGAGCCTCGTCCTGCGCGCGCTCCTGCGTCTGACCGCTGCGGATTTTCGGCAGCGCGTCGCTCAGCAGGGTTTGCGAGGCCGAACACAGTTTTTGATGCAGGGACAGCGCCATGTCAGTGTCGGTAATCGTCACACTTTGTTGCGCCACAATATCGCCGGCATCGGCGCGTTGCGTCATGCGGTGCAGGGTAACGCCGGTCTCTTTCTCACCGTTAACCAGCACCCAGTTCAGCGGTGCACGGCCACGGTATTTCGGCAGCAGCGAACCGTGCAGGTTGAATGCGCCTTTTGTCGGCAGGCTCAGAATGTCGTTGCACAGCAGGTTGCGGTAGTAGAAGGAGAAGATAACCTCTGGCGCGAGTGCGCGAATGCGCTCAACCCACAGGGGGTGATTCACATCATCCGGGGCATACACCGGAATTTCCTGTTCAGCCGCCAGGCGCGCCACGGATTTAAAAAAGTGGTTTTCGCCCGCATTGTCTGCGTGGGTAAAGATGGCGGCAATCTCGAAGCCTGCTTCCAGCAGTGCCTTTATGCCCGTGCACCCCATATCGTGATATGCAAAGACGACGGTTTTCATGACTCAATTTCCTCAATAGAATTTGGGGTTTCCTGACGGATAACACGCTGAATAAAGTAACGGGGGCGGGCACGGACATCGTTATAGATGCGGCCTATGTACTCGCCGAGTAAGCCCATGCCAACGAACTGCGCACCAATAAAGGTGAACAGGACGGCAAAAAGGGTGAACACCCCTTCGGCAGCCCACTGTGGCCCAAGAGCAAAACGCATAACGACTAAAACGACGGAGAGCGCAAAACCCACCAGCGCGATAACGCTGCCAAACACGCTCAACATGCGCAGCGGTGTGGTGGTCAGGCAGGTCACCAGGTCATACATCAGGTTAATCAAACGCATAAAGCTGTATTTCGAATCACCGAACTCGCGTTCCGCGTGATGCACAGGAATTTCCGTGGCCCGGCGGGCGAACATATTGGCGAGGATCGGAATAAAAGTGCTGCGTTCGTGGCAGTGCAACATCGCATCGACAATATGGCGACGATAGGCGCGCAGCATGCAGCCGTAATCACCCATCGCTTTACCGGTTGTGCGCTGAATCAGATGGTTGATCATGCGTGATGCCGTTTTGCGAAACAGGCTGTCCTGGCGGTTCTGACGAACCGTGCCGACCACGTCGTAACCTTCTTCGGCGGTTGCCACCAGACGAGGGATCTCTTCGGGTGGGTTCTGTAAATCGGCATCCAGAGTGATGATCAGATCGCCAGTGACATGGCTAAAACCGGCCATGATCGCGGAGTGCTGACCATAGTTGCGGTTAAGCAGTACTGCCACGATATGGCTGCCGTTGGCCTGTGCGGCATCCACCAGCATTTTGGCGGAGTCATCGCTACTGCCGTCATCAACCAGCAGAACTTCATAATCCTTACCCAGCAGATCGCAGGCGGCGGTAGTACGGCGAATCAGTTCCGGCAGGCTGTCCTGTTCATTAAAAACAGGGATCACAACGGATACTTTATTGATTGGGCTGGTTTCAAACATCGTTATTGCCCTGCCAGGTGACGTAGTGCGGCGATAACACGGCTGGTGTCGTCATCGGTCATATCCGGGAACAGCGGCAGCGAGCAGATACGCGCGCTATTCCACTCCGTATTGGGCAATGAGAGGTCAGGGAAATTCTCGCGGTAATATTTTTGCGTGTGGGCGGCGCGGAAATGCAGGCCGGTGCCGATGCCCTGTGCTTTCAGCGCTTCCATCAGGGCATCGCGGGTCAGGCCGCAGCGTGTTTCATCTACGCGAATAATAAACAGATGCCAGGCGTGAATGTGCGGCCAGGCTGGAATCGTCAGCGGCTGGAATGGTGTATCAGCCAGCTCGCGTAAATAGTGTCGGGCAATCTCGGTTCGACGCTTGTTGGCTTCATGGAGTTTGCCGAGTTGTACCAGTGCCAGTGCGGCATTGATGTCCGCCAGGTTGTATTTGTAGCCGGGGGAGATGACTTCCGCCTGCGGCGCGCGACCGTGTGTCTGGCGATCGTAGGCGTCTACGCCAAGACCGTGGAATTTCAGGCTGCGAATACGCTGGGCCAGTTTCTCATTATCCGTTACCACCAGACCGCCTTCGGCACAGGTCATATTTTTGATGGCATGGAAGGAGAAAATCGCGGTTCCGCGACAACCGACATGCTGGCCTTTGTAATAGGTTCCGGCGGCATGTGCGGCATCTTCAATAACGGGAATATTGTATTTTTCACCCAATGCGCGAATCGCATCGATATCGGCAGGCGCGCCAGCATAATGAACGGGAATAATGGCCTTTGTTTTTGGTGTAATCGCGGCCTCAATGCTCTGCGCGGTGACCATCAATGTGTCACGGTCAACATCGATCATGACCGGGGTTGCGCCAAGTAGCACGACCATATTGAGGGTGGAAACCCAGGTCATGGAGGGGGTAATCACCTCATCGCCAGCGCCGATGCCCAGCGCCATTAAGGTTACATGCATACCGGCTGTTGCTGAACTCAGGGCGATGGCATGCTGATTGCCCGTTAACTGGCAAAATGCCTCTTCCAGCTGCTGGTTTTTGGGACCTGTTGTAATCCAGCCCGACTTCAGAACGTCCTGAATCGCTGTTAATTCCTCGTCGCCCATAGAGGGACGGGAGAAGGGTAAAAATTCACGCATTACTTTTCCTTACCGTTGCTGGCAATGAATTCGCACTGTAGCCAGTGAAGTAGCAGACTCATTTCGCTGAGAGTACTTACCCAGGATAGAGCTTATTTATTAACTCAACCTTAAGAGATTGCATATTTTCATTAATGTTCACTTAAGATCGTTTCTGTTTAGCTGGCGTTGAAGAAATAAATATTAAAAGGCGATGTTTTTTATTTTTGTTATAAAAATCATATTGTTGTATTTATTCTTTCGCAAAGGAATAAAATACCGTAACGGCGGCGTGCGCAACCGTAAAGATTTTTTTGTCGTTATCTTTAGTTTGTTTAATTTATATTTATAGTCATCCTTTTGTCATTATGCTGTCACTAAATGCGGGGGCATTAATAATGAAAAGATGTACCTGTGTGAAAACCGAGAATAGCCATGTTTAGCTTTTTGTGCTGTAGCAATCCGTTGTAAAGATGATAGAGATCATGAAAACTGGCTGTTTTTCGCGCGGGCATGTTGAGAGTACGAACATTTCTGCAGAAAACCATTTCAAATCATTTAATTGCACGTGTTATTGAATTTCATTTTGTCGCGTTTGCAAAAAATTCTCTTTTTTTAGCAATATTTTTCTCGCTCATTCGTCTACCCGGATACAACGATATAAAGGAGAGACAACATGAGAAGATTTGCTAATCACAGACGCCACCCCGGCAAGTTTGGTGTGATGTTCCTTGTTTTTGCCGTCGTAATGACGCTGGTGGTAATGACCCTGTGGAATGCCATCATTCCAGGTCTGTTTGGCCTGAAAGCGATCGGCTTCTGGACTGCGCTTGGGCTGCTGGTGCTATGCCGGGTGCTGTTTGGTGGTATGGGAATGGGGCCGATGATGTTCAGAATGGCGCGCGATCATCGTCAATTGCATGAACGGTGGATGAATATGAGCGAAGAAGAGAGACAGGCTTTTTTCCAGAAACGCCACCGTTGGGGAGGGCGCGATGGCTGGCGCTGCGGCCCTGACGTGCCCGCAGAGAACGAACCACCAAAACCCTCGGATAATGCGTGAGCATAATGGATAACGCCGACAACGCCCGGACGGCGCGGCTCCTTGAAGCGCTCTCAGCGTGCCGGACAACGCTGAGAGCCTTTATCCGCCGTCGTATTCCGCGGCGAGAAGATGTGGACGATATTTTGCAGGATGTTACGCTGCAATTGATTAATGTGGAACAACCGGTTGAAAACGTCTCTGCCTGGCTGTTTCGTGCGGCGCGCAATGAAATGATCGACCGCGGACGGAAAAAGCGTGAGTGGTTATTTTCGGACGACGAGGAGGCTGATGATCAACTTTATGACGTGCTGTTTGGCGATGTGCAGACACCGGAAGAGGCGCGCTTAAGAGAGATTTTCTGGGAGGAGCTGGAAAGCGCGCTGGCGGCACTTCCTGCAACCCAGCGCGAGGTATTTGAAAAAACCGAGCTGGAAAATTACAGCTTCAAAGCCCTTTCCGCACAGACGGGGCTGCCGGTTCAGACACTGCTGTCGCGCAAGCATAAAGCGGTACGCTATCTGCGAGAGCGTCTTTCCGCGCTCTATCACGACATCATGCTGCCGTAGGCCGAAACCGACAAAAAATCCCCGCCACACCGGACTGGAGTGGCGGGGATTATCATCGTGATTTCGACAAATCAGATAAAGCTGTCATCGTCGTTATTGCCGCCGAAATCGTAGTCATCATCCTGATCGAGGAAACGGCTATTGTCGTCGTTGCTCTGGTCAAAGAAACTGCGATCGGAGGCATTGGTGAAGCTGTCCTGATCCTGAAAATCGTTGGTGAAATTCTGATCGCCTGTCACATCAGAGACCTGTTCAACAGGCTGCTCGATAATGTTCACGATCTCCTGTGGCTGGGAGTGATGAAACATACTGGTCAGCATATCGGCCAGAACAACCCCACCAGCCACCCCGGCTGCGGTTTGCAGCGCCCCGGCCATAAAACCTCCGGCGCGTGATGCCGGTTGCGCATACGTGGGTGCCGCCTGCTGCTGTGGTGGCTGTTGCTGCGGCGCGTTGTTCCAGTTGTTGGCTGGCTGCTGCGGCTGGCTTTTTCCACCGCCGAACAGACTGCTCAGGAAGCTACCGTTACCGCTTTGCTGGCTGTTTTTCAGCGAAGCCACTTCATTCTGGAGATCCTGAATCTGTGCATGAAGGCGTTTGAGCGCAGCTTCCTGTATCAGGATCGACTGGGCCATATAGTAAGGCGCAGAGGGTTGCTGGCGCACAAACTCAGCGATCAGGCGATCGGCCTGTCCATCCCGTGTGCCGCTTTGCTGTTCCGCCTGTTTCAGACGCTGGAAAAGCCCCTCAATAAGCCGTTGTTCTTCATTTTGCATAGCAAAAACCTCAGGAGTGCATGGAGTTGTGCAATGGCGTGCGGACCTGTGCAGGTATCGGTTACGCACGCCTGGTAAGAGTCATTTTAGCCGATCAAAGTTATACGAAATGACAAGCAAACGCAGAATGATCGGAAAAGAAGAAGGGGAGAGGGCTTGAAAATAAAAATGGCCGGTGTATTTCCGGCCATTTTCCCGGCTTGCTGCCTGTGATTAGAAGGTCTGCCAGTTATCGTTGCTGGTGGTGGCTAACGGTACACGTACTGACTTCGCGCTGGTTTTTTTCGTACTGCGAGTGGGGGTGACCGCGCCTTCACCCAGATCAAAGCGATCAACGGTTTTGTTCAGCCGTTCCGCCTCGGATTCGAGTGAGACCGCATTGGCGGTGGCTTCCTGCACAAGAGTGGCGTTTTGTTGCGTCACGCCATCCATCTCGGTCATCGCCAGACCAATTTGTTCAATACCACGGCTTTGTTCATCCGAGGCAACAGAGATTTCACCCATCAGGCTATTTACCTGGGCGACAGACTGGATAATCACTGACATGGCGTCACCCGCTTCCTGTACCTGCTCAGCACCGGTTTTGACCCGGTTAACCGATTCGCTGATCAAGGCTTCAATCTCTTTTGCCGCCTGCGCGCTACGTTGTGCCAGCAGGCGTACTTCGCTGGCAACCACGGCGAAGCCACGGCCTTGTTCACCGGCGCGAGCGGCTTCCACGGCGGCGTTCAGCGCCAGCAGGTTGGTCTGGAATGAAATGCTGTTAATCACGCTGGTGATATCAGAAATTTTTTGCGAACTGTCGGTGATACCGTGCATGGTTTGCACCACCGTTGAGGTGATATCACCGCCTCGTTTCGCCGTTTTTTGTGCTTCCTCAGTTAGTTTGAGTGCTTCGCGCACGTTCTGGGCGTTGTTTTTAACGGTGGAGGTCAGCTCCTCCATACTGGCTGCCGTTTGTTGCAGGGCAGCGGCCTGCTGTTCGGTGCGGCTCGACAGTTCTTCATTATCGCCCCGGATTTCACTGGTATTGGCAAAGATACTGGCGGAGCTGTCCTGGATGGTTTTTACCGTTGTCTGCAGACTTTCCTGCATATTTTGTACATAGGGAATCAACTGTCCGGCGCAGTTACGGCCAAAACTTTCAAGCTGGCTACTCAGTTTCCCTGCGGTCAGCAACTCCAGGTGAGTTTTTAACATGCCAAGCGGTTTAACCAGATAATTTACTAAATAACGATCGGTCAATAAGAGCGTCACCAGACCTGCCAGTAACGCGCTGATTAACACTATTTTGTTATAGGAAATCTGAGCGTTGGTTTGCACCAGAATGGCATCTGATTGAATCGCCTGGGTATACTTTTCAGCGGTGGCACCAAATTGCACACTTAAGGGCGGGTAGGTTTTACGAAATAACTCGCGGAACTTATCCGTCTGGTTATTTTTCGCCGCATCGTACATTGGCACAATGGCGTTAGTCAGCAAGCCGTCCCAGTCATTGATCATCGATTTGATGACGTCATCGCTCACACCAGGATGGCGGGCGTCACGAAACTGCGCAAGCATATTCTGGCTGGTTGCCAGCGCCTTACCCGCAGACTCCATTGTTTTTGCTGCGTTTTCCTCATCACCGGTCTGGCGATAATCCATTGCCCGTAACATGCGAGTCATGGTGCGAAAATATTGGTCATTACCTTTTACCAGCATGGCATAGGCATTTTTCTGGGATGTATTTTGTGTGAGTAATTGATCAATAGTAGAAAAGTTATAAAAAGTTAGCAGGGTAGCCATTCCCCAAATAATACTGAAAAGAACCAGTATCAGTAATACCATTTTCCTGATGGTAATATCGCGTAATATTTGCATAGCTACCCCCGGTAACTCAATATAAAATATATTGTCAGATGAGCAGCCCAGTCGAACGGGCCTGGTGTTAAAGTTTTATGCAATAACGCATAAAATTAAATATTGCAGACTAATTGTTATCCTGTGAATTAATTATAGTGACACGGTAAGCCATCATGAGTGCTGGTTTGTTTCGTACTTATAAATAATGTTTCGGTAACGTTAACGATAGTAACATGAATTTTATATACGCTAAAGCTGTTATTACATCCTGGAGTGGGATCACAAATCTATGATTTAAAATTATTCTTCCGGAATAGTTATTTTTTTATTTTTGAAATTTTGGTTAAGTTCGATTTTATCCAGTGTGGTCGGATGACTTATAAAATACCCTTGCGCAATATCGCACTCAAATTCTTCAAGCTGCTGCAACTGAGATAACGTCTCTACCCCCTCGGCAGTGACCTCAAGGTTAAAGTCTTTACCGAGTCCGATTATCTTCTCGACAATATTTTTGGCGCTATCAGAGTCGTCCATTGCCATAATAAAAGACTTATCAAGTTTGATACCATCAAAAGGGAAGCTCCGTAGATAATTCAGTGAGGCATAGCCAGTACCAAAATCATCCATTAACAATTTGACGCCGAATGATTTTAATTGCTGCATGATTTTTAAGGTATTTTCTGGTTTGCTCAGAGTGGCGTTCTCCGTGACTTCCAGTTCGAGACGTGAAGGGTCAAAACCCGTGTCAGCCAGGATCGATTTTACGCGAAACACAATGTCGCTGGCCTTAAATTCCACTGGCGATATATTTACTGAAAGGGACAGGTCTGCTGATTTAGCCATTACCTCGCGACATGCGGTTGTCAGAACCCAGTCAGTTAGCGGGATAATTATTCCGGTCTCCTCAGCCAGAGGAATAAATTGGTCAGGCATAAAAAGTCCGTGAGTCGGATGCTGCCAGCGTACCAGCGCTTCGAGTGAGGTTATCTTCTGCAGACTTATATCGTAGCGAGGCTGGTATAAAAGAAATAATTGATTCTGTTTTATTGCCTCACGGAGTTCCTGTTCGAGTTCCCGGCGTTGAACAATTTGTTCAGCCATATCAGGCTTATAAAAAACCCAATGTGCATTCGGGGCATTTTTCGCTTTGTAGAGCGCGATATCAGAATAGCGCAGAAGATCGCTTGCGGTGAGTGCATCTTGTGGTGCCAGGGCAATACCCATACTGACGCCAATAAAAATCTCATTACCGCAGATTTCAAAAGGATGGTTCAATTCTTCCACTATACGTAAGCAAAAACGTTCAATATCTTCACGTCGGTTAAGATCGGTGGCAATGATGATAAATTCATCTCCCCCCTGACGTGTCACCAAATCTATGCTTCGCATGCAGCGGCGCAGGCGGTTAGAGGCTTCGCTCAGCACCTGGTCGCCTACTGTGTGGCCGTAGACATCGTTAATGGTTTTGAAATCATTTAAATCGACACTGATCATTGCCAGCGCATTTTTCGCTTCATTATCTGATTGCAGGCGCCCCTCAAGGAATTCTTTCATCCTGACGCGATTAGGCAGGCCGGTTAATTCATCATGGTGTGACAAGTACTGAATACGTTCACTTGCCTCAACTTCAAGGGTGACATCTGTTGCGGTACCACGGAATCCCAGTGACCCATCAATCAGGGTGACGCGTTTCAGGGTTAAATTACAGTAGCGCTGATTACCCTGGGCGGAAAAATAACTGCAATGGTTAAGGGTGAGGAAATTACCCGCATAAGGAAGTTCTAACCATTTGGTCAGTGCCGGGTTCTCCTGTGACAAAAATGCCCGCAGTGAACGCCCTATCCAGTCATCAATACGATGACCGGTAATTGCCGGAAAGCGCACAGATATCCAGGTGAGTTGTAAGAGCTCATCGGCTTCCCAGATCCAGTCTGTCGTTGTTTCAACCACATCACGAAAACGGCGCTCGCTAATGGCGAACGCCCGACGGCTTTGCTCCAGCAGGAATGTCTTTTCATCATTCAACCTGGCTTTTAACAGCCCTTTTCGTACCAGAGAGATCGCCAGAAGGACCGATGTGAGCATCAGTAGCACAAGCAAGGGAAGAACCCACGTGAGTAGCGTGTCACCTGGATTTTTGTTATTCCATTCAAAGTAGACGTCCCCCCCTGATACAGGCCATAACATACCCGTTGTATGTGGTTGACGACGCACGGGTTTTGACGCGAGGATATGTAAATCCGCAATGGCGTACTCCTCGCCCAGCGCGGCGAGTTTTTGAGGCGTCAGCTTATCAACAAAGATCATCATCGAATGATCCTGAGGCGCATTCGCAAGCGCAAGCTTATCCTCGGTAGTAATCCATGCTGCCGAAATCAGGACTAACTCATTATTGGTGAAAACGACACGCGAAATAGCCGTGCCATTGCTTATTTTCAGTGCCGTGCTTAATTCAGTATTAAGATTTTTTCCCAGCCAGTCCTCAAAAGGTACCAGGTTAAGGTTGCCGTCAACGACGCTGTAGCGGGTTTCTTCTTTTGACGAGAGAACAAACACGCCTTCGTAACCAAATTTTGAAAACAACGACTTACCAAGGTTTTGTTCGTCCCAGGCCCAGCTAATGTCGACCTTGCGGTGGAGATTATCCCAGGCTTCGTTCCATGCGGCGTTATCGGCAAGGTGTAAACGAAGATTTTCCTGGCGATTGTCGAGCGCTTTCATCAGCAACTGCCGGGTTTGGTGGCGGGTGTTACGCGCCAGATCATTTTCAGTCTGAATGAGCGCAAATATTGTCGTTAGAAAAATGAAGCCCATCAGCATCAGTACCAGTGTCACCGTCTGCTTCATGATACGATGCGTATCAGTGGCAGGTGCAGATGCGTACTGGTCATCGAAAATGTTCATACTTCACCTTTTCTAAGTGTTGTAATAAGCAAAATATGTTTTTTTAGTCATCTGTATTAACGGCAAGAGATAATTAAACTTTAAATAAAAAACGCTATTTTGATAACAACAGTTAAGTTTGTGATGTACATCATTTTTTTATGCAAAAAGAAAAATGTCTTTTTTAATATTAAGATAACCTTAAGGTGCGAAAATTTAATACATTGCAGTGAAATAATTATTCTGCTGCTTTTTATTTATGTGACTAACTTTCTTGTTTAAGAATAAGTTACGAAGATAGCCTGAACATTAAGAGAACATTTTTACATTAACGCAGGGTGAGATAACGATGGCGGTTTGCCAGAAAATGAGTACAGGCGAGCAGATTAAAGAACAGAAATAGCACTGATTTCAAAAGATAAGCCCTAAAAGCCACTGAAAAATATATGAAAGCTCGTGCCTCGGTATTCAAGCCTTTAATTGTTAAGTGCGAAGAGGCAGCTTCGCCGGGAAAGACCTGATATCTGACGTTCAACAACAATCAGCAAGCTGTACAACCCAGAAAAGATGACTAAAACCAGGGACGAAGATGATCGCCCCTGATGTTTTCTTCGTGGAATTAGTGACTCGGAATGATTTTCTCTGCCTTTAAGGTATCAAACAGCGCAGTAAAAGAATCCAGTGTGGCCCGATAGCCCGTGAATCCGGCCTTGCGGCTTTTGCTCATGTCGGTGAAGGCTTCCATCGGGCGACCAAGATCGGCATCGGTATGCCACCAGGAGGCCAGTCGGCTGATATCCGGCTCGGCAAGCGAGTAGCGGGCTGCAATCTCCCGCCAGGCGGCGGCAGCCTCTTGCATCCGCCCTTCCAGCGGCATCATTGTCTGCGGGTTACCGCCAGACTCGATCCCAAAATAGGCAGCCAGGCGAGGCCATAGCCAGTTCCAGCGGAATACATCACCGTTAACCGCGTTAAAATCTTCATTTGCCGCATTCGGGCTTTGGGCTGCCCAGGTAAGCTGCTCAGCCAGCAGGTTTGCGTCGGTAACATCGCAGACGCCATGCCACTGTTGCGGCGAGCCAGGGAAAATAAACGGCCAGCCTTTTTCACGGCACAAAGTAGCGTAGACCGCCAGCGTCAGCCCCATGTTCATTGCGTTGCCGACCGCGTAGCCAATGATGGTGTGCGGACGGTGTACACTCCAGCGGTAACCGTATTTATCCGCTCCGGCAAAGATCTCATCTTCCTGGGCATAATAGAAATTATCCACGGGCTGACGACCCTGCTCCTCACGAAAAGGCGTAACCGGTACGGCACCTTTACCGTAGGCCTCAAACGGACCAAGATAATGTTTTAACCCGGTAACCAGTGCGACATGTGCGCCGCGCAGGTTGTCGCCCAGCGCCTCAATGACATTTCTGACCATCGCCCCGTTGACGCGGATGTTCTCTTGTTCGTTTGCCTGACGGGACCAGACGCTAAAAAAGAGCGCGTCTGGCTTCACACCTGCCAGTGCCATATTGACGGCCTGTGGGTCCGTCAAATCAGCGATCAGGCGGGTACAACCTTCCGGCACCGCGCCGCGCCCGCGCGACAGACCGGAGACCTTCCAGCCTTCCTGCAGCAGCTTTTGCGCCAGCGCGCGGCCAATCACCCCGCTGATGCCGACAATGAGTGCCTCTTTTTGCATTTTATTCTCCTCATGCATAAACCTTATGAGTAGACTAATCGAGAATGTAGTTCTCATTTATGGCATTAATTCACATCATTCCTGACTTGAGTTCATGAATAAATGCACGACCAACGACTAAAAGACATTGTGCCCTTTGTTGCCAGTATAGAAGGGGGAAGTTTCGCCGCCGCAGCGGAGCGTTTGCATGTGACGGGCTCCGCCATCAGTAAAAGCGTGAGTCGGCTGGAGGCGCGGCTGGGTTCAACATTGCTGGAGCGAACGACCCGGCGCCTGAAATTGACAGACGCCGGACACGCCTATTACCAGACCTGTATTCGCATTATGGAGGAGCTGGCGGAGGCGGAATCAGTGCTGGCGGCGCAACGCAGTATTCCGTCCGGGCGGCTACGGCTGGCCGTGCCGAATACCTATGGCAGGCTGCGCGTCATGCCGCTACTGTTAACCTTTTGCCAGCAGCATCCGGATATTGATATCAGCATGACCTTCTCCGACCGTTTTGTTGATCTGTTTGATGAAGGAATTGATGTTGCGGTGCGGATTGGCAAAACGGCGGAGATGCCTGCGTCGCTGGGGTACCGGCAACTGGGGCGAGAGAAGATGGTGTTCTGCGCTTCGCCCGCGTATCTGGCGCGCGAGGGGCACCCGGAAAGTGCCGAGGCGCTGTTGCAGCATCGGGCCATAGTGTACGAGCGTGTCGATGGCAGCAGTAAGCCGTGGCAGTTTGTCACCGAGGATGGATATCCGGACTGGCGTACCGTGCCCTACCATATGGCTCTGGGGGATGCGGATGCTCAGTTACAGGCTGTTCTTGGCGGGTTAGGGGTTGCCCAGATGCCGACATGGCTGGTTCGCGATGCGCTTGCGCGCGGCGAGCTGGAGAGGATTTTGCCGCATATGCAGCCGGAAGGACTGGCATTGACGCTGGTATGGCCGCGACGTAAGCAGCTATTGCCCAAGGTGGATGCTCTGCTCTGTGCATTGAGCGGGCTCGATATTGGCGAATGACTCATCCCGGCTGGCGCTTCGCTAAGCCGGGTTACCGGTTATCTGCGGGCTACAGCGCCAGCCGGGGGAACAACCTACCCGCGATCATCCTTTGGTCCCAGGAACCAAAACGCGAAAGGCAGCGAGCCGATGATGGTAAATATCAGACTATAGATAAACACCCACGCGCCCTGAATCACAAACATTGATACCGACCACTCGTCCATCGGCAAATCATATTGATCCACCACGCCCTGGAACGCGGCTTCTGAGATAATCGACACGGCGGCCACAAAAATGATAGCAACGGCGATCAGGAATTTTTTACCCTCACGGGTACGTAGTTTTTCCAGCATGTAAATCTCCTTCTTATTATCTCCGGCCACGCAGGTGGTGGTTGATAAACTCCGACGCTGGTTGCTAACCAGATGCGATAATCCGGTGCTGCTTCGATCGCCATTTTTCACGCCAGATCGAGTGATTACCAGCGGTGTAAGCCATACGCCCGACTACTGCATGACATCACGGACGTACAAAAAACAGCCAACATACGGATGTTGAAGCGTAAGTGTATCTTATTCTCATCTCTCTTGTTATCGCAGATTGACGCAAAGAAAAGCGAGCCATCGGCCAGGAGCCTACATACGCTGGTTAAATATTAATCGTATAAATTCGCAAATATGATGCAGTGCGCATTTTTTGAGCCTGGGCGGGAATAGCGTATCGGTAACTTCCAGGAGGGCATTATCATGAAAAGGTTATTAATATGTTGTCTGTTTGGTAATACAGCGGTGAAACTGGCAAAAAAAATGCAGGGCGTAGCAGACGCGCATCGCTATCAAATTCAAATCAGTGGAACAGGAGCAGACGCATTTGCCAGTGTGGCACCTGCCTTTGATGGTTTCCTGGTCGCACCGCATATTCAATATAAAAAAGAAGAGCTGAAAAAAGCGATTAAAGAAGGCCAGCATATTGAAGTTATTGCCGGCTATCCGTATGCCGCTATTGATGCAGAGAAAATATTAAAATTTGCCATTGATCGTATGGAGGAGTTGGTTGAGTAATCTGTTATTGAGACATCTCCAGAGAGTCCATGAAAGGAATGGCTCAGGGATGAGCTGGCTATGGCGTCATTATTTTTGATGATGTTATCGGTCGGTTGATTTATTGTATCTTTATGAAAAATAAGTTTTTACTATGTTGAGTGGCTTCATTTTGGCTCACTACGATGTGTCATCATGTCTGCCCTGGTGCAACCTGTCTGTTTAGTCAAACCATCGCTATTTCATATTTTCCCCGGTTTTTTACGCTACGTATATTAATCCTGTGCGGTTACGCATTCTTGCGCCTGCAGTTGCTTTCTGCGGGGCTAATGCGGGGATATTTTCGCTGGTAAGCGGCTTCGTGATTCATTTATCGAGGGATATATGCGAGTAAAAAGACATTTCTCTCTGGGTGCCCTGTTGGGCACGGGCTTTGCCGCGATTATCGCTATTGGTCTGTTGGTGGCGATTTTTGGTCGGGCTGAATTGAATAACACCAGTAAACATATTGAGTTCTACGAAAAGTATCATCTGACAAATCTGCTGTCGATGCAGGCATTAAAAGACAACCTTAATAATGCCACTAAGGCCACGTTTATCATGGTGTTTCAGGATGATGAAAAGAGCCAGATGGAAGAGGAAAAGCTCACCGAACTGTCGATTAAACGTAACGACGAACTGGTGGCGCAGTTACAGGCGAATGTACATGACGCTGATCTGCAAAACATGCTGAACAGTTTTAAAGCCACCCAGGTGGAGTATGTCAATGTTGTCCGCCAGACCGTGGGGCTGGCAAAAAATGGTCAGATGCTGGATGCCCAGTCGCTGGCGGTAGAGAAGATGCAGCCGTTACAGATTCGCCTGTTTGAAGAAATTTCCGCCATGATCCAGACCCAGCAGGCCAGTACGACCTCGGCGGCGGCGGCTTCCACCGCAAGCGCCCGTGCCTCTGGTGATGCCCTGCTGATAATTGCCGGGGTGGCTGCATTACTGGGGATAGCTATTGCCTGGCTTTTCACCCGCTACATCAAGCGACAACTGGGGGGCGAACCCTCTTATGCGCTACAGGTGGTTCATGAAATTGCTAAAGGGAATCTGGCCACCCGAATTACCCTTGCCCCAGATGACAGAACCAGTTTACTGGCGGGGATGGATGAGATGCGACAAAGCCTGAGCGGTATCGTCAATCAGGTGCGGGAGAGCAGTGAATCAATTTCAGCTGGGGCAAATGGTGTGGCGGAAGGAAGCACCGATCTCAGCCAGCGTACCGAGCAGCAGGCCGCCAGTTTGCAGCAGACGGCAGCCTCGATGGAACAAATCGGCCAGGCGATTCGCCAGAACGCGGATACGGTGCGGGTTACCAATCAGCAGGCGGCAACGGCCAGTGAAATTGCCGCGAAAGGGGGCGAGGCGATTGAGAACATCGTACGTACGATGGATGAGATTAGCCAAAGTTCACGCAAAATCAGCGAGATCATTGCGGTGATTGATGGTATCACCTTCCAGACCAATATCCTGGCGCTGAACGCAGCGGTAGAGGCCGCACGGGCAGGGGAGCAGGGGCGCGGTTTCGCGGTGGTGGCGGGTGAGGTACGTTCGCTGGCTCAGCGTTCGGCGTCTGCGGCAAAAGAAATTAAGGCGCTGATTATGGACAGTATCGAGCGTGTGGATAACGGCACGGCGCTGGTGAACCATGCGGGCGCGACCATTGGCGAGCTGGTACGGCAGTCGCACCATGTGGCCGGGATGATCGACGAGATTGGCGTGACGACGCGTGAGCAGGAGTCAGGCGTCGGGCAGGTGAATGAAGCCATTAACCAACTGGATAAGGTGACTCAGCAAAACGCGGCGCTGGTAGGAGCATCAAGTACTGCGGCGGAAGATCTGCGCGATCAGGCGCAGCATCTGGTAACGCTGATGAGCGTCTTCCGTACCGTCGCCGCATAGTCCCTGTGAGCGACGCGGACAATGCCCGGATGCGGTGTTTAACGCACCGTACCCGGGCTACGTGACGCCGGACATAGCGGCAGTGCGGCCTCGCTCCGTTGGAAAGAGGAGGGAGCATGGTCGAAGAAGCTACCCCTCATTCGACTGATGCTGTCGACGCCATGCGCCCGGCGGCATACTGTATTTTCGGGTAAACACCCGGGTAAAGGTTTGCTGGGAATCGAAGCCGTAGCGCGTCGAGATGGTGATAATCGACTCTTTTGTCGCACTCAGGTCGTGGGCGGCGCCTTCCAGTTTTTTATTGCGAATATAAACACCTAACGGAATATCGATAATCTGATGAAAGAGGCGCTGTAAATGCCATTTGGAATAACCTGCCCGATGGGCAACATCATTAATCCGTAAAGGTTTGTCAATATTATTATCAATCCATGTCTGAATATCGAGGATAACCGATTTTTGCATGGCCATAATATATGCCCCTCTTTGCTAAATATGAATGCGCTGTGTCTATTTTGGTGTGCCGAATAATGCGCAACATAATTGCCCGATGTATTACCACTGAAAGCGGAGTTTACGTCATCGTAGCTGTCGTTAGCGTGACGTGAAAATGACATTCCTGACAGGTTTGTGAACAAGGTGGCTGGCGGCGAGGTTAGACGGGCTGTTGATTAACTTGCTGAAATACTGGCTTATCATTTTTGTTTACTTCGTATTTGAAAGTTTGGGGAACAGGCTGGCTAATAAGAATATTTAGAGGATAAATTAAAATAAATGTATATTTTTGTTATCTGACACGTCTGTTATTTATGCGTCAGCATAATGACAGCCAGGCTTTCTAAACTGATTCATGTCAGCGGATATTCCTGACTTTTCTCTTTATGAGGTAAATATATGAAGATGACGAAAGGCATTATAACCGCAATGATTGTTGGCCTGTTTTCTGCCGGTGCGCTGGCGGCGGTGCCCGTAGAATCCGGTAGCGGTCTGCAAAAAATGGGGTCGGTCTCGGCGTCGGGCGCGACCACGCTGTCAGATTTGCATGAAGAGCTGGCCCAAAAAGCGGAGGAGGCGGGGGCTGGTGCCTACCGCATCGTAGCGGCCGGTGGCGAAAACCAGATGCACGGCGTGGCGGTAATCTACAAATAAACCGAAAAACAGGAGGTTTAGCCTCCTGTTTTCTTTCTGTTCAGGCATTTTTGAATTGTGTCTGCTCATCGGTCGCCGATTGGTCACCCGCGGCAGTATGTCCATGTGCATCTGTTTTACCGATCGCCAGTGACAGACCAAATGTATTGATGCCGTTTTCACTACGAACAAACACATCTCCACGATGCATCAGCGCGACTGCGCGAACAATGGATAACCCCAGACCATGATGTGTATCGCTGCGCGTGCGTGACGAGTCGATACGGTAAAACCGCTCAAACAGGCGATCCAGATGCTCTGCGGCGATCGGCTCACCGACATTGGCGACGGCAATGATCGCATGCTCATGCCGCTGGCGAATGGAAACGGTTATGGCGGTATTCGGCTTCGCATGGCGAGCCCCGTTTTCCAGAAGGTTTGCCAGTGAACGGTGGAAGAGTCGACGGTCGATACAGGCAATAACATCGCCTTGTACATTGACGGCGAGGTTTTTCCCGGCAAATGAGGGTTCGACATAATCGGCAGTCTTCCATGCCTCCTCACGTAGCGAGACTTCGGTAAGCTGGGTGGCATGTTCCCCGGCCTGTGCGTGGGACAGAAACAGCATGTCATTGACAATCGATGTCATACGCGCCAGCTCTTCCAGATTGGATTCCAGTAAATCTTCCAGCTCACTGATGGAGCGTTCGCGGGATAACCCCAACTGTGTCTGACCTATCAGGTTAGTCAGCGGCGTGCGCAGCTCGTGGGCGACGTCAGCGTTGAAACTTTCCAGTTGCCGCCAGGCCACTTCTTGCCGTTCCAGCACGCCGTTGAAAGCTTCCGCCAGCGTTTGCAGTTCATCGGGAAGGGTTGTGGTATCGAGGCGCTGACCGTGATCGCCAGGGGCAAGTTTGTGCGCCTGTTCGCTCATGGTATTCACCGGACGCATACCAAACCTCGCAATCATAAAACCCAGCACGGCAACCAGCATCACCCCGAGGGCGGTAATCAGTAACAGCGTGCGGGTGAACTCCTCCAGCGTGCCCATATAAGGGGTGGAATCAATAGCAATCACATAGCGAATTGCCGGGCGTTCGCCGCTTGCCGGAATTAACTTAACGAGGATAAAGAGTGAACAGGACTCTTTTGTGGCCCCCGGCGCTTCGCTAAATCCGTCGGCAAGCGTCGACCAGTTGACCCCTTGCGGTGGCTCACCCCCCACCTGAAAGCGGGGATCATCACTGAGAACCCAGTATTTGACGCGCCCGCCTTCCGCAGTGGCCATGTCGGCGAGCTTAGTGGGTAACATTTGCCAACTGTGCAGGGTGGTGCGGGAAAGTAGCCACGGCTCCATCAGGGACTCTCTGAACAGCAGCTCGTTGTACATCTGTTTTTGCAAGGATTCATGCAGGGTACTGCGCAGCAGAAAACCAATCGCTGAGACGATCAGTACTGAGGCGAGGGCAAACATTAATGCAAGGCGTCCTGAAATCGAACGTTTGAGCATAGACTGACTCTATTTAGCGGGGCTCTCGGGCCGAGTTTCAAGGACATATCCCATGCCCCGGACGGTATGCAGCAGTTTAACGGGGTAGGGGGCATCTACTTTGGCTCGCAGGCGTTTTATCGCCACCTCCACCACATTAGCATCACTATCAAAATTCATATCCCACACCTGTTCCGCAATCATCATTTTGGAGAGGATTTCACCTTTATGGCGGGCGAGCAGGCTCAGCAGGGCAAACTCTTTGGCCGTCAGTTCAAGGCGGTCTCCGGCGCGTGTAACGCGGCGGGCCAGCAGGTCGAGATGTAAGTCGTGGATCTGCAACTGCGTGGTGTCGGCACCATCGCTGGAGCGACGACGCAGCAATGCCTGAATGCGGGCGACCAGCTCAATGAGGGAAAACGGTTTGGGCAGATAATCATCCGCCCCCTGGCGTAGCCCTTTAACCCGTTCATCGACGGAACCACGGGCAGAAAGCATCAGCACTGGTGTATTTTTACTGGCGCGTAGCCCTTTTAATACGCTGTAACCGTCAAGGCCTGGCAACATGACGTCGAGGATGATGGCGTCATAGTCAAATTCAACCGCCAGATGCAATCCTTCGGTACCGCTGGCGGCGACGTCAACGGTAAAACCCAGTTCGCTGAGCGCACGATAGATATATGACGAGGTTTTTTCCTCATCTTCAACCAGCAGAAGTCGCATGGCAGCTCTTCCTTTGTCACGACGGACAAATGTGATGATGAAAGCGATTTTATCGTGTTCTTGCCAACAGCTGGCTGACATTTTACTGACATTTTTGTCAGCTTGCGCCAGAAGAGAGCGGCGAGAAGTGGCGACAAGGTCCATACCGACGAGGACGGACTGCGATAAATTGCAAAATATCAATCTACGGACAATCAGGAGGAAATTGAATTACCCGATGTCAGGTATTTTTGGTATAACAACTTTTCCATTCTTGTCAGACATCTCCCCGGCAGGAGATGTCATCTATGCTGAGGGTACGTTATGGCCTCCTCTGAGACAACCCGGACGCAAACGCCACGGGAAAACGTGAGCGGTTCCGGGCGAATTTCCGGGTTGGCGTTGCTGGTTGCCAGCGCGTTTTTTATGGAGTTTCTGGATGGCACGGTCATTGCGACTGCCCTGCCGGACATGGCGAAAGCCTTTGGCGTTTCTGCCATCGATTTGAATATCGGTATTAGTGCCTATTTGCTGACGCTGGCGATGCTGATTCCGGCCAGCGGCTGGGTCGCGGAACGTTTTGGCGCGCGGACGGTTTTTAGCCTGGCGTTGTTAATTTTCACCGTGGCGTCTCTGTTTTGCGGCCTGACAAATAATGTCACCGGATTTGTGCTGATGCGCGTCCTGCAAGGGGTGGGCGGCGCCATGATGGTGCCGGTGGGGCGTCTTGTCGTCTTGCGAACCACGCCAAAAGAACAATTGATTAAAGCCATCGCTACGTTGACCTGGCCCGCACTGGTCGCGCCAATTATTGGCCCGCCGCTGGGTGGCTTTATTACTACGTATGCGAGCTGGCACTGGATCTTTTTTCTCAATGTGCCGCTGGGCCTGGTGGCGATTGTTCTGGCCCTCAGGATGATGCCGGGGCTGTCCGCTGACGAAAAACGCCCGTTCGATGTGGTCGGTTTTATTGCAACCGGGCTTACCATGCTATGCCTGGTGGCAGGGCTTGAGATGTTGAGTCAGCAGCATGTGAGTATAGTCAGCGCCGCCGTGACGCTCGTCATTGGGCTGCTGGCGCTGGCGTGGAGTATTTATCATTTGCGTTGTGCTCGTGCGCCATTGATCGGCCTGAGTTCGCTGTCAGTGCCTTCCTTTCGCATTACTATGCGCGGCGGGTTTATTCTGCGCGCCACTATTAGCTCCGCGCCGTTTATGTTGCCCCTGATGTTTCAGGTAGGGTTTGGGATGAGCGCGTTTGAGTCCGGGTCGCTGGTGCTGGCGGTATTTGCCGGTAATCTGGCAATGAAACCTGCTACGACGCCGCTGATTCGCCGTTTTGGTTTTAAAAAGCTACTGATTGGCAACGGGATTGTCTGCGTACTGTCACTGTTTTTCTGCGCCTTTTTAGCGCCGAGCTCACCGCACATGCTTACCCTCACGCTGTTATTTATCGGAGGACTGAGCCGCTCAATGCAGTTTACCGGGATCAGTTCGCTGGCATTTGCCGAGGTGCCACAGACGGAGATGAGCTCTGCGAATACGCTTTTTAGTACCTCGCTGCAACTGGCTAATGGCCTCGGGGTAACGCTGGGCGCGCTAAGTATTCGTGCCGGCGCACTCATCACCGACCAGCTGGGATACGATGATATTCAGGGGATGGCCTTTAAGCTGGGGTTTGTGATTATTGCGCTTATCACGGTTGTCGGACTGTATGACATGACTCGCCTTGAGGCCGGGGCGGGGCGAAATGTCTCACAGAAGCCGAATAAATAAACCGGGGGGCGAATAGCCCCTCGCATGCGTATCAGGGCAAGTGAGTACTTAAGCTGTCCCCTCGGCCGCATCAACCTTTGTTGTCTCAGCGCCGTTATTTATCAGGGCGAGACTGCCATTCGGCGTGATAAGGAGCGGCAGTGAATGGACCGCCGAAGCCACGAGTTTGTCGCTCTCCAGATCGTATGGCCAGACATGGAGTATCAGTTCAGGTGAGAAGACAAAGGGCTTTAACGGGGCGGAGAAATCCAGTGTTTTAGGGTAAATCAGCACCATTTCCCCCTTGCCGTTGAGGTATTTATGCCCGTAGGCCAGCATCTGATAGAAATCCTGCTGTGCAAGGTCATATTTATTGTCGCGTGCTCCGCCATCCAGACGCTTCCATTTGGTATCCAGCAGCCATTTCTCTCCATCGTGCTCAAGTAACAAGTCAGGTTTCAGCCTGAACATATCGTCGCCGTCATGGGTACAGAGGTATCTACTCGCCACCTGGGAACGCAGATGTGCGCTGGGGGGAAGTTGTTGTTTGAGCGAGCGCGCAACATGCTGTTCAAACAGTCGTTCCATTGGAAAGAGCAGGCTGATTCCCTTCGACCGCCCCTGAATCGCCAGCGGCATATGCTCGCCAAGTATCAGCTCGCACCACGGACGGACGGGCTGGTAATGGGCGAGCAGGCGGTCATTACGCCAGTTGCAGAAATCGAGTCGCACCTGTCGGCTGGGCGGAATCTCATGCATGATGACGCGTAGTTCATGCCCCAGCCGCCAGTTGTCGGCTTCCCTGGCATGCTGGCACACTTTATCCAGTGCCAGACGCAGCAGACGGTTTTCCGGTCGGTCCGGTAAAAACAGGGCGTGGCGCTGATGAAAGCGGTGCTCACGTCCTGGAGGCTGTCGCATCTGTCTGGCCATATCCAGTTGGCCCCGCAGATACGGCTGTTCTTCCTCAACCATCTGGTAATCAAATCGCAATCCACGTTTGAGTAGCCGGTCAAGAGCAAGTAAAAACTGGCGCATGATCCACTCGGTGAGTGGAAAACGAAACAGTTGCAGATCTGCCGACCCGGTTTCCCGATAGGGCAGATCGAGCGCAGAGGCGATAAGCTTGCACAGCAGCGCCCGACTGCTTTGTGGTGAGTCTTCCTCGTTAAAATGCTTGGGCAAAATTTCAATATCCGTGCCACACGGGGTATGAATAATGCCGACATAGCCATCCAGCCGGAGCCAGCGGCGATCTTCCACTTCCACCAGTCTGGCGCCTTGCTTACTGACCCCGGCCTGCAATTGACACAGCCAGTCGAAGGCGCTGGCACTAATTTGCGCGCGATCGAGGGTGTCCTGCACATCCGAGGTGGTCAGGCGCGCATGCTCGCGAACCGTTATCCACTTTTGCTTCACTCGGCCTCCCGGAGAATCAGACGATAACTCTCCAGGCACATAAAGGCCGCATCGTTAAACTGCCAGCGTCTGTCAGTGAGTTCCGCGGCAACCTCTTTTCCAAACAGTTTTTCCAGTGACTGGCTGCCGGAAGGCGGGCAGATAAAGCGTGGCGTGATGTTGTCGGGATGATGACCGTTCAGCACCCAGTTAATGCGTTGCCAGTCTTCAAAAAAGTACTCCTGTAACAACGGAAGGACCTGGTTTTTGAAGATCGATGCCAGCATTGGCAAAGTGGGTGTGACCAACAGAGGCATAAAATACGCATGCCCCAGGCAGTGGTCACGATCCAGCAAGACTTCAATGCGCTGGTTGATGACGCGCAGCAGCTTGCCTGCGTGAATGTTTCCCTCTTCATGGTGAATAACAACCTCATCCAGTAGTTGCGGTTGTGGGAGCATTTCAATGAAGGTAAATCGGCGGCGCAGGGCTATATCCAGCCCGGACAGCGAACGGTCGGCGGTATTCATGGTGCCGATGATATACAGGTTGCCTGGCACGCTAAAACGTTTCTTCGAGTAGGGCAGAGTGACGCCTAACGCTTCGCTTTGTCCCTGACGTTTGGAGGGCTCAATCAGGGTGATGAGTTCACCAAAGATGCGGGAAATGTTTCCCCGGTTGATTTCATCGATAATCAGGACATGAGGTTGTGCAGGGAGCGTTTGCGCCCGGAGACAGGCCTTTTTAAAAATGCCATCCTCAATACGGTACTGCAATCCGGCGCCGTTACCTGCAATGTCCGCACGAATGCCTTCGACAAAATCTTCGTAGCTAAAACTTTGGTGAAAGGTGACAAAATCAATACATCCCTCATTTGCCAGCTCATCAAAACGCGCTTTGAGCAGGTGACGCTCGTCGCGATGGGCATCGAGAAACACAGGATCGAGAATCGCCAGTGCATGGTTCACCGTGTTCCAGGTCTTACCGGTTCCCGGAGGGCCATAGAGGATCTGGTTTAATGCGGCGACGGGGCGGTCGATAACGCGCTCGCTCTCATCATCGGTAATATCATCCAGACTTTGCGGGCGGTCATCATCCCTGTCCGTTTCACTCTCTTTCCACAGATCCAGGCCGTATTGAATCAGCGGTTTGTTGCCTCGTTCAGCAAGCAGTTTGCGATAAGCGTCAGCGTGTGTAAGGTACCGGTTTCCGGGGAGTAAGCTCTGTAATGCCTGCAGTTTGTAAATTGACAATACGCAAGGATCGTCATGATTCTGATAGAGAAAAGCGAGCTTCCATTTTAAGGCAACTTCAAAATCCAGTTTTTCGATAGTTTCCGTGTCGCCCATCCTGGCTGCCTGAACGATGGTCAGGATGTGTGCTTTGATTGTCGAGAAGGCTTCTTGCGCCGTGTGGCCATACTTATTTTTCCAGGAATAGCGGTTATCAGATGAGATAAAGCCACGCTCGCCTTTGGCCTGAGCTTTGCGCTCGTATATGCCAAATTTCGAGGCATCACCGCCTTTAATAGACCCCAGAAAACGACCTTCACCAAACTCCAGCCAGTAGGCCAGAGTATTTTTATCACCAAGACAAATGTACTGTTCCAGCGTCAGGTCTTGCAGGGCGGAAAGGGGCCATTTGCTGTGAAAATCCGCCAGTATTTGTTCTCGTTGTTCTGCTGTAACAGTCATTGCATACTCCATCCAATGGGCAGTCAAAAATTTCATGCAGTTGAGCCATTATGCACAGGGCGCTGACAGGCTATGTCATTCTATTTTTTTAGCGAATGCTTTACATCAGTCTGAAGGAGGTCGAAGGGGGATATGATGAACGGGCGTATTTCAGCTTTTTCTGCGTTGTTATCGTTACAGTGAATTAGTAAAACGTTAACATTTACTGTATCAATAATAGATAATTCAGCGCTTCGCTGAAACGTGTAGTCAGGCGTCAACACCACTTTGCCTTTGCTGTCCGGGCGGTTTTGGGACATGCGGAAAACATTCATGAATGATAAAAAAAAGCCGTTGCCTCTCCAGGATGTGGATGTGCAGCATCTGTATGATTTATTAAATCAAAATTCGGATTGGGTATGGGAAGTGGATGCGCAAGGACGTTATACCTGGGCCTCCGATGTGGTCACCAGCTTGCTCGGCTATCCGCCGGGTGAGGTGATTGGTAAAACGCCGTTCGATTTTATGCCTCCCGGCGAAGCTGAACGTGTTGGTCGTGCCTTTATGGAGATCGTGCAAGAGAAAAGAGCGTTTTCAGGTCTGGTGAATCGTAACAGGCGTGCCGACGGGCGCATTGTTGTACTGGAAACCAGCGGCGTTCCCCTTTTCGACGAACACGGTGAACTACGAGGCTACCGTGGTGTGGACCGCAACATTTCCACTCTCGGCGAACGTGTTCTGCAACTGGAAACGATCTATGACACCACCCCCGTGGCGTTGTGCATGATTGACCGTTCTGGCCGGCTCGTCATGTCAAATAAAGCAATGAACCACCTGCTCACCCATGATGGGCATGAGCTTACGGAGAGCTATCTTTCCCAGCATATGCCTGAATTCTGGCATCTCTTTGAAGAAGACTTTGCGCTGGCGGACATGGGGGAAGCCATCCCTCGTCGGGAAATGATTTGGCATGACCGCTGCTACGATGCGCAGTCTATTGCGGTGACGGATGCGAGCAGTAATGTTGTGGGGTTATCAATCACCTGGGTGGATATCACCGCACGTCGGCAGGCAGAACAAAAACTGGCCGGCGCGAACCAGGTTTTGCAACGTCATGCGCAACACGATCATCTGACCGGATTGTTTAATCGTCGATATATGGATGAGTGCCTGCTGACCGAGGTCACGCGTTCTTATCATGGCCATTTTCCGCTCTCTATCTGCCTGGTCGATATCGACTTTTTTAAACTTTATAACGATAGCCAGGGTCATCAGGCGGGGGATGAATGCCTGCAAATCGTTGCGAAGGCGTTGGTCACTTCGCTGGTTCACCCGGATGCTAATGTCAGCCGCTATGGTGGCGAAGAGTTTCTGGCGATATTACCGGATACCAATAAGTCGGCTGCGTTATCGATTGCTGAGCGTCTGCGCAAGCAAATCAATGCGCTGAAATTGCCGCATGCCGCAAGCCCGATGGGTTTCTTAACTATCAGCATTGGTGTGGCAACGCTTGATTGCGAGAGCATCTTTTCAGAGGACAAGCCGCAACATATGATTGCCAGCGCGCTGATTGGTAAAGCCGATACTGCGCTCTATGCAGCGAAAAAACAGGGTCGTAACCGGGTGGTTGTTGCGGACATGAATGTCGCGTGATCCGATGGTGAGCACCGGTTCAAAAAATACCCCTTCTGAAGATAAATCCATGGCTTCAGAAGGGGAGACCATATGGCCATTCGTTACAAAAGCCTATTAAAAATAAATAGCGTGATTATAAAAGCCATATGTATAAATATTTTTCATGGATAATGGCTGAGAGGAGAAAAAGCTTATAAATATTGAGGGATTGTATCTGCGGCGAGAGAAGATTAAGAGAAAAAACCTCCACCCGCAGGCGGAGGAAACGAGACGCAGAGATTAGATATCATCCGGCGTGGCATGAACCACGCGTTCAAGCGTACTTCTGTACAAATCCAGTTTTGCAAGGTCCTTTTCAGTTTCCAGCTTTACCTGCAACTCCAGAATGATGTCCTTATTGGTTACCATCGATTTGCGGGCCGACAACGCTGTGCGGATCCCGGCCAGAACCTGCTGCTCGCTAGTTTTAGCGTCCAGATGAGGGGCTACGGGGGATTCGGTATCGATATCCATTTCATGAACGCTCATCAACAAATGTACCTGTGAAAAAGAGGCTGATTACTTTCCCGCGAGTGTCGGGAGTGTTTTGTTTTGCCAGATAAAATTAGACAGGGAAGGAGTTCTTTACAAATAAGATTGCTATAAAAAATACAGTAAAATTTTACCTGTTTATATAGCTTGAGGTTATATAAATTAATGGGAGATTTGGGTGAGAAATAACTCTTTGTTTATAAATAAAAATGCATCCATTACTCAGCGCTTTGGATGCATTTCGGAAACTAATGTCAGGTTTTCAGCTAGTGCGTACTTGCCATTTCGGCTCGCGGACTACTACTTACAGGTCCCTGAACCGGCAGGCACGGACTTGTAAATTGCTGAATGTGGCTGGTCCGGCCGTCGTTCTTCCCTGGAGCCAGCATATAGTTCACTTTACAACTTGAACCTTTATCACTACCCCATTTAACCAACAGTGAACCTTTGTCTTCCCTCACGCGGGCGTAAATAGACCCGGCCTGGTTGACGATGCCTACTGATGCGTTGCTTTCATCAAGAACATCTGCGCCGAATGGCAAGTTCTCTCCGGCAAATGAAGAGGAAATCAGTACCGGTGAACCTTTGTTGGTATTGAACTTCACTTTTACAACCGCACCCGAACGTGGTGCAATTTTCTGAGCGGTGTTTTCAAACTCCACGTCCATTGAAGAACCTTCCGGGTTAATGGATACGCTGTTCATCTGATAAGGTGATAGCGATGGGAAAAGTGCGTAACCAAAGCTGTCGACCGACGTTCCCGCATAGCCAGAAATTTTTGCACCTTTGGCGTCTTTTGCCTCAACCAGCGCATAGGTATCGCTGTTATAAGGCGTGAACGTGACGCCGCCCGAATGCGCTACCAGTGCTCCGCTTAAGCCCAACGAGGTGCTATGGTAATTTTTACCTGTACTGTAGCCGCCATTGACTGTTGCGATGCTACTGGTCCAGCCCGCACCAATATTCGCAGAGGTGCCGCTATGTGAATCGTGGCTACCACTCAGGTTGTAGTTATACTGATTTTGCTCGCCCAGTGTTCCGGAGAGCATTGCCTGTTCACCTTTCCCACCGTTATTGTCCTGGTTGTAGCGCAGACTCATATAAGGCGCATGGGAATCCCATGCATCCCACAGCGGAAATGATAAGTTCAGATACCAGTTGGTTTGTTCATGGCCATTCGAAGCCTGGCTGCGACTTACGTTCACACTGTAATTCATCCGCTTCCAGTTGTTGGAATAGCCCATCTGGTATTGCTTGTTATAGCCCTGCCCGCTGTTCCAGTAGTTTTCCAGGGTAGCACTGAGGTAAATACTACCCCATGATTCTGGCAATCCCTGGTTGATGCTAACGGTAAAGCGATTTTTCGAACGCCAGATATTGTTTGGATCATAGCCGTGTTGAGCAGCATCACGGGTTTGCAGTGCGGTCAGCAGATCCATATAACCCGCAGTCGAATAGCGATATGCCGCGAGGGTAATGTTACTGTTGGTTTCATCAATAAGTTTACTGTAGGTGATACGGTAACTCTGGCCGGATTTCGTTCCACCGGCTTTGTTACCCAGCTTACTTGTTGACTGTGTTGCATCAATGGCAATTGCACCAAGCCGGCTACCGGTGCCGAGACCTAACTGGTAGGCCTGGTAATTTTCGCTGACCTGCACACCGCCATAGCCAGTGAAAATATTACTTAAGCCGCGCATATAAGTGGCTTCATAAATCATCGGCTCATCGGAAATGCCGGTATTACGGATTTTACCTGCGGTCACGCTATAGCGCTGAGTATCCGGACGAAGTAAATTGGCAACGGATGCGTAAGCGATAGTATATTGCTGTGTTGTCCCATCGGCTTCCTGAATAATGACCTCCAGGTCGCCCCCATATCCTGCAGGGTAGAGATCGTTAATCAGAAAAGCGCCTGGCGGAACCGTGGTTTCATAAATGATATTGCCAAGCTGTTTGATCGTTACTTTAGCGTTGGTTTTGGCAATACCGCGAATATCTGGTGCATAACCACGTTGCGATTCGGGCAACATGCGCTCGTCGCTGGAAACCTGCGCCCCGACAAACGGTACCGAGTTAAACATCTGTCCCGAGGTATTGTATTCACCGAGGATAATCCGCCCAAGAATGGGGGCAATATCACGCTGTACATAAGTATTGGTGGTGTTGTATTCCCCACCATTATCTTTTTGCCAGTTATAGGAACCGTTATGACGGAAATACCAGGCACCGATATTCAGACCGGCATTCAGTGACGCATACAGTGAGCGAGAATCCCCCCCGCCGCTGTACTGTGAGTCATAGCCATTAACATAATAACCAAGCATTAATGCTGGTATGCCACTGTCCCATAAATCAGGCCGTACTGCTCCGCGCGCCGTGCGTTGCACGTAGATCTGTGGCACTTCGATATTCAGTTGCTGGTCACTGCTGTCGAATTCGAATTTGGCTTCCGGAATTATCGACACCAGGTTACTACAGGTAGCGGGTGTGCTTAATGCCTGTCTCACCTCGGAAGGGAGCTTATCTTCATTGAAGTTAATTAACTGAATCAGACGTGGCGTCAGGCAAGGGTAGACCAGGCGATTGTCACCCGCCTTGAATTCAACCTCTTGCTGGGCAACTTCTTCGCCGTTAACAAATACATTGACCCGGTATGTACCCGGAGAGGCGCTGGAGCCATAGCTGAACCGGCTAAGGTCAACTTTACTGCTGTCATCCAGACGCAATAAGTCAGATTCGAATTCCACTACATTTCGTGCGTACTCACGCGATTTATCGTCTGTTTCTTCCGCAGCTATGACTGGAAATACCATCATCACCATCAACGCGAGTGGCGATAATCGGCTTTTAAGCCCCGCACATTGATGATGAATTGTCGATCTTTCCATAATTACTCCTGAAAAGTGGTATCTTTCCCTGAAAAACAAAAGCCGTAATTGTTATCGTGTGAATGGCTTTTATTGTTTGATAAGGTAATCTAACCTTAAGGTTTGGCTTTATATTGCACGTTGGCACCATAATCATTGACAGCGGAATAACTCAGGTCATTTATATTAGTTACGGCAATACCTTTGAACTGATAAAACTCCGTTGCGCCAGGGGCAATCATAAATCCTTTGGTATCATATTTTTTACCACCGGATTTATAAGTGACGTCAAAAAGCGAAACATAATATTTTGAAGAGTTCGTTACATTGACACCATTGCCTTTAATGGACCAATGAAGATTCTCCATTGCCTGTGTTGCTGTGCCAGGAAGATCATTTGGCCGGTAAAATAATTTAATTCGTGTACGAAAGGCGATATTCAGTTTGCTTTGGTCTTCGTTAACGTCTTTAGCTTTGGCCGGTACTTCCAGGATATTTAACCAGAATACAGATTCCCGGTCCTGCGGTAAGGCAGGGCTGCCAAGGTAGCTAATGCGCAAGGTTTGTCCTTTACCTGCATCCACTCGGTTGATGGGCGGCGTTAAGATAAATGGTACATTTTTACTGGCAGACTCCCTTTGAGCACTGTCTGTTTCAATCCAGTTCTGAATTAATACCGGGGCGCTGTTCTGATTGGTTAAATTAACCGTAACCTCTTTTTTACTGGCCTGGTAAATTACGCGCGTACTGTTAACAACCACGCTTCCCTGAGCAATGGTGCTGAATCCGGAGAAAATTATTGCCCCTATGGCAACCATTACTGTTTTGGCGTAATAAGACATACCCAGTTCCTTAAGAAAAAGGGAGGAGCGAAAATCGCTCCTCACATGCAGTGATTAATCGTATTGCAGTTCGTACTCAACCTGGCTTTTAACTGTACCTGAAGCCAGTGCATCGGTGCCTGTACCATTGTTACTGGTGATGTATTCAACGGTGAAAGGCATGGTTGCAGTATTGCCGCTCGTAATGGCGATAAACTCTGCGCTACCTGTTACCAGCGCGTTGCTGTTTACATCAATGACGTTACCCGTATTGAAGTAACTTAAACGCAACTGAACATCTTTTGCCGTACCCGTTTTGTTAAGCAGAAAGCCGTTAGTGGTATCAACATTTGCAGCGGATGATTTAAAGAACGCCTGAACTTTTGTTTTACCTGAGGTGCCTAACACACAGTTTTTGGCATCAAGCGTAAACTTGGTTTGGCCCGCGGTTTTGGTTGTACCCGCAGCTGCAGAGAGCAAAGTTTTAGAGATGGTAGGCAGTGTTACTGTGCCGTTGGCACTGGAGCCGCCATTCAGTACGACATCACAGGTAGCGTCAGTAATTTCACCATTAAAATCGATGGTGCCAGAGCTATCTGCCAGTGCCACGTTAGACAGTGACAGCGCAGATGCAATAGATACTGCTAAAAGTATTTTTTTCATAAATATTCCCTTTGATATGAACTAACAACATTGTTGTTGATAATTAGCAGCCTGTTCCACAAGTGCTAATGATTTCCTGTTTCCTCATGGATGTTCAGGAGATTATTTTTCAGTTGTAACCCTCTTATGGCAACTGCTTATCTGAATTATTTGTTCAGGATAGTTAGTTCCATAAATATTATTCACCATGATTATTTGTTTTTATTTTTTATTGCGATGGTGAATGTTATCCTGGTTTATATATTCTTGTTAAAACACTTCACCCATGGGTGGTTAAATTGCTCCTGCGTATTTCAATATTTCGCAATATTTACAGGAAGTTGTTTGCGCTTACAATACAACTCCATCACCATCTCACCAGCGATCATGTAACCTTTGCCGGTAACACGTATGATGAAATTATCTGGCAAACCGACAAGAGCCAGCTTGTTTTTCAGATTCTTCATTACTTGCCATAATCGCTGGCTTGAACAGCTCAGACCGTTATTTTCCCAGACCTGAATTTGCAGGGTTTTATCCGAGACAATTTCTCCGACAGCATGTGTCAGCAGGTATTCCAACAGGTTGGCCATGGTCGGCCTAAGGTATTCAACCGCTTTCCCCGGTGTTTCAGGAAGCAGTAAACATCTTTTGAACGGCAGGAACTCAACTTCGTTGCGTTCGCCAAGACGATATCCATACACTGTTAGTTTGACCATTGTCCTTAATCTTCCTTCTCGTCCTGGAAGGGCTGATTAAGACTGACTGGCGCTCCTGCCTGCTTAATCATAATTCTTCTCTGTCTTGCTGATGAGGGGAATGTTATTGATTTTATCGTTCGTTAATCAACTTTATTTCATTAAACCATAGACGCAAGCTGGAATGCTAATTTCATAATAAATTCTAGTGTAAAATTTTATTGATATTGTAACTTGAGAAATTCTGTATGGTCACATCAATTTAAAGCGTGCCTGAACTCACAAAATTTTCAACTTTTTATACTAAAATAATTATACTGTTTTTTAACTAATTAATGGGTTTTAATTCGAATTGTTTTTTTTGTGTTAACGGTTAAGGGGAGGGATAAGTTTGATTTATATTATGTTTAAATGTATTGATGTGATAAATATATTTCATTGGGTACTAAAGAATAACGAATCCTGTAATAATTAGGAAGCAAAAACAGAGCGAATAGCATATTGAACCACTAGCGTGAGTGGTTCAGGCAGATTTTTCCTTTAATAAAATAAAAGCGAGCGTTGTGTGGTGGGAAGACGCGGGTTTGTAGAACGAGTCACAATGTGCGCCATATAAAAACCCGACGGGATTTAGCTGGCAACGCCAGTTGGGATATCGTCTGCCCATTGTGTCGCCGTAGTGATCAATTCAGCCACCACGCTGCGGTTGAAGCCGAGCCGATGGCCCAGTGCGCTGACGTCTTCCCATTTGTGATTTTCATACAGCTGTGCCAGATGCAAATAAGGATAGAGCGGGCCGCGTTTCTCTCTGAGCGCCATCATCACATTGGTTGAGACGTCAATCTGACCAATCAAATCCGCCATTGGCATTTCGAAGATATCGTCCAGCTGTGAGAACAGGCCCACGATAAAGGCATCATCCGATGAATGGCGGCTTATGGAACGTGCGGCGGCCAGCTCGCAGAATTTTCCGCGGATCAGGCAACGGTGGTAAATTTCATCAGTTTTGCCGACATTTACCGAGGTTAAGCAGGCCACCAGGACGAAGCGGCGTAGCTCATTGGCGCCAAGATAAAAGATGATGTCTTTGAGCGACTGGCTGCGGAAGTTTTTAATGCCTCGCGCATTGAAGACGATGTTCTGTGCATAGCGCATCAGCTTAAAAGAGAGTGCAAGATCCTGTTTCAGTAGTGCTTCGATTCTGGCGAAATCCGGTGAGTCAGTGTTCACTTCCTTCATTAACTTTAAGGTTATCGACTGATTCTGGATAAGCTTGTTATTAGCATGAATGACCGGCTTACTGAAAAAATGCCCCTGAAAGAGGGTGCAGCCAAGGTTACGGTAGCACTCATATTCTTCCTGCGTTTCGACCTTTTCTGCCAGAAAAACCGTCCCTTTTAGCAGTTCAGCTTTGCTTTCAATGTACTCTTTGATCTCTTCTGGCGTGCTCATACGTACATCAAACTTAATGATGCTGACATAGGGCAAAAAGTCGTTCCATGTATTGCCAAGTTCGAAATCGTCCAGGGCAATACGAAAACCGTGCTGATAAAGCTGTTTTACGGTTTTAAGCAGCCGAGGGGTGGGTTCAGCCGTTTCCAGTATTTCCACAATCACGCGATCTTTTGGCAAGGTTTCTGCCATGCCCTGTACCAGCAGTTCATAGGGGAAGTTAACGAATATCGCGCTGTACTCCTTGAGGCGACCCAGCGGCGCACCAAGAAATTGTTCTACGATAATTTGGGCAGTGGCATATTCCGGAGTAACGTCGGGAAACCGGTTCGTCATGCTGTCTCTGAACAACAGCTCATAACCGACTGTGTTCATATTTTCGTCAAAAATCGCCTGGCGGGCGACAAAAGAAAACATTGGATACTCCATACAGATGCCTGTAGATATCAAAACCCGGTTAAACAGGTATGTAACCGGTTAATCCCCCAGCATTTTCTCTTACCGATGAAAGGAAAGCCTGGACGAAAATGGCAAAGACGCATATGGGTCTTACAGAAGGCAGTATCTTTTGTAAACTTCTTAGGGACTTAAGTCAAATCCCATCTACGTTTACAGGGTATTATTGAGCCGGTTTTCTGAAAAAATGTTCAGTTCGCTAAAAAAATAACCCGATTGCCTGCAATCGGGTTTTTGGTGAGGGAAACCCGATTATGACCGAGAGACAACTCCGGCTTTTTCCAGCATAGCGTGTAACAAGACATTTGCCCCGGCCGTGACCTGTTCCGGTGCTGAATATTCTATCTCATTGTGACTGATGCCATCTTTGCAGGGAATAAAAATCATTCCGGTAGGTGCGAGCATACTCATATAAACGGCATCATGTCCGGCACCCGAGACGATATCCATTGAAGAGTAGCCTAATTTTTGGGCTGCACGCCGTACGGCCTCTTTACAATCCGGATGGAAAGGCGCAGCAGGATAATGTGAGACCTGTTGCAGCGTTATGCTCAGTCCGGTTTTTTCAGCGATCTGCGCAATGTACGCTTTCAGTGCCGCATCCATTTTGTCCACATCGGCGTCGGTCATGTTGCGAAAATCAATGGAAAATTTGACACTGCCGGGCACGACGTTACGACTGTTGGGATGCACCTGCACCATGCCTACGGTCCCCCGTCCGTGAGGAGCAAACTGCCCGGCAATATTGACCACTTCCTGCATGATATGCGTGGCAACCTGCAGGGCATCTTTGCGCATCGCCATTGGCGTAGGTCCGGCGTGAGATTCCATCCCCGTAACGACACAGTCATACCAGCGAATGCCAAGCACAGTCTGCACAACCCCAATGGTAATGTCCTGGTCTTCCAGGATGGGGCCTTGTTCGATATGGGCTTCAAAGTAGGCGCCGATGGGGTGGTCACCCGGTACAACGTCGCCCGCATAACCAATTTTGAACAGTTCATCTTTCACCGATTTTCCTTCGGTGTCGGTTGCCGCGTAAGCCACTTCCAGCGGGAAAATACCAGTGAAAACGCCGGAACCCATCATGACAGGCACAAAACGCGAGCCCTCTTCGTTGGTCCAGAAAACCATCTCCACCGGCGCTTCGGTTTCAATACCACGTTCGTTGAGGGTGCGAATAACTTCCAGCGCCGAGAGCACGCCAAAGTTGCCGTCGAACTTACCCCCTGTTGGCTGGGTATCAATATGGCTTCCTGCAACAATCGGCAGCAGGGCGTTGTTACGGCCGGGGCGGCGCATAAAAACGTTACCAATTTGGTCTATTTCGACCGACAACCCGGCCGCTTTACCCCAACTGACGACCAAATCACGCCCCTGACGATCGAGGTCGGTCAGCGTTAAACGGCAGACACCGCCTTTGGGTGTGGCACCAATTTGCGCGAGATCCATTAACGATTGCCACAAACGCTCGCCATCAACCCGCAGGTCACTAATATCAATGCCGTTTGTGTCTGGTGAAACGACTTCACTGCTCATGATTATTTCCTCAATGTCAGGTGATTAGCGGGCAACGGCCTGCGGGGCGCGCTGACGCTCCCATGCTGCCGCTGCGCTGAAATCCGGGCCGAATGCCGGGCGTTTGATATAGCGCCCGGCTCCTTCACGGGCGCGCAACTCACCATCAGCCCATACCAGCTGACCCTGGCTGATGGTGAAGGCCGGTACGCCGGTGACGGTACGGCCTTCGAAAATATTGAAATCATTACGCGAGTGGTGGGTGCTGGCGGATAGCGTTTTGCTGCCAGCCGGGTCCCAGAGTACCAGGTCTGCGTCAGCGCCCTGTGCTACACAACCTTTGCGCGGATAGATATTGAAAAGGCGGGCGGTATTGGCAGAGGTGATCGCCACGAATTCACCTGGCGTCAGGCGTCCACTGTTGACCCCGGCGTCCCAGATAACTGCCATGCGCTCTTCTACGCCGCCGCAGCCGTTAGGTATTTTGCTGAAATTGTCGCGGCCTGCTGCTTTCTGGCTGGCGCAAAAGGTGCAGTGGTCGGTTGCTGTGGTATGCAACTGGCCTGATTGCAGGCCATGCCACAGCGCAGACTGGTGGGATTTATCGCGAAACGGCGGGCTCATAACATGGGCTGCAGCGAAGCCAAAGTCTGGATGGCGATAGACGCTATCATCGATCACTAAATGCCCGGCGAGCACTTCGCCATAAACGCGCTGCCCGCGTCCACGCGCACGGGCAATGGCCTCAGCGGATTCGCGGCACGAGACGTGTACCACGTAAATCGGTACGCCCATGATGCTGGCGACCGTAATGGCGCGGTTAGCGGCTTCGCCTTCCACTTCCGGCGGACGAGAGAGGGGGTGGGCTTCCGGTCCGGTAATACCCTGTTTAAGCATCTCTTGTTGCAACAGGTAGACCATCTCTCCGTTTTCCGCGTGTACTGTAGGCATCGCCCCCAGTTCCAGACAACGGCGAAAGCTATTCATCAGGGTTTCGTCATCGCACATGATGGCGTTTTTATAGGCCATGAAATGTTTGAAGCTATTAATGCCTTCTTGTTGTACCAGCGTGCCCATATCCTGACGTACGCTTTCATCCCACCAGGTAATGGCGACGTGGAAGCTGTAATCGGCCGCCGCTTTTTCTGCCCAGCCGCGCCACTGGTGGTAAGCGTCCATCAGCGGTTGTTGCGGGTTGGGAATGACGAAATCGATAATGGTGGTCGTACCGCCTGCCAGCGCGGCAGCGGTGCCGCTGTAGAAATCATCAACCGTGGTGGTGCCCATAAACGGGAAATTCATATGGGTGTGTGGGTCGATGCCGCCGGGCATGACGTATAGCCCGCCCGCGTCCACGGTTTCGGTTCCGGCGGGAATATCCCATTGGGATGCATCGCCGACGGCTGCGATGATGCCATCGACACAGAGCACATCGGCACGACGCTGATGGTCCGCGTTGACGACGGTACCGCCTTTGATCAACAGGTTACGCATTCGTTTTCTCCTGTAGTGCTTTGGTTAGTTATCTTCTTTTGCCCTCACCTTTGAGGGAGGGGGGCGGGCCGCACCACCATCAACTAAGCTGGTTGCGCCATCGGGTTATTCGGGTGCGTTGTCCAGTTAGCGTACTGGTCCGTCACAACCTTGCCGGTACGCTTATCCACTTCCCCGGGTTGCAAACTACGCAGTGAAATGCAGTTCTCCACCGGGCAAATCGAGGCGCAGAGGTTGCAGCCGACGCAATCCTCTTCGCGTACCTCGAAACGTCGTTCATCCCCGGTGATGGCGGTAATCGCCTGGTGCGATGTGTCTTCACAGACCAGATGGCAGCGCCCGCACTTAATGCACGACGCCTGGTCGATTACCGCTTTATCCACGTGGTTAAGGTTGAGATAACGCCAGTCGGTGACGCTTGGCAGCGCCATGCCGCGGAAGTCTTCGATGGTCCGGAACCCTTTCTGGTCCATGTAGTTCTCCAGGCCGCTTATCATGTCGCGCACAATCTGGAAGCCGTGGACCATTGCGGCGGTACAGACCTGCACCGTTGCGCACCCCAGTGCAATAAACTCCGCGGCATCGCGCCAGGTGGCGATGCCGCCAATGCCGGAAATCGGTAAACCACGGGTCTGGGCGTCGCGGCCAATTTCCGAGACCATATTCAGCGCAATCGGCTTCACTGCCGGGCCGCAATAGCCGCCGTGTGAACCCTGGCTGCCGGTGTGAGGTGACATCAACATCTGGTCGAGGTCCACGCCTATCACCGAATTAATGGTGTTGATCAGCGATACGGCATCTGCACCGCCTGCTTTCGCCGCCCTGGCCGGATAACGGATATCGGTGATATTCGGCGTCAGTTTGACAATCACCGGCAGGCTGCAATATTGCTTGCACCAGCGGGTGACCATTTCGATATACTCCGGCACCTGGCCCACCGCCGCACCCATTCCGCGTTCGCTCATCCCATGCGGGCAGCCGAAGTTAAGCTCAATACCATCAGCCCCGGTGGCTTCTACCTGCGGCAGAATGGTTTTCCAGGCCTCTTCTTCGCAGGGCACCATGATCGACACCACAACCGCCCGGTCAGGCCAGCGTTTTTTAACGCGGGTAATCTCTTCAAGGTTGATGGCCAGCGTACGATCGGTGATCAACTCGATATTATTCAGCCCCAGAATACGTCGGTCGGTCCCGAGCAGGGTGCCGTAGCGCGGCCCGCTGACGTTAACCACGTGTGGATCCAGCCCGAGCGTTTTCCACACCACGCCACCCCAGCCCGCCTGAAAGGCACGCTCCACGTTGTACTCTTTGTCAGTGGGCGGCGCGGATGCCAGCCAGAATGGATTGGGACTTTTGATGCCAAGAAAATCGGTATGCAGATTAGCCATGGGAGTGCTCCTGAAATGAGGTGGCGTTTGCAGCGTCGGAGACAGTAAGGGCCAGCGCGATAGAGCGGGCGGCGAGTTTGCCCTGGCGTACGGCATCGACCGTCAGGTCAAGGCCACCCGCACAGCAGTCTCCCCCGGCCCAGACGCCAGCCAGCGAGGTGCGACCGCACTCGTCGGTGACAATACGCCCGTGTTTGAGCGAAATGGTTTGTCCGACAGAGGCGCTGTCGAAGGTCTGGCCGATGGCTTTAAGCGCCATGTCAGCTTCAAGCGTGAAGATCTCATCACTGACTTCACCTTCACGCACTACGCTGAACGTTACGCCCGTCAGCTGATTGTTGTGTTGCTCGAAGCGTAAAGGGGCGGCCCACAGGCGTATCGTCACACCATTAAGCTGTGCCCACTGCCGCTCTTTTTCCGAGGCTTTCATCTGCGCTTCGCCACGGCGATACACCAGCGTCACCTCCTGAGCGCCGAGTTTTTTCGCCTGTACAGCGGCGTCGACGGCGGTCATCCCTCCGCCAATCACCACCACTTTGCGGCCAACGGGGAGCTGGCTGAGATCCGCGCACTGGCGCAAATCAGCAATAAAATCCACCGCTTCACAAACGCCTTCTGGTTCTGCATCCCCCGTTTCCAGTTGATTAACCCCCGCTAACCCCAGTCCGAGAAATACCGCGTCGTAGCTGGCTCGTAACTGAGCAAGGCTAAAATCTTTGCCGAGTGTTTTATCCGCATGAAGCGTAATGCCGCCTGCCGAAAGCAGCCAGGCCACTTCCCGCGCGGCGAAATCATCGGTCACCTTGTAGCGGGCGAGACCGTATTCATTAAGACCGCCTGCATTGCTGCGGGCATCAAAGAGATCCACGTTGTGGCCTGCTATTGCCAGGTGGTGAGCGACAGTCAGCCCGGCGGGGCCGGCACCGACCACGGCAATGCGTCTGCCGGTTTCGGGTCCGCGGACAAACAGAGGTTTACCGGTGTTAGCAAAGAAATGGTCGGTGGCGTGGCGCTGGAGCAGACCGATATTGAGCGGACGACCATCCTGCGCGTTACGCACGCAGGCCTGCTCGCACAAGGTTTCGGTAGGGCAGACGCGGCTGCAGATCCCGCCCAGCACATTGGCGCGTAAAATAACCTCTGCCGCGCCGCGATCGTTGCTTTGGGCAATTCGCTGGATAAAGCTCGGCACATCGATATCAGCCGGGCAGGCCCGGGAGCAGGGGGCGTCAAAGCAGTAATAACAACGTTCTGCTTCAATCACCGCCTGGGTGGTGGTTAACGGGGGGGCGCAGTCCGCAAACTCGCGGGCATACGCGTCGGGAGTCAGCCGTGCGGCCTGGATCCCCCGGGCGTGGCTACCTGAATAGTTGCTCATCATGCTTCTCCTGAATTGTCAGCGGGGTCATCTCTCCCCGTGTTATGAATCCTGACCAGATGGTTAAGTTTTCGCGTAATAACCATGCTAATTACGTGCCATTTGCGACAACTTTGCCGCAGAGCGCGTAAATTCAGGAGGGCATAAGATCGTTAACACAATGACCTGACTTTTATTGCTGTTTTTTGGTGCATTTCGCACCCTATTCGCTGCCAATTGCTGCATTTTGCAGCAAGGTTTATTCAAGACCGCAGATCCGCCAGACACAACGCAATACATGGTCTGTCGCCCGTTGCTGTGCCGTTTCGCTATGCGAGTCATCTCCCAGTACAGCGGCAATCTGGATATCAAAATCCGCATAGGTTTGGGTCATCGACCAGACGGTAAAAAAGAAGTGGGTGGTGTCCATCGCAGAGAGCTTACCGAGCGCAATCCAGCCATCAAGAATGCGGGCTTTTTCCGCCACCAGTTGTCGAAGCTGCGTTTTTAACAGTGGATGAACCACCTGTGCCCCTTGCAGGATCTCATTGGCGAACAGGCGGGAGGCTTCCGGGCGGGCAAAACTAAAGCCGATCTTTTTACGGACATACTCTTCGAGCGCAGTTTTGGGATCGGCACTGGCGGAAATGCCTTCCAGCGGCGCCAGCCAGTCGTGAAGAATGCACTCCAGCACACGCAAATAAAGGGTTTGTTTACTGCCGAAGTAGTAATGCAGATTGGCTTTGGGCAGGTCAGCGGCATCGGCAATCTGCTGCATGGTGGCACCGCGAAATCCGTAACGGGCAAAGACCCGTTCTGCGGCGGGCATGATGATTGCCTCGTTATCCTGGCGAATACGCCCTTTTTCCAGCGCGACCTCGATACCACTTAGCAGGCTTTCATTCATGACAGGCTCCAGTGAAATCCGCCGTCCCTGGCGGGGAAGGGTTATTTCAGTTTTGCCGCGGCATCCCAGACGGTATGGGTCATTGCGCTGTCACCCGGATCTTTTTTGATAACCGGGGTATCACCACCACTGTGCAATAAAACATCAATCGTGCGGCGGTAGGCTGCCGGATCGAGATAGCCAATTTTCGGTGTGTTGGCGTTAGTAATCAGCTTCGCCACGTTTTCCATCTGGCGAGTCTGTACTTCTTCGGTAGCGGCGCCGGAAGCATCTTCCGCAACCACGATTTTTGCCGCCTCTTGCGGGTGTTTCACCGCGTAGTCCCAGCCTTTAAATGACGCTTTGAGGAACTTCGCCATTCTGGCGACGAACGCCGGATCTTTCAGGCTGGAGTCCAGCACATACAGGCCATCTTCCAGGGTGGAAACACCCTGATCCTCATACGGGAAGGTGATCAAATCCGCTTCTTTTAAACCTGCGTCGATCAACTGCCAGTATTCGTTGTAGTTCATGGTGGAGATGCAGGCTGCCTGATCCTGCAACAGCGGATCAACGTTAAAGCCTTGTTTGAGAATGGTAATATCGGTGCCAGGTTTCAGCCCGAGTTTGTTCATCCAGTTGAAGAAGGGATACTCATTGCCGCCGTACCAGACGCCCAGTGTTTTACCTTTGAAATCGGCAGGCGTTTTAATGCCGCTTGATTTTTTACAGGTCAGCATCATCCCGGAGCGATCGTAAACCTGAGCAATGTTAACCAGCGGAACGCCCGCCTCGCGTGACGCCAGCGCATCCGGCAGCCAGTTGACGATGACATCCGCAGATTTTCCGGCAATCACCTGAACCGGGGAGATATCCGTACCGCCGGGTTTGATCGTGACATCCAGTCCTTCTTCTTTATAGAACCCTTTTTCCTGCGCCACGTAGTAGCCAGCGAATTGCGCCTGTGGCACCCATTTCAACTGCAGCGTCACTTTCTCTGCTGCGTGTGCTGAAAAGGTAAAAGCCACAGACATTGCCGCCAGTAACAACCCCCGGCGAAAAGCGGAACGTTTCTTCATGGGATAACTCCTCGGGTTAGTGTGCATCATCATGTTTTTATGTTGTTTTACTTTTCCGTTGCCATCCCGCGAATCGAGGGATGCCAGAAATTCACGCGGCGATCGAGCCGGACCAGCAAGGTGTAAATCAGCGAACCGGCCAGCGATGAGACCACAATCGCTGACCACACGATGGGCATATGCATCCGGGCTGACTCTGTGGAGATACGAAAGCCAAGCCCGGCGGTCGGCGAGCCAAAATACTCAGCGACAATGGCGGTAATGAGCGCCAGGGTGGCATTGACTTTCAGAGCGCTAAAAATAAACGGCATCGCAGCAGGCAGGCGCAGCATGCGCAACTGCTGGTGGGGCGTCGCGGCGTAGCAATACATCAGTTCTTGTTCGAGCTTGCCACTCGCTTTCAGCCCGGCAAGCGTGCTGACCAGCGCCGGGAAAAAGGTCACCAGAATGACCACGGCAGCTTTTGACGGCCAGTCGAAACCAAACCACATCACAGCGATAGGGGCGACGCCGACCAGCGGTACGGTACTGGTCAGGCTGGCGACAGGGAGCAGACCGCGTTGCAGAAAGGGAAGTCTGTCGATAAGCAGCGCTACGCCAACGCCTGCGCCACAGCCCAGCAGATAACCCACCAGCACCGACTTGAGGACCGTTTGCACCAGGTCACCCGCCAGCAGAGAGACACCGTCGACGAGCGCAGTGAGAATATCCAGTGGCGCAGGCAGGATGACCTGAGGAACGGCAAACCCGGTGACCAGAATCTGCCAGAACCACAACAGCCAAATGCCGAGCAGTGCGGCGACAGCAGCCGCAGGAACCGATGCACTCGCCAGGCGCTGTACGCTGACGGCGGCAAGCAGCGCCAGCGCGAGGGTGCTCAGGCCATTAAACGGCAGCAGCGCAAGCCAGAGTGCGCTGCCAGCGAGCGCCACCGCGAACAACACGCTACGCAAAGCCGTTTGTGAACAGGCCAGCAGTGAACTGACAATCAGCAAGAGCGCATGAGAACGAAGTCCATTAGAGGTATCGCTCTCTGCGCTTAACTGAATCAGCGACAGCACGCTAACGATGAAGGCAGCGACCAGGAGCAGCGTGCCGGGAATGGGTTTTTTTTTCATCATGCCCCCTTACGCTGGCGCATCACCAGACGTTCGGTCAGGGTTACCAGCCCGGTTAAGGCCAGGCCTAATAATGAGGCCATCACCAGCGCAGACCAGATCTGGATGGTATTGCCGTAATAGGAGCCGGTGAGAAGCCTGGCCCCCAGCCCGGCCTGTGCGCCAGTGGGCAGCTCCGCTACCATCGTGCCGACCAGACCACTGGCAATGGCGACGCGAAATGCCGGAAAGAGATACGGCAGAGAAGAGGGCAGACGCACCATCCAGAAGATATCGACACGTCTTGCGGCGTAGGTATGAACCAGTTCCATCTCCATTTTTTGCGGTGAACGCAGCCCCTGAACGGTGGCGATGGTGACCGGAAAAAAGCACAGATACATGGCAATGGTCGCTTTGGGAAGCATGCCCGTCACTCCCAGGCTACCAAGAATAATCAGCACGATGGGGGCAATCGCCAGTACAGGAATGGTCTGCGAAGCGACAATCCACGGCATCAGTGCTTTATCAAGCGTCCGTGAATGGACAATACACACCGCCAGCAGTACGCCCAGCACCACACCCATGGCGAAACCGGTCAACGCGGCGCTCGCGGTAACCCAGGTATGCAGTAATAAGTTACGCGGCGAGGTGAGCGGCCACTGGGTAATGCTGTTCCAGATATCCATGATCAACTGATGCGGCGCAGGGAGCAGCGGGCGGGTGGCATTCAGGGAGGCGGCAATCAGGTCACTGCTTGTCCAGGGACCGCGCGGGGTCAGTACGTGGTCGATCACCCCGGAGGCATTCAGGGCGAAGGCCAGCACATACCAGAGGATCAACGCCACCAGTAACACACTGCCGACGGGCAGGACATGGCGTTGCAGACGCTGACTAATGGTCATGATGTCCCTCCACCAGCGCTTCACGCACGTCAGCGGCGAGCTGTAAAAAGGCCGGGGTATCGCGAATCGCCAGCGAGCGCTCGGCGGGAAGCGGCGAGTCAATCACCTTCACAATCCGTCCCGGGCGCGGCGACATCACCACAATTTTGGTCGACAGATAGACGGCCTCAGAAATGGAGTGTGTCACGAAGACCATCGTACGCTGTTCGTTAAACCACAGTTGCTGTAACTGCTGGTTGAGGTTGTCGCGCGTCAGTTCATCCAGTGCGCCAAAGGGCTCGTCCATCATCAGGATTTTGGGCTCAAAACCCAGAGCACGGGCAATCGAGACGCGCTGCTGCATGCCGCCGGAAAGCTGCCACGGATATTTTTTCTCGAAGCCTTTCAGCCCAACGCGCGCAAGCTGCTCGCGAGCGATTTCATCGCAGCGCTCCGGCGGTACGCCCTGGATTTGCAGCGGCAGTTTGACGTTGGCCAGCACGGTACGCCATGGCAACAGGACAGGGGCCTGGAAGACATAGCCGTATGCCCCCGCCTGGCGCGCCTCCGAAGGCGTCATATCGTTAACCAGCACTTCGCCGGAGGTGATGGGTTCGAGATCGGCAATAGCGCGCAGCAATGTGGTTTTGCCACAGCCGGAGGGGCCGATGAACGAGACAAACTCCCCCTGGCGAATGGTCAGGTTAATGTCTTTGAGGGCATGAACCGGCTGGTCGGCAGCCGGATAAATCACGTTGGCCTGGTTTACCCTGATGGCAGGCCGTGCGCTGGCGGTTGCCGGTTTTAACGGTACGACCGCAGATTCCTCTGCATAGATCAACTGGCTCATTCCAGGCCTCTCCTGTTTTTTGACTAACTGGTTAAGTTTGTTTCTCTATGCCATTTTTGTGCCAGGCGTTAAAAGGCGTTATTTCGTGCTTTTTGGCCGCAAGATAAGGTTTTTTGATGGCTAAATTGGTGCAAATGTCGGCAATGGTGCGTGGTCGTGGGGCAATAAGGAGTGGGAAAGTCAGCCCGGTTTTGATGAAAAAAGAAGCGCTAGCATGCAGGTTACACTCCCCCTTCGCAAAGGGGGAGTGACAGTCCGGGCACAGCGGTGTGGCAGATGGCGTTACACCCCGTATAAGGCAGCGATCAGCCCGACAATTCCGCCTGCGGCCAGCAAAATCAGTGGCGAAAGACGGGTTTTCAAAAACAGGACAATACACACGGCGATCGTGGCGAATTGCAGAACATTGTGTATTACCGCACCGGCGACCAGCGCCCCGCCGGAGATTACCAGGCCAACCGTCAGTGGAACTAACGCATGGTTTAACACGCGTTTCATTTTCTCGTCGGTGTTCTTATTCCATAACGTCACGCACGCCACCACTATCAGTGACGAGGGGATGAACTGGCAAACGGTTGACACCAGCAGCCCGGCGATCCCCGCAACGCGCCAGCCGACCAGTGAGGTAATCATCATATTGGGGCCGGGCGCGGCCTGGGCGAGAGCGAACAGTTCGCTGAATTCCCGGGAGGTCATCCAGTGATGAACATCGACGACCTGGCGTTGCAACTCAGGGATAATGGCATTACCGCCGCCGAGGGCTAAAAACGAAAGTTGTAAAAAGATGAAGGCGAGGGAGAACAACGTTGTCATGATCTGTGTTTCCGGTAGCTCAGCACAATACTCAGCGGTACAGCGACCAGTAAGACCGGAAGCAGAGGCAGGCGAAAAACGGCAATGGCAGCAATGATCCCACCAAGGATGAGCCATGAAGTCAGCGCGCGCGGCATGGAGCGCAAAATTTTCAGGCCGGTGGCGATGATAAGCCCGGCCGCCGCGGCGGAAATGCCTGCGAAGACCGAGGCGACCAGCGGATTGTCATGCCAGAGCAGCCAGATATTGCCGAGACAAACAATAACCAGTAAGGGAGCGGTCAGTAACCCCACCAGTGCGACAAATCCCCCTTTTATGCCATGAAATTCCACGCCGGTGGCGACGCATAAGTTCACTGCATTTCCGCCTGGCAGAAACTGGCACAGCCCCAGCAGTTCGGCAAAGCGTTGTTCTGATAGCCAGCGTTTTTTTTCCACCAGCGCCCGGTGCATTAACGGCAGCACCCCGCCAAATCCGGTCACTCCTAACATAAAGCAGGTCTGCCAGAGCTGCCACGATGTTGGTTTAGCGTCGGCAGACGCGAACATATTCTTATTTTCTTGCACAACGACCTACCTTTGATGGTCGGCTCCCTGGCACCCGATAACCCATTTGTAATCGTGATGAAATTACAGGAATTTCATCGGCAGAAAAATGATCGCAACCGGGATCCGAAGTGACAGATACGGGAAGAGAGAAAGGATGTGCTGAATTTCATCTACGCTAAGGAGACAGATCAACATTCAGGAGGTGCTATGGCTGATATGAATCGTCGCTGTTTTATGAAGATGCTCTCTGGCGCTGCGCTGACGACCCCCTGGTTGCTTGAGGCGGCGGAAAAGGGGCATTCTGCAGCGGCTTCGGCTTCGGCTTCGGCTCCCGTGACCGGGGCTTTCTTGCTTTCACCAAAAGAGTGGGTACCTAATAATCCTGCGTTGCCAGTATTGCTCTATCGTCAGGTGATTCCAGGGCGGGCAACAGCCCAGGACGCGCAGCAGCTATTTGCGAAAAATGGCTGGCCGCCGCAATGGGTAGACGGGGTGTTTGATTACCACCACTACCATAGTACGGCGCATGAAGTGCTGGGAGTTGTCGGCGGCGAAGCCCGGTTGATGCTGGGCGGTCCGGGCGGTAAGGAATTGACCGTACGGAGGGGTGACGTGGTGGTATTACCTGCCGGAACGGGGCACTGTAACCTTGGCAGTAGCGCTGATTTTTCTGTCGTCGGCGCTTATCCGCCAGGGCAGAATTTCGATCTCTGCCGCGATGCTCCTACTGCACAAAGGCTGGCAGCGATTGCCAGCGCAACATTTCCCCATAGCGACCCGGTTTTTGGTGCGCAGGGTTTGCTTTTAGAGCAGTGGCTGTAATCCCGTGCCCAGGAATTTTCTTGTTTTGTGGCGGGGCTTACTGTGGGGTCTACGCTTAAAGCGCATCAGGAATGCGAAGCTCTCTGTGTATGTAATGATGGTCTTCTCTATTGAAAGGCATTGTTGAATAAAAGGTTTTGGACATGTTCGGCCAGCTCATGCGAGCTGGCTTTTTTTTGTTCATTTAATGCTATTTTTTGGAACTTTTTGGAAATCATGATCGCCGTCATAATTCTGAAAAACTGGCATGATCTGCTTATTGCCAGGAATTTTCTGATGGACTACTATGGCCTCACCCCCAGACAGAGCTAACGCCACAATAAATAGTGAGTGCCGGAGATAAGCGCCGGGAGGGTAAGTAAAATTGAAGTATTTGCTCGATTTAAAACACCAGGCCCTGGCATCTGCCAGGGCTTAATCGTTTTTAGCGCCGGTATTTTCTTCTTTCTGCCCGTTCCGTTATCTCCCTTCGATCGCCTGTGATCCCGTTTATCGTTGCGCTTTGCCATAACCTCTTCTATACACTGCATATTAACGTCGTTGCTCCTGCGCGACATCGGCACAGAACCACTGAGAACCTTTATGGATATTGAGAAAATCAAGCAACTGATCAAACTGGTCGAAGCATCAGGCATCTGCGAACTGGAGATTTCTGAGGGCGAAGGGTCGGTCCGTATCACTCGCGCCGTCGCTACTCCTGCGACACAACATTCTTATACACTTCCCGTAATGCCGCAGTCAGCACCATCAAACGTGGCAGCGCCAGCCGTAGCGGCTGTGGCAGTGGAGCCTGCTGCTGCACAAGTCAGTGGTCATTTTGTGCGTTCCCCGATGGTCGGGACCTTCTACCGCACGCCGAGCCCGGATGCCAAAGCGTTCTGTGAAATCGGGCAGAAAGTCAATGTAGGCGATACCCTGTGTATCGTTGAAGCGATGAAAATGATGAACCAGATCGAAGCCGACAAAGCGGGTGTAGTGAAAGCGATTCTGGTGGAAAGTGGCCAGCCGGTTGAGTTTGACGAGCCGCTGGTCGTCATCGAATAACGCGACTGACGACCGATATATTACGACGCTCTGCTACTCTGGTGGGCAAGTGCGATGCCCGCCCGGGCCAGGTGTACCTGGCGAAAAAAATCTTCATGCAGCGCAACCTGGTTACGCCCGCGCTTTTTCGCGGTATAGAGCGCGGCGTCGGCAGCGCTGTACAGGTTTTCAAAATCGCTGTTCTTCAGACCAAGGCTGACACCGAAACTGGCGGTCACCAGCTGTTGCGGTAAGACATCCAGTGGCGATGCATTAAGGGAAGAGTGAATGTAGCTGGCAATGATCATCGCATCTTCAATACGGGCTTCCGGCAGTAAAATCGTAAACTCCTCACCGCCGACACGGCCAATGGCCGCACTTTCCGGCAGGGCGCGGCGAATACGCGAAACCAGCGCGCAAATCACCCGGTCGCCCGTAGGGTGACCATATTCATCATTGATACGTTTGAAGTGATCAATGTCCAGCAGGATCAGGGCGACATTTGCCTGCGTCAGGGACTTATTAATGTGGTTAATGATGGCGCTGCGGTTAAATACGGCGGTGAGTGGATCGTGCGTGGCCTCATACTCCAGCTGCGCCGCCAGTTTTTGCAGTTGCTCATTCATGCGGTTAAGTTCGCGTTCCGCACGGTCGCTGCGGCTGATCACGCGGTAGGATTCGCGAATCAGGCGTTGATAGTGCTTCGCCACACTCCACAGTTTTTCACGGCAGGCGTCTGCGGGCAGCGCGGCGTCTGCCGCCGCCAGGCGAGCCTCTTCGAGTACGGAATATTCCTCCTTGAATAGCTCATTGATATCTAGCATGCGTCAAGGTCCGGAATAAGAAAGACAGCCAGGGAAGGGAAGTCGATACGTAACTCCTGACCGAATTCTTCGGAAATATCGTCTTCCTCGTCATAGTACCAGTGCAGCTCGCAGGCGATACCGCCTTTCGCAAAGCCGTTCAGACACTCGAAGAGTTCAAATAACAGCTTGGTGCTGGAACTGTTGAAATAGCTCAGCGCAACATGCAGACGAACCGGTTCATCGGTGGCCGGTTTGTCCTGCAGCCAGTTCTCAATGGCCTGCAAAAGCGGGCGAAAGAACGCCGCGGCATTTTCAGGATAGGCTTCACCTTTAAGCACCAGACGATGTGCTGAAAAATCAAAATTCACTTCCGGTGTGGCCTGGGTTGCGGGCTGCTCGATGGAAGAGGTTAATGTCATATCAGTCATGGCAAAACGTTGCCTTTAGGTGAAAGGCGGACAACGAACTGGCCGCCAGTGGATGAATGCGATACTCCAGTGGCTCACTGGTATCCCGCGCCATGGTCAACAAACCTATGTTTGCACCTTTGCTCGTGGCAGGTGCTTCACTGCGTAATCCCTGTTTCCAGGCATTACGGATTTCCGCCTGGGTCATCGTGCGCAGGACTTCGAGGTTTGTCTTTAGCAAAGAGGATTCTTCCGGGCCAACAAGATTTGCGGTTTCAAGGTAATAATTCACCTGGTCGGTGTGAAAACAGAGTGAACCATAGCGCAATTCATCCTGGCCCGTGCACAGAAAGCGTTCATCCGATGAATAGCGAACGATGTTTTGTCCCATCTCGATAAAGACGGAGAATAATTTGCGACGTGTCGCAGAAGAGGCTTCATGTTTATCCAGCCACGTGCGCATCACGTCACCCATCGACACAATGTGCTGTTGGGAAAAATAGCCCGTGTAAAAAAGCTCGACAGCGCTTTGCCGCTGAAGAGTGAAAAGGGGGAGCAAAACGGCTTCTTTGACCTGCAGGTCGCTTATTTTCATTTAATTTTTCACCAACGGAAACCAAACCACGTCATGTCATCACGCGCAGATTGCTTGCCCTGCCAGGTCGTCAGCGCGCCGAGTAGCGCCCTGGAAACAGATGACATCGGCAGCGCACGTTGCTGCAATAACAGTGACTGAATACGCTTCTTACCAAACATTATTTCCCGTGGGCCGCCAATCTGATCCGTTACGCCATCGGTAACGATCAACAACTGATCGCCACGACGCAACGGACGTTGATGACGACGCCACTGGTAATCTGTGGCCGTATCTGAATAGCCAATACCTTTACGGTCGCCGTCAAGATTAACGACGTCTGCGTCGTCCGCACCGAGCATAAAGGCATGCATGCGCGCGTTAGACCAAATGAGTTGCTCATTTTGCGTATCGACAAACACGGCAATGGCGTCACAACCATCGTTGGACTGACCCATATCGGCGCTGGGATGGCTCTGGCTCAACGTCTGCTTTATATAATGGTTAATCGACGCGAGCAGGCGCTCTGGCTCGTGGGGCTGCGCCTGAGTTAGCGCCTTTTCGAGCGCCGACGAAAAAATAAAGGTCATAAAGGCGCCGGGAACGCCATGCCCGGTACAGTCGGCCAGCACCAGTAGCCAGCCGTTTTCGCAGCGCTGAAAGGCGTAAATATCGCCGCCAACACAATCACGCGGGTGCCAGTACAGACACCAGTCATTCAGCGTTTGCTCAATATTTTGCCGCGAGCGACTGAGCATAGACTCCTGAATAATTCGCGCATATTCAATGCTTTGCATGATTTGCATATGCTGTTTAGCCTGCAAATCTGAAACCGTGCGAATGAGATCAAGACCCAGGCCAATGCCGATATATTGATTCTCTTCGGTGAGGATAAACCCTTCGGTTATCGCCTTATCGCCCGTTTCGATGACGCGCTCGGCCAGGTAGTCAAGACTGGCGTCAGCATCAACAATCAGCGGGGTTTTATCCATAAACGCGATGCAGCTTTTCTGGTCATAGAGTTCATGGAAAAACGGGCGGCTCATCTGCGAAAGAAAAATATGGCGGTTAATCATGCCAATGGGCCGATTTTGCTCAAGAACGGGTAAGCCAATCAGTGACTTATGCTCAGAGAACATCGACATGACCTGCACATTATTTGCTTCGGGGGTTACGTGCGGAACGGCAATACGTAGCACGCCCGCTGTAAGCTGCCGCGATGAAAGAGGTATATCCATGATCCTGCTGTCTTGCGTAATAAGAATAATCTGAGGATAAGGTCTGATTGTGACGATTTCATTGCAGCGGATGAGCGAGGATTATTACGATAGATTATTGTTCCCAATGGCAAATCACAGCTGTTTCGCCAGAGGCAAAAAAAAGCCCGCACTTGACGAGCGGGCAAATAATACTGGAAGCAATGTGAGCAATGTCGTACTGAATACCTGAGCGATTCACTCAACTATTCAGTGATGAGAAAGATAATCTTTATCATCTTTGTTATCAACCCCAAATTTTGTGCAGCATTCAAAAAAGGAGGGGAACAGCCCAGGTGAGAGGGAAGCCTACAGTTCCAGCGCCTCAAACTGTTTCCAGCTCACCTCGTCAACGTAGATACCGTTCTCCAGCCGTTGTTGCCAGGCGTGGGCTTCTGGTTCGCCGGGGAGCAGAACATCGTGCCCCTGCTGGTCGTGCTGCATCCAGTCGAGTTGGGCAATCACCTCCCGGGCATAGTTTTCGCCCGCGCCCAGCCGGAGAGGATCGAAAATAATAGAAAGCATATTGTTGATGATTCCCTGGCGCGGTGGGATCTGGTGGCTCTCGGTTTCGCCGCCCGTGAGCGCAGCGCCCAGCAGACTGCAAATCAGCGACAGCCCTGCGCCTTTATGCCCGCCGAAGGCCAGCAGTGCGCCACGCGGCTCCTCCATCAGCCAGCGCGGATCGGTGGTAGGATTACCCTGTGCGTCCACCGCACAGCCTGGCGGAATAGCTCGCCCCTCATTCCATGCGATACGCGCTTTGTTTCCGGCAATGGCGCTGGTGGCGAAGTCCAGAATCACCGGCGCGCGACCGCTGACCGGTACTCCCACGCAGAAGGGGTTGGTGCCAAGACGCGGGTGGCGTCCCTCAAACGGTAATACCGCAGACGGCGCGGCGACATTGGCAAAATGGATTGACACCAGCCCTGCCGCGGCGACCTGCTCAGCCCAGGCCCCGATACGCCCCAGATGGTGTGAATCCGCCAGGCTTACCAGCGCGACGCCATATTGCTGTGCACGTTCAATACCTGCCGCCATCGCCTGCCTGCCCAGGACCTGACCAAAACCGTGTCCGCCATTAAAAGAGAGGAGTGGGCCTGCATCGCGAATCAGCCGCAACTGTGCTGAGGGCTGTAAATCACCTGCCAGTATGGCGCTGATATAGCGTGGGAGCAGAGTAACGCCGTGCGAGTCGTGACCTTTCAATGATGCTTCGACGAGGTTATCGGCGACCTGGCGGGCAATCTCCTGAGGGGTATTCACACGCACAAGATGCTGTTCCAGCAGCGTGCGCAATTGCTGGTGGGTTAATACGGGCATAATTAATCTTACCGCAAACAGGGTTATTAAGAGTTTTTTGACTATAGCGAGGATGTTTTTTTTACATAACCATCAAAATTAACTTTGCTTTGCCAGTTTTTAGCTATGCATTAGCAATAAAGACCACCCACAGCGCTATTGTGAATTTTTAGATAAGCATTGCGAATAAAATCATTTCCTTTTTAATGCCGCGCCAGCCAATCATTTTCCGGATATGACTTAAGAAACCTCCGGGGAAAGGATATGAATAAAATGAAAATGATCGCCAGTGCAATGTTGGCCGTTGCGCTGAGCGGTATTAGCGCGTCGGCGCTGGCAGAAGGAAAAATCAGCATTGCCCAGCAGTTTGGTATTGGCTATTTGATTCTCGATGTGGTGCGTGACCAGCAGCTTATCGAAAAAGAAGGGAAAAAAGAGGGGCTTGATATAGAGGTCGACTGGCGCACTATTTCCGGGGCGACAGGAATGAATGAAGCGCTGCTTTCAGGCGCACTGGATGTGGCATCTGCCGGTGTTCCGCCGCTTCTGACCCTCTGGGATCGTACCAAAGACAAACAGAATGTGAAGGCGATTGCCTCATTAGGATCGATGCCTAACTACCTGCTGAGTAATAACCCGGCGGTGAAAACGGTTAAAGATCTCAGCGATAAAGACCGTATTGCGGTACCGGCGGCAGGGGTGGGTTTCCAGTCGCGGACCTTGCAGATTGAAACCGCCAAATTATATGGCAATGCAGATTATAAACGCTTCGATAATATTAGCGTCAGCCTGCCACACCCGGATGCCAGTGCTGCATTAATTGCTGGCGGTTCGGAAATTACGACCCATTTTTCCAGCCCCCCATTCCAGTATCAGGCGCTGGAACACAGCAACGTACATAAAATTCTCAGTTCTTATGATGTGCTCGGCGGACAGGCGACATTTAACGTGTTGTACACCACGCAAAAATTTCATGATGAGAACCCAAAAACATATAAAGCGTTTTATCGTGCGCTGAATGAAGCGGCAAAAATTATCAATGCCGATAAAAATGCCGCCGCAGAAACTTATATTCGGGTTGAGAAATCTCGTCTGCCGCTGGCGCTGGTGCAAAAAATTGTTAACGACCCGGAAATCAGTTTTACCGTCTCGCCTGAACGTACGGGCGTATACGCCGAAAAACTCTATGAGCTGGGTGTGTTGAAAAACAAAGCCGACTCCTGGAAAGACTATTTCTTCAATGAAGCGTGGGAAAACCCAGGCAGTTAAGCCGCATGGCGGAGGCAATAATGGCACAGACAACATCCGATGGACCGCTGCTACAGGTCAGAAATGTGGATATTGAATACCGCACCCGCGAACGCCAGGTGCGGGCCACCCATGATGTCAGCTTTGATGTCTGGCCAGGCGATCGCTTTATTTTGCTCGGGCCATCCGGGTGCGGGAAATCGAGCCTGCTAAAGGCGGCAGGCGGCTTTCTCAGCCCGCGCGGCGGTGAGATGTTGCTGGAAGGGCAACGTATTTGCGCCCCGGGTCCGGAGCGGATGATGGTGTTTCAGGAATTTGATCAGTTACCGCCCTGGAAGACGGTTCTGGAGAACGTGATGTTCCCGTTGCTGGCAAGTCGCAAGGCTACCCGCGCGCAAGCCCGGGACACGGCGTTGCATTTTCTGGATAAAGTGGGGCTGGCAGATTTTGCCGATGTGATGCCGCATATGTTGTCAGGCGGCATGAAGCAGCGCGTGGCGATTGCCCGCGCCCTGGCGATGAAGCCGCGTATTCTGCTGATGGATGAACCCTTTGCCGCACTGGATGCCCTGACGCGCCGCACCATGCAGGAAGAGTTGCTCGCCCTGTGGGAAGAAGAACGCTTTACGTTGCTGTTTGTCACGCACTCCATTGAGGAAGCGCTGGTGGTGGGAAGCCGTATTCTGGTGTTATCGCCGCATCCTGGTCGGGTGCGTGCTGAGCTGAATTGCCATCAATATTCCCTGAATGACTTCGGCAGCGAAGCGTTTCAACATGCCGCCCGTCATATTCACGATTTGTTATTCCCGACCACGGCTAGCGACCCGCGGCCCGAACAGAAACAGGAGCGCGCGTATGTCGCAGCCACCCTACATTCGTCCTGAATTTGAGCGCGAGCTTGCGCCGCTGCGCGATCTTCCTGTTGAGACGCCGCTGCCGCTGGGCCAGCGATTATGGAATCAAACATGGCTACGCAAATCGCTAATTTTGCTACTGGTGCTGGCATTATGGGAGCTGGCGGCGCGGGTGACGCAAAACGATTTAATGCTACCCGGCGTGGTACAGACAATGCACGCGCTGGCAGAGGATATGCGTAATGGTGAGTTGCCCGAGAAGATCGTCAACTCTTTTAGCACCCTGTTAAAGGGCTATTTGATTGGCAGCGTACTGGCGCTACTGGCGAGCGCTCTGGCGGTGACCACCCAGTTTGGTCGCGATCTGCTGAGTACGCTGACGGCGATGCTTAACCCATTACCCGCCATTGCGTTGTTACCGCTGGCGCTGTTGTGGTTCGGCCTGGGGAATGTCAGCCTGGTGTTTGTGCTGGTGCATTCGGTGATGTGGCCGATTGCGCTCAATACCTGGTCAGGGTTCAGTGGTGTGCCGGAAACGCTGCGCATGGCCGGGCGCAACTATGGATTGAGTGGCCCACGCTATGTGCTGACCATTTTGATCCCGGCCTCGCTTCCGTCGATCCTCTCCGGGTTAAAGATTGGCTGGGCGTTTGCCTGGCGTACGTTGATTGCTGCTGAACTGGTGTTTGGCGCCTCAAGTGGGCAGGGTGGGCTGGGGTGGTATATTTTCCAGAACCGTAATGAGTTGTTTACTGACAGGGTATTCGCCGGGCTGGTGACAGTGATTGTGATTGGCTTGTTGGTAGAGGGCGTAGTGTTTGCTACTCTCGAGAAAATCACCATTAAGCGCTGGGGAATGCAGCGTTAGCGTTTTCCCCTCACTCCTGGCCTCTTCTCAAAGGGGAAGAGGGCGAGCCTGCGCTCTGTGCCAACCGTAAGAGGGAAGAATGATCCACATAGAAAAAGGTGATCCGTTTTCGGCGGACTCGCAGGCGCTTATTGAAAAACTTTCCATCGTGCTCGCACAGATCACCGGTAGCAGCGGTAAGCACTCATTTAATATTGATGACCTGCAATCCGCGCGGGCAGTGTGGGCGCTGGCCCGGAACGCGCAGGGTGTTGCAATAGGCTGCGGCGCCATTCGCCCGTTAACGCAGGAAACGGCGGAATTGAAAAGAATGTATTCCGCAGGTAGCGAAGCGGGTGTCGGCAGCGCAATTTTGCGTTTTCTGGAAGAGGCCGCAAGCGAGCTTGGCTATCGTGCAATCACTCTCGAAACGCGGCGCGTCAACCACAAGGCCGTGACGTTTTATCAAAAGTATGGCTACACCGTTACCGACAATTATGGTGCCTATATCGGCAGGGATGAAGCCGTGTGTTTTATCAAGACCCTGTAAGCTTCGGGCCAGGCGCTATGCGGCGGCAGTAACGCTTATTTGCGCAGCAGCTTTTGCAGTCGCTTTTTCTGCCACCCGGCAATCAGATTGCCAAAAACAAAAATACGCAGCCCACGCACCACCAGTAAGGCGCCCCAGATAGCGGCCACCCACAGCGACCAGATGTTCTCTGGCGAGGTAGTGCGATTAAGGATGTAGAGTAAAACGCAGACCACCACTGCGGTTAATACTGAGCGGTAAAGGCGGCTTTCTTCCTCCAGTTGATTTCTGGCTTGCGTGATGCGCTGATCCAGCGCGTCATCGCCTTCGCTTTGTATGTTGCCGGAAAGCTCGCTGACGCTCACCTCAAAAACGGCTGCCAGAGCGCTGAGCGTCTCCAGACTGGGCTGCTCCTGATTTTCAATGCGCTGTATGGTACGCACGCTTAATGCCGCCATTTCCGCGAGCTGTTCCTGAGACCAGGCACGGGCAAGGCGAAACTCTTTCACTCGATTGGTACTCATCATAATGTCTCCGTGGTAAGCAGGATGACAGCCTCGCCCAAAAGTGAAAATAGCGACACGACATGCACCCGACAGCAACCTGACAGCGGCATGACACGCCGCTTGCCGAGCCACTTTGCTCTTTGACGTTCCGATATTCAAGCACAATGCGTGATGCGTTTTTTCGTTTTCATTCCGCCGCAACAACCAGGCCAGGTGGGTTTTCCCATTCTGAATGTTATCTGCTCAGACGAGCAGCTAACCCAGGAAACAGCGCAACGGACAATGACACCGAAGGTCTGAGAAGCCTCCGGTTTTTGCCTGCAACAACGTTATGTTTACGCGTTCACCCTTTCTGCGAAATGTGGCAGCCCCGATAACCCTGCATGGCTAACCGGGAAGAGAGATGGCGAGACCGCCTGCGACTGACTTTCTGGTAGCCCTGACTTTCTTGCTACACCGTGCCGTAAATGTTAAAAGGTGCGGCTTCATGACAACGAGAAAAGGGGAAAGACGTGAAAAACGCGTCAAAGGTATCTGAGCACTCAGCGGATACCGCGTCGGAATCGGGGCCGACGCTACAACGAGGACTGAAAAACCGCCATATCCAGTTAATCGCCCTCGGGGGCGCTATCGGTACCGGGCTGTTCCTGGGGATCGGTCCGGCAATCCAGATGGCGGGGCCGGCTGTGCTGCTGGGCTATGGCGTCGCGGGCATTATTGCTTTCTTAATTATGCGCCAGCTTGGTGAGATGGTGGTTGAGGAGCCGGTGTCCGGTTCATTTGCCCATTTTGCCTTCAAATATTGGGGGCCTTTTGCGGGCTTTTTATCCGGCTGGAACTACTGGGCGATGTTTGTGCTGGTGGGCATGGCGGAACTGACCGCCGCCGGCATCTATATGCAGTACTGGTTTCCCGATGTCCCTACCTGGATCTGGGCCGCCGCCTTCTTCATCATTATTAATGCTGTAAACCTGGTTAACGTGCGTCTGTACGGCGAAACTGAATTCTGGTTTGCGCTTATCAAAGTGCTGGCGATCATTGGCATGATCGGCTTTGGTCTGTGGATGCTGTTCGGTGGTCATGGCGGAGAGAATGCCAGCTTTGACAACCTTTGGTCTCACGGTGGTTTCTTCGCCACCGGCTGGAACGGCCTGATCCTCTCACTTGCGGTGATTATGTTTTCCTTTGGCGGTCTTGAGCTGATTGGGATCACGGCGGCAGAAGCCAGCGAGCCGCACACCACTATCCCGAAAGCGGTCAACCAGGTTGTCTATCGCATCCTGCTGTTTTATATCGGTTCCTTAGTCGTGCTGCTGGCGCTTTATCCCTGGGTCGATATCAAAGCTGACAGCAGTCCGTTTGTGATGATTTTCCACAATCTGAACAGCAATCTCGTGGCATCGGCACTGAATTTTGTCATCCTGGTGGCGTCGCTGTCGGTCTATAACAGCGGTGTCTATTCTAATAGCCGTATGCTGTTTGGTTTGTCGGTACAGGGGAATGCGCCCGCATTTCTGACCCGCGTCAGCCGTCGTGGCGTACCGGTGAACTCATTACTTCTCTCCGGGGCGATCACCTCGCTGGTGGTGCTGGTTAACTATATCCTGCCCAAAGAGGCTTTTGGGCTGTTGATGGCGCTGGTGGTGGCAACACTCCTGCTCAACTGGATCATGATTTCACTGGCGCACCTGAAATTCCGCGCCGCGATGCGCCGCAAAGGGCGCGATCCCCAGTTTAAGGCGCTGCTCTATCCTTTCGGCAACTACCTGTGTATCGCCTTTATGCTGATGATCCTCGTGCTGATGTGCACCATGGACGGGATGCGACTGTCTGCTATTCTGCTGCCTGTGTGGATCCTCGTCCTGTTTGCTGCTTTCCGCCTGCTACGTCGTCCTGCAAAACGCGCGTAACTCTCTGCCCCGCCGGATCCGGCGGGGCATTTTCTCTTGCGTAAATTTATCGTGATAAAACTCCCACAATTGCGTCATCGTGCAAGCTAAATAAATTGTAATCGATTACTTTTCTTCTTGATGCTTTTTGTAATCGATTACTTTTAAAAGGTGAGGCAGAAAAATGGTGTCAACAACCGAAAGTAGTGGAAATCTCGTTCAGCATCGACTGCTGGTTCCGCGGCTGTCGCTGATGATGTTTTTACAGTTTTTTATCTGGGGGAGCTGGTCAGTCACGCTCGGTCTGGTAATGACCCGGCACAATATGTCGCTGCTGATTGGCGACGCATTTTCCGCCGGGCCTATCGCCTCCATTCTGTCACCGTTCGTACTTGGCATGCTGGTGGACCGATTCTTCGCCTCGCAGAAAGTGATGGCGGTGATGCACCTGGCCGGGGCCGCGATTTTGATGTTTGTGCCGCAGGCTCTGGTGGCGGAAAACGGCGCCATGCTAATTGCCCTGCTATTTGGCTATACGCTGTGCTATATGCCTACGCTTGCGCTGACCAACAATATTGCGTTCCACAGTCTGAGCAATATCGATAAGACCTTCCCGGTGGTACGTGTGTTCGGCACCATTGGCTGGATTGTGGCGGGCATCTTTATCGGCGTGACAGGCATTTCCTCCAGCGTGACCATTTTCCAGGTGGCGGCAATCTGCTCCGTGGCGCTGGCGCTCTATAGCCTGACGTTACCGCATACGCCGGCGCCGGCTAAAGGACTGCTCGTTGCCATGCGCGATCTATTCTGCGCGGACGCGTTTGCTTTGCTGAAAACCCGTCACTTCTTCGTCTTCTCGCTCTGCGCCATGCTGATTTCCGTTCCGCTCGGTACTTATTACGCTTATACCGCCTCTTATCTGGCGGATGCGGGCGTGGCGGATGTGAGTACCGCCATGTCCTTCGGCCAGATGTCTGAAATCTTCTTTATGCTGGTGATCCCGCTGCTGTTTCGCCGTCTTGGCGTGAAGTACATGCTGCTTATCGGCATGTGCGCCTGGTTTGTGCGTTATGCTTTCTTTGCTCTCGGTGTAAGTGAGGAGGGGCGGTTCCTGCTCTATCTTGGCATTTTGTTACACGGAGTCTGTTACGACTTCTTCTTTGTCGTCGGCTTTATCTATACCGACCGCGTAGCGGGCGAGAAGGTAAAAGGCCAGGCGCAGAGCATGATTGTGATGTTTACCTATGGCATTGGCATGCTGCTGGGCTCGCAAATTTCCGGCGCGCTGTACAACCGCCTTGTCGCCGGTCAGACGTTGCCGCAGGCGTGGGTGAGCTTTTGGTGGATCCCGGCAATTGCCGCAGCCGTTATCGCGCTGATTTTCCTTCTTTCTTTTAAATACAACGACCAGGAGCACGCATAAGCTGTGGGAGGTGCTATGAAAACCATTCAGGGGCCGGGGATTTTTCTGGCGCAATTCATTGGGGAGCAGTCGCCGTTTAATACGCTGGAAGGGCTGGCTGACTGGGCGGCAGCGCTGGGCTACAAGGCGCTGCAAATTCCCTGTAACCACCCGACGATTTTTGATGTCGGACTGGCGGCGCAAAGCCAGAGTTATTGTGATGATGTGCGCGGCGTGCTGGCGGAGCGCGGCCTGGTGATTAGCGAGCTTTCTACCCATCTTGAAGGGCAACTCGTTGCGGTGCATCCGGCCTATGACGCGGCGTTTGACGGCTTCGCCCCCGCATCGCTGCGTGGAAATCCGTTGGCGCGTCAGGCCTGGGCGACAGAAACGTTATATCAGGCGGCGCGGGCCTCAAATAACCTCGGGTTACGCGCCCATGCGACCTTTTCCGGCGCGCTGGCCTGGCCTTATCTCTACCCGTGGCCGCCCCACAATGCCCTGTTGTTTAAAGAGGCATTTGCTGAACTGGCCCGCCGCTGGCGGCCCGTGCTGGACTGCTTTGATGAGCAGGGTGTGGACCTGTGCTATGAAATACACCCCGGTGAAGACCTGCATGATGGCGTCACCTTTGAACGTTTTCTTGATGGCGTAGACAACCACCCACGCTGCAATATTCTTTATGATCCAAGCCATCTTCATCTTCAACAGATTGATTATCTGGCCTTTATCGATATTTACCATGAGCGGATTAAGGCATTCCATGTCAAGGATGCGGAGTACCGGAAGGAGGGCCGCAGTGGCGTGTATGGCGGCTATCAAAGCTGGGTCGACAGGCCTGGCCGTTTTCGTTCGCCGGGCGACGGACAAATTGATTTTGGCGCGGTGTTCAGCAAGCTCACGCAGTACGGTTATGACGGCTGGGCGGTGCTGGAGTGGGAGTGCTGTCTGAAAGCGGGGGAGGCTGGCGCGCGGGAAGGAAGTGAGTTCATTCGCCGTCACATTATTCCTGTGTCGGAACATGCGTTTGATGATTTTGCCGCCGGGCAAGAAGACCAGCGCAGCGTGCGCAATATGTTAGGGCTGGGGAGTGTGGAATGATTCAGGTCGGGATTATCGGCAGCGGGTTTATCGGCCCGGCGCATATTGAAGCTATTCGGCGGCTGGGCTTTGTTGAGGTGGTGGCGCTGTGTGATGCGAAGCTGGCGGACGCCCAGCAAAAGGCGCGGCAGCTCGGCGTACCGCATGCGTATAACAATGTGGAGGCGCTGCTGGCGCATCCGGGGTTACAGGTGGTGCATAACTGCACGCCCAACCATTTACATGCGGATATAAACCGCCAGGTTTTGCGGGCCGGAAAGCATCTGTTTTCAGAAAAACCGCTGTGCATGACGGCCGAAGAGGCGCGAGAACTGGTGGCGCTGGCAGAGCAGGCAAAGGTGGTACACGGCGTCAGTTTTGTCTATCGCCAGTTTGCGATGGTTCAGCAGGCGGCGAGTTTGCGTCAGTCCGGGCGTCTGGGGCGGCTCTTTTCCGTCTACGGCAGCTATCTGCAGGACTGGATGCTGCTGGAAACGGACTATAACTGGCGTGTGGACGCGGCATCCGGCGGCCCATCGCGGGCGGTAGCCGATATCGGCTCGCACTGGTGCGATACCCTGCAGTTTGTGACCGGGCGGCGCATTACTCAGGTGATGGCAGATCTCTCTATTGTCTGGCCGACACGCAAAGCCAGCCGCGAGGTCGCAACCTTTACCTATGGGCAGCCGGGGGCAGAGCTGGAAGATAAATCTGTCACCACCGAGGATGCCGGATCGGTGCTGGTACGTTTTGATGACGGCAGTAAGGGCTGCTTTAGCGTGTCGCAGGTGAGTGCGGGGCGGAAAAATCGCCTGAGTTTTGAAGTAAACGGTAGTGAGTGCTCACTGGGTTGGGACCAGGAAGTGCCACAGCAACTGTGGATTGGCCATCGCCAGCAGCCTAACCAGATACTGACCGATGACCCAGGGCTGATGTCGCCGGATGTCGCCGCCAGCGCCCATTTCCCGGGGGGGCATATCGAAGGCTGGCCGGATGCGTTTAAAAATATGATGCTGAATTTCTATCGTGCGGTACAGGACGGGAAAATGCCTGCGCGTGACGAGGCCCGATTTGCCTCGTTTTACGACGGTGCCAACGTGATGTTTATTATCGATGCCATTTTACAAAGCCATCAGCAGCAAAAGTGGGTGACAGTCGCCTATTGATACGGGTTGCCCTGGCGGGGGCGCTTTGTTTACCCGACCAGGGCAGTGCGTAGCCCGGATAAGGCGTCGCCGCATCCAGGACAAACCTGGCGCCCCATACGCCTTCCGGGGTTGCCTTCGGCGCCCGGTGTGCGTCGTGCATGCCATCCGACGTTGTGGTAGCCTGCTAGCCAGACGCTAACCGCAGGAAATATCGACGTTATGTCCATTCAAAAAATCGCCAGGCTGGCTGGCGTTTCCGTCGCGACCGTTTCGCGCGTGCTCAATAACAGTGAATCCGTTAAAGCTAAAAACCGCGAGCGCGTGCTCAAAGCTATTGCCGAAAGCAACTATCAGCCGAACCTGCTGGCGCGCCAGCTTCGTACCGCCCGCAGCTCAATGATTCTGGTGCTGGTTTCCAATATCGCCAACCCGTTTTGTGCCGAGGTGGTGAAAGGGATTGAAGAGGAAGCGGAGAAAAACGGTTTTCGTATTCTGCTGTGCAATACCGGTTCGGACATGGAGCGCTCCCGCTCGGCGCTGAACCTGCTTTCCGGGAAAATTGTCGACGGCATTATTACGATGGACGCCTCCTCAAGATTGCCGGAGCTGGCGACGCTTATTGGTAGCGCCCCCTGGGTGCAGTGCGCGGAATATGCCGATGACGGCGATGTCTCCTGTGTGGGCATTAACGATGTTGGTGCGGCGCAATGTGTGATTGACCAGTTACTGGCGCGCGGCTGTCAGCGTATCGCGCTGATTAACCACGATCTCAGCTATAAATATGCCCGCTCGCGTGAAGAGGGCTACCACAGCGGACTTAACGCACACCAGTGCGATTATGCGGTCGTTGAGTACGCAAGCGACCTGAGTTTTAGCGCCGGGAAAGCCGCCATGCAGGCTTTGCTGCGCCACAGTGAACGTCCCGATGCGGTATTTGCCGTGTCGGATACTCTCGCGGCGGGGGCCGTACTGGCTATCCATGAAGCCGGACTGAAAATGCCACAGGACATTGCAGTGGTCGGGTTTGATGGCACAGAGCTGGCAGAAATGGTTACGCCACCGCTGACGACCGTCTATCAACCGTCAAAAGAGATTGGCCGCAAAGCCGTGGGGTTACTGCTCAATAAAATAGATAACCCCGAGGCCCCGGCAGAGCGGATTATGATGGACTGGCAGTATATTTCCCGGGCCAGCGCCTGATTAGAGTGATGTGATTTTTTTGCCAGCCTTTTCGCTGGCTTTTTATATGTTGGGAGCTTTGCCAATGAACCGGCAACGTCAAGCTGAACTGTTCCTGGTCATCACCACCATGATTGCGGCCTGTGGCTGGATCTTTTCCCGCGAAGCCATATCCGGCATGCCGGTCTTTGCCTTTTTGGGGCTGCGTTTTTTAGGTGCGGCACTGGTGTTGCTACCGTTTTGTCGGGGGCAGCGTATAGCGCTGGCAAAACTGCGGCAGGTGTTGATCAGCGGCCTGTGGATGGCGCTCAACCTGTGCCTGTGGATTTGGTCAGTATCGACAACACCATCGCTGGGCGAAGGGGCGTTTATCATGAGCCTCTCGATGCTGTTTGTGCCGCTGGTCGCCTGGGGCATGATGGGGGTGCGTCCGGCTCGTGCGTACTGGGAATGCCTGCCGCTTGCCTTTATTGGCCTGGCATTACTCAGTCTGCATACACCGATTGTCTTCCATCCCAGCCAGGGCTGGTTCCTGTTGACCGCTTTTGTGCAATCCATTTCGTTTTGCTACACCAGCCGCATTGCCGGCGACGTCCCGCTCCTCCCGCTCACTGCGGTTCAACTGGCGGTGACGGGGCTGGCGGGGGTGTTGATCTCACTTTTCTTCGAACACTGGACGCAGCCGTTTACTGCCACCACTGCACTGTGGCTGGTGGCCAGTATTCTCATTGCCACCAGTCTGCGCTTTGGTCTGCAACTGCAAGGGCAGAAATATGCCGCCGTTGCCAGCGCCGCCATCATTATGGTACTTGAACCGCTATTGACGGTGATCGTTGCCGCGATCTGGTACAGCGAACGCCTGCCGCTGCAAAAAATCATCGGCGGCGTGCTGATTCTGGTCGCGCAACTCTGGTTTCGCTGGCGACTGGTGGCACGCCTGCCGTCAAAAAGGTGATCGCCTTAGTTTGCCGGGCAGCGTGGCGCGAGCTGCTGACGCGCGCCAATCGCGGCGACGGCAAGCAGCAGCATCATCACGATTTCTGCCACTAAAAACCCGCCCAGCGCTTCGTTGTAATTGCCCCGGGTGAGGTTGAGCAGATGCAAAAACAGCCCGCCGAGCACTGCCGGGCCAAGTCCCAGGGTGGCCTGTTGCAGGGTGCTGAGAATCGCACTGCCTGCCCCAGCGTCCTGGGTGGCGATATCACGCATCCCGATACGGTAAAAACTGTTCACGATCAGCGCCTGGCCGTAACCAATAAGCGCGGTGGACGGTGCAAGGTTTATGGCGTTGAGATGGCCGTGAGTCAACCCGATCGTGGCAAACAGAGCTACCAGGCCGCTTATTTGCACCGCAATGCCGCTTAGCAGAATGGTTCGCAGGCTGTGACGGGCGATCAGTTTCGGTGCATAACAGGCCGAGGCGAAGTAGGCCAATCCTAATACCACGAAGCTGTTGCCGGATTGCCACGGCGCCATCCCGACACCTGCCTGTAAGGTGAGCGCCATGCAGAACATAAAGCCGGACCAGGCGCAGAAAAACAGCAACGCAATCAACAGGCCGAAACGAATGCTGGGTAGTTTGAGTAAGCGCGGGGGCATCAGCGGATGCAATCCTTGTCGTTCCTGACGCAGTGCGCCAGCGCGCATCCAGAGCGTTAGCGGAATTATCGCCAGTAATGCCGCCTGGCTTTGCCACGGCCAGCCTAAATCCGGGCTGAGAGAGAGCGGGAAGAGCAGGCAACATAAGATGAGCGCCAGCGCGAATGTGCCCTGCCAGTCAATGCGCGTGGGGGTTTCATTACGGGTTTCCGGGACATAACGATGGCTTAATGCCAGCACCAGCAGGCTGATGGGCACGTTAATAAAAAAGGCGTTTCGCCAGCCGAGCCCGGCAATATTTGCCGACACCAGCCAGCCGCCCCCCATCTGTCCGATAATAAACGCCACGCCACCAATACCACCGTACAGGCTGATAGCGCGGGCATGGGCCGGGCCTTTGAGGGTCACATGCAGCGTTGCGAGAATTTGCGGCATGATCAGCGCCGCGCTCATGCCTTGCAGGGTACGCGCCGCGAGCAGGGCGGTGATGGAATTTGCAACACCGCACAGCAGAGAGGCGATACCGAACAGCGCTACACCCCACAAAAACATTTTACGGCGGCCAAAGTTATCGCCCAGTTTGCTGCCCATCGCCAGGCAGACGGCAAACGCAACGCCATACAGCGCCACAATCAGGGAGAGTTGCGTCGTATTGGTATGCAGCGATAACGTGATGGAATCGAGGGCGACGTTAGTGATCGAAGTATCGATCATCGGCAGCATCTGCCCGGTCAACAGTAACAACAAGCCCGCACGACCGGGTGAAACAACTGACGTATTCATGGTAACTCCATTGCGTCATTCATCGGATAGACGTAGCATCGCTGATACTTAAAACGGGTACCAGTTCTTGCTTATACTGGTACTGGCACTACCATGCTGGAGGTTTTATGAGCCTGATGTCGGAACGAGCCCCTCTGTTGAGCGTACAGGATGAGAACCGAAAACAGCTCGGCGCTTTTTTACGCTCCCGCCGGGAAAGCCTTGATCCGCAGCGTCTTGGCCTGCCGCGCAGCGGGCGGCGTCGTACACCAGGCTTACGGCGTGAAGAGGTGGCGTTACTCGCGGATGTTGGCGTGACCTGGTATACCTGGCTGGAGCAGGGGAGGGACGTGAATCCGTCTGCCAGCGTGATGCAGGCGATCGCCAGTGCGCTGGAGTGTTCAGCAACTGAAACCCGTCATCTTTTTTTGCTGGCGGGACTGACGCCTGCGGAGACGCCCTCCGTGCCGCAGTGTGAAGGCATCAGCGTCGGGGCGCGTAAAATGCTCGATAGCCTGTTGCCACAACCGGCCAGTATTCAAAAGCCCAATTTTGATATTGTGGCGTGGAATGAAGCGTTTTCGCGGATGATGGGCGTAGATTTTCACCAATTACCAGAAGATGAGCGCAATTGTATCTATCTCTATCTGACGAATCCGACGTGGCGCAGCCGTATCGGGCGTAAAGAGAGCGTGCTGCCGACATTTGTTGCCTATTTCCGCGCGGCAATGGCGGAGCACCGGGGCGATCCGCTGTGGGAAGCGAAGCTGGCGCGCTTTTGCGCGGTATCGGAAGAGTTTGCCTCGCTATGGCATAAGCACTATGACGTGCGAGGCGTAGAGAATCAGTTGAAAACCTTTACTCATCCCGAGTTGGGCGAATTTTCTTTGCAGCAGATGTACTGGTTTTCAGCGCCGCGTAATGGTTCGCGACTGCTGGTCTATTTACCGATAGATGAGCAGGGTGAGAAGGCGCTGGCATGGCTGGCGGAGCACGGCTAACGGTTTTTCAAAGATAGAGCGTGCCAGCCAGAACCGTATGCGACTGGCCTGCCAGCGCTACCCTGCCTTCTGAGGTAAGCGCAATGTGCAATTCGCCGCCACGCGGCGAGGCCTGCCATGCACAGAGGCTATGTTTATCCAGACGTGCTCCCCAGTATGCTGCCAGCGCGCAATGTGCGGAGCCGGTCACGGGATCTTCATTCACTCCCACCCACGGCGCGAAGTAGCGAGAGATAAAATCATATTTACCAGAACCCGGAGCGGTAATAGCCACGCCCCGCCCGGGCAGCGCGCCAAGCGCCTGAAACCTGGGTTTGAGTTGTTCAACTACCTGCGCGTCATCCACCACCATCATCACTTTGGGGCCAAACTTTCCGCAGGCAGAGACATGGCTCGCGTCGAGACCCAGCGCATCCAGCAAGGCGTCGTCCGGGGTAAAGCGCATATCCGGCACTAAGAGCGGGAAATCCAGTTCGATAGCGTCAGGGCTGGCGGTGGCTTTAAGCGGCCCGGAGAGGGTAGTGAAGATAACACTTTCACCAACGGCAAGCTGCCCGGTCTGGCGAAGAATATGGGCTGTGGCGAGCGTGCCATGACCGCATAAGTCGACCTCTGCCCTGGGGGTAAACCAGCGCAGGCGGTAGTCATCAAGTGCCAGAAATGCGGTCTCGGATACAGCCATCTCCGCCGCTATCTGCTGCATGACTGTGGTTTCAAGACCCTGGGGAGTAATGCACACGCCCGCCGGATTACCGGAAAAAGGGCGTGTACTGAAAGCATCAACCTGGTAAATCTCAAGCTCCACTGCGCGTACTCCTGTCAGAAAAGCAAAACGCTACGGTAGCGCGTTTTACGTTTTCCGAACAGTCAGCGTGGACGCAGGCGTTGCTGATCTTTTTTCGCCAGCGTATTGACCACAAGATCCCGCGAGTCGTTAATCAGATCGACGAGCAGATCTTCGGTGATATCATCGCCGGCAAAAATCGAGATCCAGTGCTTTTTATTCATGTGATAACCGGGCGTAATGCTGCGATAAATCTGTTGATTAAGCAGGGATTTTTGCGGATCTGATTTCAGGGTCACCATGGGCCGGCCATGGGCGGTGGTGGTCATCATGAAAATTTTGCCGCCAACTTTGAATATGTCGTGTTCCGGGCCAAACGGCCAGCAAAGTTCAGTGAACGGCAGCTCCAGCGCAATACGACGTGCGGTCTCCTGCAGCGTTTTACTGTCCATCACTGCTATCCACGGTGAGCGCGCGCCACATCGCTTCAAAGCCCAGCCGTTTGGTCTCTTTTGCTTTTTGCGGATCGCGGCTGGCGAACTCCATCGTGGTTTCCGCCAGCGTCAGAAAAATGGCATCGCCAAACGGTGAGAGCGCTTCGGAGAGAAATTCAGGCCTCACCGAGCGGTGGCAGATTTCATGCAGCTCAGGGAACATATCCATAACCTGCTGGCGCGTTTCGGGGGTGATTTTTTCGCTCACCGAAATCTGGCGAATCGCGTTATGTGCAGAGGGATGACGGATGCCCCAGTCGATATAGCTGTTCCAGATGGACTGGGTGTGTATTTTGGGATCGCTTACTGAACGGTCGAGGCTGTCGATCATGGTCTGGCAAAGATCAGATTTGAGATGCAGGTAGAGAGCATTAAGCAGATCGTCTTTGGTGGCGAAATAACGAAACAGGGTGCCCTCAGCTACGCCCGCGTTACGGGCAATCACCGCGGTCGAGGCGGCAATGCCGGTTTGCGCGATAGCGACAGCCGCCGCATCCAGTAATGCCATTTTCTTATCTTCACTCTTCGGACGAGCCACTACACTTTCCCTCTCTCATTAAGAAAAACCACGATTGAACCATGCCCTCTGTGACGCTGCAACGCTGAACATCAAAGATTGAAAATCATCTTGACGACTTTCTATTCATTTCTATAATGAGTGCTTACTCACTCATAATCAAGTCCAGCCTACTTTCAATTGTCAATGTCCCAGCGGAAGGGACATTTTCTCGGATCAGGGTATGAATCGTCTCTTACTAAGCGTGGTTCTTATTATGCTCATTGTGTCTGCTGCCAGTTTACCTTTTGTTTTAAATGCCGGATTTGGTCAGCGCCCACAGGGCGAGCAACTGACCAGGGTAGAGCAGTCTCCGCAATACCGGGACGGTGAATTCCATAACCAGTTACCTACGCCCAGCTACACCGGGCAGAAAAGCATGCTGGCGGCAATATGGGAGTTTTTAACCACCCGCCGGGAAAATGCGCGCCCGCAGCGACCCTTACCGATGGTAAAGACCGACCTGGCAAGCCTGCCGCTGGAGCAGGACACGGTGATATGGCTGGGTCACTCCTCCTGGTATCTGCAACTGGCCGGGAAACGCATTCTTATCGATCCGGTGCTGAGCAATTACGCCGCGCCGTTTTCATTTCTGAATAAAGCCTTTGACGGCGACTATCCGTGGACGGCGGAGGCCATGCCGGAGATCGATCTGCTGATCATTTCCCATGACCACTACGACCACCTGGATTACGCCACCATCAGGGGGCTGATGCCAAAAATCAAACGGGTGATCACCCCGCTGGGCGTGGGATCGCACCTGCGTTACTGGGGCATGAACCCGGACATCATCCAGGAAGCGGACTGGCAGCAGAAAATCACATTTAGCAGTGAGCTGGATGTGTATGTGTTGCCAGCGCGCCACTTTTCAGGGCGCGGTCTTAAACGCAACCAGACGTTGTGGGCGAGTTTTATGTTCGTCACCCCGGATCGCACGCTCTATTACAGCGGTGATACCGGCTATGGGCCGCACTTTAAGGCCATCGGCGAGCAATTTGGTTCGGTGGATCTGGCGATCCTTGAAAACGGTCAGTACGACCAGGACTGGAAGTACATTCACATGATGCCGGAGGAAACGGCGCAAGCAGCGGAGGAGTTAAATGCGCGGGCGGTACTGCCGGGCCACGCCGGACGATTCGTGCTGGCAAAACATACCTGGGACGATCCTTATAAACGTCTGGCGGCGGCAAGCCTCGGCAAAGGGTATCGATTGTTAACGCCCACACTCGGCGAGGCGGTTCATGCGGCGGATAACGCCCAGAGCTTCCACGCATGGTGGGAATAACGGTTTATTTCGAAGAGCAGAGAGGAGGAGCGCTGTATGACTATTTCCGCTCAGGTTATCGACACTATCGTCGAGTGGATCGACGACAATTTACATCAACCATTGCGTATTGATGATATCGCGCGCCATGCCGGGTACTCAAAATGGCATCTGCAACGGCTGTTTTTGCATTACAAAGGTGAAAGTCTGGGGCGCTATATTCGCGAACGCAAACTGTCACTGGCGGCGCGGGATTTACTCAATACCAATGACAAGGTCTACGATATTTGCCTGAAATATGGCTTTGATTCGCAACAGACATTTACCCGGATCTTTACCCGTACCTTCAATCAGCCGCCGGGTGTCTGGCGCAAAGAGAATCATCCACGAGCGCATTGACGTGTAACCCCGGATGGCGCTGCGCTTATCCGGGCTAACAGGCAGGTCAGGTAAGCGAAGCGCCGCCTGACGGGGATGCCCCGCACGGCGGCGCAAACGCCTGCTCCAGGTTATGGATGCCCGGGCGGGAAGCGAACCTGGCCTGCGGGATTTCATCGGCTTAAGCCAGTGAAAACCAGCGGCGCCAGATAAAGCGCAAAACAAAGAACTCGATAATGCCAAGTAGCAGAAACCACAGACAAAACAGCACGGTATAGAGCTGATTCAGGTCCTGGAAATGGAAGGTATCCATCAGTTTTTGCGCCAGTACCAGCCCCAGGGAAGGGGCGGGTAGCAGCAAGACCGAGATGAAGGCCATCAGCAGAATACCTGCCGCGGTGGTTAATGTTTCCAGTGGGTGCTTCATAACAGTTAATCGGTTGTTAAAAGCGATATTGTCCGGGAAAGTGCGTAAGGGTGCAATCTCCCGGTACTGTTCTAGCCCGCCGCCCAAATCTCGGTATGTTTTTGCACCAGCCCAATCAGCGAACCGCCGTCGGCAACAAAGTCGCGCATCAGTTGCGATTCGCTTTTCCCTCGTTTGACGAAATTCATCAATTCAGCGATAGCGCTGCCCGCATTGAGCTTATCCGCCCACGGCGCAACTTTTTCCAGCATCCGTTCAATATCGTCGGCTATCTTACGCTGCTCGCCAGTATGAACATCGGTGATGATCCCCTCAAGACCAAAACGACAGGCCTGAAAACGGTTGAATTTATAGAGCAGGTAATCACGTTCCTGATGTTTGAACGGGCGCTCTGCCAGCAGCCAGTGGGCAATAGCCTGAATAAAACCGGTGACATTAATCGCATGCGATAAGGTCAATGGTGTATCCATTACCCGCACCTCGACAGTGCCAAAATGGGGACTCGGGCGAATATCCCAGTGCAAATCCTTAATGCTTTCAATCATGCTGGTATAGCTGAGGCGACGGAATAATCCTTCAAACTCTTGCCAGTTACTGACCCAGGGCATGGGGCCATTGTCCGGAAAAGAGGAAAAAATATTCAGTCGCGATGAGGCGAAACGGGTATCGGTTCGCTGCACATAGGGGGACGCGGCGCCAAGCGCGATAAAATGCGGCACAAAGCGTGATAACCCATGGAGAAGGTAAATGGCGTCATCGCCACTCGGACACCCTACATGCACATGCTGGCCGAAAACTGTCGCTTGCTGCATCAGGTAGCCGAACATTTCCAGCGTCCGGTGATAACGCTCATCGTTGCTGATCTCCTGACGCTGCCATTTCTGAAAAGGGTGCGTACCACCGCCGCAAATCTGTACATGATGCTCGTTTGCCGCCTGCAAAATGATCTGCTGCATGGCAGAAAACTGGTGTGACGCCTGGTTGATGTCGCGGCAGACCCCGGTCGCAATTTCCAGCATGCTTTGCGTGATGTCATGCTTGACCTCACCGGCTTTGAGCTGCGCTTTTACCGCATCGATCAGTCGTGAGGAGTCCTGACTCAGGTCGTATCCTGGCGGGTTAACGACCTGCAACTCAAGTTCAATACCCAGGGTAAAAGGGGTGGAAACGTGAAAATCGGGTAGAGGCATATTGTCTTATCCTTTCCTTGTGAGGTTTTGGATAAGTATAGGCATGCCCTCCAAACCCGCTTTTACGCGAACTATCCGATTTGTTCCAGTTGTCCACGCAGTACTTCCACGCCCGGCACAATGGCGTCCGGGTTAATGGCATGGAAGCCCATACGGAAATAGTTATCTGGTGGCGCGTCATCAAGAAAATGCCGTGCCCCCGGTTCAATCAATACCCCCGCATGGGCCGCGCGCCAGGTGAGCTGTTGGGTGCTGATATGCTTTGGTGTACTCAGCCAGAAGGCGTTGGCATGCTCGCTGCCGCCGAATGTTTTGCATTCGGGTAAAAAGGTTTGCAGCGCATTATGCAGGGTATCCCAGCGGCGCGCGGAGTCTTCGTGGTAGCGGCGCAGGTGGGTCTCGTAATGGCCCTGAGCCAGAAAATGGGCCATCTGATATTGAATGTTGGTTGGCGGATGGCGATAGACCAGGCGACGCAACGCACGGGCTTCGTCAATGATTTCCGGGGCGGCCACCATAAACCCCAGCCGCAGGCCAGGTGAGAGCGCTTTTGACAGGCTGCTGACATAGATAACGCGCCCGCTTCGATCGCTGGCTTTCAGCGCCGGTAAAGGGTTTTGCGTAAAGTTACTCTCCGAGTCGTAGTCATCTTCAATGATCACCGCGTCATGCCGGGTCGCGTATTCGAGCAACTGTACCCGGCGTGCTTTACTCATGGTAACGCCCGTCGGCACCTGATGGCCCGGCGTCACGTAGTAGTAATCGCAGGGCGTTTCACCCAGCACAATACCCTCTTCATCAACCGGGTGGGGAACGATATGGGTATCGTTAAGCAGGAACGTATTGATCGCTTCACGAAATCCCGGGTTTTCGACCGCCACGCGCGTCTGTCGTGACATCAACAGACGGGTCAGCAAATAGAGGGCGTTTTGTGAACCCAGCGTGATGAGAATTTCGTCCGGTGCGGCCACGATACCGCGTTTGGGCAGCACCCTCGTGCGGATCTGCTCAACCAGCATGGGAACATCCTGATCGATATGATCGATAACCCAGGACGGGTCACGTACGCCGCCGTGCAGCCAGTTTGCCGCAGCGCGCCAGAAGGCGAGGGGGAACTGTTGCGTATCTGGCTGGCCGTAAATAAACGGGTAACGATAGTGCATCCAGCCAGCGGGTTTGAGAATAGATTCCTGCTGGCTGGGCGTGATTTGCAGGCGGTTGCTCCATCGTGGTGCAGCGCTTTCGCATTCAGGTGCACTCTGCGACACGTTTTGACCGGCATGGTAGTAATCCGGGTGCAGGTAGTACCCGCTGCGTGGGCGGCTGACCAGATACCCTTCGTTAACCAGACTTTCAAATACCAGCGCCGTGGTATTGCGAGAAACATTAAGCTGACCAGCGAGTTGGCGACATGAGGGAAGAGGGGTGTCTGCCGGAAAAATACCGCTCAGGATGGCGTTTATCAGCGATTCACGCACCTGTTCCTGTAAACCACGCTGACCATCAAAATTGACATGCAAAAGGTGACGAATCATGACGCACTCCGCTGGAAAAGACCTGAATATATTTGAGCAAATTCCATACCAGCTTCCCGTTATCTGACACATTCATTTGCCGAAACTGGCTCTATTCAGAAAGCAAAAAGGCTCCCTATTGTAAAAACGCAGTCACAAAAGAGCGGTCAAGAAACGCAGTCGGCATATTTATTGCAATGGTTCCAGCATGTCTGGGATGAACCTTTCTGGCATATTTAATTAAGGGTAGAGAAATGAAAAAAGTATTCGGCAAATATTGTCTTGCAGCCATGTTCACTTTGGCTTTTTCTTTACACGCAGTCGCAGCGGATTTACCGGAAATCGAAAAGTCTGGCACATTGAAAGTGGCGACCGAAGATGACTATGCACCGTTTAACTTTATGAAAGATGGTAAATCGGAAGGGTTTAACAAGGATATGCTCGACGAGTTGCGTAAATACGCAAAATTCAATATCAACCAAAGTATTTTACCCTGGACAGGCCTGCTCGCTGCCGTGTCTACCGGGCAATACGATATGGCCTTAACCGGCGCGGTGATTACCGATGAACGTCTTAATGTTTTTAATTTCACGCCGCCATGGGCCTCTGCACAACATTATTTTGTAAAACGTGCGGATGACAAAACATTAAATACCATTGCTGATTTGAGCGGTAAAAAAGTAGGCGTTCAGGCGGGTAGCGCATTGCTGGCACGTCTGCCAGAACTGAAAGCGATGCTGGAGAAAGTCGGCGGTAAACTTGGCCCGGTTGTGGAATATCAATCTTACCCGGAAGCCTATGCTGACCTCGCCAACAAACGCGTCGATTACGTGATTAACGTGGTTATCTCCGTCAACGACCTGGTGAAAGCGAAGCCAAAAGTCTTTGCCAAGGGGCTGCCGGTCTCTGGCCCTGGCTATATGGCATGGCCAATCTCCAAAAGCTCCCCGGAATTACTGGCATTCATGACCAAATTTATGAATCACATGACCGAAACCGGCAAGCTGGCTGAGCTGCAGAAAAAATGGTTCGGCGAAACCTACGATCTGCCGAAAGAGCCGATCACCAGTGCCGATCAGTTTCACAAGTTAGCAGGCTTATAAGTTCATTGCGGCGGGCAACCGCCGCCAGTTAAAGAAGGGGGGCACCATGGATTCAATGGCATGGCAGTTATTAATTGAAGGCGCATGGACGACCCTCTGGATTTCGGGCGTGGCTATCGCGTTCGGGGTGGTTATCGGTCTGGTGATCGCCTTTATTCGTATGATGAAAATCCCGGTCGTCGACCAGGCGCTGGTGGTCTATATCAGTCTGGCGCGCGCTACACCGTTGGTGACGCTGGTACTGTTCCTGTTCTTATCGCTGCCGACGCTTGGGATAAACCTGGATAAAACAGCGGCGGCGATTGTGGCATTAACGCTTAATACCTCCGCATTTAATGCCGAAATCTGGCGTAACGCATTTCGTAACTTCCCTCGCGAACAGCGTGAGGCCGCCGAATCTGTCGGTATGCGGCGCTGGACCTATTTTCGTTACATCATGCTGCCGCAAATGTGGATTGAAAGCCTGCCTGCGCTGGTCAATGAGATGTCGTTTCTGATCAAAGGCAGCCCGGCGATAGCGATAATCGGCGTGGTCGATCTGACCCGTGTCACCAACCGCATCTCTTCGGTGACCTATGAACCCCTGTCTCCCATTCTGGCGGCGGGATTGCTCTACGTCATCATTATCGGCTTGTTGCTGAAATTGCAGGGCATGGCGGAACGTAAAGCGAAGCGCCTGGCGCGATAAAAGCAGGAGGGTATATGAGTCAGTGGAGTATTGTCTGGTCAGCACGCGAGAGTTTTTTCAATGGCCTGCTTTCAACGCTTGAGTTGTTTATTATTGCAGCAGTTGTCGGTTTATTTATCGGCATAGTGCTGTGCTACATTATGGAATACCAAAATCGCGTTATTGACAGAATAATTATTGCGTTTGTCAGCCTGATGCGCGCTGTTCCCTTTTTGATTCTGGCCTATTTACTTTATTACGGTCTGCCGCAGTTGGGTATTAGTATGGAAGCCTGGACTGCCGGCCTTCTGGCGCTGGTAATTTATCATGGTGCCTATTTCTTTGAAATATTACGCAGCCAGCGTCGTATATTTTCTGCGGGTTATATCGAAGCCGCTGTGTCGCAGGGTTTTTCTCGCTATAAAATTTTTCAGCGTATCATCCTGCCCAATATTTTCTCCTCTGCGCTGCCGCTGATGGGCAACCAGTTAATTATCTGTCTGAAAGACACGGCTTTCCTGTGCATTATTACCGTACAGGAGATCACCGCCGCCGCGAATAGCGTGCAGTCAACGTATTTTATTCCGTTTAATGCCTTTATCGTCGCCATAGCGCTGTACTGGGGCATCAGTATTTTACTTGAATTGCTGATTAAACGACTAAGCCAATATGGAAATAAGAGAGGAATGACCCATGCCTGAACAAAGTGCGGTTAGCGTTAAGAACCTGTCCAAGCAGTTTGATAACATTGAAGTATTACGTGATATCAACCTGACGGTGGAGAAGGGCACGGTGGTCAGTATTCTCGGTTCTTCCGGTTCGGGAAAATCGACCTTGTTGCGCTGTATGAACTGGCTGGAGCAGCCCGATCGCGGCGAAGTCCGTATCAGTGGTCAGCGGCTTGGCGTGGATGACGCCTCGGGCAAGCCGATGTCGCACAAAGATCTGTCAAAAATCCGCGAACGCGTGGGGATGGTGTTCCAGAGTTTTAATTTGTGGCCGCATCTGACGGTACTGCAAAACGTGACCGAAGCGCTGATCCACGTAAAAGGCATGAAGCGGGACGCGGCCGATGAAATTGGTCGCCGCCAGTTAGAGAAGGTCGGGATGAGCCATAAAACGGATGTCTATCCGATTACCCTCTCCGGTGGGCAGAAACAGCGTGTGGCGATTGCCCGTTCGCTGGCGATGTCGCCGGAGGTGATTTTGTTTGATGAACCGACCTCGGCGCTGGATCCTGAACTGGTCAATGAGGTTCTGGGGGTAATGAAAAACCTCGCCGCCGAAGGTTATACGATGGTGGTGGTGACGCACGAGATGGACTTTGCCCGCCAGGTGTCAGATGAGGTGGTGTTTTTGGAGAAAGGCTTACTGATTGAGAAGGCATCACCAGAGAAATTCTTTACTAATCCGGATTCGGATCGGGTACGTAAGTTCTTGCAATCCAGCCGCTAATTTTCCTCCCTGTCGTTACCCCGGTAAACATAGCGTCACCGGGGAACGCAAATCCCGGATACGGTGCTTAACGCACCTTATCCGGGTTACTCATGGCCCCGTGACCGATTAATCTCTGTCAATGGCAAACGGCTGCCAGGCCTGGCGCACCGGCATCACTTCCACCCGGTTAATATTCATATGGTCCGGCAGCGTAGCGATGTAGAACATCTGTTCGGCGATATCCTGTGCGCTGAGCGGCGTGGTGCCACGGTATAAGTTATCGGATGCCGCCTGATCCCCTTTGGTGCGAACCAGCGTGAATTCCGTTTCCGCAATACCCGGCGCGAGGTCGGTCACCCGCACGCCCGTACCCAGTAAATCGCAGCGCAGGTTATAGCTAAACTGCTTCACAAAGGCTTTGGTTGCACCATAAACGTGGCTGCCCGGATAGGGCCACTGCCCGGCGATCGAACCAATATTGATGATACTTGCCCCTGCGCCATGCTGAATCAGCGTGGGCAGCAGCGCGTGGGTCACATTGACCAGCCCGGTAACATTGGTATCAATCATGGTCTGCCAGTCTTGCAGCTCAACGTTTTGTGCGGGCTGGGGTGACAGTGCCAGCCCGGCGTTATTGATAAGCGTGGTGATATCGGCGAACGCGGGTGGAAGCGCGGCAACGGCCTGCTTCACGGCATCTTTATCGCGTACGTCCAGCTCAATAATGTGCACGGGGACATCTGCCGAAAGCGAATCCTGCAACGCCTCAAGACGTGCCAGGCGGCGTCCGCTCAATACCAGCGACCAACCTGCTTTGGCAAAGACCCGTGCGGCGGCTTCGCCGAACCCGGATGTCGCGCCAGTAATAAAGACCACTTTCTTTGCTGTTGTCATCTCTCTCTCCTGTGCTGGTTTCTTTCGCCACTATAAAAAACGCGCGCGCAGGAGAGACAGAGCCAGTTGGTGAGTAAATATGTGACACGTGTGTCACATGCCGCTAACAAGACTGGCTCTACCTGACTGTGGGTGGCGCGCCGCATGATGGAATCAACAACAACGGTATGAAAGGAGCAGGGTATGAAACTGGCACTTCAGAGCGAGATGGCGATAACCAACGATGATGTACGTCAGCTGGACCGTTCGTATGTGTTCCATTCATGGTCGATGCAAGGCAGCCTCAATCCGCTGGTGATCGCCGGTGCCAAAGGGTGCGAATTGTGGGATTACGATGGCAACACGTATCTGGATTTCAGCAGCCAACTGGTAAACGTCAATATCGGTTATCAACATCCGCGCGTTCTGGCGGCAATGAAGGCACAACTGGAAGAGCTGACCACTATCGCGCCGGCGACGGCAAACCTCGCGCGCGGTGAAGCGGCAAAACGCATCGTAGACCTGGCACCCGAAGGCTTTAGCAAGGTGTTCTTTACTAACGCCGGTGCCGACGCCAACGAGAACGCCATGCGTATGGCGCGTATGTACACCGGGCGCGATAAGATTTTTTCTGCATACCGTTCCTACCACGGGAATACCGGCAGCGCTATTGTGGCAACGGGCGACTCCCGCCGTATCCCGAACGAATATGCCCGTGGGCACGTTCACTTCTTTAACCCGTACCTGTATCGCAGCGAATTTAACGCCACGACCGAGGAAGAAGAGTGCCAGCGCGCACTGGCGCATCTGCGCCGGATGATTGAGTGTGAAGGGCCGAATTCTGTTGCTGCCATCCTGCTGGAGTCCGTACCGGGCACCGCCGGGATTCTGGTGCCGCCAAAAGGCTATATGCAAGGCGTACGTGCGCTGGCAGATGAGTTTGGCATTGTACTGATTGTCGATGAAGTGATGGCCGGTTTTGGCCGCACCGGGAGCTGGTTTGCCTTCGAGCAGGATGGCATTGTTCCTGATCTCATCACCTTTGCAAAAGGCGTCAATGCGGGTTACGTACCGGCGGGCGGCGTCATTATCTCCGGGAAAATTTCGCACTATTTTGACGACCACTTCTTTGCAGGCGGCCTGACCTATTCCGGTCATCCGCTGGCGATGTCGGCGATTGTTGCCACCCTCGATGCGATGAAAGAGGAAAAAGTGGTAGAAAACGCGGCGACGGTAGGGGACGGCGTGCTGCGCGCAGGCCTGACGTCACTGGCGCAGAAACATGCGTTGATCGGCGATGTGCGTGGGCGTGGAATGTTCCAGGCGCTGGAACTGGTCACCGACCGCGTGGCGAAAACGCCAGTAGCCGCGGCCGATATGGCGGCGATCAAAGGTGCGTTGCTCCAGGCGGGTATTTTGCCTTTTATCGCCGAAAACCGTATTCACGTGGTACCGCCGTGCACCATGAGTGCTGCAGAAGTGCAAAAAGGGCTGGCGATTTTTGATGCCGTGCTTGGGCAGTTTGGCAGCCTGGCGAAGTCATAGCGTCACGCCTGAACCTATTCTGAAAAGTGAAGTTAACTGGATATAAATACAGCTTTTCTTTCGTGCAAAGGAAATGAAGAGGTTAGGATGTTCGCGGGTGCCTGAGGCTTTCTGAGCCAGGCATTTGCAGGGTTCAGAAAGGTGAAAGCCCCAGGAGATAGTGTTATCAACCTGAGGCTTACATCCCAACCCTGAACAAGTTGGATGTTAGTCTCTTTTTTGCACGGAGGCAACGACATGCTGACAAAGTACGCCCTGGTGGCGATCGTGGTGCTGTGTATGGCGGCACTGGGTTTCACGCTGTTAGTACGGGACTCGCTTTGCGAGATGACGTTCAAACAACGGGATACGGAGTTTAAGGCTGTTCTCGCTTACGAACCGAAGAAGTAGCTAATCAGAATTGCGGGGAGCAATCCCCGCAATTCCGCTTATCAGGTAGAATCCTCACGCACCCAAACCCATTTCATTTACCCCATGCGGTGTTCGCCACGAGCCAGCGCATCCCGGTCAAAAAAGCGTTCGATTTTGCCGTTCGCCATCAAGGCGGCCCGGTCAGACATATGCGCAATGACGTCCGCATCGTGGCTAACCAACAAATAGCTCATTTTGTGCTGGGCTTTCAGGCGGTTCAGTAAGTTGAGGATCTCTGCCTGGATTGACATATCCAGCGCCGATGTCGGCTCATCAAGCAGAAGAATTTGCGGGCGCAACAATAGCGCCCGGGCGATCGCTACGCGCTGACGCTGTCCACCAGAAAGTTGATGCGGGTAGCGTCTGGCCGCATCCGCAGGAAGCCCCACCTCTTCCAGTGCTGTGCTGACCCGCTGCTCTGGCGCTTTCTCGCGGTGGATCTGTAGCGGCTCCGCGAGAGTGCGGTACAGCGTGTGGTTGGGGTGCAGTGAAGCATACGGATCCTGAAAAACCATTTGTACGTTGCGTCGCAATGCTCCCTGGTAACGTACGCCCGCTTTTATCTCTGAGCCGAACAGTGACATTTCGCCTCGCCATTCGCGCTGCAGCCCAGCCAGTACCCGCATCAGCGTTGATTTGCCACAGCCTGATGCGCCAATCAGACTAAACGTCTCGCCCTGTTCGAGGGTAAAACTGGCATCGCGGACGACAGTTTTTTCCCCGAAGCTTACCTCCAGATGGCGAATTTCAGCGATGGCCATGATCTGACTCCGTAAAAATTTGGCTGCGGTCAAGCGTCGGGAGCATTTGACCATAGGTTTGCGCCTGCGGACGGCAGGTCCACAACGTGCGCGTGTAAGGATGCGTGGCATTAGGGAGTTCGCTGGCGGGCATTTCATCCACCTTTTGCCCCTGGTACATAACCAGTACGCGATGGCAATGCTGCGCGACCAGCGGCAAATCGTGGCTGATAAGCAGCATGGCCATTTTCCGCTGTTCACATTGCGCCACCAGCAGTTCAAGGATTTGATTGCGCAGGCGCGCGTCCAGGGCTGAGGTGGGTTCATCCGCAATCAGCACCTGGGGATCGTTAACCAGCGCGATAGCGATCATCACGCGCTGGCCCATACCACCGGAAAGCTCTCCGGGATAGCGTTGCAATACCGCAGGTTCCAGCTCCACAGCGCGCAATGCTTCGTTTATTTTTTCCAGCCGCTGTTTACGGTTCAGACGCTGGTGGAGCGTCAGAGCTTCGTCCAGTTGTGCAAACACAGTTTGTACTGGATTGAGCGCATAGCGTGGGTCTTGTAATACCATCGCAATGCCATTGCCGCGCAGTGCGCGCCATGCTTTATTTTCAAGGGTCAGTAAATTGTGCCCGGATACGCTCAGTTCACTGGCGCTGACTATGCCGGGTTTACGTACCAGCCCCATCAGTGCGCGGGCGGTCATTGATTTACCGGAGCCAGATTCGCCCACCAGCGCGAGGCGCTCATTTCCCAGGGTAAAGTTCAGGTTATTGACCACGCGGGTGCCGGGATAATCGACATTAAGCCCCGATACGACAATCCGTTTTTCAGTCATGCTGTGGCTCCAGTACATCGCGCAGGCCATCGCCCAACAGGTTAAATGCAAGACTTGCCAGTAAAATGACCGCACCGGGAGCGGCGGCAATCCACCACTGATCGAAGATAACCTGCATGCCATCGGCGATCATGGCTCCCCATTCCGCCATCGGTGGGCGTGCCCCCAGGCCTAAAAATCCCAGCCCGGCGGCGGCGAGGATGATGCCCGCCAGATCCAGGGCCAGACGTACAATCGCTGACGGCAGGCAGAGCGGCAGAATATGCCCCAGCAATAACCGCCAGCCGCGGATCCCCATCATCTCTGCCGCTGCCAGATAATCGCTGTGGCGAAGACGCTGGATCTCGCTGCGTGCCTGCCGCGCATAGGCAGGCCATGTGGTCAGCGCGAGTGCGAGTGCACCATTGACGAGGCCCGGGCCAAGCATGGCGACAAATGCGAACGCGAGGATAAGACGCGGCATTGACATGACCACATCGGTAAAGCGCATCAGCACACGTTCCAGCCAGCCACCGTAATAACCAGAGAGAATGCCGACCAGCAAACCGGCAGGCAGCGTAATAATAGTGACCAGGGCTACCAGCCCCAGCGCCGGACGCGTGCCGTAAATAAGTCGTGACAGCAAGTCACGACCATAGCTGTCGGTTCCAAGCCAATGGGCGGCCGAGGGGGGCTGTAAGCGCGATGCGGCATCCTGCCAGTTGGGGTCTTGCGGCGCCAGCCAGGGTGCCAGTACGGCAACCAGCAGGAGTAATCCCACGATAATCAATCCGCTAAAACCCGCGGGCGAATGGCGCAGACGGCGTAAAAAGAGAGTCGTCGGCATTAGCGAATCCTCGGATCAGTGAGCCGTACCAGCAGGTCGGCGAGATTGTTTATCAGGACAAAGCAGACACCGATAACCAGCGTACCGCCCATGATTGCGGTGGTGTCGCCAGCAAACAGCGCGGTCGTAAGATAGCGGCCAATCCCAGGCCAGGAAAAGACGGTTTCGGTCAGCACCGCGCCTTCCAGCATGCTGGTATACGACAGCGCGACCACGGTCAGGAGTGTGCCCCGAATATTCGGCAGGATATGGCGCAGCATGATTGTCATCTCGCCAGCCCCCTTTGCGCGCGCCAGCAAGATGTACTCTTTATTCAACTCGCCCAGGCAGGCCGAGCGGGTCAGGCGGGTAATGCTGGCCAGAGAATAATAGGCGAGCAGGGTGACCGGAAGCACCATATGACTCAGGGCATTTCTGAATGCCTGGCTGTCGCCGGAAAGCCAGGTATCAATCAGTACAAAGCCGGTCTGCGCAGTGACAGTGTACTGATAAATATCATCCAGCCTGCCGGGACCTGCGCTCCACTGCAGGTTAGCGTAGAACAGCGCCAGCATTAACAGACCGAGCCAGAAGATGGGGACTGAGTTACCGAGTAGGGTAAAGGTGCGCACCGCCAGATCCAGCGGGGAACCGGCAAAACGAGCGCATAGCACGCCTGCGAAAATACCTAGCGCTGTGCCGATAATCAATGCGAGGGTGGCCAGCTCCAGCGTGGCAGGAAACGCGGAGAGTAAATCCTGTAAGACCGGTTGCCCTGTAGCGCTGGCGGTGCCTAAATCACCGTGAGACAGGCTCAGTAAATAGTGCCAGAACTGCACGGGAAGCGGTTGATCCAGCCCGAGCTGGTGACGGACCTGATCGTAGGTCGACTGGCTGGCGTGGTCGCCGACAATTTGCAGCACACGGTCAACGGGCGAGAGTGCCGAGAGTGAAAAGGTAACCAGTAACAGACCAAACAACGTCAGGACGAGGGTTATCAGGGTCTGGATAACCCGTAACAGCCTGGGTGAGATGTGAGACATGACTAACTCTTAATGACATCATTCTTAAATGATAACCCTCCCCCGTAATGAGAGAGGGTCACCGGCGCAATCATTCACTTACTTGGTTACGCGGTCATACCACACCATATCCGCATTTAACCCTTGCTGATAACCTTTCACATTATCACGCACCACGATTTGCGTTTTCCCCTGATCAACAAAGATATAAGGAGATTTGTGCTGCAACTCTTGCTGCATTGTTTTGTACAGTTCCAGACGTTTAGCAGCATCCGGCTCGGCGACCGCCGCGAGCGTTGCTTTGTTCAATTCGGGGATCTGCCAGCCATTTAACCCGGCAACCGTACTGGATTTACCGTCATTGTAGGCGAAGGCGCTGGCATTGGAGTGGGCGTCAAAGTAATCCGGGATCCACAAACGAATTGCCGCCTGATGTTGTTTGGCACGCACACGCGCATAGACCTGGCTACCCGCAGCGGGTAACAGATCCACCTTCACGCCGCCCTGGGCAAAACTGGCCTGCATGGACTGGGCGATAGTGATGAAAGGCGGTTTGTTTTCAACGTCCAGCGTGAAGTGCGCATCTTTAATCCCCGCTTTTGCGAGGATCTCTTTTGCTTTCGCCGGATCGAATTTAAACGGGTTATCTTCCAGCGCGCCAGGCAGGCCGACCGGCAGGAAACTCTGATGGACAAAATATTGCCCTTTCAGCAAATCTTTAGTGATGCCGTCGTAATCGACCAGCCAGCGCGCCGCTTCCCAGAATGCCGGGTTGTTGAGTAACGGGTTCGCGCTGTTGCCGGTGTTAAAGACCAGATAGTTCTGCTCAGCAGACGGAATACTCAGCACCTTAATGCCTTTTTTATCTGTTAACGCGCTGATCTGATCGGCGCCGAGATCGCGCGCCACATCGGCATCGCCTTGTTGAATTAACAGACGGCGGGAGGCCGGATCCGGCACATTTTTAATAATGATATTTTTCAGTTTTGGCGCGCCGCCCGGTGAGGTGGCATTGGCGTCCAGTACGATAGCCTGATGCGGTTGATAAACGCGCATTTTGTATGCGCCGCTACCCGCAGAGTGCAGCTTAAGCCAGGCATTACCAAAATCATTATCTTTGATGTTCGCGCTCACCAGCTTCTCATCCACTATTGAGGCAATAGGGGTAGAGAGAATATTCAGTGCTACCGCCGGGCTGACATCCGCCGTCCAGTGCAACTGAATCGTATGATCATCGATTTTCTTTAACTGGCTGGTAATATTGTCCGGTTCCCAGCCCAGGACGTTCAGAATAAAGGCCGGGGATTTATTCATGGTGACCGCGCGGGTGTAGGAGAAAATCACGTCTTCCGGGCGCAGCGGGTTGCCGGAGGCAAACTTCGCATCACTCTTTAGTTTGATAGTCAGGGTTTTGGCTGCCGCATCAGGCTGCCAGCTTTCCGCCAACACCGGGTTAATTTTTTCCGGATTCTCACGGTCAGGCTGAACCAGGCGCTGATAGAGGCTGGGTACGGTCTGGATACTGGAAAGCTCATTGGCCTCGGCCGGGTCCAGGCTGACAATATCGTCCAGCCCTTGTGCAACAACCAGGGTATCCGGTGGCGTCGCAGCATAGCTGGTGGCAGAAAGCAGTGTCATGATGACGAGGGGGAGCAGTTTTTTGGCCATATGAGATCCCTGTAAAGTTAATTAAGTGTGATTATTTTGTATCGTTAAATTAGGCTGCTTCCGATTTTTCTTAAAGTTTAAATTCGTCTTTATTTATGCGCTTAGGGAATAAACCAGATTATTTGGCTATGAAAATGAAGCCGAAAAAGCGGTCCGGGTTTTAGCGTTTTTTATCTTTTCTGAAAAAGAGAAATTAGCTGGATAGAAATACAGTTTTATTCGTCTGCAGGGAAGTAAACGGGTAGCATTCTCGCGGGTGCCTGAGGCTTTCTGAGCTAGGCATTGCAGGGTTCAGAAAGGTGAAAGCCCCTGGAGATAGTGTTATCAACCTGAGGCTTACATCCGAACCCTGGACAGGTTGGATGTTAGTCTCTTTATTGCACGCAGGCAATGACATGCTGACAAAGTACGCCCTGGTGGCGATCGTGGTGCTGTGTATAACGGCACTGGGTTTCACGCTGTTAGTACGGGACTCGCTTTGCGAGATGAGCTACAGGCAACGTGGTATTGAGTTTAAAGCTAGTCTCGCTTACGAACCGAAGAAGTCGCTAATCTGAACTGCGGGGAGCAATCCCCGCAACCCATCTTGTCAGGTTTAAACCTCATGCACCCAAACTCTTAACCTGCCTGCGTTTTCTGTCTGCGGGCAAGCTGCACGGCGCTTTGCCAGTCATGCCAGCGATTTTGCAATCTACCGTGGCGCAGGTCGTCCGGTGTAAAGGTCACATGCTCAGGAAGATACTGGCGAAGCTGTTCGCTATCGACCTGCAATAGTGCTTTACGTGCCAGAAGTGCGGCCCCCATTGCCGATAACTCCGGGACGTCGCTGCGCATCACCGGGCAACCCAGCAGGTCCGCCTGATACTGCATCAGCCAGTCGTTTTTAGTGGGACCACCATCGACCATCAGTGCTTTTAAAGCAAAATCGCCGTGCTGGCGCATGGCAACCACTACGTCGGCAATTTGATAGGCGATGGATTCCAGCGCCGCACGCACCAGATGCGCGCGCTTGACCCCACGACTCAGACCATGGATCAGACCACGCGCATCTTCGTCCCACCACGGCGCGCCCAGCCCCGTCAGTGCCGGAACAAAATAGACGCCAAGCGTTGACTCCACCGAGGCAGGCAGCGAATTCAGGGCTTGCGCCAGTTCCGCTTGCGGCAATTCGCTTAAGCCGGTGCTTTCCGCCATCCATGCCACGGCGTCGCCAGTATGGGGAATGTTGCCCTCCAGCCCATACACCAGCCGCTCGCCATCGTGCCAGGCCACGGTGGTCGCCAGCGATTTCACGTCACACTGCGCGGATGCCACCGGAGCCATCACCGATGAACCGGTACCGTACGTTGCTTTCACACACCCGGCGGCGCCAATGCTGTGGGCGAATAACGCCGCGTGCGAATCGCCAATCATCGCCATCACCGGGATACCATCCGGAATTGCACCCAGCCCTTTCGTATAACCAAATAACCCGCTGGAGGGGCGAATTTCGGGTAATGCCTGACGGGGGATCCGAAAGAGCGCCAGCATCTCCGCGTCCCAGTCGGCGGTGTTGAGATTCAGTAGTTGTGTGCGCGAAGCGTTAGAGTAGTCGCAGCAAAACGCCTCGCCCGCCGTCAGGTGCCAGAGCAGCCAACTGTCTATCGTCCCCAGGCAAATTTCGCCTTGCTCCGCCAGCGCCTGACCATTGGGCACCGAATTAAGCAGCCAGCACATTTTGGACGCAGAAAACAGCGGGGCGACGGGCAGACCCGTCACCGCTTTAATTTTTGCTTCCTGACCTTGCTCGCGCAGGGCATGACAAAAATCTGCCGTGCGCGAGCATTGCCAGGAGATGGCCGGACCTAATGGCACCCCGCTTGCGCGATACCAGCCAATGGCCGTTTCCCGCTGATTGCTGACCGCCAGTGCGGCTACGCGTCCGGCGCCAACCTGCGCAATGACCTCGCCTGTTACCGCCAGCGATGCCTGCAACAGCAGTTCGCCGGACTGCTCTACCCAGCCCTCGCGTGGTGTCTGGATCGACAACGAGCGCGAACTTTTCGCCACCACGTTGCCCTGTTCATCCAGCGCGACGGCTTTTGCGTTGGTCGTCCCTTCATCAAGCGCAATGACAATATCTTTCGACACGGTATTTCTCCATCATGCCCATGTGCACACGTTACTGGTGCAGGTAAGTATCAACACCGAGATAGCGCGTAAAGGCTTCATGCAGGATGGCGCCGCTGGCCGCATGGTTCATCGCCACGTGGTGTTCAAAACCGTTACGGCAGATGTAGGTCAGTAACTCTTCCAGATGCGGAACCTGAATAACCGCGCGGCAGCCGACGGTATCCAGCGGATCGTCGACGGATTTGCCTTCGCCCACATAGGCTTTGATTTCCCCGGTCAAATCGTCGGTGCTCAGACGGAAATAGGTGAGGGGGCCGGATTTCAGTCGACCATGTACTGCGCCACAGGTGTTCTCTTTACCCACGGTGGTACCGATAATATCGGCGGTGCCCATATGTGGAGTTTCCAGGCTGGCAGCAGCAAAGTTACCGCAGTGAAAGAGCACACATTTGTCGCGATCATCGCCAAAATTGTTATTCCAGTCGGCAATCGAGGCCGGACTCATGTTGGCGCTTGCCAGCGCGTACATAGAAAGCGCACCCATCACGTCGACTTCACAGGCTGATGGCATCAATTGACCGGACATCACACTCATGATGGAGCAGACGTTAATGCCCAGGTTTTCCTGCAATGAGGTCCAGCACTGAATGGCCGTGGTGTCGATATCGTTGGCGATAACCCATTCGCTGATTACCACAAACAGTTTCGCCATGGTGAGCAGTTTGTCAGCGGCGATACCGCTGGCGTCGGCGTTATCGAGCAACAGTCGGCGTTTCTCATCAACGCGGATATCGTCATCGCGCAGTAATTTGATACGGGTGAAGACTTCGGAGAGATCCAGGGTTTCCACTGCAATGCCCAGGCGCTCAAGCAATTTTTCGCTGTAACGAACGGTATTAAAACCGGCCGGACGTGCGCCGATGGCCCCCACACGAACGCCACGCATGCTGCTCACCACGCGGCAGATTTGCTCAAAACGCCTCAGATCCTGTTCAAAAACCTCACCGCTCAGGGCGCAAACGTGCTGTGTGGTCAGGGTGAACGGGATGCCGTACTGGCGCAGGTTGTTGCACAAGGAGATCTTGCCGCAGAAGCTGTCGCGGCGCGTCGCCAGCCCCATCTTATCCAGATTATCTTCTTCTGCCTGTACCAGTACCGGGACGTTCAGACCCGACAGGCGAAGGGTTTCCGCCACCGCTTTTTCATCGCCGAAGTTTGGCAGAAGCACAACCACGCCATGAATCTCATCACGGTGGGCGCGGAACAGTTCGGCACAGGTTTTGGCATCCTGGCGGGTTTCAACGCCGCCGAGTTCGGTCTGGGTCTCGTCGAGCATAATGGTTTTGATGCCAAGACGGCCAAACAGGGCAACCGCCTGTTCACGGGCCTCTGCCACCAGGTAACTCGGGAAAAATCCACGGTTGCCAATGATAACCGCCATGGTCAGTTGTTGAGGAATTCGGGACATTGCTCTCTCTCCAGTAAGTTGCTCTTTATTATTTTTATTGCCGTGCCAGCAGTTCACGGACGTTTTTCACCACGCCTGCGGCGTCAATCTCATGGCGTGCGCGGGTGGAGGCCCGATCGGCGGCGATAGCATATTGACCATCAGGGATACCGAGACGGCAAAGCGGGATGCCGTATCCGGCTTCTGCCAGCACTTCGGCGACCAGGCTGCCCACGCCACCGTTGACGTTGTGCTCTTCAACGCTGACGACAGCTTTACAGGTTTTCAGTGCGGCCAGTAACTGCGAGGTATTGCATGGACGAATAGACGGTACACTGATAACACTGGCCTCAATACCGGCTTCTGCCAGTTGTGTGGCGGCGGCGACAATTTCATGGACTGTTGATCCCATCGCCACCAGCGCAACGTCTCTCCCTTCGCGCAGCACATCAATCTCGCCAGGCCTGAACTGGTAGCCTTCATCGTGCAGTTCCGGCAGCGCTTTGCCGTCCAGACGGATATAGACCGGGCCGACGTGATCCAGCGCATAGTCGATTATCTGACGGCATTCAACGGGGCAGGAGGGGGCGTAAATTTCGATGTTGCCAAAACCGCGCAGCACGGAAATATCGTCAATACTGTGGTGCGTACTGGCCAGCGGGCCATAACTGGCACCGGCGTTCAGGCCAAACAGTTTCACGTTGGTATTGTTGTAGCAAACGTCCACTTTGATCTGTTCATTGGCCCGCGAGATCAAAAATGGCGCGGCGTTACAGGTCACCGCGACTTTTCCGCCAATGGCAAGTCCTGCGGCGGCACCCACCAGCGTTTGCTCGGCGATACCCACGTTCACCAGGCGACCCGGAAACCTCTTCATAAAGGGTGAAATCTTGGCCGTGGAGGTGGAATCTGCCACCACCGGCACCAGGTCTACGCCACGGTCAACGGCATCGATAAACGCATTTACCATCACCGTTGCGAGATGTTCGCTATTACTCATCTTTCAGTTCCTCCAGAGCCAGTTCAACTTCTTCCCCTTTCGGCACCCGGTGGTGCCACTCCGGACGCCCCTGAATAAAGGAGATGCCAGCGCCTTTGGTGGTATAAGCAATCACAACGTGCGGTTTCCCGGCAGGCTGCAATCCTTCCAGCGTCGCCACCACATCAGCCATATCGTTACCATTACACTCGGTTACCTGCATGCCGAAGGCGCGCCATTTTTCGTCCAGCGGATCGGTGTTCATGATCTCTTTGGTCGGGCCGGCCAGCTGAAGGCTATTCTTGTCGTTAATAATGACCAGATTGTCGAGCTGGTAATGGGCGGCGACCAGCGCGGCTTCCCAGTTGCTGCCCTCAGCCAGTTCACCATCGCCGGTCACGACAAACACCCGGCGTTTGCTGTTGCTGCGTTTGGCCGCCAGGGCTATACCGACGGCAACTGGCAGGCCGTGGCCCAGTGCGCCGGTATTGAGTTCAATACCCGGCGTTTTATGTTTTACCGGATGGCCCGGCAGATGCGAATCGGGATGCTGATAGGTTGAAAGCCAGTCAACAGGGATAAATCCGGCTTCCGCCAGGATGCAGTAATAACCGCCCACCGCGTGACCTTTTGACTGGATGTAAATGTCGCGTTCATCGCTGTCTTTCAGCTCTGGCGAACAGTTCAGAATACGGAAGTAGAGCGCAGTCAGCAGCTCAACCTGGGATAGGTCTGCACCCGTGTGCCCGCCTGCCGGGCTTTCGGCATTCAGCACGATGATGCGACGGCGTACGGCGCGTGCTTTTTTTTCAAGCTCCGCTACAGAGAGCGAAAACGGATTCATAGTCCACCTCATGAATTTATAATCTATTTTGAATAAATATTCAGTCAGGGTGAAAAAGCGCACCTGCGCACCATTTTGCGGTCGATTTCGCAAAGTCAAACGTCAGGTTGTTAATGCTTTGAATATATATTCACTACTGATTTATTATTCATAGGTAAAGATATGCCTTGTCCTGGGGTTTGTCTACGCCTTGTGCGAGCAATATGGAAGAAAGGAGAATACGATCACATTTGGATCATCCCATCCGGCATTGTGCGGCTTGTTATCTATTCGGGTATGAATAAAAATGACAGGAGAAGATTCAAGGGGAAACCAATGTCAAAGCAGGATGAGCAGCGTTTGCTGGTGAAAATCGCCACGCTTTACTACAACGAGAATAAAAAGCAGTCAGAGATTGCCTCGTTGCTGAACTTATCACAGTCATTTGTCTCACGCGCGCTGACACGTTGTCAAAAAGAAGGGCTGGTGAAAATCACCGTGGTACAGCCCACCAATATTTTCGTGTCGCTGGAGAAGGCCATTGAGCAGCAGTATGGCATTCGTCAGGCCATTGTCGTGGATGTGGGTGAAGAGGCCAGCAATGCACAAATAAAACATGCCATCGGCAGTGCGGCGGCACACTATATGGAAACGCGCGTCCGTCCGGAAGACCTGGTGGGGATCTCCGCCTGGAGTAGCACCATTCGCTGCATGGTCGATGAAATGCATCCGCAGAATATTCGCGCTCAGGGGGTTATCCAACTGCTGGGCGGTGTTGGGCCAAACGGAAATGTGCAGGCGACTATTTTGACTCAACAACTGGCGGAATATTTAGGCTGCCCGGCCTGGCTGCTGCCTTCGCAGAGTATTGAGCACTCCGTTGAAGAGCGCGCACGTCTGGTCAATAGCCCGGATGTGGCGGCGGTTGTGGCAAAATTTGCCGAGGTCGATGTGGCGATTGTCGGAATTGGCGAGCTGGAACCATCACAGTTACTCAAAAACTCCGGCAACTATTACAACGAAGATATGTTGCATCTGCTGTCCGAACGCGGCGCGGTGGGGGATATCTGTCTGCATTACTACGATCGGGAGGGCAAACCGGTCCTGAGCCATGAAGAAGACCCGGTTATTGGCATGGAGCTGGAACAAATCCGCGCCTGTAAGCAGGTTATCGGTCTCGCGGGCGGGCCGGAAAAGCACAATGCTGTTCGCGGCGCGCTGCAGGGAAATTACCTTGATGTCCTGATCACGGATTACGCTACGGCGCGTAGCCTGGTGAGCAATGGCTGACCTGGGTTACGCCGCCTTCGGGAGTCCCGGGTGCGCTGCGCTTACCCGGCCTACGACCGGTTTTCTCCCTCTCCCCCGGGGAGAGGGTTGGGGTGAGGGGAATCGGGTCTGCGTCTCACCGATTTCAGCGTGGATTCAAACCCCTCGCTGCACGCTCTGCGCCAGGGAGCACAAAGATGTCGCTGTGGTGGTCATGCGGGAAAACGAGTCAGCCATGGCTAAAAAGGTTGAAGACGTTCACAGTATCTACGCCGTTCCATCCACTCTGGTGGTTTTATCGGTTATCTGAGGCCTGAGAAACCCAGGCCAAACCGATAAAACTACTTACTTTCTATCACTGCTTTTTGCGCAACCACCGCCGCTTTTTGCTGCATACGGTTCTGCATCTGATCGATGATGACCGCAACAATAATTACGATACCTTTAATCACCATCTGCCAGAATTCGCTCACGCCCATCATCACCAGACCGTCGGCGAGGAAACCGATAACAAAGGCACCGATCAGTGTCCCCAGCACGGTGCCGCGACCGCCTGCCAGTGAGGTCCCGCCAAGGACCACGGCGGCGATGGCATTCATTTCAAAGGCTGTACCGTTCGCCGGGTGGCTCGCCAGCAACTGTGCTGAGACCACAATCCCGGCCAGCGCCGCGCAGAGCCCGGAGATGGTATAGACCCAGATTTTTACCTGCTTCACTTTCACGCCGGAAAGCTCTGCCGCACGCTCGTTGTCGCCGATGGCATAAACGTGGCGGCCAAAGGGCAGGCGACGCGCGACATAGGCAATCACCACCGCCAGTACGATCATCAGCCAGATAGCCCACGGAATGCCAAACAGCGTACCGGCGCCAATCTCATCAAACCCGGTATTGCCCAGCAGCGGATTGCCGGACAGCCCCGGGAAGGTTTGCCCGTCGGAAGTGAGCATCGCGGCGCCACGCAGAACATACATCGTACCGAGCGTGCAGATAAACGGCGCGACATTATAGCGGGTGATTATCCAGCCATTCACCGCGCCAATTAAGCCGCCAATCAGCAACACCAGCGGCACAATCACCCAGACGCTGGGGAAGATGGCGATGCCAAACATCGGCAGAACGATGCCTTTAGTGATCATCCAGCCGGCGATCATCCCGCACAGGCCCAGCGTTGCGCCGATGGACAAATCGATCCCGGCGGTGATGATGACAAACGTAATGCCCAGCGCCAGGAAGGCGTTAATGGCGATATGTTTAATCATGATGACCAGGCTGCCCGTTGAGAGGAAGCCGGGCACCGTGGCGGTAAAGAAGCCAACAATCAGGAACAGCGCGATAAAAGTACGCAGCTTTAACAAGAGAAGCAGAATGCTTTCGCGTGACAGCGATGCGCTTGCGCGCGGTGCCACTGCCACAGACTGTGTTGTTTTCATATCAGAACCCCTGAGCACTTGCCGTTACCAGTGCCGATTCTTCGGCCCGATCGCGCACGATATCGGCGGTGAGTTTGCCGCCGGACATCACCAGAATGCGGTCAGATACCGCCATGATTTCTTTCAGATCGGAGGTGGAAAAGACCACTGCGATCCCCTGTTCGGAGAGTTGCACCATCATGCGAAAGACGTCGGCTTTTGCCCCTACGTCAATCCCGCGCGTCGGTTCGTCCAGAAACAGGACTTTCGGGTTGGTTAACAGCGAGCGTCCAATAACCACTTTTTGCTGGTTACCGCCGCTCAGCGCCTGGATTTCAACCTCCGGCGTTGAGACCTTAATCGACAGATTGCCAATCGTGCTGGCCACCACCGCCTGCTCATCTTTTTGCGAAATGGTGATTCCACGCTGCAATCGCCGCCACAGGCTGGCGATAGTCAGGTTGGTCGCCACCGACGATATCGGGAAGATTCCGGTACGTTTGCGGTCTTCCGGCACAAGGCTCATCCCCATACGGATACGATCCGCCGTTGCCAATCGCTGCGGCACGGGTTTGCTGTCGAGCCACAGTTTGCCCAGGTAGTTGCGTTCGGTCCCGAGCATGCATTCGAACAGCTCCGTGCGCCCCGCGCCCATCAGGCCGTAAATACCGACAATTTCACCGCTGTGCACTTTAAAGGTGACATCGTCCACCACCGTATTACCCGCGCTGTTAACGCAGGTGATATGCTCCGCTTCCAGCACCGGTGCGCCAAAAGTACGGCCCGGCGCCAGAAAATTGCTCACCGGATCGCTGCCGAGCATTTCACGCACGATCCACGGCACGTCGATGTCGCACACTTTCGCTTCGGCCTGAAACTTGCCATCGCGCAGAATGGTGATGACATCGCCAATGGCCATTAGCTCTTCCAGACGGTGTGAAATATAGATAATCGACACCCCCTGGCGGGTCAGCTCGCGGATCACGCGAAAGAGGATCTCCACTTCCGTTTTGCTCAGCGCTGACGTGGGCTCATCCAGGATCAGAATGTCCGCGTCTTCCGCCAGCGCCCTGGCGATTTCCACTAACTGCTGCTGGCCTACTTTCAGGTTACCCACCAGCTCTTTCGGCGAAATGGGCTGGTCGAGACGTTTTAACAGCTCTGCGGTCCGCTTTTCCTGTTCGGCCTCCTTGATGGGGGCAATCCCTTTTTGTAACTCGCGCCCCAGGAAAATGTTCTCGGCAACATTGAGGTTTTCAAACAGATTCAGCTCCTGGTGCACCATGCCGATACCCAGCGCAGCAGCGGCGCGGGTGCTGGAAATCTCTACCGGTTTGCCATTCAGTTCGATATCACCCAGGCTCGGTTGCTGTACACCCGCGAGGATTTTCATCAGGGTAGATTTCCCTGCACCATTCTCGCCGATGATCACATTCACTTTGCCGCGCCAGACGTTGTAGTCCACGTTGTCCAGCGCGACGGTGCCAGGAAAGAGCATCGATATGCCGCGCGTACGCAGAATAATGTCATCCACAGGTACATCGCTCATTACTGTGCCTCCTGTTTCAACTCCAGTGCCGCAGCATCTGTTGCCTTACCGCCCTTAATGGTGACGGCCATCAGCACAGTGGCCTGTTTGCCCGCCCAACTGTCGTCAACTTTGGGTAAGTGCTTAATGGTTTCGCGGTTGTAAGCCCGTGATAACTGCGCAAACTGAACCTGGTTGGTAAAGTCTTCAAATTTAAAGCCTGTGGCATCGCGAATGGCGTTGCCCTGAATAACCGGTCCAGTCTGTACTTCCAGCGGCTGGCCGTTGAAAGTGATAACCAGTTTCTGTTCGCGTTCATTACTGACATCGACACGTTCAACCTTACTCGTCAGGCGAACAAACACGCTTTGAGGTTTATCGCTTGTTGCCTTCAGTTGTGTGGTCAGTGCGGTGGCGTCCAGTGCATGCTTGTGGGCGGCGTCGATGACGCGTTCTTGCCATGTTTGTTGCGCGATCTGCTGTGGTGTCATGTTATCGAAGCTGGCTTTCGCATTCGGATCGGCAGGCATTATCGGCTTGCCATTATCATCCAGATCCACCACCGTGCAGGCCGTCAGCAACAGGGTGGTGCACCCTACGAATGCAGCACCCCATTGTTTTAATGACATAACATCTCCGCCCTTACTTGCTCAGGTTGAACATTTTCAGTTTGCTGGCGTTGCTTTCGTCGATCAGCATGCAGTCCATCAACTGTTTCTCTTCTTTCTGGGCTTTGCCGTTTTTCAGGAAGTGATCGGCTTGTTCGACCGCCATTTGTGCCTGCTGCCAGCCTGGTTGCAGGACGGTGGCTTTGATGTTGCCTTTATTGATAATGGAGTCACGAACGTAGTCGCTGCCGTCAAAGCCAACCACAATAACGTTGTTTTTCCCGGCGGCTTTCAGTGCCGCCTCTGCGCCAAGCGCCATGGTGTCATTACCGGAGATCACGCCCACGATATCCGGGTTGGTTTGCAAAATGGCTTCCATACGGGTGAAGGCTTCGGTCTGGCTCCAGTTCGCAGTCTGCTGCGCCACCATTTTCATCTCCGGAAAATCGTCCAGTACATCGTGGTAGCCCTGGGAGCGGACGCTGGCATTGGTATCAGACTGACGGCCCAACAGTTCGACATATTTGCCTTTGCCGTCGAGTAATTTGGCGAATTTTTGCGCGCCAAGCTGTGCGCCCTGATAGTTGTTAGAGACGATTTGCGCGACGGCAACGCCGGTTTTGTTGATCTCCCTGTCAATCAGGAAGGCCGGAACGCCTGCGGCTTTGGCTTTTTCCAGCGGACCGACGGTGGCATCCGCTCCGGCGTTATCAAGGATGATCGCTTTCGCTTTACGGGCAATGGCTGTTTCGATCAGCTGGTTTTGTTTGTTGACGTCATCGTCATGGGAAGCCACAAGGGTGGTGTAGCCAAGCTCTTTGGCTTTTGCCGCCGCACCGTCCGCTTCCGCTTTAAAGAATGGGTTGTCGTGTGAGGGGGTGATAATGGCGATCAGCCCGTTATCCGCTGCAAACAGCGAGCCGGAAGCGGCGATCAGGGAAGCGAGTACAGCCGATTTCAGTAGGGTCGTTTTCATCTTTTTCTCCACATTGAATATTTATTCAATAATGATTTATTATTCAAGTTAACGATAAAACGGCAATGGCGAACTGTCTACGGTTTGCGCAGCAAATTTCTTAAAAGGAGAAAAGGATCACGATCCTGCAGGGAGACCCGATGACAGCGTGATGACCATGGTTTCATGCGCAATCCATGCAATATCAACGCACATGCCTGCATGATGATGGCTAAATTTCCCGGTTATGCGCAGGGTGAGCGACCGGTCATTCAGTGCGATAAGCTGCGCGCTGTGAAAGCCGGGGAAGGGAAGGGTGATGGCGGAAAAGGCTTTGAAAAGACTCTCTTTTGCTGAAAAAGTTAGCGATAACGCCAGCGTAAAGGGAAGTGGGGTTTGTTGCAACAACGTGTATTCTTCGGCATTCACGATGCTCTCAACAATCTCTGCACTCACTTGGGCAGTGAACACCTTCTCCACATCCAGGCCGACACAGGCAGATGAAACAACAGCGGCGGCGGTCTGCCCGGTATGGCTGATGCTGCCGTAAAGTCCGGCGGGCCAGAGCGGTTCACCGCCTGAGCCGATACCGGGTACTGCCTGATGACCATATTTGCGCAAGGCATGTACGGCGGCAATGCGCCCGGCCAGGTGTTCACTTTTCCGTTTGCGCCCGGCGTGGGTTAAGCGGTCATGATGGGGTAGCCATAAAAGGTCGCGATCCGCAAAGGTGGAGGGGTCGAAGGTGACGAGGTGGACCTGGTGGGAATGGAGGGGCAGCGTGGAGTGAACGGTGTGCATGTGTCGCCTCACGCCCGCCCTCTCCCCGAAGGGAGAGGGAAGGTTGGTGCTTAAAAGTGGGTGTTGATACCCATATACCAGGTGCGGCCGGATTCGTTATAGGTGTACGCACCCGCGCCACGCATATAAGAAACATCGGTTGTGCTACCGGTGGTCTGTGCATTGCCTTCACGCCATAAACGCTTGTCGAAGACGTTGTCTATGCCCGCTGTCAGGCTGACGTTTTTCGTCACATCCCAGGTCGCGCTCAGGCCGACGATGCTGTAAGGGTTGATGGATTGCTTATCCGAGCCGGTAACCGGTTTGCCCTGATAATTGTATTTCTTCGGCTCTTGCTTGCCGTACCAGGTAAAGGTGGACTGCACGGAAACATCCTGCACAACCTGCCAGCTCAGCGTTGAGTTCAGCGTGTATTCCGGAATGATTGACAGACGTTCGCCCGTCTCTTTGTTTTTACTTTGCAGCATGTAAGTGATGTTGTTTGTCCAGTTAATGGTCTCGCTAACCGGGACGTTCAACGTGCCTTCCAGGCCTTCCACCACTGCTTTAGGAACGTTTTCCCACTGATAGATATCGGTGTAAGTTGTTTTCCCTTTATTGCTGATGGAGGTCCGACCAAAGGGTTCAGTGCCTGCTTCAATTTTGTTGCGGTAATCATTGCGGAACCAGGTCACCCCCGCCAGCCAGCCTTCATGCTTGAACTCCAGCCCCACTTCTTTATTGATGCTGGTTTCCGCTTTCAGATCATCGTTACCCATCATATAGCAGCCGATGCCGGTGGCGGCGCCGGTGGCGTAGCAGCCCTGACCTTTACTGTACAGAATGTAGTTCGGGTTGGTCTGGTACAGGCTTGGCGCTTTATATGCACGGGCGATACCCATTTTCAGCGTAAAGTCATCGCCGAGCCCCTGAGACAGGTTGAGTGATGGACTCCAGTTGTCGCCGACAATGGTGTGATGATCGAAACGCAATGCAGGGGTCAGCATGGTGGTATCGGTCAGCTCCATATTGTCCTCAGCAAACAGGGAGAAAATCTCTGCTTGCGAGTAGGGGCTGCGGCCAGTGCTGCTGGAACCAGGAATATTGCCGCCCAGGAAGGTCTGAGAGTTGGAGAGCATATCCTTCATGCGCTGTTGGCTCCACTCTGTGCCCAGGGTCAGAGTCTGGTTAACCAACAAATCCAGTGGAAGATTCACTTCACTGTGTAACGTGACATCACTCAGATCGGCATCAACATACTTCTGCGTGGCGGTAGTATCGAAGATCCCCTCAGTACCGCCCGCCAGGCCTTCTGGCGTACGGGAGTTACGCGTATGTTCATATTGCGCCCAGTTGCTGGTGGTCACGCCATTATCCCAGCCACCGTTCCAGGTCAATGAGTAGGTCTGGCGATAGAGACGGTTTGTCTCTTTGCCGTAATTATCTTTTACCAGCTGGTTGGTATTGGTGTTCTGCGTATCCCCGGCGTAAAGGTTGCCCTGGCGGCTGTAGCCTGCTTCCAGTTCTAAAGACTGTGAGGGCGCGAAGTCCCAGCGAACGACGCCGTTGATATCTTTATTAATGACGCCCTCTCGCCCGGCCGGGAGGGTGTTGGCATAAGTCCCTGTACGCTGCGACTGGTGGCCCTGGTTGATATCCCAGGCATCGGCCTGAGTCTTATCAAGATTGCCATAGAGGCGGAAACTGACACTGTCGCCCAGCGGGCCGGTCAGGCTAAAATCCGTACGTCTGGTCGAACCTTCCTCTTTGTGCTCAGGCGCATTGAAATAGCTGTTCCACGAACCGTGCCATGCCTGATCGGTCGATTTTTTAGTGATGATATTCACCACGCCGCCCGCCGCACCGTTGCCATAACGGGCTGCAGCCGGGCCACGAAGAACCTCAATGCGCTCGATCATCTCTGGCGGAACCCAACTGGTATCGCCACGGGTATCACGCTCGCCGCGCCAGCCAAGGCGAACAGAGTTGCGGCTGGTTACCGGCTTACCGTCGATCAGGATAAGCGTATTTTCCGGCCCCATACCGCGGATATCGATCTGGCGATTATTGCCACGTTGACCGCTGGTAGAGTTACCCGTCAGGTTTACACCGGGCATCGTACGGATGATTTCGGAAACATCGCGGGCCGGTGGGTTTTTGCGGATCTGATCCGCGGTGATGGTGGATACCCCTGGCGCCTGCAGATTTTGCTGCGCAGCGGTAACAACAACGGTGTCATCATTACTGGCTGTTTCGTCGGTGTTCGTCTCTGCTGCGAATGCGGGTAAAGCAACGCCGTATATTCCCAGATTGACCAACAGGGTCAGGGAACGCATTTTGTTTTTCATTGTTTTTTTCCTGCTTTTCTTGCCGCATTCCCACGCGATCCATCCCCAGAAGGGTAAGAAATACGGCATGCCATTGCCATTCAGTTGCGAAGGGGCTCATCCTGAGAAAATCCGCAAAAGAGGGCATTGTGAATATGAAAGACGCGCTCGCGAAAGCGCGGCAATACGCTATTGCAAATGAAAATAGTTATCAATAATATTATCAATATTTCTTGATCTGCAAGCAAAAGTTTCCACAGAAAAAATGAGGTTATAGCGTTGACGTCGATAGCGGGAAGCGAGGCCTGGTGGAAGGCAAAAGAGGGGCCGGAGTGGCGTCCCGAAAGCGAGGGACATTATCAGGTTACCTTCTGGTGGCGTGACCCGGCAGGAACAGAAACCACCTCCAGTATTAAGCATGTCTGGATCTACATCACTGGCGTAACTGACCACCATCAGCAGGCGATGCCACAGTCGCTGACGCGCATGCCCGGCACGGATATCTGGTACTGGCAAACGCGACTGGAAGCAGGCTGGCGCGGAAGCTATTGCCTGATCCCCTCTGACCGGACGGACGACTTTTCACCCCAGGTTTTTGCCCGGACACCACCGGACCGTGCGGCACTGCGCGAAGGCTGGCGCAAGCTACTGCCACGCGCCATTGCCGATCCGCTTAACCCCCATTCCTGGCGTGGCGGGAGAGGCCATCCCGTGTCGCCACTGGCGATGCCCGGCGCGCCACATCAGCCAGGGTGGGATCTGCCCGCTACGGCATACACCCCGGCGACAGTATTGACATGGCAAAGCCAGCGCCTGAATAACCGTCGCCGCGTATGGGTGTACACCACTGGTGATGACCACAGCGCCGAACGCCCGATGGCGATACTGCTCGACGGTCAGTTCTGGGCCGAAAGCATGCCTGTCTGGCCCGCGCTGGCAGCGCTCACCGCGCAGGGATTACTGCCGCCTGCGGTCTATGTGCTAATCGATGTGATCGATATGGCCCACCGCAGCAAGGAGCTGCCGTGCAACCCTGATTTCTGGCTGGCGGTTCAGCAGGAGCTGTTACCGCAAGTGCGGGCGACAACCCCCTTTAGCGATGATGCGGGTCGCACGGTCGTGGCCGGACAGAGTTTTGGCGGTTTGTCATCGTTGTATGCCGCCCTGAACTGGCCGCACCGTTTTGGCTGCGTGCTAAGTCAGTCTGGCTCCTACTGGTGGCCGGATCGAGGCGGGCAACAAGATGGCCTGCTTATCGAACAACTTAAACGCGGCGAGTTATCGGCGCAGGGGTTGCGGATAGTGCTGGAGGCAGGCGTGCGCGAGCCGATTATTTTTCGGGCCAATCTGGCCCTTTATGCCCAGTTGCAACACACACAGCGGACGGTTTTCTGGCGTCAGGTTGACGGCGGACATGATGCGCTTTGCTGGCGCGGTGGATTGACCGCAGGGCTCATGACCCTCTGGCAGCCTCTGACGCGCGCGGCGCAATAAGCGCAATTACGACAGGAGCCTGGTATGGAATTCAGCAACCCCTTCGATAACCAGCAGGGGCAATTTTTTATTCTGCAAAACGCGCAGCAGCAGTTCAGCCTGTGGCCACAACAGTGTGCGTTACCGCATGGATGGCACGTCGTGTGTCAGCCCGCCTCGCAGGAGGTGTGTAACGCCTGGCTTAAGGCCCACTGGCAGAGTTTAACCCCGGCGCACCACGCCTGTTAAGGAGACGCGAATGACCACACGTTTACCCCTCGTGGCCGCGCAGCCGGGGATCTGGATGGCCGAAAAACTCTCTACGTTACCCAACGCCTGGAGCGTGGCCCACTATGTCGGGCTGGATGGCGAACTGGATGCACCGTTGCTGGCGCAGGCCATTGTCGAAGGGCTGTCGCAGGCCGACACGCTGCGTATGCGCTTTATGGAAGACAATGGCGACGTCTGGCAGCAACTGGACGATAACGTGGTATTTGCCCGGCCGCAGTTGATGGATGTTCGACATCACGCCGACCCGCACGCGGCCGCGTTGGCTTTAATGCAGGCTGATCTTGCGCAGGATCTTCGCGCGGACAGCGGTAAATCGCTTTTCTGTCATCTGCTTATTCAGGTCGATACCTGTCGCTGGTACTGGTATCAGCGTTATCATCATTTACTGGTGGATGGCTTTAGTTTCCCTGCCATTACCCGCCAGATCGCCGCCATTTATCGCGCCCTTCGTGCGGGTGATGCCATCCCGCCGACGCCATTTACGCCATTTTCTGCGGTGGTGGAAGAGTACCAGCGCTACCGGGAAAGCGAGGCATGGCAGCGAGACAAGGCCTTCTGGGCGGAGCAACAACGCACCCTGCCTGAACCGGTTTCCCTGTCGCCAGCGCCTCTGGCGGGTCGTGCGGTGACGACCGATATTCTGCGCCTGCAATGTCGCCTTGATACCGCCGCTTTCCGTCGCCTGACCCAGGCGGCGAGCCAGTGTCAGCCGGCCGATCTGGCGTTAGCGCTGGTTGCGCTGTGGCTAGGGCGACTTTGTGGGCGGCTGGATTATGCCGCCGGGTTTATTTTTATGCGGCGCATGGGTTCGGCGGCGCTGACCGCAACCGGGCCGGTGCTCAATGTACTGCCGCTGGGCGTACACATTGACGAGACGCAAACCCTGGCAGAACTGGCCAGTGCGCTTGCCGGGCAACTGAAAAAGATGCGCCGCCATCAGCGCTATGATGCCGAGCAGATCTTGCGTGACGCGGGACGTGCTACCGGCGATGAGCCGCTTTTTGGCCCGGTTTTTAATGTCAAAATGTTTGATTACCTGCTGGATGTTGACGGCATTGCCGGGCAAACCCACACCCTGGCAACAGGGCCGGTTAACGATCTGGAGATTGCGCTCTTCCCGGACGAAGAGGGCGGCCTGACGCTGGAAGTGTTGGCTAACCGCAGCCGCTACGAGCAAAGCGTGCTCAATCGCCATGTGGCCCGTTTGCACGACCTGCTGAACCAGTTTGCTGCGGAGCCGACGCTTCGCTGCGGTGAGGCCCGGCTGATCTCCACCGACGAGTGGCAGCGAATCGAAAAGATTAACGATACCGGCATGATGTTGCCCTCCACAACGCTAAGCCAACTGGTGGCAGAACAGGCGGCAAAAACGCCGGATGCCCCGGCGCTGACCGATGCGCACTGGCAGTTTAGCTACCGGGAAATGCGTGAGCAGGTGGTGGCGCTGGCCCGCCTTCTGCGTGAGCGTGGCGTTAAGCCTGGTGACAGCGTTGCCGTCGCGCTACCGCGCTCCGTGTTCCTGACGCTGGCACTGCATGGCATTGTTGAAGCCGGGGCCGCCTGGCTGCCGCTTGATACGGGTTATCCGGATGAGCGGCTGCACATGATGCTGGAAGATGCCCGGCCGCGTCTGCTTATCACCTCTGATGACCAGCTTGCGCGTTTTAACAATCTGCCAGGACTCGCTCACCTTAGCTACACCGCGCCGCTGGCGACGACGGGGGGAGAACCTCTGGCGCTGTCCCGCCCGGAACACACCGCCTATATCATTTTTACCTCGGGCTCTACCGGGCGGCCAAAAGGGGTGATGGTCGGACAGACCGCTATCGTGAACCGTCTGTTGTGGATGCAAAACCACTATCCGCTCAACGCACAGGATGTGGTGGCGCAAAAGACGCCGTGCAGTTTTGATGTCTCCGTGTGGGAGTTCTGGTGGCCGTTTATAGCGGGTGCTCAACTGGTGATGGCCGAACCCGAGGCACACCGTGACCCGCAGGCTTTGCAACGCTTTTTTGCCCGTTTTGGCGTAACCACCACGCACTTCGTACCCTCCATGCTGGCCGCGTTTGTTACGTCACTGACGCCAGAAACGGCGCAGGAAAGCTGTCGTACCCTGAACAAGGTATTTTGCAGCGGCGAAGCGCTTCCGGCGGCCCTGTGCCGCGAGTGGGAACAGCTGACCGGCGCCCCTTTGCACAACCTCTACGGGCCTACTGAGGCTGCCGTCGACGTGAGCTGGTATCCGGCCTTCGGCGATGAACTGGCGGCAGTGAAGGGTAACAGCGTGCCGATTGGTTACCCGGTCTGGAATACCGGTCTGCGGATTCTGGACAGTATGATGCAGCCGGTGCCGCCGGGTGTGGCGGGGGATTTGTATCTTACCGGCATCCAACTGGCGCAAGGCTATCTGAGACGACCGGATTTGACCGCCAGCCGCTTTATTGCTGACCCGTTTGCCCCCGGCGAGCGGATGTACCGCACCGGTGACGTGGCACAATGGCTGGATAACGGCGCGGTGGAATATCTGGGACGCAGCGATGACCAGCTAAAAATTCGCGGGCAGCGTATTGAGCTCGGTGAGATCGATAAAGCGTTACAGACGCTGGCGGATGTCGCGCAGGGCGTCGCCCATGCCTGCGTACTGAATCAGGCGGCGGCTGGCAATGGCGATGCGCGCCAGTTGGTGGGCTATGTGGTCTCAGAGAGTGGCCTGCCGCTTAATCTCACTGCGCTACGCGAGCAACTCAGTACGCAGCTACCACCGCATATGGTACCGGTGGTGCTGTTGCAATTAAGCGAACTTCCGCTGAGCGCCAACGGTAAGCTCGACAGAAAAGCGCTGCCTCTGCCTGAGCCCGCGCGTGAGCAGGTCGGCCGGGCGCTGCAGGCGGGGGTGGAAACCCGGATCGCACAAGCTTTTTCTTCGCTGCTCGGTTGCGACGTTCACCATGCGCAGGCCGATTTCTTTGCTCTTGGCGGCCACTCTTTACTGGCGATGCGCCTGGGGCACAGCTGAGCCAGACGTTTGAGCGCCCGGTAACGGCTGGACAAATTATGGTTGCATCAACTGTTGAGAAACTGGCGGCCCTGCTGACGCAGGCACAGGCCGACAGTCAACTCGGACTGGAAACCCTTTTGCCCCTGCGTGACGGTGATGGCCCCGTCTTGTTCTGTTTCCATCCGGCTTCCGGCTTTGCCTGGCAGTTCAGCGTGCTGGCGCGCTACCTCTCGCCGCGCTGGGGGATTACAGGCATCCAGTCACCGCGTCCTGAGGGGCCGATGCAGCAGGCCGCCACGCTGGATGAGGTGTGCGAACATCATCTTGCGACACTGCTGGCGCGACAGCCACGCGGGCCATATTACCTCTTCGGCTACTCGCTGGGCGGAACGCTGGCGCAGGGGGTTGCTGCCCGCTTGCATGCGCGTGGGGAAACAGTGGCCTTTTTAGGGCTTCTGGATACCTGGCCGCCGGAGACGCAGAACTGGGCGGAGAAAGAGGCCAACGGGCTGGACCCGGACGTGCTGGCGGAAATCGAGCGCGAGCGGCAGGCCTTCCTGGCGGCGCAAAAAGGGCAAGCCTCGACGGAACTCTTTGCCGCCATTGAAGGCAACTATGGCGATGCGGTACGTCTGCTGACCACGGCGCATAGCGTGAAGTTTGACGGTAAAGCGACATTGTTCGTCGCTGAACGCACGCTGACACCTGGGATGAGTCCACAAAAGGCCTGGGCGCCGTGGGTGGGTGAACTGGATGTCTACCGCCAGGATTGCGCCCACGTGGATATCATTTCACCGCAGGCGTTTGAAGCCATCGGCCCGGTAGTAAGGGAGTTGTTAGGGTAGTTGTCAGGAGAATGTCCCCGGTAGCGCGGGCGCTTACCGGGGCAACAAATCAGCCGTAGCCCGGATAAGGCGACGCCGCATCCGGGACAATATCAAAGCGAACGTCGGCCAAGTGGCACCACCAGCGGCGTACCGGCAATCGGATCTTCAATAATCATACAGCGCAAACCGTATACCGCTTCAATAAGCCCCGCTGTGACAATCTCTTTCGGCGCGCCTTGCGCCACAATTTTGCCGTCCCGCAGGGCAATCAAATAGGTGGCATAGCGACAGGCCTGGTTCAAATCATGCAGCACCGCCGCCAGCGTATAGCCCTGCTCACGGTTTAACTCACTGAGCAACTCCAGCAGATCTATCTGGTAGCTGATATCAAGCCAGGTGGTTGGCTCATCAAGCAGCATGATGGAGGTCTCTTGTGCCAGCACCATCGCTATCCACGCGCGCTGCCGCTGCCCGCCTGACAGTGTGTCCACACTCTGCGACGCCAGCGTATCGACTCCCGTAGCACGCATGGCGCGGGTGACAGCCAGTTCATCTTCCCGACGCCAGCGGGTAAACAGCGGCTGGTGCGGATAACGGCCACGGGCGACCAGTTCCTGAACGGTAATATCCCCTGGCGTGGTGGCATTTTGCGCCAGTAGCCCGACCCGGCGCGCCACTTCTTTGCTGGCAAAACGCTGGATCTGTTCGCCGTCGAGATAAACATGGCCTTTTTCTGGCGTCATCAGTCGGCTCAGGGTGCGCAGCAGCGTTGATTTTCCGCAGCCGTTCGGCCCAATAATCGCCGTAAAATGGCCATCGGGAATCGAGACACTCAAGTCTCTGGCGACAATTTTCTTACCGTAGCCCAGGGTTAACTGTTCGCCTCGCAAACGGGCCTGAGTATCGATCATTTCTTGCGGGACTCCTGAATTAACAAGGCGATAAGGTAGATACCGCCAATACTGACGGTGACAACGCCCACCGGCAACTGATAAGGGATAAACAGCCGCTGTGCGCAGATGTCCGCAGCCAGCAGAAGCAGGGCACCGCAGAGGGCCGATTGTGTCAGGCCCCAGCGCGCGGTGGCGCTGATGCGCCGGGCAATGTGCGGCGCGACGAGCGCGACAAACGAAATAGGGCCGGCAAGCGCTGTGGCAGAGGCGGTCAGGACGACGGCCACCAGCATCAGCAGCAGGCGTGAGCGCTCAACACTTACCCCAAGAGCACAGGCGCTGTCATCCCCCATCTCCAGTAGTCGCATACGGCGGGAAAGCAATGCCGCGCCAATAAACATCAGCAGAATAAAGGGGGCAGACGGGAAAGTTTTCGCCCAGGTCAAACCGTTGAGCGACCCCGCGTTCCACAGCCCGGCAGTAAGCGAGGTTTCCAGCGAGGCCTGTAAAATCAGCCAGGTATTAAAGGCCATCAGCATCGCCCGCACGCCAATACCGACGATAATCAAGCGGAAGGTTTCAATGCCGTTTCGCCACGCCAGCGCCCAGACGATGAACGAGGTCAGAATGCCGCCCGCCATGGCGGCGAGCGTAATCGCCGTCAGATGCTGCCCAAAAAGCACCATCGCCACCAGCACGCCACTCCACGCCCCGGTGTTAAAGCCCATCACATCCGGGCTGCCTAACGGGTTTCGCATCAGTGACTGAAAGATAGCGCCGCTGACGCCCAGCGCGGCACCAATCAGCAGCGCCATCAGTACGCGGGGCAATCGCCACTCAATGACGACAAGCTGCATGGCGCGCGGCGCACTCCCCGTAAGCGCATCAATGACCTGGCGGCTATCCAGCATAACCGCGCCACTGCGCAGACCCCAGAGGGTAAAGAGCAGGCCTGCCAGCAGCATCAGCAGACAACTGATTATCAGACGACGGGACGGGGCGATCACAGACCACCTCCGCGTACGCGACGAACCAGAATAATCAGGACCGGTGCGCCAATAAAGGCGCTCACAACCGACACGCGCAGCTCACCTGGCACCAGCAGACGGCCAACAATATCGGCAAACAGCAGCAAAGCCGGGGTGGCAATAAGGGTGACCGGCAGCGACCAGCGGTGATCGGCCCCCACCAGCCAGCGTGAAAGGTGCGGCATCATCAGCCCGATAAAGGCGATGGGGCCGACTACTGCCGTTGCACTGGCGCAAAGTACGGTAATAGCCAGCAGACCAGAAAGCTGTGTGTGCGCCACTTTGCTGCCAAGCGCGGTGGCGGTATCGTTGCCCAGATTCAGGCTGTTCAGCGCCCGGCTGGACAGCAGCGCAACACTCGCGGCCAGCAACACCGGCAGCAGGACAATTTTCAACGTTTGCAGGGTACGAATATCCAGCGAGCCGGCCTGCCAGAAGCGTAACTGATCGTAGACATCGGCATTGAGTAGCGAAATCCCGCTGGAAAGCCCTTCCAGCACGGCGGCCAGTGCCACGCCCGCCAGCGTCAGGCGTACCGGGCTGAGTTGTCCACCCCCCTGGCTGCCGGTGAAGGCGACAATCAGCGAGGCCACCAGCGCACCACAAAAGGCCAGCGCCAGTTGTTCGACGGGGGAGGCGGCGCCAAAAAGGGCGGCGCCGAGGACAATCGCAAAACTGGCTCCGGCGTTTACGCCCAGCAGGCCTGGATCGGCCAGCGGATTGCGGGTGAGGGTTTGCATCAGCGCACCCGCCAGACCGAGCGCGCCGCCCGCGAGTAACCCGGCCAGCGTTCTTGGCAAGCGTGCGTCGCGAATGATGGTGCAGTCTGCGCTCTGGCAGGTGCCTGTCAGCGCATCCAGGATCACGCTGGCGGGCATCGCTTTTGCACCGACCAGCATACTGAGCGCCATTGCCACAATAAGCAGAATCACCAACCCGAGGAGCGTGACGATACGCCTCGGGGAACGAGGAAACGACATAGAACATTCCTGACTTGATAATGATAGTAATTATCGTTATCGATCTTGTTTGTCTATGTTACCATGCACGCCATGGAATGAATAAAAAAAGATTGCCTTAAGGCGTTGTAATGAACCAACAATCCCGGCTGCTGAATGTAAGCCTTTTGAAGACGCATCCGGCCTTTCGTGCCGTATTTCTCGCCCGTTTTATCTCTATCTTATCGCTGGGTTTGCTGGGTGTTGCCGTACCAGTACAGATTCAGGCGATGACCGGTTCAAGCTGGCAAGTGGGTCTCTCCGTTACCCTGACCGGCGGCGCGATGTTCGTGGGGCTGATGGCCGGGGGCGTGCTTGCCGACCGCTATGAGCGTAAGAAATTGATCCTGCTGGCGCGCGGTACCTGCGGTATTGGCTTCATTGGCCTGTGGCTTAATGCGCTACTGCCGGAACCGTCTCTGCTGGCGATTTATTTACTTGGCTTATGGGATGGTTTTTTCGCGTCACTGGGAGTGACCGCGCTGCTGGCGGCGACGCCAGCGCTGGTCGGGCGTGAAAATTTGATGCAGGCCGGGGCGATCACTATGTTGACGGTACGCCTGGGTTCGGTGATTTCCCCGATGTGCGGTGGTCTGTTGCTGGCAACAGGCGGGGTGGCCTGGAACTACGGGCTGGCGGCAGCAGGGACGTTTATCACCCTGTTGCCGTTGCTGAGCTTGCCTGTGTTGCCACCACCACCACAACCGCGTGAACATCCGTTGTCTTCGCTGGTGGCGGGGATTCGCTTTTTATTTAACAGCCCACTGATCGGCGGTATTGCCCTGCTGGGAGCCTTGTTGACCATGGCCAGCGCTGTGCGCGTGCTTTATCCCGCACTGGCCGTTGAGTGGCATATCTCGGCGGCGCAAATTGGCGTGCTGTATGCGGCAATCCCACTTGGCGCGGCGACCGGGGCATTAACCAGTGGGCGGCTGGCGCAACATCCGCGTCCGGGCCTGTTGATGCTGTGTAGCAGCGTGGGGGCCTTCGTCGCCATTGGCTTATTCAGCCTGATGCCGTACTGGGTATTAGGTGCGGCGTTTCTGGCCCTGTTTGGCTGGCTGAGCGCGATCAGTTCCCTGTTGCAGTACACGCTGATTCAGACGCAAACGCCGGAAGCGATGCTGGGACGTATCAATGGGCTGTGGACGGCGCAAAACGTGACGGGCGATGCGACTGGCGCGGCGGTGCTGGGCGGGCTTGGCGTCGTTATGACGCCAGGGGCGTCGGCCAGTAGCAGTGGTTTTGTACTGGCAATAGTGGGCGTGGTGCTGGTGTTGATATTACGCAAATTGCGTCAGTTCCGTCAGATTCCGGTAGCGTCCCCGGATGGCGGCGCAAGCGCCTGACCCGGGCGACGGGTGTGGGCTTCGCCCGGCGAAGCGTAGCGCCAGCCGGGAAGGTCTTAGCCAAACAGTGCGGACAGCCGCGCTAATGCCCGCGTCGCACTGTAGTAATCGAGACGGAACGTTTCGGCGCCAAGCGCATAAACACGCTTGTTCCGCACAGCGCTTAAATGGGCAAGCAACGGGTTGGCATTCAGCGCGTCAGCCTCTTTCTGATCGCTGGCGAACAGGAAGAGCGCTTCGCCGTTCAGACCGGCCGCCAGGTTCTCGCCGCCCAGTTGCACGATGTCGTGGCGTTTACCCTGGCTTTGCAGCGTCTGTAACCCTTCCGGTAGCGTGGCGAGGGTGAACCCCAGTTCCTGCATCAGCTTGCCCTGGGCGGAATCGGTGGTCCACAGGTTCGCGCTGTGCGCCGCCGGGTTATAAACCAGCGCGTTAACCGGCTGCGGCGGCAGTTTTATGCGTGCTTTTACATCGGCCATCTGCTTATCAAACTCAGCAATACGGGCTGCGGCCTGTTTTTCCTGGCCGGTGATTTCGCCCAGTTGGGTGAGCAGGGCTTGCCAGCTTTTATCGTCGTAATTGATAACCAGGGTCGGGGCAATCGTTGAGAGCTGATCGTAAAGAGATAACGCTGAGTCACCCCCGGTAGCGCTGATGAGGATCAGATCCGGCATCAGGGCTGCAACGGCTTCGGCGTTAGGCTCGCCAATATAAATACGTGCGACATTGCGCGATTTGGCCACCTCGCCCCACTGGCGCAAAAAGCCCTGATCGTCGGCGAATCGGTTGTTCGGTGAGGTGGCGCCGCTGGCGATAACCGGGGCATCGATAGCCAGCAGTGAACCTGTCAGCGTCACGCTGGTGGAGACAATGCGCAGAGGTTTATGGTCGAGCGTATGGCTGCCTTTGCTGTCATTCACCTGGCGCGGCCAGTCGGCGGCGGTGGCTGCGGAAAGTCCGAAAACAAAAATACCCAATATGATAAGGGCCTTACGGCATAGCAAAGGGAGTCTCACGAGGTCACGTCCTGTTTTTGTTGAAGTTAATGCTTCTCATTTTCATCATTGTGCATGATGGATGCAAGCGTTAGTCGCAAGAGAGGCGGGTGCGCTGGTTGACATGCCGGGTCTTTCGCTTTAGCTTACTCAACCAAAATTCAAATGATAATCATTCGTAATATATTTATCATTTCCTGGAGGATGATATGGATACGTCATTGGCTGAGGAAGTTCAACAGGCTGCAAAAACCCTGGCATCGGACCAGTTCTTCTTTATGTCGCCCTTTCGTAGTTTCACCACATCGGGTTGTTTTGCCCGTATCAGTGAACCGGCGGTGGATGGGGATAGCCCGGACAGCAGGTTCCAGCAAAAACTGAAACAGGCTTTTGCCGGGGCTAAAGCGCGGGGCATCGCCAATCCAGTCGTGGTGGGGGCCATCCCTTTTGATACCACCCGGCCGTCTGAACTCTTTATTCCCGCGTCCTGGCAGACCTTTTCGCGTCCGTCTAAGCAGCGTTCCTCCCGTTACTTCTCCGGGCACGATACCCCCGGCGTCACAAGGCGTACGGAGATCCCGCAGCAGGATGTCTTTATGGATATGGTTTCCCGGGGAGCTGCGCTGACCGCCACGCCAGAGCTGGACAAAATTGTCCTCTCGCGCCTGATTGATATTACCACCGATGCGCCTCTCGACATCGGTGTGCTGCTGGAGCGCCTGATTGCCCAGAACCCGGCGAGCTTTAACTTCCATGTTCCGCTGTCGCGAGGGGCGGTGTTACTGGGAGCAAGCCCGGAACTGTTACTGCGTAAAGAGGGCGAACAATTCAGCTCTCTGCCGCTTGCCGGGTCGGCGCGACGTCAGCCGGATGACATGCTGGACCGCGAAGCGGGTATCAGACTGCTGGCATCGGAAAAAGATCGTCATGAGCATGAACTGGTCACCCAGGCGATGAAAGCCATGCTGGCGCCGCGCAGCCGTGCGCTGAGTATGCCGGATACCCCACAACTGGTGACTACTCCGACGCTGTGGCACCTGGCGACGCCCATTGAAGGCACAGCGCTAGCGGATGAGAACGCCCTGAGCCTCGCCTGTCTGTTGCACCCCACGCCAGCGCTGAGCGGTTTCCCTCACCTGGCGGCGAAAAAGCTGATTGTCGGGCTGGAGCCGTTTGAGCGCGAGTTGTTTGGCGGCATTGTCGGCTGGTGCGACGCCGAAGGTAATGGTGAGTGGGTCGTCACTATCCGCTGTGCGCACATTCACGAAAACCGCGTTCGATTATTTGCCGGTGCGGGCATTGTGCCGGCGTCATCACCAGCGGCGGAGTGGCGCGAAACCGGCGTCAAACTGTCCACCATGCTCAATGTTTTTGGCCTGCATTAAGGAGCGATGATGACCATTCCCTTTACCCGCTGGCCGGATGAATTCGCCACGCGCTACCGCGAAAAAGGTTACTGGCTGGATTTGCCGATGACCGACATCTTAAGTCGCCACGCGCAAAGCGATGCGGTAGCAGTGATTGATGGCGAACGCACGTTTACTTATCAGCAACTGCATCAGGCTTCTGACAACCTGGCAAACAGGCTGCAGGCGCAGGGCATTCAGCGCGGCGAAACGGCGCTGGTACAACTCGGCAATGTGGCGGAGTTTTACATCACCTTTTTTGCGCTGCTCAAAATCGGCGTCGCGCCGGTAAATGCGCTGTTCAGCCACCAGCGCACTGAACTTAACGCCTATGCCCTGCAGATCAAACCGGCATTGCTGATTGCTGACCGTGCGCATGCGCTCTTTGCTACCGATCTCTTCTGGCAGGAGTTTATTGCTGAACATGCTTCGGTACGCGTATCGCTATTTCTCAACGACAGCGGTGATAAATCGTTAACGGCCGCGATCCAGTGCCCGGCAGATAATTTTATCGCCACGCCGACACCTGCCGATGAAGTGGCTTTCTTTCAGCTTTCTGGCGGCAGTACCGGCACGCCGAAGCTCATTCCACGTACCCACAATGACTATTACTACAGTATCCGTCGCAGCAATGAAATCTGCGCGATTACGGCGGATACCCGTTACCTCAACGCGCTGCCTGCCGCCCACAACTATGCGATGAGCTCCCCAGGTTCATTGGGTGTGTTGCTGGCGGGTGGCCGTGTGGTGCTGGCACATGATCCCAGCGCAACGCTCTGTTTTCCGCTGATTGAGCAGCATCGCATCAACGTCACCTCTCTGGTGCCGCCTGCGGTCAGCCTGTGGTTACAGGCGATTGCCGACGGGGCAGACAAGAGGCAACTGGCCTCGCTTACGCTATTGCAGGTAGGCGGGGCACGCCTGTCTGCCACCCTGGCAGCACGTATTCCTGAGGAGATTGGCTGCCAGTTACAGCAGGTCTTTGGTATGGCGGAAGGGCTGGTGAATTACACCGCGCTGGATGACACACCGGAGCGCATTTTCAACACCCAGGGCCGCCCGATGTGCCCGGATGATGAAGTCTGGGTGGCGGATGAAAAGGGTCATCCACTGCCGCGTGGCCAGGTGGGCCGCCTGATGACGCGTGGGCCGTATACCTTTCGGGGCTATTTTAACAGCCCGGAACATAACGCCAGCGCCTTTGACGCCAATGGCTTCTACTGCTCCGGCGATCTGATTTCCATTGACGACGCGGGTTATATCACGGTGCAGGGGCGCGAGAAAGATCAAATCAACCGGGGCGGCGAGAAGATTGCCGCCGAAGAGATTGAGAATTTACTGCTGCGCCATGAGGCGGTGATCCACGCTGCGCTGGTCAGCATGGAAGACAGTCTGTTGGGGGAAAAAAGCTGCGCATATCTGGTGGTGAAACAGCCGATACGGGCAGTGGAGATTCGACGTTTCCTGCGTGAGCAAGGCGTGGCTGATTTTAAACTGCCCGATCGCGTTGAGTCTCTGGAGGCCCTGCCGCTGACTCCGGTAGGCAAAGTGGATAAGAAACAATTACGCCAGTGGCTGGCAGAACGCGCCCGGGCGTAATGAGGAGAAAAGATGGCAATTCCCAAACTGAGCGGCTACGCACTGCCGACTGCGAATGATATTCCGGATAACAAAGTGCAATGGGCATTTGAACCTGAACGCGCCGCCTTGCTGATTCATGATATGCAGGAGTATTTCCTCAATTTCTGGGGCGAAAACTGCCCGATGATGGAAAAGGTGGTTGCCAATATTGCCGCGCTGCGTCAGTTCTGTAAGCAGCACAATATTCCGGTTTATTACACGGCACAGCCAAAAGAGCAGAGTGAGGACGATCGTGCGCTGCTCAACGACATGTGGGGGCCGGGTCTGACCCGCTCGCCTGAACAGCAGCAAATTGTGGCGGCGCTGACCCCGGACGAAGCCGATACGGTGCTGGTGAAGTGGCGTTACAGTGCCTTCCACCGTTCGCCGCTGGAGCAGATGCTCAAAGAGACCGGCCGCAACCAGCTCATCATCACCGGTGTGTACGCACATATCGGCTGCATGACGACCGCGACTGACGCCTTTATGCGTGATATCAAGCCCTTTATGGTGGCCGATGCGCTGGCGGATTTCAGCCGGGAAGAGCATCTGATGTCACTGAAATATGTGGCGGGTCGTTCCGGGCGCGTGGTAATGACCGAAGCGTTGTTGCCGGTGCCTGCCAGCAAGGCGGCGCTACGTGCGCAGATTTTGCCGCTGCTGGATGAATCCGACGAGCCTTACGATGATGAAAACCTGATTGATTACGGGCTGGATTCCGTGCGCATGATGGCGCTGGCAGCGCGCTGGCGCAAAGTACATGGTGATATCGATTTTGTCATGCTGGCGAAAAACCCGACCATCGATGCCTGGTGGGCGCTGCTGTCCCGCGAGGTCAATTAATGGATTTTTCAGGAAAAACTGTCTGGGTGACCGGGGCCGGAAAGGGTATCGGTTATGCCACCGCCATCGCCTTCACCGGGGCAGGCGCCAGGGTCATCGGTTTTGATCGCGCTTTTGCGGGGGAGCATTACCCTTTCGCCACCGAGGTACTGGATATTGCCGACGCAGAGCAGGTTTCGCGAGTTTGCCCTCGGGTGCTGGCGCAGAACGTGCGGCTGGATGTGCTGGTCAACGCGGCGGGCATTTTGCGCATGGGGGCAACGGATGCACTTTCGCAGGAGGAGTGGCAGGAGACGTTTGCTGTCAATGTTGGCGGTGCGTTTAATCTGTTTCAGGCGACCATGGCGCAGTTTCGCCAGCAGCGGGGCGGGGCGATTGTCACCGTGGCGTCTGATGCCGCGCACACGCCGCGTATCGGTATGAGCGCTTATGGCGCGTCGAAAGCGGCGCTGAAAAGTCTGGCGCTGACGGTGGGGCTTGAGCTGGCCGCCAGCGGCGTGCGGGCGAATGTGGTGTCACCTGGCTCCACCGATACCGATATGCAGCGAACGCTGTGGACCAGCAGCGATGCGGAACAGAAGCGCATTGCCGGTTTTGGCGAGCAGTTCAAGCTTGGTATCCCGCTGGGTAAGATTGCCCGCCCGGAAGAGATAGCCAGTACCATATTGTTCCTGGCGTCTGACTATGCCAGCCACATCACGTTGCAGGATATTGTGGTGGATGGCGGTTCAACGCTGGGGGCATAAATGATCTGGAAGCGTCGTTTAACGCTTGATGAACTCAATGCCACCAGTGCCCGTACCCTGGTCGACCATTTAGGGATTGTCTACACCCGTCTGGGTGATGATGTGCTGGAAGCAGAAATGCCGGTGGATGCCCGCACATATCAACCTTTTGGTTTGCTGCATGGCGGAGCTTCCGCCGCACTGGCGGAAACGCTTGGGTCAATGGCCGGATACATGATGACTGTCGATGGTCAGTGTGTGGTGGGAACTGAGCTGAATGCCACCCATCACCGTGCGGTGTCACAGGGTAAAGTGCGTGCCGTCTGCCAGCCACTGCATCTGGGGCGTCTGAACCAGAGCTGGGAGATTGTGGTGTTTGATGAGCAGGGACGGCGCTGCTGTACCTGCCGGTTGAGTACAGCGGTGATGGGGTAGTGGAACTGCTCCTCGTCCCTCCGGGGAGAAGGGCAGGGTGAGGGGGAACATGCGGCTCTGAGGGGCATTCCGTTCACCTTATATTCCTTGCTTTTCTGTAACACCAGAACCTGTGAACGTGCCAGGGCGGTTCACCGCCACCGCCCTGGCGACCCGGGCTCCCGGCCAGGAAAATCGCCGCTGGCGCGGTGCATTCGACTTATATCGTCTGACTTTCGGGTCGGGGACCAGCCTACATCCTTGCAGGCTATCCCCTCCGCCCGCTTTCCTGCGGGCGGCCCCGGTCAGCCGTCAACGTCTCATCGATTTTCAGCCGGACCCTGTGATCGCGGTGACGGTATTATTCTTATTGCGCTGCGTTATCGCTGTAAAATGTCATATTCCTGGGGATTCCTCAGCCTGGGGGAGAGGGAAAGGGTGAGGGGAACAGGCCGCACCCTTCCCCAAAATCCAAACCCGCTTCCCCCTCTCATTCTTCCTCCCCATTCTCACTCATATACCTCGCATAAGTGATCCGCGTAGCACACTGAAATAAATGCCCGGCGCGATAACGAAATTCCAATGTTTCAATGTTGTTAAAACTGGCGATTTGTTCTAGAAACAAAATGTAACATCTCCTTTTACGCACACGGATAATCGCTATGAATAACTCAGGGAAATACCTTATTTGGGCATTACTCTCCGTTGTCGGGGCGTTTGCTCTTGGCTACATCGCGCTTAATCGCGGTGAGCAGATCAACGCCTTGTGGATAGTCGTTGCCGCAGTTTGTATCTATCTGATTGCCTATCGTTTTTATGGTTTATACATCGCCAAAAACGTACTGGCCGTCGATCCCGGCCGTATAACGCCTGCTGTGAAATACAACGACGGGCTGGATTACGTGCCAACGGATAAAAAAGTGCTGTTCGGTCACCATTTTGCGGCCATAGCCGGGGCAGGGCCGCTGGTGGGGCCAGTGCTGGCGGCGCAGATGGGCTATCTGCCGGGCATGATCTGGATCCTCGCCGGGGTGGTGCTCGCCGGGGCGGTACAGGACTTTATGGTGCTGTTCGTCTCCACTCGCCGTGACGGGCGTTCTCTGGGCGAACTGGTCAAAGAGGAGATGGGGCCAACGGCTGGGGTTATCGCGCTGGTGGCGACGTTTATGATCATGGTGATCATCCTGGCGGTGCTGGCGATGATCGTCGTAAAAGCCCTGACCCACAGTCCGTGGGGAACTTATACCGTTGCCTTTACTATTCCGCTGGCGATTTTCATGGGGATCTACATCCGCTACCTGCGTCCAGGACGCATTGGTGAAGTCTCCGTGATTGGTCTGTTTTTCCTGATTTTTGCGATTATCTCCGGTGGATGGGTGGCGGAAAGCCCGACCTGGGCTCCGTTCTTTGATTTCACCGGTGTGCAGTTAACCTGGATGCTGGTGGGTTATGGTTTTGTGGCCGCCGTACTGCCGGTCTGGCTGTTGCTGGCGCCGCGTGACTACCTTTCCACCTTCCTGAAAATCGGCACCATCATTGGACTGGCGATTGGTATTCTGATTATGCGCCCGACACTGACCATGCCCGCGCTGACGAAATTCGTCGATGGCACCGGGCCGGTCTGGACGGGGAACCTGTTTCCGTTCCTGTTTATTACCATTGCCTGCGGCGCGGTGTCGGGTTTCCATGCGCTAATCTCCTCTGGCACCACGCCGAAAATGCTGGCGAACGAAGGCCAGGCCTGCTTTATCGGTTATGGCGGTATGCTGATGGAGTCGTTCGTCGCCATCATGGCGCTGGTGTCGGCCTGTATCATCGACCCGGGCGTCTACTTTGCGATGAATAGTCCGATGGCGGTGCTGGCACCTGCCGGGACGACCGATGTGGTGGCATCAGCGGCACAGGTGGTCAGCGGCTGGGGCTTTAGCATTACCCCGGATACGTTAAAACAGATCGCCACAGAAGTAGGCGAGCAGTCGATTATCTCCCGTGCGGGCGGTGCGCCAACGCTGGCGGTGGGGATGGCGTATATCCTGCACGGCGCGCTGGGCGGCATGATGGATGTGTCGTTCTGGTATCACTTCGCGATTCTGTTTGAAGCGTTGTTCATTCTGACGGCGGTGGATGCCGGTACGCGTGCCGCACGCTTTATGCTTCAGGACTTGCTGGGGGTGATTTCACCGAATCTGAAACGGACCGACTCCTTACCGGCAAACCTGATTGCGACAGCGCTCTGCGTCCTCGCCTGGGGCTACTTCCTCCATCAGGGCGTGGTCGATCCGTTAGGCGGGATTAACACACTGTGGCCGCTGTTCGGTATTGCTAACCAGATGCTGGCGGGAATGGCGCTGATGCTCTGCGCGGTCGTACTGTTCAAGATGAAACGTCAGCGTTACGCCTGGGTGGCTCTGTTGCCCACGGCCTGGCTGCTGATTTGTACCCTGACCGCAGGCTGGCAGAAAGCGTTCAGCCCGGATAACAAAGTCGGTTTCCTGGCGATTGCCAATAAGTTCCAGGCGATGATCGACAGTGGTAAGATTTCGGCACAGTACACCCAGTCACAGCTTTCCCAGTTGGTATTTAACAACCGTCTGGATGCCGGGCTGACCATTTTCTTTATGGTGGTGGTTGTGGTGCTGGCGTTTTACTCGGTGAAAACGGCGATGGCGTCACTGAAAATCGACAAGCCAACGTCACAAGAGCGTCCTTATGAGCCAATGCCATCAAACCTTGATGAGATTGTCACTCAGGCGAAAAGCGCACATTAATTAACCGTTGCCGGGAGGCGCTGATGCTTGCCCGGCCAGATGCACTTCTCCTTCCTCTCCCCTCGGGGAGAGGACTGGAGTAAGGCGCAATGAGAGAAGAACTATGTTCGACACCCTTTCAAAAGCAGGCAAATACTTAGGCCAGGCCGCCAAAATGATGATTGGCGTGCCGGACTATGACAACTACGTTGAGCATATGCGCATCACCCATCCCGATCAGACGCCGATGACTTATGAAGAGTTTTTCCGCGAACGGCAAGAGGCACGTTACGGCGGCAAAGGCGGGGCGAAGTGCTGTTAGCCCTCTTTGGGCAGACAGCGTTCATTTAGTCCTGCCCGGCGTCATAAACGGCGGTTCGTTCTTCAAAAGGCACGTTTGCTATCGCGTTACCTCTGCCGGACGGCAGAGGCATACCTGCCAGCCTCAGGCGTTGAGGCCACCATCTACATCAATTCCGGTCCCGGTGATATGTTTTGCTGCCGGGCTTGCCAGGAAGGTTACCGCATCGGCGATATCTTCTGCCTTACCGTAATGCCCAAGGGCAATCAGCTGACGCTGGGTTTCTGCACCTTCACCATCTGCCGGGTTCATGTCACTGTCGGTGGGGCCCGGATGCACCAGATTGACGGTAATCCCTCGTGGGCCAAGATCCCGCGCCAGACCGCGCGTTAATGAGTTGAGCGCGGATTTGGTCATTGCATAGACCGCAATTCCTTGCAGTGGGACATGGCTGGCGAGGCAACTGCCGATGTTGATAATGCGCCCGCCCTCCGGCAGATGGGCAATCGCCGCCTGGGTCGCGATAACCACACCGCGAATATTCACGTTGATTAGCGCATCGATATCCTCATCAGACATCTCTTCCAGCGGCCCGCCCCGGGCGATTCCCGCGTTATTGACCAGAATATCCAGCCCGCCCAGTTTCTCGACCGCGTGGGTTACCGCCTGGCGAATCGCCTGTGGACTCGCGCTGTCGGCCTGAATGGCCACACCGTTGTGGCCCAGGGCGCGGATTTCATCGGCTACGGCCTGCGCTTTTTCGACAGACTTTTCAAAGGTTATCGCCACGTCTGCCCCGGCGCGGGCTAATGACAGGGCGATGGCTTTACCTAAACCGCGACTTGCGCCCGTAACCAGCGCGCGTTTACCAGCAAGTGAAGATGACATGGTGACTCCTGAGTTAATTATGTGTCGATTGATACATAATTAAAGTAAACGCACTTCCCTGTGCCCGTCAATGGTATTAATATGTCGATCAGCACAAAATGTTGGAGGCCACCATGAGCCGGGGAAGACCACGCGAGTTTGACCGTACCGAAGCCCTGAACCAGGCGATGAAAATCTTCTGGCAGAAGGGCTATACCGCTACGTCCATGAATGATCTATACGAGGCGATGGGCATTAAATCCCCCAGTCTGTATGCGGCATTTGGTAGCAAAGAAGAGTTATACGAAGAGGTATTGCTCCATTACGAGCAGTCCGTTGCACCCGTTATCTGGGGGCATATGACTACCGAACCGTCGCCACGTCAGGCGGTGTGGCTGTGGCTGGAGCGTTCTGCTGACATGCTTACAAAAACCGATATGCCGCACGGCTGTATGGTCACGCTGTCGGCGGTGGGCAGTGAAGGTAATGACAGGCTGGGGGAAGTGGTGCGCCGCATGCGTGCCGCGGGTCTTTCTCTGTTAAAAACGCGGCTGGAACAGGCGCAAAAACAGGGGGACTTGCCCGGTTCGGTAGACGTCGAAGCACTGACACGCCTTTATGTCAGTATTCAGCAGGGGATGTCTATTCAGGCCCGCGATGGCGCGAGCCGTGAAAACTTGCTGAGTATTGCCCGCTCAGCCATGGCCTTATGGCCTGCCTGAATTAGCGGGTGAAATGCTCGACTTTTTCGAATGCGGCGCGCAGCCTGGCCGGGCTCAACTCGCCTGGCAGATAGTGAATGGACTCCACCGGACGCAGGGTATGGGCAATCACACGGTCCAGCTCTGCATGGTTGTTGATGTCCACATCAAGAGCGGCCAGCGTGGTGGGCAGGTTGAAACGCTTATAGGCGTTCACTAACTGCGCCAGTACCTCATCCTGGCCGAGCAGGGCACTTTGCACCAGAATGCCGTAGGCCACTTTAGTACCGTGCAGGAATTTCTCTGTTTGTGGCAACACCGTCAGACCGTTATGCACCGCATGGGCTGCGGCTACACGGGTATAGCGCTCGCCGAGCCCCCCCACCATGCCGCCACCGGCGATAATCGCATCCACCACGTCACGAAATACCTGCGTTACTTCGCCACGCGCCTGATCTGCCAGCGCCTCTTCGCTACTGGCCAGCAGCACATCGCGAATCGCCAGCGCGTTGTTAATCCCCAGACGTACCGTCAGCGGCAGGTTTTCCGGTGCGGGCGCCAGCACGACTGCTTCATACCATTTCGCGAGCGTATCGCCGATCCCCGCCAGCAGATATTGCGCAGGGGCATTAAGAATGATCTGCGGTTCGACCAGCACCAGGAAATTGGCGTCGTCAAAAATTTCAAAATGCAGCGCCTGACCGGCGTCGTTGTACCAGACGGAGAGCGGTGTCCAGGCCGCGCAGGTGGCCGCAATGGTCGGGATGGCAACGACAGGTAAAGCAAGACGACGCGCCACCGCTTTGGCCGTATCGAGCAGAGCACCGCCGCCCACGCCAATCACTACCGCACGATCATCACCGGATAACTGCGCCAGTTCCGCCACGTCATGTTCGCTGCAATGACCTTTGAACAACAGATGCTTCGCGCCAGGTGCGTTAAAGCCCTCCGGCAGGAACGGACGAGCCCCTTCAATAGCGCGCTCACCGTAAATCCACACCGCACGGGAAAGCTGCTCAGCCGTATAAAAATCATGGAGATGCGCAAGGCTTCCTGCGTGAGAGAAGTAGTTAGCCGGGCCAGTGACGACGCGAATATTCGTATTGCTCATTTGTTGTGTCCTTATGTACTATCGCTAACCCGATGTTATGTCTGGACATCCGGATGGCTAATATTATTTTGCTTTATCTTATGCCTTTTCTGTCGTTGCCAGTCAAGGCGGCCTGTGAAAAATTCGTCAAATAAACTTATTTATCAGGAACTCGCGTCGGATGAGCACTAACCACCTCGAAATGCGCACTATCAGCCTCGCGTTTGGCGGGTTCAGCGCATTGTCGCACGTCGATTTCACTCTGCGCGGCGGTTCCGTGCATGCGCTCACGGGTGCGAACGGCGCAGGAAAATCGACCCTGATGGCGGTCTTGTGCGGCACTCACGATCATTACGAAGGCGAGATTGTTATTAATCGTCAGCCGGTTGTCATCCGTAGCCCGCGTGACGCCAAACAGCTAGGCATTCATCTGGTACAACAGGAAGTGGATGTGGCGCTGATCCCCGGCTTGTCGATTGCGGAAAACATCATGCTCGACAGACTGGCGGAGGCGGGGCATGCCTGGCGCTGGGGAGAAATGCGCAAGCTCGCGCAGGAGGCCCTGGCGCAACTGGACGTGTCGCTGGATGTGCGTCGCTCTATCGATACCTGCACGCTGGCGGAGAAGCAGCAAATTCTGCTGGCACGCGCGTTGTCTCATCACTGCCGCTTTTTGATTCTCGATGAACCCACCGCGCCCCTCGATCAACACGAGAGCGAGCGCCTGTTTACCGTGGTACGACGCCTGCAACAACAGGGTATCGGCGTGGTGTTTATCTCTCACCGCATTCATGAGCTGAAAGCGATTTGTGACACCCTGACCGTGTTGCGTGACGGCAAGCTGATTGAGTCTGGCCCGATGGCGGAACTCAGCGGTGAGCAAATCGTCGAGAAGATGCTCGGTCATGAACTGAGCGATATCTATCCGCCGCGCCGGCCACCGCATAGCGATGAGGTCCTGTTGAGCATCGATGGCCTGCATGACGAGCGACTGCTAAAAGATATCTCTCTGCGCCTGCGCAAAGGGGAAATTTTGGGCATCGCGGGTCTTGCCGGAGCAGGAAAGACCGAACTGTGCAAGGCACTCTTTGGCGCGAGCAAAAGTAAAGTGACACGCGGCGAACTTAACAGCCAGCCGTGGCGACCACGTGACCCGGCGGATTCCGTGATTCGCGGTCTGGCGCTGGTGCCGGAAGAGCGGCGCAAAGAGGGTATCTTCATTGAAGAGCCTATTGCCATGAATCTTTCGGTCAGCGCGGATAATTCTTTCTCCCGCTGGAGTCTGTTCGGCCATCGCAAGGCCTGGCGTTGGGCGCAGGAGGTGATTGCCCGCGTCGGCGTGCGCGCTACCGGGCCGGGGCAAACCTTGCGTCGCCTTTCCGGCGGAAACCAGCAAAAAGTGGCGATTGGTAAATGGCTGCGCGGCAATGCCAACGTCGTTATTTTTGACGAGCCGACCAAAGGGGTCGACGTAAAAGCCAAAACCGACCTGTTCCAGCTGATTGACGGGCTGGCGCGGGAAGGAAAAGGCGTGATTTATGCCTCCGGGGAGTTTTCCGAACTGGTGGGCCTGTGCGACCGCATTTGTGTGCTCTGGGACGGGCGCATTGTCGCAGAAGTGAAGGGCGAGGAGGCCCGCGAAGAGACTTTACTTTATTTTTCCACCGGAGGAACGGCAGCGTGAGCAAAGCCCTTTCAGTTAAGGCTGCGGTGTCATCCCGTCAGCAGTTTTTCGATTTTCTTTATAAATGGGGCATGCTGCTGACGGTTGTCGCGCTGGTGGTCATCTTTGGTCTGGCATCGGATAACTTCCTCGACCCGTTCAACATCATCAACATTTTACGTTCCATTGCCATCGTCACGGTAATTGGGGTTGGGGTATCCATTTCGCTGACCATCGGCGGTTTTGATCTCTCCGTCGGTTCAACCGCTTCACTGGCGAACGCGCTGGTGATCTCTCTGTTTGTCTGGCATGGCTTCGGCACCACCGAAGCGATTCTGGTAACGCTGGCGCTGTGTACGCTGGTGGGCCTGTTTAACGCCTTCCTGATTGTGGTGCTGCGTATTCCGGACATGCTGGCGACCCTCGGCAGCCTGTTTGTGATTCAGGGGGTGGCGATGACCTACAGCTACGGCGGCTCGATCACCGAAAACATGGTGCTGCCGAACGGTGATATGGCCGAAGGGACCATTCCTGCCGCCTTCAGCCTGCTGGGCCAGGTGCCAACTATCGTCATTATTATGCTGGTGGTCACTGTCGTGGCACAGCTTGGTCTGTCGCTGACCACCCATGGTCGCCGCATGTATGCCATTGGCGGTAACCCGGAAGCGGCGCGCTTATCCGGTATTCGCACCACTCGCTACAAAGTGGCGGCCTATGTCATTGCCTCCCTGCTGGCGGGGTTAGGCGGCATTTTGCTGGCTTCGCGCATCGGCTCTTCGCAGGTGAACGCTGGCGGCGGCTACCTGATGGATGCGGTCGCGGCGGCATGGATTGGTTTCTCGCTGGCAGGCTCCGGCAAGCCGAATGCGCTCGGCACGCTGGTGGGGGCAGTGATTCTCGGCGTGCTTTCCAACGGACTGGTGATGCTCTCCGTTCCGTATTACGCCATGGACATTATTAAGGGGCTGGTGCTGGCTGGTGCCCTTGCGTTGACTTACTTCCAGCGTCGTTAATTATTCAGGGGATAACAGATGAAAAAGATAGCACTCTCTTTACTGACGCTGGGATTACTGAGCGCGCTGCCGGGTTATGCGGCTACGCCTGCACCGGTTCCGGACGCTATTGCTAACCACAGCGGGCCGATTCGCATTGCGCTGATTCGTAACCTCGGTTCCGATGACAACACCACTCAGTTTGTTTCCGGCGCGTTGCAGGAAGGCAAAAAACTCGGTTTTAAAATTAGTACTTTCCTGAGTAATGGCGATGACGCTAAATTCCAGGACTTTGTGAACCAGGCTATTACCCAAAAATATGATGGCATTATCCTCTCTCAGGGCCGTGATCCGTACTCCACCGCGCTGATTAAAAAAGCGGTTGATGCCGGGATCAAAGTGTCGGTCTTTGATACCGCTGTTAACGGTGAAATCCCGGGCGTAACCGTCACTCAACAGGATGACGCCTCCCTGACCAAACTCTCCTTCGGCGCGCTGGCTAAAGATTTCAACGGGAAGGCCAACATCATTAAACTGTGGGTGGCCGGTTTCCCGCCAATGGAACGCCGTCAGGCAGCCTATGCTGAGCTGCTCAAAGAGTATCCGGGCATTAAAGAGCTGGAATCCATCGGCGCGGTCTCCTCCGACGTGCAGGGCGATACCGCCAACAAAGTGGGCGCGGTGCTGGCGAAATACCCGAAAGGGCAGATTGACGCAATCTGGGGCACCTGGGATGCCTTTAGCCAGGGGGCATATAAAGCGCTGAAAGAGAACGGGCGTACTGAGATCAAACTCTACAGCATTGACGTGTCTAACCAGGATTTGCAACTGATGCGCGAATCCAACAGCCCGTGGAAAGTGAGTGTGGCGGTGGATCCTAAACTGATTGGCGCCACTAACGTGCGCCTGGTTGCCAATAAGATTGCCGGTGAACAGACACCTGCGACCTATGACTTTAAAGCGGCCGCCATTCCGCAGGCGCTGCTGGCGGCCCAACCGGGTGCGGTGAACGTGGCGTCCCTGGCGAAAATCATTCCGGGCTGGGGCCAGACCGAAGATTTTATCGCCCCCTGGTTTGCGACGCTGGAAGCCAAAAACAAGTAACGGACATTGCCCCGGATGACGGCGTAAACGCCTGATCCGGGAGATAGTCAGGGGAGGGCATCAGGCCGTGCCCCGTTTACAAGGAACAACAATGGCAACTGAACTTCCACGCCCGGAATACAGCCGTAATATGCGGCTGATTGGCCATAGTGACCAGGGCGGTCGCCCTGACGGCGTACAGCTGATGGTGCACCGTGGCTTTGCCTATATCGGCCACATGGTCTCTCAGGGCTTCTCTATCGTTGACGTGCGCGACCCCAAAAATCCGAAACCTGCAGGCTATGTTGCGGCACCTCCCGGTACCTGGAACGTGCATTTGCAGGCACATGACGATCTCCTGCTGGTAATCAACGCCCGCGACCTTTTTGCCGATGCCCGCTTTGCCGATGAAAAAGTCTATTACACCCGCTCAGTGGGTGAGACGGTGAGTGACGTACAGGATAAAGGCTGGAGCGCGGGGCTGCGCATTTTTGATATCTCCACGCCGGACAAACCGCGCGAAATGAGTTTTCTGTCACTGAGCGGTATCGGTATTCACCGTATCTGGTACGTAGGTGGCCGCTGGGCTTATGTCTCCGCGCTGATTGACGGTTTTAGCGATTACATTTTCCTGACTATCGATCTGGCCGATCCGCGTAAACCGGAAGTCGCAGGACGCTGGTGGCTGCCGGGGATGAACCAGGCGGCAGGGGAAACGCCGGACTGGGAAGCGGGGAAACGCTATGCGCTGCATCATGCGATTATTGCGGGTGATACCGCCTACGGTAGCTGGCGCGATGGTGGTTTGACACTGCTGGATGTGAAAGATCGTACCCAACCGAAGCTCATTAGTCACCGCAACTGGAGTCCGCCGTTTGGCGGCGGCACCCACACCGCGCTGCCGTTGCCGGATCGGGATCTGCTGGTGGTGCTGGATGAGGCGGTGCTGGATAACCAGGAAGATGGTGAAAAGCTGATTTGGCTCTTCGACATTCGCGAGCCGTCAAACCCGGTCAGTATCTCCACATTCCCGCAGCCGGATGAGATTGACTACGTGGCGAAAGGGGCGCACTTCGGGCCGCATAACCTGCACGAAAACCGTCCGGGGAGTTTTATCAGCTCGACGCTGATTTTTGCCACTTATCAGAACGCCGGTGTCCGCGCGTATGACATTTCTAATCCGTATCGTCCGGTGGAGACCGGGGCGCTGGTGCCTGCCGCACCGGCGAAAATGATGGATACGCGTCCGGGCCGCCCGCAGGTGATTCAGTCCTGTGACGTGTTTGTGGATGCGCAGGGGATAATTTACAGCACGGATTACAACGGCGGATTGTCGGTGATTGAGTATCTGGGTTAAGCAGGAAGAGGGTGAAAAACATGGCCCGGATAAGGCGTTTGCGCCGTTATCCGGGATACAACACTCAACTAACTATACTGACGCACCCGGGCAATCAGCTCATCGACGCTATCTATGCGCGAAGCGATCACAATCAGCACCTTGCCGAGCGCAATGGCATGGCGCAGGCATTCGTGGCGCATCTCTTCATCGGCGATGGTGTCGATATCCGCAACATGCGACAGGCCCACGCTACGACGAATCAGCTCAGTGCCGCAGAAACCGACCGCATCTGTCCACACTTTCTTGAGAAACTCAGAGGCATAGCCCGGTACGCTCAGGGCGGCATCGCGGGTCTTTTCACGGGCCAGCGTCTGGAAACGTCCGGCAAACGTTGACCATAGCTCCTGAATATCAATCAGACGCTGCTCACGCGCCGCTGCAGCGTCGCGAATGCCAAGATGGCCTGGCAGGCCGCAGTAGTTAAGCAGCAGGTTACCCATGGCAGTACCGATGTCAAAGCCCATCGGGCCAAAGTAGCCGAACTCGGCGTCAATGGCTTTCAGGCTGCCTTCGGCGACGAAAATCGACCCGCTGTGAATATCGCCGTGCAGCAGCGCTTCGGCATGAGAGAAGAAGCTGTGCTTAAGAGAGGCGACTGCAAGCTTTAACTGGCTGTCCTGACGCAGGGCATCAACGTCGGATTCCAGCGCAGCCGGGTAATTGTTACGTTCATGAACCTGATAGGGATCGTTAAAGAAGAGGTCTTCGGTGATTTCGCACATTTCCGGGTTAATAAACTGCGCAACCTGGGCTTTTTTCACGTGCGGGTGCAGGTAAAAATCGCTGGTATGGAACAGCGTCTGCGCCAGATATTCACCCAACTGGCGTGCTGCCTGCGGGTAGTAACGGTTTTTAATCAGTTCGCTGCGCCAGATACGGTGGTCAGAGAGATCTTCCATGACCATCACCGCCAGGTCCGGGTCGTAATGCAGAATATTAACTGTGTGCTGCGGAGCGTATTTATAGTGCTCCACCAGGGTTTGTGCTTCCAGACGTGCGCGATCGAGGGTCAGTGGCCAGGACTCCCCGACGCAACGTACATAGGGCAGCGCCTGTTTGACGATAATGCGGCTGATGCCCTGGGTATCAAAAACTTTAAACACCAGGTTCAGGTTACCGTCGCCGACCTCCTGCGCTTCAACCAGTTCGGACGGCGTCTCCAGACCACCAAATTGTTGTGCATACGCCACAGCATCCTGGGCGTTGAAGGTACGGTATTGCGACATTGCCAGTTCCTCATGTTCTTATGCTAATAAAGCCATTCAGACGTCTATACATCTGGATTTCATCCTGACACAATATGCTACAACAACGCAACAGGGATTTAACGCTATGCAGACCTTACAGACCACCAGCCTGCGGGTTGTTGATAATCAACTCTTTATTCTTGATCAGCAGGCGCTGCCACAGGAAAAGCGCTGGCTGTCAGCGGATTCGGTGCCTTTGCTGGTGGAGCATATTCATGCGTTACGCGTGCGAGGCGCGCCGCTGATCGGTCTTTCCGCCAGTCTGCTGCTGGCATTGCTGGCGGAAAACGGCGCAGACCGCAAGACGCTGGCTCAGTCGCTGGAGACGCTGCGCGCCTCACGCCCGACGGCGGTCAACCTGATGAATAACCTTGACCGAATGAAACTGACGCTGGCACAAGAGGATTTCGTACCGGCGCTGGTGGCAGAGGCGCAGCGCCTGATCGAAGAAGACAAAGCGCTGTGCGACAGTATCGCGCAGGCAGGCAACACATTGGTCAAACCGGCCAGCCGCTTGCTGACGCATTGCAACACTGGCGGGCTGGCGACAGCCGGTGTCGGCACCGCGCTGGGGGTGATTGCGCTGGCCCATCAGCAGGGCAAGGTGACGAATGTCTGGGTGGATGAGACGCGTCCGTTGTTGCAGGGTGGACGCCTGACGGCCTGGGAACTGGGCGAACTGGGCGTGCCTTATCAATTGATTACCGATTCCATGGCCGCCAGCCTGATGGCCAAAGGGCAGGTGGATGCTATCTGGGTGGGTGCGGATCGCATTGCGGCGAATGGCGATGTGGCGAACAAAATCGGTACTTACTCCCTGGCGGTACTGGCGAAATTCCACGGCATTCCGTTTTATGTTGCGGCGCCGCAAACCACGCTCGACCCGAGCTGCCCGAACGGGGAGGCGATTCCTATTGAGCAGCGTGCCGCTGCGGAGGTGACGGGCGTTGCCGGAAGCTTCGGAGCCGTGCAGTGGGCGCCGGAGAACGCACAGGTCTATAACCCGGCCTTTGACGTGACCCCTGCATCGCTTATCAGCGGCTGGGTACTTGATAGCGGCGTGGTTACACCTGAACAGGTAACAGCTGGTTTTTTTGCCCGCTAAGCGGTAGGCCTCGCTCCGAAGAGGTAAGGGACCCGAAATGAAAGCCCGGATGGCGGCGCAAACGCCGTATCCGGGCTACCGTCTAATTTCACTTTTCCCCTGGCGTCGTTACCATTTCATCTCGCCGGTATTTACCTTTGCGCTCAGCTCAAGTGAACCTTCATCCGCAAGCCCTGGATACGCTGCTTTCATCGCTCCGATCACCGCTGCGGAACCCTTTTGGCTGGCAAGCGCTTGCTCAAATGTTTTCAGGTAGTTGCGGGTGAAGGTAATCGCCCCATCGCCTGCCGGGCGTTTCCCCAGATAGTGACCCGGAATGACCTGCTGCGGTTTCAGCGCCTGCATTTCGCTTAATACGTTTATCCAGCCCTGGCGAATTGCCGGGGTCTGTGTATCTGCTGTCCAGACATGAATCCCTGATGCAATGCCGGTGCCGCCTAATATGGCCTTGTTCGCCGGGATCCAGACATAGGCGGCATAATCGCCCGCGTGTTTTAACTCCAGCGGTTCCCCGTCCACGGTAAAACGCGTGGCGGTGGTTATCTGTGGCACGATAAGTTTCGTCGGCGCGCCCTCTTTCATCTGTGGCCCCCAGAAGGCCAGCTTCGCCTCTTTCGTGGCGTTGATATGGTCAACTACCGCTTTGGTGGCCACCACTTTTGCTTGCGGGAAGGCTTTTACCAGCGGTTCGAGACCAAAATAAAAATCCGGGTCGCCAGAGGTGATCACAATCTCTTTTAACGTTTTGCCACGTGCTTTGATGAGCTTCACCAGCTCCTCGCCATCTTTTACGCTGAACTGCGCATCAAAGAGCACCGCTTCTTTCGGCCCTGAAACCAGCGTTGAAGAGACCGGGAAAATACCTTTCTCCTGCGGGTTGTAGACATCCAGTTGCAGCGGTGCGGCAAACGCGGGTACGGCAACCAGCGACAGTAACAGAGTGGCGGTTTTTGCGTTCATGGTGTTCCTTAACCGTTAAGTGAAGAGAGAAGGGGACTAACCAGCGTGAAAAAGGCCTCTGGTTGCCCGTAATAGCGTGAGACAGGCAAGAGTGTGTACTGCCCGTCTTTATCGATGAATACGGCGGTGGGGAAGCCCTGACCGCCTGTTTGTGCCATCAACATTCGCCCATGTTGAATGGCATCCAGCGCCTCATTGTCCTGAATTTGTCCCAGCAAAATGGCTGGCTCGACGGATTTGCTGAGCACATCGTTGACCACATCGGCGCGGGTAATGTCCTGCCCCTGTTCATACCAGGCACGCTGGACCGCATGCAGAAACAGAAGATCGCTGCCGGGAGCCGCAAAGCGTTGTGCAGCCAAAAGTCCACGGCTGGCAGGGAGGGAGTCCAGCACAATCTCGCTGTTGGTCAGTAACTGTGTGCGGTAATCGCTGCCGAAGGTCATGCCGGTTAAGGCGGCGATACGCGCATCATGTTCATGAACATGCGAGAGCCAGTCGGCGTCGAGTTTTCTGCGCCGGGAGCCGATGAATAATCCACCGGGTAAAATATGCTGTTGCGCGAAGTCCTGTGCCACGCGGTTGAGTAAGGGCAGTGCGCCATAGCTCCAGCCGCAAAGTGGATCGATTATCCAGTAAAGGCCGGGTTGAAATCCCATCATGCAGTCCTCCAGAGAGTCAATGATGCCCATTTTACGGATTACAGCTTCTGCTACTATTCCTGAAATAATTCATACTGTGTTTCATAAAACGATCAGATGGAGAGGAAATGGACAGGATCATGGCGGCAGTGACCTACAACCGGATTTGCGAACTGGGCAGTCTGAGCGCGGCGGCACGTTCGCTGGGTATCTCACGGCCGATGGTCAGCCGTTATCTGGACGAAATGGAAAAATGGGCCGGAGCACGCCTGATTCACCGCTCGACACGGCGACTCACATTGACTCCCGCCGGGGAGAAAATCCTCGGGAAAACGCGGCAGCTGGCTTCTCTGTCGCAAGATATTGCAGATGACGCCACGCGTCTTACGCCGTCGGGCACGTTGCGTATTGCCTGCGCCCACTTTACGGCGACCCACCTGCTTGGGCCGATTATTCCGGCATTTCTGGCTCGCTATCCGGCGCTGCGTATCGAAGTGGACATCAACAACCAGCCGGTAAGCCTGGTGGGCGAGCGCATTGACCTGGCGATACGTATTACCAACTCCCCCGAACCTGGGGTTATCGCCCGTGCGCTGGGTGAGTGCCGCTCGGTATTGTGTGCCTCGCCAGGCTACCTTGCGAGAGCCGGACGCCCGGAAACCCCGGACGATCTCGCCCAACACAATTGCCTGCATTACAGCCATTTTTCAGGACAATCATGGTCGTTTCGCGATCCGGAAAAGGGTGCTATCGCCATCGCGGTTAATGGTAATTTCAGCGCCGGGATATCGTCTCTGCTTTGTGATATGGCGATGGCGGATGTGGGGGTGGCGCTGGTGCCGGAAATGGAGGCGCGCGCCGGGCTGGAAAGTGGACGGCTGGTCAGCGTGCTGCCGCAACTGGAGCCGCAGCCACTGGGAATTTATGGGCTATATCAATCCCGCGATCATCAACATGCGGCGCTCGGCCTGTTTCTCGATACGATTAAACAGCATCTCGCTGCTTAAGCCTGGGTCAGTTCCGCCATCCACTGATTATGTTCTCTGTCCAGCTCCCGGGTGGTGAGTTCGAGGAATGTATTGACTGCCGCCGGTCGGTGTTTGCTTCCCGGCACCTGAATCTGCAGCGTGCGCTGGCTTAGCGACGAGTTATTGATCGCTTTAAGCGTCATGCCATCCTGCTTTGCGCGCCACAGCACGCTGAAATGGCTGCACACGGTCAGGGCATCGGGTGTATGGCGGGTAAAACCGTACAGGGCAGCAAAATTATTGCTGCTGAACGCCGGTTCCAGAAAGGTGCCCGCCATGCGACAGGAGAGATCAAAAAGCTGGCGCAGCGTGGTGCCTGCCTCCGGGAGAACCAGCGGATAGCGGTGCAAATCTTCCATCGCCACACCTGGCTGTGACACCAGTGCGTGCTCGTCCGCCAGCAGCAACAGCACCGGCGCGGGCCAGGCGGCGATAATTTCCACGTCCCGTTCAGGCGCGAGGCTGAACTGGAACGCGACATCACAGTCACTGCGCCGGACCCACTCCGCCACCTGCATCGCCGTGCCGACCTGCAAATCAAAACTCACCGCCGGGTGTTGCTGGCGAAAACGCGCCAGTATGCCTGGCAACAGATCAAACGCCATGCCCTCGGTACAGGCTATGCGCACCAGCGCTTTGCGTACCGCTTTCAGTCCCTGAATTTCGGCCATCGCAAATTCCATGTCGCGCATGCTCTTGCGTACATGGTTAGCCAGAATCTGTCCGGCATCGGTCAGCACCATACCGCGAGAATGACGTTCAAAGAGCGTGACGCCCAGCCGGGTTTCCAGCTTGTGAATTTGTCGGCTGATGGCGGAACCTGCCACATAAAGCTGCTCGCTGGCAGTGCTGAGAGAGCCAGTGGTGGCCACCGCAAAAAAGTAGCGTAATTCATTGCTCAACATAGACGAATCCTCTGCGACGCCCTGAGATTGCGCAGTGTACCCTTATCAAAAAGGCAATGCCAAATTGCAATTATTATTATTGTGGCAAGGCTCTGTTCTGGTTTAGAACAAAAAGACAACAACATCTCTTTGCGCCACCGGCAGCAAATGCATCCTGAAAAGTTCGCGTTGCAGCCACGCAACTGCGGCTCGAACTATGACGGGACAGACAGGGCAAACAATATGACAACACAACAGATCGTCGACCAGGCGCTGGCATGGTTCGACAGCGGCCATTTTAAAACCATCCTTGCCAGCCGGGTGGCTATCCCCAGCGAAAGCCAGCGTAACGACAGGGATGACGCGCTCAGGCGTTATTACAACGACGTATTCATTCCCGCTTTTAAGGAGATGGGTTTTAAGACCGAGGTGATTGCTAACCCGGTCAATGCGGCCCGACCGTTTTTACTCGCCAGCCGGGAAGAAGATTCAAACCTGCCCACCGTGATGTGCTACGGACATGGCGATGTGGTCTTCGGTGATGATGCGCGCTGGACCGAAGGGTTATCACCGTGGACGCTGGTCGAGCGTGATGGCAACTGGTACGGGCGCGGTACGGCCGATAACAAAGGTCAGCACTCGGTTAACCTCGCCGCACTGGAGCAGGTCTATCACGCACGCAATGGCCGGCTGGGGTTTAACTGCGTCTGGCTGTGCGAAATGGGCGAGGAGGTGAGTTCCCCGGGGCTTGCCGCAGTTTGCGAACAGCTTAAAGCACGTATCAATGCGGATCTGTTTATCGCCTCTGATGGACCGCGCCTGAGCGCAGAACGCCCGACGTTATTCCTCGGTTCACGTGGGTGCGTCAACTTCCGCATGACCATTAACGCCCGCGCCAAAGATTATCACTCCGGCAACTGGGGCGGGCTGCTGAGCAACCCCGGTACGCAACTGGCGAACGCCATCGCGAGCCTGGTGGATGGCAAAGGCGAAATCCAGATTGCGGCGCTCAAACCGCCTGCGTTAACGCCCGAACTGAAAACCATCCTGGCGGATATCACTCCGGCACGTGGCGAAAACGATCCCACAACCGATCCGAACTGGGGCGAACCTGGTTTATCGGCGGCAGAAAAGCTCTTTGGCTGGAATACCCTGGAAGTGCTCTCTTTCCTGACGGGGAATCCGGCGCAACCCATGAACGCGATCCCCGGGCAGGCGACGGCGGTCTGCCAGTTGCGTTTCGTGGTTGGTACCGGCCACGAGCATGTGGAGCAGGCGATTCGCGCCCATCTGGACGCGCACGGCTTTTCCATGGTGACCGTCAGCGAGGTGCGCGGCACCCCCGCGACGCGCTTTGACCCGACCGATCCGCTGGTAAACTGGACGCTTGAGGCGATGGCGGAGACGACCGGCAAGAAACCAGCCCTGTTGCCAAATCTCGGCGGCTCGCTGCCTAATGATGTGTTTGCCGGGATTCTGGGCCTGCCAACGCTGTGGGTTCCCCATTCGTACCCGGCTTGCGGCCAACATGCACCGGACGAGCATCTGCCGATTGCCATTGCCCGGGAGGGGCTGGCTATCATGACCCGCCTGTTCTGGGATTTGGGCGAGCGGGGATCTGCACTGCTTGCCAGCCACCTGGCTCACCGGAACGGAGGTGCAAAATGACCACTCTCGCCCGTGAAACAGAGCAGGGGAATGTACGCCCGAGCCTGGCGAAAACACTTTTTGCCACCTGTATTGGTAATGCCCTGGAGTGGTTTGATATTGCGGTGTACGGCTTCTTTGCCAGCTATATCGCCCAGGTTTTTTTCCCGACCACTAATCCTACGGTCTCGCTGCTGCTCGCCTTCGGCAGCTTTGGTATCGCCTTTTTGATTCGCCCGCTGGGGGCTGTGGTGCTCGGTGCTTATGCCGATAAACACGGTCGCAAGGCCTCGCTGCTGCTCTCTATCAACCTGATGATGCTCGGCGGGGCGATGATCACCTTTATGCCCGGTTATGCCACTCTCGGTCTGGCGGCGCCGCTACTGATTTTGTTGGCGCGCCTGATTCAGGGCTTCTCCGCAGGCGGAGAGTTTGGAAGTTCCACGGCATTCCTGGTGGAACACTTCCCGGAGCGCAAGACCTTTATCGCCAGCTGGCAGTTTGCCACGCAAGGGGCCAGTACGCTGATGGCATCCGCATTTGGTCTGGGTCTGGCGCACTGGCTTACACCGGAGGAGTTGCTGGACTGGGGATGGCGCGTGCCGTTCGCTTTCGGTCTGTTGATTGGCCCGGTCGGGCTGTGGATCCGTCGCCATGTGCATGAGCCTGAGGCGTATGTTGAGACAGAGAAACCGCGTCATCCGGTGAAACAGTTGTTAGGTTCGCAAAAACGCCTGCTGGCGCTGGCGATTGGCCTGATGGTTGTCTCCACAGCGATTAACTACATGCTCAACTATGTGCCGACATGGGCGACCAAAAGTCTTGGTTTGCCCGCCTCATCAGCCTATAGCGCGACGTTATTGGCCGGGGTGATTCTTACCGTCGTGACGCCGATAGGGGGCCTACTGGCAGAGCGTGTCGGGCGTGAGCGTCTGTTGTGGACCGCGTTGGGGCTGCTCGCGTTTACGTTGTTACCTGCATTCTGGCTCACCAGCCTGAATGTGACCCCTTTGTCGCTTTCACTGCTGGTGGGTTGGATGGCGCTGCTGAAATCCCTCTACTTCTCAACCATCCCGTCGGTGATGGCGGATATCTTCCCGGTATCGACCCGGGCCAGTGGGATGTCCATCAGTTACAACATCGCAGTCACGGTTTTTGGCGGGTTTGCACCGTTCATTTGTACGCTGCTTATCAGCGCCACCGGCAGCCATTTCGCACCCGGTTTATACCTGATGGTCACCGTGTTCCTGAGCGTTGCCGCGCTGTGGTATACGCAAAAACAACTTCGTTAATCTACTGATCCCTCTGCATGCGCAGAGGGGTTAGCCCTGTGCTCCGGGTCCGGGCAAAATCACCTGAGAATTATCAATGTCACCGTCTGGTATCCAGGGCGTATTTTTTTTGCTGCTAACGATATTGTTTTCATAGCGTGGCGGGGTGATGACCGGATAGACGTAGCTTTCCTGTTCTGTACATTGCACGGGATCGCTCGAACCCGCATAAAACAGATAGTACTGGTGGGTATTGGGGAAATAGGCCAGATCGTCGCCATTGCCAAAGGTGGTGGTCCAGAACGGTACTCCGGCTTTGGTGTGGCTTTGTAATTTTCCTGAGGCGACCTGGAAGTGATCGCCCCATTTCATGGTGATGAGATAGTAATTAAAAAAAGAGACGGTAATGGCGCCACGTGGCGGGCAGTTAAGTTTGACAGCGTCATCCGCACGAGCCGCCAGTGCAGGTAAGGTCAGTAAAAATAAAAACAGGGAAGATTTCACGCATCCATTCTCAAGGCCGTAACGTCAGGAAGAAGATCCTACGGGTTTGGGCCGTGGCATGACTATCAGCAAGCTGTTACATCTCCCCCTAAAGTTAATCAAAATATGACGTTAGTCTTATTCGTCCGTTAATTTTCCTCTACCATTCATCATGACAGTGAATATCTCTTTTCGGGGATATGTGCGTTTAAAGGGAGAGTCGCTATGGATATGAATTTTATCTGGCTGAGTATCACCAGTCTGATATTAATGGCTATTGCCATTCCGCTGCTGTTGCAGAAGGTGAAACCGAACCGCTGGTATGGGATAAGAACCGCGCGAACGTTCAATGATGACGGGCTGTGGTATCGGGCCAATCGTCTGTATGGCATCGCGATGCTGACGGCGGGCGTGGCATTTTTTGTGCTCTCGGCCATCCTCGGAAACTGGCGTCCGGGTGAGGATAACCAAAAGATAAGCCTGGTGTTGTTTATGCTTGAAGTGCTGGTGCCTGTGTTTTTTACCCAGGCGAGAGCGAGAATCCTGGCACGGAAATAATGTCTCTGGCGTTTTCCCGGCTGGCGCTGCGCTTAGCCTGGCTACGAACAACCCCGCTCCAGCGAACGGTACCCGGATAAGGTGATTACGCCGCCATCCGGGGCAATCCTTCGAAGACATGGCCCATTCAACCACTCAGCACCATTATCAATGGCATCAAGGCAACTTTCTTCATTCTTCCCTGTAAATCGCCTTCGCAAAAAAAGTAAGTTCAGGCCGGGTTTAGCAGGGGAGAAGATGGGCTACGGGAATGGTCAGAGGTATAAAAAGCCCTGCATGGATGCAGGGCCAGAACCGCAGGCGTGAATTCACGCCAGCCGTGGATAGTTGTCTGCAATCGCGTCACCGGTAAACTTCGCAATCCAGCCTTCCGGGTTGTCGAAAATACGGATGGCGGTGAAGTTCGGCTCGGAACCCATATCAAACCAGTGGGGGGTGCCAGCGGGCACGGAGATCAGGTCGTTCTTTTCGCACAGCACCTGATAGACTTCGTCACCAATATGCAGGCAGAACAGCCCGGCACCTTCCACGAAGAAGCGCACTTCATCTTCGCCGTGAGTGTGTTCGTTCAGGAATTTGGCGCGCAGCACCTCTTTTTGCGGGTTGTCGGCGCGAAGGCTGATCACATCCCAGCTCTGGTAGCCCTTCTCGGCAACCAGTTTGTCGATAGCATGCTGGTAGGCGACGATCACCGTTTCCGGTGACGGGTCTGCGCCCAGGTCACGGTCAGCTTCCCAGCGTTCAAAGCGGACGCCTTTGGCATTCAGCTTTTGCTGGATCCCGGCGACGTCAGTACCTTGCCAGACAGGCTTGCTGGCGTCTTTGTCAGAATAAATCGTCAGTGCGCTCATGAGGGAATCTGCTCCGGCTTAATGTGGTCGAAAGAGGAAACCTGATGATGATGGCTTGCGGCGTCATCATCGCCACGAATCAATTGTACAGTGCGCAAACCTGCCTGTTCGGCGGCGTCCAGCTCCTGATGGATATCAGAGAGAAACAGGATCTGCACCGGCGGCACGCCCAGTTGTTCAGCAATGTTGCGATAGGATTGCACCTCGCGCTTCGCCCCTACCAGAGTGTCAAAGTAGCCGCTGAACAGATGAGTAATATCACCTTCGTCGCTGTAGCCAAATAACAGTTTTTGCGCCGCCACCGAGCCAGAGGAATAAACATAGAGATCAATGCCTTCGGCTTTCCATTTTTCCAGTGCGGGCAGCACGTCCGGGTATAGGTGACCTCTAAAGTCGCCATTGACGTAGCCATCGCGCCAGATAATGCCCTGCAGGGCTTTTAGCGGCGTGGATTTGCGATCCTCATCGATAAATTGCAGCAGCGTGTCGAGCAGATCGGCGGTGGTGGCGTCAGGTTGTCCTGTCTCCTCACGCAGATTATCGAGGATGGTTTTTACCGGCTCGATATACTGCTGTGCGTTGAGAAAAGCCGGCAGACGTTCGCGGGCATAGGGAAATAACACATTGTGCACAAAGCGAATATCGCTGGTGGTACCTTCTATGTCGGTAACTATCGCGCGGATCATCATTTCTCCAGCAGACGGCGCTGCATTTCGCATTCAAATAAAAATTCCAGCCCTTCCAGATGGCGACGCGCTTCTGCCACGTCGCGTCCCCAGCAGGTCAGACCGTGACCACGCAGCAAAAAGCCATAGTTAAGGGGGCGTTCTTGCGCATAATGTTCAATATGGCGGGCGAGGGCATCAATATCCTGAGAGTTATCGAAAATTGCAATCGGCACGGTATCAAGATGCGTGGTTTGTCCGCGCAGAGATTTTTGCATTTCGAAGCCGCTAATCAGCAGTTCAGGCCCGCGCTCAACGCGTGACAGTACGGTGGCATTCACGGTATGCACATGCAGCACCGCATTCGCTTGCGGGAAGAGGCGATAAATCAGCGTGTGCAGGCCCGTTTCCGCTGACGGCTTACGCCCGGACGGTGCATGATTATCGGCGATTGAGACTTGCAGGAAATCTTCTGCAGTCAGGCTGCCTTTGTCTTTGCCGGATTCGCTCAGCCAGCACCAGTGTGCATCTTCACGCACCGACATATTGCCGCCGGTGGCAGGTGACCAGCCTTTCTGGCCTATCCAGTGACAGGCGTTAACGAGTTCATGGAGTTGCAGGTTGTTTGTCATCGTTTTCCTGGGTTGCGCGTCGGCAGGAATATTCTTATGGTTTAGACGTCTAAGCGTCTTGATTGCCAAATACTAACATCGTGTTATAGTGGCAGCAACATCAGTATTACAGGCAGGCACGCAACCATGAGCGATAACGCACTGATTCCACAAAGTAAACTTCCCGCTTTAGGCACCACAATTTTCACGCAGATGAGTGCGCTGGCGCAGCAGTATAAAGCCATTAACCTGTCTCAGGGATTCCCGGATTTTGATGGCCCACGCTACTTACAAGAGCGCCTGGCTTACCACGTGGCGCAAGGGGCGAACCAGTATGCTCCCATGACCGGGGTGCAGGCGTTGCGTGAGGCGATTGCCGATAAAACCGAAGCGCTGTATGGCTACAAACCGGATGCGGACAGTGATATTACAGTGACGGCGGGGGCGACCGAGGCCCTGTATGCCGCGATCACTGCGCTGGTGCGTAAGGGTGATGAAGTCATCTGCTTTGATCCAAGCTATGACAGCTACGCCCCGGCGGTGGAGTTGTCTGGCGGTGTGTTAAAACGCATTGCCCTGCAACCGCCCCATTTTCGCGTGGACTGGCAGGCATTTGCTGCACGGCTGAGTGATAAAACCCGGCTGGTTATCCTTAATACGCCGCATAACCCGTCCGCAACGGTGTGGCGCAAAGAGGATTTCGCGGCTTTATGGCAGGCCATTGGCGAAAAAGAGATCTATGTGCTGAGCGATGAAGTTTACGAGCACATCTCTTTTGCGTCGGAAGGGCATGCCAGCGTGCTGGCGCACCCGCAGTTGCGTCAGCGGGCGATTGCCGTTTCCTCGTTTGGTAAAACTTTCCATATGACTGGCTGGAAGGTGGGGTACTGCGTGGCACCGGCTGCCATCAGCGCTGAACTGCGTAAAGTGCATCAATACCTGACCTTCTCGGTCAATACACCTGCACAACTGGCACTGGCGGATATGCTGCGAACCGAGCCGGAACATTATCGCCAGTTGCCTGCATTTTATCAGGCGCGTCGCGATGTGCTGGTCAATGCGCTCAGCAGCAGTCGGCTGGAGATCCTGCCGTGCGAAGGAACTTACTTCCTGCTGGCCGATTACAGCGCCATTTCCGGGCTTGATGATGTCAATTTTTGCCAGTGGCTGACGAAAGAAGTTGGAGTGGCGGCTATTCCGCTATCGGTTTTCTGCGCCGACCCCTTCCCGCATAAGCTGATTCGTCTGTGTTTTGCAAAGCAGGAATCAACGCTGCTGGCAGCTGCTGAACGGTTATGCAAACTATAACTGACGCTATTTAACCGTCCACGCGCGAGAGAAACGACGGCCTGCAAAGAGCTCTGTCAGGCCGTTAATCTGTTTCAGGCGCAATACTTCATCACTGTCCATCCCCAGTTCCTGGCCAATCTGTTCTTCTGTCCAGCCCATCCGTGAGAGTTCACGAACAATTTCTGACATCTCAATGATCTGATGACGGCCACGCGCCCGATTATGCCGAATGGTTGCCGCCATACGGTCGGATTTGCTGGCTCTGTCGCTGTTCAGGCAAGTAATCGGGAGATAGCCTTTAAGTTTGGCCTTTAGCGCCCCCCGATTTTTGCCCAGTTCGTGGCGGTGAAAGCCATCGACAATTTCGAAGTGATGGGGTTTGTCTTCCTGCACCACAATGGGCTGGGTGAAACCGTCGGCCTCCAGCGATTTCAGTAACAGCCTTTTCTCCGGCGGTGCAACATTGTTGGGGTTGTAGTCATTCGGCGAAATGCGGTCGTTCTTCACCCATAAAACGCAATCGACAGGCTGATCGCGAAACGGACTTAGTGCATGGAGAATCCGACGAAAATCATTGATAGCTTCAATTCGTTCTTCCTCAGGTAATGCGCCAAGAAATGCCTTAATCTCGCTAATTAATCGTTGTTGCATAGAATTCCCCACTCCTTGCGTTTCTTTTTGATTCGTTCCTGATAGCGTTTGTAATTGCTTGTTTTAGTAGGGCTAAAAGAGAGCGCTCTGCACCAGTAATCGTTATTAAGCAGCACTTTGCAGATGCGGCGCCAGGAGGGTATATCCTTTGCGCCCACGTCTCCGGGTTGGCTATCGGGAATGCGCTGCATGCCCTTTTTTTCAAACCAGCGTAAATAGACGGCGATTTTGTTGCGATAATGCTCCGCAGATTGTTCCGGCATGCTGTCGAGCAAGAAAAGGGCATAGTCCCGCCAGCTCAAATGCGCAGGTTTAGTGAGCTTTCGGTGACCGTAAAAAAGGTTGTCCTGGCCAGCATAAATCCCGCCGCTGCTGGCGCCGCTGACCCGTTCGCACATATGGGCCCAGCGTTCAGGTTCTATAACATGATAAAGCCACAGTCCCTGGCGCTGCTCCGGGCCGAAAGGTTCGCAAATACGCATATAGCGCGTGGGAACGCCTGCCTGATACATCAAATCATATAAGGGGTTATAGGGGGTCCCGGTTTTACCAAACCAGGTCCAGATATCGGCTGTTTTCCAGTCATAAATCGGGTAAATGTACCAGGCATGCCCGCGCGGCGCTGCGGTAGTCCAGGGTTTATCGTCGGCGAAACGCATTTTACGTGCCGACGCGATAGCCAGAAAACGGTTGTAAGATTCATCAGCCCGAATGCCTATCATCATTGCTGCCGGGCGATGGTTGGCGAACCAGTCGGCAAATTCACTGACAAAGGCTTCAAACGTCATCCCCTGTTCATAAAAGGGAAGTTCGGCAGGGTTTGTAATGGCATGTTCAGGGGGCTGGCGTACCCACTCCACACCGGGTTGCCAGCATTGCCAGGTGGGGGAAAATTGCGATAAGCCATTTTGCGTGGTTAGTGGCAACGCAATCCAGAAGAAGCGTTCTGTGATATCGCTGTATTCGGCACGCATGCGTTCAACATGCTCGATGGTATGGCTAAACTGGGCTTCCCAGTCGATAAATAAGATGCTGATTTTCTTTTTTAACTGACGTGCGAGCTGCGCCGTCAGATTGAGCATGATACTGGAATCTTTTCCGCCAGAAAAAGAGACACATACTTTCTGGAAGTTTTCTAATGTCCATTTAATCCTCTCCATGCCAGCTTCCAGAACATCCTGTTCAAGAATTTCCTTGTCAATTTTCATCGCAGTTAATCCCTGGCAATTGCATAGTCAGACTGGAAATAATAATAAAAATAAACAAAGAGTTAATCTTTAATTTGTTATAGATTTCAATGATATAATTATATAGAAAATTTGAATTGTTTATATTTACTGGCTGTGTGATTTATTTCTTCGTAATGAGGGAGTGAGAAATTATTATTGGTGACAAAAACGGAGAAATAATCATAATTTTCAGTTATATATTTCTCCGGCTTTCATTTTGCCATTATTGCGCTTTTTATCTTTACTCGCCAAAAATCAGCTTCATTTTTTCCTCGTCGGGGAGTCCAACCTCCTGCTGCAACACATTATCTTTATTCATGTAGTAAATAGCAGGGGTCGCGTTGGCACCCAATTCGTCCATTAATGTTTGATTATCTTTCAGAATTTTTATGATCTTCGGGGGGAGGGTTTTGGGTAGATTCAGCGTCATTTTCCCGAGAGATTGCTCGTAGTCATGCCATTTTTTGGCCGGGTCGCTATCGCTTAAAATAGCCGCCGCAGCAGCAGGACTTTCGGGTTTGATGACCCCAACCAATAACGTACGGATTTGCACTTTACCGGCTTCAACCCATGGACGTGACTGTTGCCAGAAGCGGCTGCAATACGGACAGAACGGATCGGCAAAAACATAGATTATGCGCGGCGCGTCCTTTTTACCATCAAGGATCCAGGTTGATTTTTCCATCTGTTGCCAGAGTGCGCGACCTGCCGGAGAGTAGATCTCATCCTGAATCATTTTCTCACTCAGGTTAGTTCCCGCGGTATCGTACATGTAGCCAGAAATTGCCTGTTTGCCGTCCGGGGTTACATAGATAGTGACGCCCATATCCTGATATTTCCCCAGATAGCCTTTCATGCCACCTGGCGCATCAAAAGACTTAATGATGGTGATACCTTGCTTTTCAATGGCTTGTACAGGGGCAGGGAGCTCTTCCGCCTGAACGTAAAAAGAAAGTAGCGAAAGGGCAAGTAGACGCTTAAGCATAAAAAACCTTATATAACAATTAGATAATATTTATGACGGTAAAACCTATCACAACCATAGACAGTATCTACATCCCGTGCATTGTTATGTGGCAGCGAGAGTGTTGTAATCCACACCGTCTGTGCGTCAACTTTTTCCTTGTCGCACAACGTGATGCCAGCACGACTGGCGCTGAAGCACCCGCGGGTATTTCAGGTCTAAAGCCACCCGTGAGGTGGCTTTTTTGTTTTTACCGATGGGATGCCCGTCAACTTTACGCACGTTCATGTACGGTATATTAAACAGTTTTGCGCGAGTTGTTAGCTAACGCTTATTGATTTGATAATGCAAACGCATTAGCCGAATCGCAAAAAAATCGTTAACTTACACCTCAACGAAAACACGGAGGAAGTATAGATGTCTTTAATTAACACCAAAATCAAACCTTTTAAAAACCAGGCGTTCAAAAACGGTGAGTTCGTAGAAGTTACTGAGAAAGATACCGAAGGCCGCTGGAGCGTCTTCTTCTTCTACCCGGCTGACTTCACTTTCGTATGCCCGACTGAACTGGGTGACGTTGCTGACCATTATGAAGAACTGCAGAAACTGGGCGTAGATGTTTACTCTGTTTCTACTGACACTCACTTTACGCATAAAGCATGGCACAGCAGCTCTGACACCATCGCTAAAATCAAATATGCGATGATCGGCGACCCGACTGGCGCCCTGACCCGTAACTTTGAAATCATGCGTGAAGACGAAGGTCTGGCTGACCGTGGCACCTTCATCGTTGACCCGCAGGGCATCATCCAGGCTATCGAAGTTACCGCTGAAGGTATCGGCCGCGACGCATCTGATCTGCTGCGTAAAATCAAAGCAGCACAGTATGTTGCTTCACACCCAGGCGAAGTGTGCCCGGCTAAATGGAAAGAAGGTGACGCGACGCTGGCTCCTTCCCTCGACCTGGTCGGCAAAATCTAATTTTTCTTCGGCTTTCGCGTCATAGCTGCGTTGGCTTCACGCTCGCGCCCCGGTCACTTACTTTAGTAAGCTCCCGGGGACTTGAGCGCTCGCCGCCTTGCTCTGAAGCGAAAATCCTTTGAAAAATAGATGCTTTATATCGGGTGCAGTTTTGCACCCGATTTTTATCCAGCACCATGATTCAAGTTGCATCAAAGGCACCGTTATCAGGCAGCTTGCATGATGATGTTTTAAGCCCAGGAGATTAAAAATGCTCGACACAAACATGAAAACGCAGCTCAAGGCCTACCTTGAGAAACTGACTAAACCTGTTGAGCTGATTGCCACGCTGGATGACAGCGCCAGATCGGCAGAAATCAAGGAACTGTTGGCTGAGATTGCTGAACTGTCAGACAAAGTCTCTTTCAAAGAAGACAACACGCTGGCAGTGCGCAAGCCGTCATTTCTGATTACCAACCCAGGTTCAAACCAGGGGCCGCGCTTTGCAGGTTCGCCGCTGGGCCACGAATTCACCTCTCTGGTGCTGGCACTGCTGTGGACCGGTGGACACCCGTCAAAAGAAGCGCAGTCTCTCCTCGAGCAGATCCGCGATATTGACGGTGATTTTGAGTTTGAAACTTATTACTCGCTGACCTGCCATAACTGCCCGGACGTGGTGCAGGCGCTTAACCTGATGGCGGTGCTTAACCCGCGTATCAAACATACGGCTATTGATGGCGGCACGTACCAGAATGAAATCACTGACCGTAATGTGATGGGCGTTCCGGCAGTCTTCGTCAATGGTAAAGAGTTCGGTCAGGGGCGTATGACGCTTGCTGAAATCGTGGCGAAAATTGATACCGGCGCAGAAAAACGTGCAGCGCAAGAGCTTAATAAGCGTGATGCGTATGATGTGCTGATCGTCGGTTCCGGCCCGTCCGGTGCGGCGGCTGCGGTTTACTCCGCACGTAAAGGTATCCGTACCGGTTTGATGGGTGAGCGTTTTGGTGGTCAGGTGCTGGATACCGTAGACATCGAAAACTATATCTCTGTGCCGAAGACCGAAGGCCAAAAACTGGCGGGTGCACTGAAAGCGCATGTTTCGGAATACGATGTTGATGTGATTGATTCGCAAAGTGCGACCAAACTGACTCCGGCTGCGGTGGAAGGTGGTCTGCATCAGATTGAAACCGCATCGGGTGCCGTGTTGAAAGCTCGCAGCATCATCATTGCGACCGGGGCAAAATGGCGCAACATGAACGTGCCGGGCGAAGAACAGTATCGTACTAAAGGGGTGACCTACTGCCCGCACTGCGATGGTCCGCTGTTTAAAGGTAAGCGTGTGGCGGTCATCGGCGGCGGTAACTCCGGCGTGGAAGCAGCCATCGATCTGGCCGGTATTGTTGAACATGTCACCCTGCTGGAATTTGCGCCTGAGATGAAAGCAGACCAGGTGCTACAGGATAAAGTGCGTAGCCTCCGTAATGTCGACATCATTTTGAATGCGCAAACCACAGAAGTTAAAGGCGATGGCAGCAAACTGACGGGTATTGAGTACCGTGATCGCGTGAGCGGCGATGTGCATCATATCGCGCTGGCCGGTATCTTCGTGCAGATTGGTTTACTGCCGAATACCACCTGGCTGGAAGGTGCCATTGAGCGCAACCGTATGGGTGAGATCATCATTGATGCTAAATGTGAAACCAGCGTCAAAGGTGTTTTCGCAGCGGGTGACTGCACTACGGTGCCGTACAAGCAAATTATTATCGCCACTGGTGAAGGTGCGAAAGCCTCTCTGAGCGCATTCGACTACCTGATCCGTACCAGGCGTGCATAAGAAGAAAGTAAGACCAGCCCAAATAATTGGGGTTGCATGAAGCTAACGCACAGGCAATCCGAAGAATGAAAGGGGCTAAACCTGCAATAATAAAGAGGCTGCCTGAGGCAGCCTCTTTTTTTTACCGTACAACCAGCACTGGAATGTGCGCATGACGTACTACGCTTGAAGCATTTGACCCCAGCAAATGGGTAGTAATCGAGGGGTTACGTGAACCAATCACCACCATATCCGCATGTAACTCTTCTGCTAACTCATTGACCACATCGCGTACGCTCCCCAGACGAACGTGGGTACGGATACGTTCAGGGCTAATTGAAAAGTGACTTACCATCGTGGTCAGACGGGTTTGCGCTTCATGCTGCAAATGTTCTTCAAAACGACGAATGTCGGCAGCGAATCGGTGCAGACTGAGGCTGGATGAAGCAGGCAGAACGTGCAGTAAATGGATGACACCCGTCTCCTGAGCAAGGAACTCGGCGTGGCGCACGGCTTTGTCGCTTAACTCCATTTCAAAAACATCTACCGGCATAATGATTGTCTGATACATAAACGTGTCTCCCTGTAGATTATGTCTCTGGTATTTCAGCAGGAATGACTGCGTGATTCTGCTACATCACTGGCAATTATTTAGTTGCCCTGGTGTTTTAGGGGAGACAGAAGACTCCCCGGACCGGCTGTTACCAGCGCCGTTCGAGATAAAGCACGGCTGCGACAATAATCACCGCCACGATCAAATAGATAAGAGTAAGGATCCATGTTTCGCTCATATGCGAACCCAGGGCAAAAAACTCTTACCACAATAGAAGCCTGGAGGGGGCAAAGATATGCGACATTCGGGTGAGGTGATGCAGGAAAGGAAAAGAGGATGTGGTATGCATCCTCTTAACAGCGTATGGCGTGCTTAGCGCAGATACTCGCCAGCGGCTTCCGGCTGGTAGATTAACTCCAGCACTTCGAGATCGGTTGTCGCACCACCCGGCAGTTCCCAGTGGATACTGTCGCCGACCCGTAAGCCCAGTAATGCAGCACCGACCGGGGCCATAACGGACAGTTGCGTCGCGCTATCGGACATTTGCGCCGGGTAGACGAGGGTTCGTGTGCGGATCTCGCCACTTTTCAACTCACGGAATTTTACCGTGCTGTTCATGGTTACCACGTTGGCTGGCATCGCTTCGGGCGCACACATCTGCGCGCGATCCAGTTCGTCATTCAGCACTTTCGCGACCGGCAGACTGGCATGAGCGGGTTGCTCCAGCAGACGGTCAATGCGCTCAGCGTCAAGTTCATTGATGATAATTGCAGGTCTGGACATCTATTACTCCATGTCATGAGGCGAAATCCCGCCAGATTAATCCAAAGAAAAACCCTCGCCGTCTGGCAGCGAGGGTTTAACTCTTCGGATAATACTGAGACTGCACACAACTTTGAAGTGACTTAGCTCACATTTGCCGGGTTTATATCCTTAACCCGAAAAGGACGGTATTAATAACCGACGCTGTCGATAATAAAGTCATTCCCGCAGTTTCCCGGATGAGGTTGCGCCAGCAGCGATTTCGCGGAAAGCGGCTCGTTGATTGCCCGCGCGTCAATGGCAATTTGCATTTCGGTAAGATACGCCGGGTTACCGTTACAGTTCAGTTTTACAGCCTTAACACTGTTAACTCCCCAGGCCTTAGCAACGGCGGCGTCAAAATCGCTACGGCTTACGTGTTTACCATAGTTGCTTGCCAGAAAAAGCCCCGGCGCACTGCGTTTCACTTCCTGGTTCAGACGCACCATCGTTGCAAATAAGGCGTCCGGATCGAAACCGAAGCAAACGCCGTGTTTGGCGTATTCGTAACGCTCAAGGCAAGATGAGCCGCCAGCGCCTGGCATAACTGAGTTGAGATTATTCGCCACTTCCAGGGACATCCCGGTTTCAGCGGCAGAACATTTTTGGCTGACTTTCGCCTCAGGCATATTGGGAACAGGGCGCGTGGCGCAGCCATATCGCATCCAGCGCTTCTCATCCACGCCGCGTGCCGCAATAGATTTCGGCAGGCCGGGCCACAGGCCGTGAACGGTCAGAAAGTCGACTTTTTGCGGCAATTCTTTTTGCAGTCGGCACTCCTGCGGATCGCGCCCACCGCGGTCATGCTGGCTTTGGCAAAAACCGGTTTGCCACGAAAGTGCAAGCACATAGTGGTCAAAATCACCGTACTGTTTGGGCTCGAGCGGGGCAGCGTAAACGGGGGTGAGCGACAGCATCGCCATGGCGACACCCAGACTGGCGACGAGTCCCTTTCTGAACATTTCTGATCCTAATGAATGTGTTTAGATAATTTCCGTAAGTTATTAAAGCACAAAAAGCGCCGGACGGGCGCTTTTTGCGTTATGGCTGAACAGACCGTTAATGCACGGCAGCGCCTGGAACCAGGATCTCTGTCGCCACGATCACTACAATCAGACCCACTATGACCGGCACGGATGTCCGTTTTACCACTTCAAACGGAGAAATATTGGCCATACCTGCAACGGCCACCACCACGCCGGACACCGGTGAAATGGTGCGTCCAAGGTTAGAAGCCTGCAACATCGGTATAGAGAGATAAGCCGGGTTGATGCCTGATTCGTGCGCCAGCTTGGGGATCATTTCCACAAATGCATAGAACGGCGCATTACCGGATCCCGTCGTCATCGCCGCCAGCATGGTGAGAATGACCAGCACCAGCATCAGAATGATACTTGCGGAACCAAACGAGGTGGCAATAGAGATCAGACTCTGGATAAAGCCTATCGTGCTGAGCCCCTGAGCAAAGACGCCGGCTGCAACTAACAGCATTACTACGCCAGCAAACGCGTCTGCCATGCCGCGATAGGCTACTTCCAGGCCGGAAAAGACATTCTGCGTATTGAAACCGCGAAAAAACTCCAGCACTGCGGCGAGCAGCATGCAGATCACCAGGATAGTGATGATATGCAGCTCAGGTCCCCATTTCCCGTCGAAAATCAGCACGCCGATGATCGGCGTAAACGGCAGAATGGCGTAGAACGACGGCGCAGTGGTGGTAATGTCTTTTACATCCAGCATCTCTGCAGTGATGTTCTCTTTTTTATCCAGATAGCGCTGCCAGAAATAGTGGGCGATGGCCATAAAAATAATGGCAGCGATGGAGATCGGCAGCGTCGTTTTGAACGCGAAGTCGATGAGCGGCATTTCTGCGGCTTTCGCGGCTAAAACCACATCCCCGGAGGTGGGAGATAAAATAATAGCGGCCGGAGAGGCGCAAATAGCAGCGGCGGCCCCACGGCTTATTCCCACGTTCACCATCACGGGGAAGAGCGTTGCCATTAATAACACGCCAAGCCCGGTAGCCGAGGAGACCGCCAGGGACATCAGGCAAGCGACAAAATAGGCGGCAATCATTAATAAATAAGGCGAGTTAATAAAACGCAGCGGACGGGAAGCGAGCTTAACGACCATGTCGTTGGCACCGATATGGGTCATATAGGCGGCAAACCCACACAGCATCATGATCATCATGCCCAGGTCACCGCCCCGGCTCATCAGCAAGATTTTGATGTATTCAACGATATCTGTTGCGGTGTAACCCGTGCTGGTAGCGCTGCCCGGCAGGACTTTATGCCCCATCAGCGCACTGACGATTAACAACGTCAGCCCGCCGACGAACAGCACGCCAGTGGCAGAGTAACCTTTGATGATATAGCGTGCGACACCCACGATTACCACGACGCCAATCAGAAGTTCAATAAACGTTAACATAATGTTCTGGATCCCAGCGTAAAGAACAGGAAAAATGACTACCGGAAAAGGAAGAAACGCAATGTGCCGAATAACCGTTAATGAGTAGATGATTAAAATCAAGGAAGGATCGTTTTGCGTATATTATCGCGCATTTTTGCTTATTTTCCGCAAAATCACAAAAATGCAGTTGCGCAACTTCGTAGAAAATTATGGGCCAGGGAAGATCTTAAAAGATGATAAAAAGTTAATAAATTTAATTGCTTTAGTTGCTCATGCATAAGCCACGTACAGTAATCAAAAAAGCTTTAAAAAGAGTAAGAACGCTCCCGGTCCCCATTTTTAGCGACTGGCAATCAGGCGCACAAGCTGGGTAAGTCGTTAATATGTAATGAGTCGGAATCTTGCGATGTTGCTGGTCGCGTTCGGATCAATTGTTTTCTTATTCGCCTCCATGCGTTGTTGCCGGACCGGCTGCTGAGTTGGCAGAAAGCGTCTGGCGGCGTTGCCTTGTTGTTACTGCTTGCCACGTTTTGACCGCCCAGTCGCCTGGGCAGGGAACTTATGCCTGCGTCGAATGAAAATGACCTCAATGCCGTCGACGCTGCCGGGAATTTCTCCCCACGAAGGTGCGAGGCATTAACAGCAGACGGAAGACTGATAAAGACTGTCCCGCAAGTGGAAAGCGTATTCAGTAAAGCGCGCAGAGCTTTGAAGCGGTGCTGATGATCGGCGGCGGGCGCCATGCCGTTATTATCGATGCTTATTATCCCGGCGGTATACGAATTGCTTCACCGTTGTCGCTAATCTTCGGGTAAAATGCGGCGTCTCGTTTTCGGGAGGTAGCATTTTTGAGGTGGTTACTTCTTGACCATTGATGCGGATCCCAAATAAACAGCAGCTTTGAAAAAACTTAGCGACATTTATCACTTTTTGATGAATAACGACTGGACAAAAGTCTTCACAATTGTTGTACTGTAACCCGACACAGCATTTGTGTCGTTTTTCATGTAAAGGTAATATTGATGTCTAAGATTAAAGGTAACGTTAAGTGGTTTAATGAATCCAAAGGATTCGGTTTCATTACTCCGGAAGATGGCAGCAAAGACGTGTTCGTACACTTCTCTGCAATCCAGAGCAATGGTTTCAAAACTCTGGCTGAAGGTCAGCGTGTAGAGTTCGAAATCACTAACGGTGCCAAAGGTCCTTCTGCTGCTAACGTAATGGCTATCTAAGTTAGCAATAAGACAGAATTTCAAAACCCGCCTCTAAGGCGGGTTTTTTTTGTCCTTAATTTGCATTAACGCTGGAAAACAACCAGAAGGCGAGCGCCGTCATCGCAAATGATCCGAGCAGGTTAACCGCCACGTTAAGCAAAGCCCAGCTAAAACGACCTTCCTGCAATAAAAAAACCACTTCCGCCGAAAACGTTGAAAACGTTGTCAGACCACCGCAAAAGCCTGTGGTCAGTAACACTTTCCACATTGGATCAACATGGGTCATACGGTTAAACCAGGCCAGTCCCATGCCAATGATAAACGCACCGGCTAAATTCGCTGTGAGTGTCCCCAGCGGAATAGCATGATGGGCAGGGTTAAATTTCATGCTGAGCGCCCAGCGTGCCACGCTACCGGTCCCGCCACCAATAAATACAGCTAAAAGAAGTTGTAACACGGGGAAATCCTGCTATTTGATTTGTTAGAGTGATGAGTGTAACGCCGAAGCGGAAGACTGGCTATGGCGACAGAAGCAGGAGAAAACGATGATTGTTGCAGCAGGGCAGTTTGTTGTTACCCCGGACTGGCAAATGAATGCCCATACGTGTGTCACACTGATGGCACAAGCGGCACGCCAGCAGGCGTCGCTGTTGGTACTTCCAGAGGCGTTACTGGCGCGAGATGACAACGACCCTCATATGTCTGTGAAATCGGCTCAGATGCTTGATGGCGGCTTTTTAAGCCTGTTACTGGAGGAGAGCCGCAAAAACATGCTGACCACCATTCTGACCATTCATGTGCCATCCTCGTCCGGAAGGGCGGTAAATACGCTGGTGGCGTTGCGCGAAGGGCATATTATTGCCCATTACGCCAAACTCCATCTCTACGACGCGTTTAACATGCAAGAGTCCGCTCGTGTGGATGCGGGGCATGAAATCGCACCGTTAATTGACGTAGACGGGATGAAGGTCGGGTTAATGACCTGCTATGATCTGCGCTTCCCTGAGCTGGCGTTATCATTGGCGCTAAAAGGGGCAGACATCCTGGCACTTCCCGCTGCGTGGGTACGGGGTCCGCTCAAAGAGAAGCACTGGGCGACGTTACTGGCGGCGCGAGCGCTGGATACGACCTGTTATATCGTGGCGTCAGGTGAATGTGGCAATAAAAATATTGGCCAGAGTCAGGTGGTCGACCCTCAGGGTGTGGTTGTTGCTGCGGCGGGGGAAGCCCCGCAACTCATCATAGCGGAGGTTACGCAGCAGCGTTTATCGCAGACGCGAGAGAAATTACCGGTACTGCGAAATCGCCGTTTCGCTCCACCGCAACTGATGTGATGTTTTTTTAAACAATGCTTGATTCATCTCGTTACAGATTGCTATTGTGTGCGCGCGTCGAATGACCGTTAATGACATCAGGTTATAATGGTGCTTTACGCAGTCCGTTTTATGAAAGAAGGTATCTATGGGTGAGATTAGTATTACCAAATTGCTGGTGGTGGCCGCACTGGTCGTTCTGCTGTTTGGTACCAAAAAACTTCGTACGCTGGGTGGTGATCTGGGTACAGCGATCAAGGGCTTTAAAAAAGCCATGAACGACGATGACACCACGGCGAAGAAAACTGCGCAAGACGACGTTCCGGCCGAAAAGCTTTCTCATAAAGAGTAAGCCTGTTCGTGCAGCATAAAAAAACCGGCACTACGCCGGTTTTTTTATTGCAAGTGTAATCAGATATTACTGCATTATTTTACTTCAACACCTTTAGCTTGCAGGTCGGCGTGGTAGGACGAACGCACGAATGGACCGCATGCGGCATGGGTGAAGCCCATCGCCAGCGCTTCCGCTTTCATTTCATCAAACTCTTCCGGGCTGACATAACGCTGTACAGGCAGGTGGTGGCGGCTTGGTTGCAGATACTGGCCAAGCGTCAACATAGTAACGCCATGACGGCGCAGGTCGCGCATGACATCAATAATTTCAGCATTGGTTTCGCCAAGTCCCACCATCAAACCAGATTTGGTGGGGATTTCAGGATGCGCTTCTTTAAACCGTTCCAGCAGTTTTAGTGACCAGTTATAGTCTGCTCCCGGACGAACCTGGCGGTAAATGCGCGGTACGTTCTCCAGATTGTGGTTAAACACATCCGGCGGGGTAGCCGTCAAAATGTCCAGCGCGCGGTCCATACGACCACGGAAGTCTGGCACCAGCGTCTCAATCTTGATAGCGGGATTTTTCTCGCGAATTGCGCTGATACAGTCAGCGAAGTGTTGAGCGCCGCCATCACGCAGATCGTCACGGTCTACCGAGGTAATAACGACGTAACGCAGCGCCATATCAGAAATAGTCTGTGCCAGTTTTTTCGGTTCGTTAGCGTCCGGTGCAACAGGGCGACCATGCGCCACATCGCAGAACGGACAGCGGCGCGTACAGATTGCGCCAAGAATCATGAAGGTTGCCGTGCCGTGATTGAAACACTCTGCCAGGTTCGGGCAGGACGCTTCTTCGCAAACCGAGTGTAACCCATTTTTGCGCATGGCCGCCTTGATGCCCTGAATACGGGACGAGTCAGCCGGAAGTTTGATTTTCATCCATTCCGGTTTTCTTAACAGGGCTTCGCGCTCTGTTGCCACGTTTTTAACCGGGATAAGGGCCATTTTATCGGCATCGCGGTACTTAACACCGCGTTCCATCACAATGGGTTTACTCATAGCGTGCGTGTTCCAGTTGCGGATAACGAAGTAAGTGTTTCAATTCAAGGGAATGTTGTATTTATCAACTATTTTTGAATTAATGACGTGCAGTATAGCATTGATAGGGGACAGAAAGCAGCCTGGCAACTGGGCAAAATGTAAAATAGTTGTTGTTTTGTACTCTTTGCCCAAGGGAGATTAGCCGTTTTGCCAGGCTGATACGGACATCAGAATGCACGGCGAATAACGTTGATCACGTTTTCCAGTACTGGGTCACGCAGGCTTAATTTATTGTAATACAAAGAAACGTCCAGTCTTTCGTTACTGACTGGCGGAAAATCAATTTCCACCAGCGGCCAGCACGCGCTAAAAAGCTTAAACAGGCGGGTCGGCATCAGCCCCAACATATCACTGTTGCCAATCAGTGCTGCGATAGTGAACATATTGTAACTGCTAAAGCTGACCTGACGTTCAGGGAACAGATCCTGAACACGCTGACGCAACGCACTCAGGTTTTGTCCCTCTAGCATCAATAAGGTGTGTTCGTAGTGTTGCAGGACATCTTCATTGATAGTCGCGCGCAGGCAGGGGTGTCCTTCGCGACAAACCAGCATCAACCGATCCGTATACAGTGCATGATGGCTCAGAGTGCGGGCGGACGGGATATTGGTGTCAATGATGAGATCGGTCTGGAACTGACTGAGCTGGTTTTCGGCATCATGAATAGGAATGTTGCGCATCACCAGATGTGGTGCGCTCTCTTTGATCGCCTGCCAGATAACGGGAATGACAATCGCGCGCAGAGAAGGGGGAGTACCGATGGTGATAGTTCGCTGTTTATCATAACTACCGGTGAGATCGAGTGCCCCGAGAATGGACTCCAGACCCTGGCTAATATACTCATGTAAATGCGAAGCATAGGCTGTTGGCGTCACGCCCTGACCTTTGCGAATAAAAAGCGGATCGGGAAATATCGTTCGTAGTTTTTGAATGGATTGACTAATTGCAGATGGCGTCAGGTTAAGCACTCGTGCGGCATTCACAATCCCTTTGTGTACATATACTGCCTCAAAGATGGTCAATAAATTGAGGTCAATATTGCGTAACGTTCTGAAGATTTGCGGTTTATCATCTTCGGGTCGCTCGGCTATTTTCTGTTCCGACTGGTTATTATAATCCACGCTTGTACTCCGTAATCATTCGCAATATGAATGATAGTTGAATTTATTATTTATGGTGATGTGTAATTTAAGCTGTTTTTTTCTTCACATATCATCATTATGGATGATTTTCAGCATGATGCAGGACATTAAGCTTAAATTTAATCCGGCTATTCGCAATTCGACGTAGCTGCAAATGTGTCACGCGTTACGAATTAACCCGATCAGGCAGGTATTTTGAAAATAGAGAAGAGTACTGCGGTTGTAAAGTATAACTGGGGGAAATAAATAACGACTTGCTTAAAAAGCAAGCCGTTATACATCATATATTAAGTACTGGTATATATGTGTGACGGATTGTTTAGCTGTGCTAAAAGATGGCTAATAAGCACAGGTCTTATTTTGTCCATATTGGCATCAGGCACAAAATGTTTAACCTGCGTCATTTCCATTCCGGCATACCCACAAGGATTGATGCGTAAAAAAGGGGTTAGATCCATCGCGATATTCAGCGCCAGGCCATGAAATGAGCAACCTTTACGAATGCGCAGCCCCAGCGAACAGATCTTTTTATCCTGCACATAAACGCCTGGCGCATCGGCGCGCGCACGAGCCTCAATTCCCAGTTCCGCCAGCGTATCAATGACAGTTTGCTCCATCACGGTGACGAGTTCACGGACACCAAGTTTACGACGCTTGAGGTTTATTAATATGTACATGACCTGCTGACCAGGCCCGTGATAGGTGACCTGACCTCCACGATCGCTTTGTATGACCGGAATATCTCCCGGGGAGAGTACATGTTCAGCTTTACCTGCCTGGCCCTGTGTAAAGACCGGGTTATGTTCAACCAGCCAGATTTCGTCAGGCGTGCTCTCGGTGCGGGTTTCCGTGAATTCATGCATTGCCTCAGACACAGGGTCATAGGGCTGCAGGCCAAGGTTACGGATTAGGATTGTATCCTGAGACAAAACAGCATCTCCGGGAGTAGAAAAGGTGAGGGGAGTATACCACAGAGAGGGTGTTACCCGACCAGAGGCCCGGTAACACCTTGCTTAATTACAGCACCATACGAACAATTTCAATATTGCCTAATTCTTCGTACAGCGTCTCAACTTGCTCAATATGCGTGGCGGTGATGGTGATGGATACCGAGTGGTAATTGCCTTTGCTGCTCGGTTTTACCTGCGGAGAGTAATCACCGGGCGCATGGCGCTGTACCACTTCAACCACCAGATCAACCAGCTCTGGTTTCGCCAGTCCCATCACTTTGTAAGTAAAGGGAGTCGGGAATTCAAGCAGTTCTTTGAGATTGGTTTTCATGTCAGCTCCGGCGTAAAAATAATAACTCCTGCCGAAAGGGCAGGAGTTTTTGAGATGCTTAGTATATGGGGACGGAAATCACACTTTCAAGTGTTCGTTTTTTAGCCGAACCAGTGGTGGAACATCAGCTTGATATAGTCGATGATTTTGCCGAAGAAATTCCCTTCCTGGATTTCCTGCAGCACGACCAGAGGGCGTTGTTCGATAGTTTTGCCGTCCAGCTGGAAGTTAATCGTGCCAACCACCTGGTTTTTCTGCAACGGCGCGTGCAGTTCACTGGTGGTTAACACATAACTCGCCTTAAGATCTTTCATGCGGCCACGTGGGATAGTCAGATAGACGTCTTTATCAACACCCAGCGAAGCGCGATCGTTATCACCGAACCAGGCTGGCTCTGAGGCGAACTCTTTGCCTGCTTTCAGCGGACTAACGGTTTCGAAGAAACGGAAACCCCAGGTCAGCAGTTTTTTACTTTCGGCTTCACGCCCTTTGAACGTTCTGCCACCCATGACTGCGGAGATCAGGCGCATCTGGCCTTCGGTTGCAGAGGCCACCAGGTTGTAACCCGCTTTGTCCGTATGACCGGTTTTGATGCCGTCGACATTCAGGCTGTTATCCCACAGCAGACCGTTACGGTTGGTCTGGCGGATACCGTTAAAGGTGAACTCTTTCTCTTTGTAGATAGAGTATTCGTTTGGCACATCACGAATCAGCGCCTGGCCAATCAGAGCCATGTCGCGCGCGGAGCTGTACTGCCCCTCAGCATCCAGACCATGAACAGTCTGGAAGTGGGAATTCTGCAGACCAAGCGCGTTAACGTAGTTATTCATCAGACCGACAAACGCGTCCTGGCTACCTGCAACGTAATCGGCCATCGCCACACAGGCGTCGTTACCAGACTGTAAGTTGATACCACGGATGAGTTGCGAAACCGGAACTTGCATACCCGGTTTCAGGAACATCAGAGAAGAGCCACGGAACACCGGGTTGCCGGTCGCCCATGCGTCATTGCCGATAGTGACCAGATCGCTATCTTTGAATTTACCCGCTTTCATTGCCTGGCCGATGACGTAGCTGGTCATCATTTTTGTCAGGCTGGCCGGATCGCGGCGCGAGTCGGCGTTCTGTTCTGTCAACACCTTACCGGAGTTGTAATCGATGAGGATCCAGGATTCGGCATCAATCTGTGGCGCGCCAGGAATCATGGTCTTGATATTGAGGTCATCAGCATGGGCTGTGCCGAGAGTGGCGGCAGTCAGTGCCGTGGTGAGCGCCAGGCGCTGTACGAAACGAACGGAGAGAGTGGTCTTCATGGTCTGAACAACGACATCCGTGATGGAGTTAAAAAAAGTGCCCTACTATAGCAAAAGCTATTCTGACAGGCATCCGACTTTCCGCATGACTTTGTTAATGCTATTTACACTGGTTGACAAAGTCAGATGCCAAATCTGTTATTGCGCGTTGGTCACAAAAGACTGTAACTGCGCTTCATTTTGCAGACGCTGTTGTAATGCACTGGCGTCCGACTTATTGGTAAAAGGCCCGAGCTGAATACGCCACACTGCGCCGTTTTGTACCACCCGGCTTGGCACAGCAAACTGCTGGGCCAGGCGCTGTTGATACTGTTGCGCGCGGGTTTGATCGCTTACTGCTCCAACCTGCACCATATAACTTCCGCTGGCAGCTACCGGTGCCGCGGATGTCGCAACGTGGCCCTGCACGGAACCTGGCGCGGTAACGGGCGCCGCCACGGGGGCGGTGCGCGTTACCGGCGCGCTCGCTACGGGTGCAGCCGGGACAGAGGGCGTGGTCTGGGTTGTAATGGCCGGCGCCGGGGCTTCTGTGCCTTCAAGTACGCCTGCATGTAGCGGTGTCGGCGCCCCAAGGAAACCGCCGCTACTTACCGGCTTTGTATTTTCGTCCCCTTTCAGCGTTGAATTGCTGATGATACGTACGTTATCGGGAGCTGGCTCTGGTTGCGACGCGCCATTGCCGCTCAAATCCGGGAGTGCCGGCAGAGCATAGGTCTGTTTTGCGATAGTGGTACAGACGGTGCCCGGGCCGGACATTGAACCGTCCTGTGCCACAATGATCGGGTCGATACGCACTTTGGTGTTGTTCGACGTGTTCAGGCGATCGGCCGCCGCACGCGACAATGAGATCACGCGATCATTCCCATAAGGGCCACGATCGTTAATGCGTACCACCACCATGCGACCATTGGCCAGGTTAGTGATACGGGCATAGCTCGGAACAGGCAGCGTCGGGTGAGCGGCAGTCAGTTGTAACGGATCGAACGTTTCTCCCGTCGCGGTTAAATTACTACCCGGTTCCGCATCATAAATGGCAGCAAATCCTGCCTGGCTGAACTGCGAAGGATTCTGCACAATTTTGTAGCTTTTGCCGTCGCGCTCGTAATCCTGGTTTACCGAAGGATTCGGCGTCTCAAAACGAGGCTCCGCGCCGCTGATTTCAACGACCGGACCGTTGCACACCGGAGCAGGCGGCGCAACCATCGTCTTTTGCTGACCATCATCACTTGAACATGACGCCAGCAATACTGCTGCTATACAGACACCTGGCCATTGCTTACGCATTGCGCACCCCTTATACGCTTTTTGATAACATCTTCCTGTGGGTATGAATCGACATCACGATACCAAACCCCGCCATCAGTACAATCAGGGCTGAGCCCCCATAACTCACCAGCGGCAACGGTACGCCCACCACCGGCAAGATACCACTCACCATACCAATATTTACGAATACATAAACGAATAAAATCAACATCAAACCACCAGCCATGACCCGACCAAAGGTGGTTTGCGCGCGCGCGGCAATCCATAAGCCGCGCATGATCAGCAGTACATAAAGCCCGAGCAGAATCAAAATACCAATCAGCCCTAACTCTTCGGCAAGTACGGCAAAGATAAAGTCGGTGTGGCGTTCTGGCAAAAACTCCAGCTGTGACTGCGTCCCGTGCAGCCAACCTTTCCCCTGTAACCCACCGGAGCCGATGGCGATTTTGGACTGAATAATATGATAGCCCGCGCCAAGCGGATCGGTTTCCGGATCGAGCAACATCATGACGCGCTGGCGCTGATAATCGTGCATCAGGAAGAACCATAATATGGGAATAAATGCTGCTATCAGGAGGACGGCCACTAAAATAAGGCGCCAGCTCAGGCCGGATAAAAACAGCACGAAAAGGCCGGACATGGCGATAAGAATAGCGGTACCGAGGTCGGGCTGGGCGGCCACCAGCAGCGTTGGCATAAATATCAGCACCAGCGCAATGGCGGTGTTTTTTAACGATGGCGGGCAAACATCGCGGTTGATAAAACGCGCCACCATTAGCGGTACGGCGATTTTCGCAATTTCAGATGGCTGGAAACGGACGATGCCTAAATCAAGCCAGCGCTGAGCACCTTTGGAGATCGCCCCGAAAGCATCAACGGCGACCAGCAGGATGACGCAAAAAACGTAAAGGTAGGGTGCCCAGCCTTCATAAACACGAGGTGGAACCTGCGCCAGCACAACCATCACGATTAGGCCCATAGTGATTTGACCGACTTTGCGCTCCGTCATGCCGATATCCTGGCCGCTGGCGCTCCAGATAACCATCGCGCTATAGAACAACAGCGCCAGCACAATCAGCAAGAAGGCGGGATCGATATGGATTTTATCCCAGAACGATTTTTTGTTCGGATTATCCGTCATGATTATTGGTCCTCTGCCGCTGTTGATGCCGGGTTTTCCGACGGCAAATCAGTATTGTTATCGCCAAGCATTATATGGTCGAGGATTTGGCGCATGATTGTACCAACCGCAGGACCGGCACCGCCGTTTTCCAGAATCATTGCAACCGCAACCTGGGGATTATCATAGGGCGCGAACGCCGTCATCAGCTTATGGTCACGCAGACGTTCGGCGATGCGATGCGCGTTATAGGTTTCGTTAGCTTTTAGTCCGAAGACCTGGGCTGTACCTGATTTCGCCGCGACTTTGTAAGGTGAACCGGCGAAGTATTTATGCCCGGTACCATTCGGGCGGTTTGCCACGCCATACATCCCATCTTTAGCGATTTCCCAGAAGCCGGAGTGCACATCGCCAACCTGTTTTTGCGGCGGCTGTTGCCATGGAACCTGTTTACCGTCTTCCATCGTGCTCATTAATAAGTGCGGCACTTTGACAACGCCATCGTTAATGAGCGTCATCATCGCTTTGTTCATTTGTACGGGCGTTGCGGTCCAGTAACCCTGGCCAATCCCGACGGGAATCGTATCGCCCTGGTACCAGGGTTTCTTAAAGCGTTTAAGCTTCCATTCGCGCGTTGGCATATTACCCGAGCGCTCTTCTGCCAGGTCGATACCGGTATACTGACCGTAACCAAATTTGGTCAGCCACTCGGCAAGACGGTCAATACCCATGTCGTAGGCGACCTGATAGAAGAAGGTATCCGCTGATTCCTCCAGCGACTTGGTGACATTCAGGCGACCATGCCCCCATTTTTTCCAGTCGCGATAGCGTTTTTCTGAGCCGGGCAGTTGCCACCAGCCAGGGTCGAAAAGGGTGGTATTACGGGTAATTACCCCGGCGCTCAGCGCCGAAACGGCAACATAGGGTTTCACCGTTGATGCCGGCGGATAAACCCCTTGCGTGGCGCGGTTAACAAGAGGCGTGTTCGGATCGTTGAGAAGCGCGCTGTAATCCTTGCTGGAGATACCGTCGACAAAAAGGTTCGGATCATAGCTTGGCGTAGAGACGAGCGCGAGAATGGCACCATTGCGCGGGTCGGTTACCACGACCGCAGCACGACTACCCTGCAGCAGGGTTTCGATATATTGCTGCAGTTTTAAATCCAGCGTCAGGTAGATGTCATGCCCCGCTTGCGGCGGCACCTCTTTTAACTGGCGAATAACGCGTCCGCGGTTGTTAACTTCAACCTCTTCGTAACCGGTCTGTCCGTGCAGCACATCTTCGTAATAGCGTTCGATGCCGAGTTTGCCAATATCATGCGTGGCCGCGTAGTTTGCCAGCTTGCCTTCTTTATCCAGTCGTTCGACGTCTTTATCGTTGATTTTGGATACGTAGCCGATGACATGTGTCAATGCCGAGCCGAACGGATAGTAACGGCGCTTATAGCCTTTTACTTCCACACCGGGGAATCGATACTGATTAACCGCGAAGCGCGCCACCTGAACTTCATTCAGGTTAGCTTTGACCGGAATCGAGGTGAAGCGGTGGGAGCGGGAGCGCTCCTTTTTGAAGTTGGCAATGTCCTCATCGGTCAGATCCACCACGTCACGCAGCGCATTGAGTGTTTGCTCAACGTTGTCGACCTTTTCCGGCATCATCTCAATCTGATAAATTGTGCGGTTCAGCGCCAGTGGCGTGCCGTTGCGATCATAGATAATGCCGCGGCTTGGCGGAATAGGTACCAGTTTAATGCGGTTCTCATTAGAACGCGTCTGGTAGTCAGCATGACGGACAATTTGCAGATTATAAAGGTTGGCGATGAGTACGCCGGTGAGCAGCAAAATCCCTGCAAAAGCGACAAGGGCCCGGCGCACAAACAGCGCAGACTCAGCCGAATAGTCGCGAAAAGAATTCTGTAATTTCATCCGCTGCTTAGTTTACCTGGTGGTCATTACTCACGATGATAAGGATGGTTGGTCGTGATGCTCCATGCGCGATACAAACTTTCCGCTACCAGCACACGCACCAGCGGGTGAGGAAGCGTTAGCGCAGAGAGTGACCAGCTTTGTTCTGCCGCAGCTTTACAGGCGGGGGATAACCCTTCCGGGCCGCCGATGAGCAGGCTGACGTCACGTCCATCCTGTTTCCAGCGTTCCAGCTCATTTGCCAGCTGCGGTGTATCCCAGGGTTTACCGGGGATATCAAGGGTGACGATCCGATTTTTACCTGCCGCAGCAAGCATCAGTTCACCCTCTTTGTCGAGAATACGCTTAATATCTGCGTTTTTGCCGCGCTTGCCCGCCGGGATTTCCACTAGCTCAAAAGGCATATCTTTCGGGAAACGACGCAGATATTCAGTAAACCCGGTTTGTACCCAGTCAGGCATTTTTGTGCCGACGGCTACCAGTTGCAACTTCACGCATTAACCCCAGAGCTTTTCCAGTTCATACAGGCGGCGACTCTCTTCCTGCATCACATGAACAATGACATCCCCCAGGTCTACGACGATCCAGTCGGCAGCATTTTCGCCTTCCACACCCAGTGGAAGCATACCGGCAGCACGGGACTCCTGAACCACATGATCCGCGATGGACGTAACGTGGCGGGTGGATGTGCCGGTGCAGATTATCATACAGTCGGTGATACTGGATTTGCCGTGAACGTCTAGTGCGACGATGTCCTGACCTTTCAGGTCATCAATTTTGTCGATTACAAAATCCTGGAGTGCTTTACCCTGCAAGTGTTCCCCCTGGGGTGTACGTGAAAGTGGTGTAAATAAATGGCCTGACATTATACCTGAACTGCGACCATTGTCGGGACAAATGTCCGACCCTGCTTTTAAAAAGTGGGCTATCATCCCACCCCATGAATGAGATTGCATCGCCATTTTTGTAAAACAATTTGCAAGGCCGCAGATGGCGGTGCGGAGAATAGCAGCCTGTCCGTGCGTGTCAATGACCAGACTTCCGTGACAGGCGTGCCGGGTGAAAAAAGGGGCGTTAATCCTCTGCTTGCCACACCGCGCGGCTGTTGAGTACGCGTAATGTGCAAAAATCGTCGTGAATATCAACTGCGCTCCAGGTCCCCTGATCTACGCGAAAATGCCACAACGACGCCGCTGGCATTTTAAGTAAACTGGCGATAAGCAGGCTCAATACACCCTGATGGCTAACTATCAGCAGATTTTCTGCCGGACCCCAGTGGGGGATCTGGCGGATAAAATCTTTTACACGCGCGGAAAACGCCTGAAAACCCTCGCCATTGGTCGGAATGGCATTTTGCCAGTCGGCGCACCATGCGGCATAGCTCTGCGGATCTTCTCGGGTCAGGTCCCGGTGGTGACGCATCTCCCAGTCGCCAAAAAACATCTCATTGAGCAACGGCGTTGAGTGTTGAACAATATTGCGATCGTTGAGGACCAGTCTTGCGGTGTGCTGTGCACGTTCGAGTTCGCTACAGATCACCCGGTCAAAAGGCACTTCCCGTAGCAGGTGATGCAGCGTTTGCGCCTGTGCAATCCCCTTTGCAGTTAACGGGGTTGGTGAGTGACCGCTGTAGAGCCCGGCAACGTTTGCTTCGGTTTCGCCATGTCGAATCAACCAGAGTCGCATTGTTTTCTCCCGTGCGGTTTTCTGCACGAAGTTTATCATTACACCCTTATTCCTGGTGGCTTTTCGTTTAAAATAGCGTTTTTGCCCGGAGCAGAAGATGGCTTTATTTCACAGCGCGCACGGTGGAAATATCCGTGAGGCCGCTGCTATGGTGGGTGTTTCAGCCGAGGATTTGTTGGATTTCAGTGCGAATATTAACCCGGCAGGTATGCCCGCGTTATTGAAACAGGCACTACTGAATAATTTTGCTGTGGCTGAGCGCTACCCGGATCCTGAGTATCAGCAATTACATCAGGCGCTTGCCGCACATCATCAGGTTCCCGTCGAGTGGGTCCTCGCGGGCAACGGTGAGACCGAATCGATATTTACGCTGGTAAAAGGTCTTCTGCCGCGCCGGGTGATGCTCGTCACCCCCGGGTTTGCTGAATATCGTCGCGCCCTGCAGCTTTCAGGATGTGATATCGTCGATTATGCGCTGCGTGAAGAAGATGGCTGGCAGCTAACTGAGGCCATTCTTGATGCGTTAACGGGCGGCGTTGACTGCCTGTTCCTCTGCACACCCAACAATCCCACAGGCCTGTTGCCGGATGCTTCACTGATGCATGACATTGCCGCGCGCTGCAGGCAGCTCGGTATTACACTTGTGCTGGATGAAGCCTTTATGGATTTCCTGAGCGATCGCGATGGATTTGTCCCCCATCTGGCTGAAAACCCACATATTTGGGTGCTGCGTTCTCTGACCAAGTTTTATGCTATTCCCGGGCTGCGACTGGGATATTTGCTCAGCAGTAACACACTGGCTGTCGCCCGTATGCGCCAGCAGCAGATGCCCTGGTCTATTAATGCTTTTGCGGCGCTGGCGGGAGAGGTGGTCTTAAACGATAGCGCGTATCGAAAAGAAACATGGGAATGGCTCAACACGGAACGCCCGCGTTTGCGTCAGGCGCTGGAAAATATGCCCGGGTTGTCCGTCTGGCCGGGAGTGGCGAATTATCTGTTCTTGCGTTGTGATGCCGGTATTGACCTGCAGCAGGCACTGCTCCGGCAGCACATTTTAATTCGTAGTTGTGCAAATTATCCTGGGCTTGATGCGCGATACTACCGTGTGGCGGTGCGCAGCGCGTCAGAAAACAATCGGCTGACTGGCGCGCTGGATAACATCCTCAGCGATAGAGGCCGTGCTGATTAATATAATTGAGCACCGTGGCAGGGAGCAGGTCATCGCAATTCTCGCCTCTTTCCAGCCGTTCGCGAATAAGCGTGGCGGAAATGTTGAACCACGGCGTTTCCGCCAGATAGATTTTCCCGGCAGGCAGAGTATGTAAATCATCTGCATTGTGTGTCAGATGGTCTTCCAGCCACTGCTGATCGGCCTCATTTTCCATAGCTAACGGGTAGCCAGGACGGCGACAGACAATCAAATGGCTGTTGTTCAGAATGGTTTCATAATGATGCCATGTGGGAAACGTTAGCAACGAATCCTGACCAATAATGAAGGCCAGCGAGCGCGTCGGCCCTTGCTCTTCTCGCCACGCCTGTAAAGTTTGCGCCGTGTAAGAAGGACTCTCGCGCCGCAGTTCACGCTCATCAAGGGCAAAAAGCGGTTTGTCGCTGATAGCCAGTTCCACCATGGCTTTACGCTGTTCGCTCGTCGCCTCAGGTTGTGGGCGATGGGGAGGTACGTTATTGGGCATAATAATGACGCGTGACAGACCAATCTGGTTTGCCAGCGCTTCGACCGGTTTCAGGTGCCCGTAGTGAACAGGATCAAAAGTACCGCCAAAAAGTGCCTGCAACTGATTCATATCAACCATCAATAAAAACGTCTGCCAGTGCCTTATGACAGAGTAGCAGAGAAAGTCCCTCCAGCTCTGCCCACACCGACTGACCAAAATCCTGTTTCACAATTAATTCGATACGCGTAAGCAAGTGTACGGCCTGGCGCAGTTGCTCACTGCTCAGTCGTTGTAGCGCTTCACCGATAATGCCACGCCGATTTTGCCAGACCCTATATTTATCAAACAGCGAACGCAGCGGCGTATGTGCAGACTGTCGTTTTAGCGTCACCAGTAACATGAGTTCACGCTGGATAGTACGCAGCAGGATGACGGGTTCACTGGCTTCAAGTTTAAGTTGATGCAATATATGAAGCGCACGCTTACTTTTGCCGGCAAGCAGCGCGTCTACCCAGTGAAAGGGGGTAAAGTGAGCGGCATCGTTAACGGCCTGCTCGACACGCGGCAGCGTCAGCTTACCGTCCGGGAACAGCAGTGCCAGTCTTTCCAGAGCCTGCGAGGCGGCCAGCAAATTACCTTCATAGCAATAACAAAGCAGTTGACTGGCGGCATCATCCAGTTGCAGGTTGTTCTGCTTCGCGCGTGCGGCAATCCAGCGAGGTAGATTGGCCTGCTCCGGGGTCTGACAACTGACCGAAACGCTGCGATTAGCCAGAGCAGTATACCAGGCGGCGTTTTCCTGCGCCCGGGTCAGCTTATTTCCACGCACAATCAATATCAGGTCGTCATGAAGCAGGCTCACCAGCATGGCGAGGCGTTCATTTAGCGCGGCGTTAGGCCCATTTTCCGGCAACTGTAATGACAGTATCTGACGGCTGGCAAACAAGCTCAGCGCCTGACAAATAGCGTAGATTGCATCCCAGTCCGTGCTGGCATCAAGGGTGAAGGCGTGATGTTCGGTGAAGTCTTGTGCGAAGGCAGCCTGCCGGACGGCATCATGGCTTTCCTGCAATAAAAGAGGGTCATTTCCCAGCAGTAAATATGCCGCGCGCAGCCCTTCATTGAGCTGCGCGCGGAGTTGTTCCGGATACAGCTTGAGCATCAGCTACCCGGTTTCGCTGCGGGACGCGAGGAAGGCGGATTTTTCTCGTTATCTGCCGCCTGAATGCTGGGCAGTTTACGAATCAGCTGTTCCGCAGCCTTGTCGTACATTTCCTCAAGGATTATGTCCTGTTCGGCATCTTTCGCCAGCGCCGTCTGCGGGTTATCAAAGAATGAACGATACACCCTGGTGTTAATCGGGTAGATGTCATGCCCCGGAATCAGCACGGTGGCGTCAACTGTCATCACTAATTGATACTCAGCAGTGCGTCCGTCCTGGAAAATAGACGCGGTATCACGTGCGAGAGACATAGTTCCAAGGCGCAGGGAAGGGACATCCTTACGCAATGAGCCTTTCTCCAGCAGTTGCACACCATTCAGACGCAGCTGATTACGTACAGCACGACTAAGAGGACCGTTCGGATCTGCGGAATCGAAAATCATTGTGTTCATATTGCCTGGCACCTGCGACGTATTGCGCAAGTGCCAGCCGCATCCGGCGGTGAGAAGCACCGCCAGAGATAACAACCATGTTGCCAGATATCGCACGCTTCCTCCCGCGCTTAGCCAACGACCAGATTAAGCAGTTTACCTGGTACGTAAATCACTTTACGCACGGTAACGCCATCAAGATATTTTGCGACCAGCGGTTCCTGGCCTGCACGCTCACGAACCTGCTCTTCGGTCGCGTCAACGGCAACGGTGATTTTACCGCGTACTTTACCGTTAACCTGCACAACAACCAGCGTGGTGTTCTCAACCATCGCCGCGTCGTCTGCAACTGGCCACGGCGCGTTGTCGATATCGCCTTCACCACCCAGCTCTTTCCACAGGGTAAAGCTTGCATGCGGAGTGAACGGGTTAAGCATACGGACAACCGCCAGCAGCGCTTCCTGCAGCAGAGCACGATCCTGCTCGCCCTCAGTCGGTGCTTTCGCCAGTTTGTTCATCAGTTCCATAATCGCCGCAATCGCAGTATTGAAGGTCTGGCGACGACCAATATCATCGGTGACTTTAGCGATAGTTTTGTGAACGTCGCGGCGCAGCGCCTGCTGGTCTTCGCTCAGTGCGCGAGTATCCAGCGCCACAACCGGGCCGAGGGCTTTATGTTCATAAGCCAGTTTCCAGACACGTTTCAGGAAGCGGTTTGCCCCTTCCACACCGGACTCCTGCCATTCCAGCGTCATATCCGCAGGCGAGGCGAACATCATAAACAGACGTACGGTATCTGCGCCGTAACGTTCCACCATTTCCTGGGGGTCGATGCCGTTATTTTTCGACTTGGACATTTTGCTCATGCCGGTATACACCAGCTCATGGCCCGCCGCGTCTTTTGCCTTAATAATACGGCCTTTCTCGTCGCGCTCAACGATAGCGTCTTTCGGTGAAACCCAGTTACGTTCGCCGCTCTCACCAACATAATAGAAGGCATCTGCCAGCACCATACCCTGACAGAGCAGCTGTTTTGCTGGTTCGTCAGAGTTCACCATACCCGCATCGCGCATCAGCTTATGGAAGAAGCGGAAGTAGAGCAGGTGCATGATGGCGTGTTCTATACCGCCAATGTAGATATCCACCGGCAGCCAGTAGTTAGCGGCTTTCGGGTCCAGCATACCTTCGTCGTATTGTGGGCAGGTGTAACGCGCGTAGTACCAGGAGGACTCCATAAAGGTGTCGAAAGTATCGGTCTCTCGCAGCGCAGGCTGGCCGTTGACGGTGGTTTTCGCCCACTCAGGATCGGCTTTGATAGGGCTGGTGATGCCGTCCATGACCACATCTTCCGGCAGAATCACCGGGATCTGATCTTCTGGTGTCGGGATCACGGTACCGTCTTCCAGCGTCACCATCGGGATCGGTGCGCCCCAGTAACGTTGACGGGAAACGCCCCAGTCACGCAGACGATAGTTGACTTTGCGCTCACCAACGCCCAGAGCCGCCAGTTTGTCGGCAATAGCGTTGAAGCCATCTTCAAAGCTCAGGCCACTGAATTCGCCAGAGTTAAACAGAGTACCTTTTTCGGTCAACGCCTGTTCTGACAGATCGGGTTCAGAACCATCTGCTGCAAGGATGACCGCTTTGATCGGCAGATTATATTTGCTGGCAAATTCATAGTCGCGCTGGTCGTGTCCCGGAACGGCCATTACGGCACCAGTACCGTACTCCATCAGCACGAAGTTCGCAGCCCAGACCGGAATCTCTTCGCCGGTTAATGGGTGAACCGCTCTAAAGCCGGTATCAACGCCTTTTTTCTCCATGGTCGCCATATCTGCTTCGGCCACTTTGGTATTACGGCATTCGTCGATAAAGGCTGCCAGTTCAGTATTCGTTGCCGCCGCTTTCTGCGCCAGCGGGTGACCCGCTGCAACCGCCAGATAAGTGGCACCCATAAAGGTGTCCGGGCGGGTGGTGTACACGGTCAGCGTTTTGTCATCGCCATTAACATTGAAGGTGATTTCCACGCCTTCAGAACGGCCAATCCAGTTGCGCTGCATGGTTTTCACCGTATCAGGCCACTGATCCATATGATCCAGGTCGTTGAGCAGTTCTTCGGCATAGGCGGTGATTTTGATAAACCACTGCGGAATCTCTTTACGCTCAACTTTGGTGTCGCAGCGCCAGCAGCAGCCATCGATAACCTGTTCATTCGCGAGAACGGTCTGGTCATTCGGGCACCAGTTAACGGCAGACGTCTTCTTGTAAACCAGGCCTTTTTTATACAGCTCAGTGAAAAACTTCTGTTCCCAGCGGTAGTATTCCGGGGTACAGGTCGCCAGCTCGCGGCTCCAGTCATAGCCGAAGCCCAGCATTTTGAGCTGGTTTTTCATGTAGGCGATATTGTCGTACGTCCACGGTGCCGGGGCCGTCTTATTTTTCACCGCCGCACCTTCTGCTGGCAGACCGAACGCATCCCAGCCAATTGGCTGCAGCACGTTCTTGCCCAGCATGCGCTGATAACGGGAAATCACGTCACCGATGGTGTAGTTACGCACGTGGCCCATGTGTAGTCGGCCAGAAGGATAGGGAAGCATCGACAGGCAGTAATACTTTTCTTTGCTCTCGTCTTCAGTTACTTCGAAGGTACGCTTCTCTTCCCAGTGAAGCTGGACTTTGGATTCTATCTCTTCCGGGCGGTATTGCTCTTGCATGGCAGCCAGTGGTCCTGTATTTGCGATACAGCTACAAATGTAGCGTTTTACGTGGTTTTTCAGATCCGCATAGCATAGCCCAAACGACTTCGTCACAACAGCCTTTCGCACATTTAGCCTGCGAAAAGCCCCCGACGAGAATTTACCAACTCTGTGGGGTAATTGACAAAGCCCGCGGGAAATAACGTCTATTATTAGAACAGGTTAACTGCCCGGGAGAGGAAAACAATGAACAAGGTTGCTCAATATTATCGCGAACTGGTTGCGTCATTGACCGAGCGGCTACGTAATGGCGAAAGGGATGTTGACGCGTTGGTAGCCCAGGCGCGTCAACGCGTAAGCCAGACCGGGGAGCTAACGCGTACTGAAATTGAAGAGTTAACGCGCGCGGTGCGCCGCGATCTGGAAGAGTTCGCTCGCAGTTATGAGGAAAGTCAGGACGATGTCATCGACAGCGTGTTTATGCGAGTCATAAAAGAGAGTTTATGGCAGGAGCTGGCGGATATCACCGATAAAACGCAACTGGAGTGGCGTGAGGTTTTCCAGGATCTTAATCATCACGGGGTTTACCACAGCGGCGAAGTGGTGGGACTGGGTAACCTTGTGTGCGAGAAATGTCATTTCCATCTGGCTATTTATACGCCGGATGTGCTGCCGCTGTGTCCGAAATGCGGTCATGACCAGTTCCAGAGAAGGCCCTTTGAGCCGTAGATAAACCTAAAACGGTAACCCTCGGGTTACCGTTTTTGTTTGCTTTCTCTTGGGAGGGAGAAAGCATCAGGCCGCGCTATAGAAGGTCAGGCGTTCCGCCAGTAAATCCACAAACCCTTCGCGATCCACATCGATCATTACGGTGGCATTCGGTTTATTTCCCGTCAGGAAATAGTAATCGACCACCGTCATTCCCTGGGTATATTTGCCCTGGGTTTCTACCCCCACCCAGCGTTCCACTGTGGTGAAGAGGTCCGGTTTCAGCAGCCAGGCGATAGTACAGGGGTCATGTAATGGCGCGCCAGCAAACCCCCATTTTTCCTGTTTGTGATACTCCATAAAAAAGTCGAGCAGTTCAGCCACAATGCCAGAAACAGGGTTGCCGATGGCACGTAAGCGCTCAATGTCATTCGCGTGGATTTGCGCCCGATGAGTGACATCCAGGCCAGCCATTACCACCGGAACGCCCGACTGGAAGACAATTTCGGCGGCTTCCGGGTCGACATAGATATTAAATTCCGCTGCGGGTGTCCAGTTCCCGAGCGACATCGCGCCGCCCATAATCACAATACGACTGATTTTGCTGTGCAGTTCCGGATGGCTGTTCAGCAGCAGGGCTACGTTGGTCTGTGGGCCGGTCGAAACGAGGGTGACAGGAACCGGGCTGTCACGTAGCACAGTCGCCATCAGATCTACAGCGGTACACGCCTGTGGTGTGAAAGAGGGCTCCGGTAGCGTCGGGCCATCCAGGCCGCTTTCTCCATGCACGTTATCGGCGATAATAAGTTCGCGCATTAAAGGCTTAACCGCTCCGCCCGCCACCGGGATATCGCTACGGTTAAGTAGAGTGAGCATGCGCAGCACATTATGCAGGGTTTTCTCCGGTGTCTGGTTGCCTGCTGATGAGGTGATGGCTTTTACATCGAGTTCGGGTGAGGCGAGAGCAAGAACAATTGCGATTGCGTCATCATGACCAGGATCGCAATCAAGAATGATGGGCTGAACCATGGCAACTCCTTGTTAACATAACTGTGCGGCAAGGTTAAAACGTTGCTGTAAATCAGACGAGAAGCTAAACCACAAAGCGTGATGAGACGCGCATTCTGAGGAATGCGCGTCGGATCGATTAATGCAGGATTTTAGCGAGGAAGTCTTTCGCGCGTTCAGATTTTGGATTGGCGAAAAACTCTTCTTTCGCCGAGTCTTCGACGATTTTCCCTTCATCCATAAAAATAACCCGATGCGCCACTTTACGGGCAAAGCCCATTTCGTGGGTGACCACCATCATGGTCATGCCCTCGTTGGCCAGCTCAACCATAACATCCAGCACCTCGTTGATCATTTCCGGGTCAAGGGCGGATGTCGGTTCATCAAACAGCATTGCAACCGGATCCATACACAGTGCGCGGGCAATCGCCACACGCTGCTGCTGGCCACCGGAAAGTTGCGCCGGAAATTTATTGGCATGGGCAGACAAGCCAACGCGCTCCAGTAGTTTCAGCCCTTTCTCGCGCGCAGCGCTTTTATCGCGCTTAAGCACTTTGACCTGCGCCAGCGTCAGGTTCTCAATAATCGACAGATGCGGAAACAGTTCGAAATGCTGGAACACCATCCCGACATGAGAGCGTAGTTTTGCCAGATTGGTTTTTTTATCGTTAACGGTGGTGCCGTTGACGATAATTTCCCCTTTCTGCACTGGTTCAAGGCCATTGACCGTTTTGATCAGGGTCGATTTGCCTGAACCAGATGGACCGCATACGACCACCACTTCGCCTTTTTTCACTTCCGTGGAGCAGTCGGTCAGCACCTGAAAGTGACCATACCATTTAGAAACATTTTTCAGGGTAATCATTAAACTGTCCTTTTCTTCAAATAGCTGACCAACAACGATGCACTCAAGCTAATAGCAAAATAGACGGCGCCGGCAAACAGGATCATCTCAACTTGTGTCCCGTCGCGTTCGCCAATGGTGGAAGCGGTACGGAAAAAGTCCGCGAGGCTCAATACATAGACCAGTGAGGTATCCTGGAACAGGACAATCCCCTGGGTCAGGAGCAGCGGGACCATCGCCCGGAATGCCTGAGGCAGAATGATCAATTTCATTGATTGCCAGTGGGTCATCCCCAGCGCCAGCGCCGCGCTTGACTGTCCACGCGAAATACTCTGAATACCGGCACGGATAATCTCAGAATAGTAGGCGGCCTCGAACATAGAAAACGCCACCATTGCCGATATCAGACGAATATCCGATTTTGGCGACAGGCCCAGCACATTCTGCAGCAGTCCCGGCACAATCAAATAGAACCACAGCAGCACCATCACCAGGGGAATGGAACGGAATACGTTCACATAGGCCTTTGCAAACCAGGCAATAGGGGTAAAGCTGGACAAGCGCATTACCGCCAGCAGAGTCCCCCAGACAATCCCGACGATAATGGCCGTTACGGTAATCTTTAATGTTATAACCAGCCCTGCCAGCAGATAAGGAATGGAAGGGATGATTGAACTCCAGTCAAACTCGTACATTATTTGCCCCCCATATTGCCCGGCAGGCGAATTTTGCGTTCTACCAGATTCATCACCAACATAATGAAGGCGTTAATTAATACATACGCGACGGTAATAGCGGTAAACGACTCCCAGGCGTGTGCTGAGTAGTCCAGCAGCTTACCGGCCTGTGCCGCCATATCCACTAACCCGATAGTGGATGCGATGGCGGAGTTTTTTACGAGGTTCATCATCTCCGAGGTCATCGGAGGGACGATGACGCGATAAGCATTCGGCAACAGGACATACCGGTACGTTTGCGGCAGCGTCAGCCCCATGGCGAGTCCCGCGTTTTTCTGCCCGCGAGGTAACGACTGAATTGCCGCACGAACCTGCTCGCAGACGCGTGCTGCGGTGAATAAGCCAAGGCAGACCATCGAAGAGACAAAGAACTGAATGTTGGGATCCAGCTCGGATTTGAACCACATGCCGATATTTTCCGGCAGCAGTTCCGGTACCACCAGATACCAGGTAAAGAATTGCACGATCAGCGGGACGTTACGGAACAGCTCTACGTAGCAAGTGCCGATACCGGACAGGATACGATTGGGAACGGTCCGCAGAATACCAAACAGGGAGCCAACCAGGAAAGCGATGATCCAGGCAGTGATCGACAGCGCGATCGTGACCTGAAAACCGCTCCACAGCCAGCCAAGATAGGTTGTGTTGCCGAACGGGGCTTGTTGCAGGAAAATTCCCCAGTTCCAGTCTATGGACATAAATCTACTCCGGAAAAAAAAGGGTAGCAGCGCTACCCTCGAAGATTGTGCGAAGAGCTTGTGTTCGCGTCGAATGGGGAACGACCATTCAACGTATAGTCTGTCCGTGCTACTTCAACAATCGAGAGGGCTGGATATCCCGCCCCTGACTACACTTTATCCACAATGCCGCTTTGCGTGGGCTGCTTTGACGTACCCCGACCCTGATATTCTGGCGCCTTTGGGGAAACGCTGAGTCGCAGCCCGAAGACAACATAAATGGATGCGTGTATTCTTTTTGTTAATTAGTTCAGAGCCTTATCATTCGGTTCTTTGAACAGTGCTTTCATCTCGTCAGAGAGGGCGAAATTGAGGTTCAGGTTTTTCGGCGGAATAGGGTTTTTGAACCATTTATCAAACCATTTTTCTGCCTGACCCGAGGTTTGCGCCTGCGCGATGGTGTCATCCATCAACTTTTTGAACTCAGTATCGCCTTTGCGCAGCATGCAGCCGTAAGCTTCCTGGGATTGCGGTTTGCCCACGATATCCCAGTTATCCGCTTTCTTCGCTTTCGCACGTTCACCTGCCAGCAGGGCGTCATCCATCATAAAGGCCACTGCACGACCGCTTTCCAGAGTACGGAAAGAGTCGCCATGGTCTTTCGCACTGATGATGCGCATGTCCATTTTCTGTTCGTCATTCAGTTTGTGCAGCAGGATCTCAGAGGTGGTACCGGAGGTCACGACCACCGCTTTGCCTTTCAGATCCGGGAAATCTTTAATATCCCCACCTTTTTTGACCAACAGACGCGTACCTACCACAAAGATAGTGTCAGAGAAAGCGGCCTGCTTCTGACGTTCCAGGTTGTTGGTGGTCGAACCGCATTCAAAATCGAAGGTGCCGTTTTGCAGCAGCGGAATACGGTTTTGTGAGGTAATTGGAATCAATTTGACTTGCAGGTCAGGCTTATTGAGTTTTTTCTTCACTGCTTCAACGATAGCGTTGGAGTAGTCCTGCGAGTAACCCACAACTTTTTGTTCGTTGTCGTAATAGGAGAACGGTACGGAAGATTCACGGTGTCCGACCACGATCACGCCGTTTTTGGCAATTTTTTCCAGCGTGGGCTGTTGTGCCTCTGCCGGGGCTGCTGCCGCGTCGGCAGGTTTAGCCTCATCGGCGGCATGCGCCAGACCAGCAGACATTCCCATAACCAGCATTGCTGTGGCCAGTTTACGTAATTGCATATCCAACTCCTTTATCGTCGCGCCAGTGACGCATTGATACCCATGGTGAGTGTTGTGTTTGTTATATCCTGCTGCAAATGCGTGCAGTTTTGTATGCGTTTGTTAGCATTTAGTTTGGCTTAATGTAAAGATTTTGCTGCGGTATTGTTTGTTTTTGCGAAGTGTACCGCACCGTTTGAAGGCAAAAATCTCCCATTGCACTACTTTGGTGCTATATGCGATCCATCATAGTGCGCACTATTCGCACAGCGGGGAAAATCGCCGTTACCTGAGTTTGTTTTGCAATTGATGTGCCAGAAATGGCATTTGAGGGAAAGATGACGAAAGCGCCCTCTCTCATGCGAAAGAGGGCTCAGGAAGTATTACTACTTACGGCGTTCCCTTAGGCTCATGATCAGCGCGCCAAAACCGAGCAGCGCACTCAGAACCCACAGAGGCCAGTTACCCATGCGGGCATAAGGCGTAAGCCCGGAGGTCGGGGTGACTTTGGCGGTCAGTACTTGTCGGGTGAATTGCGGGATCATTGCCTGGATCTCGCCGGTTGGCCCAATCACCGCCGTAATGCCGTTATTGGTGCTGCGCAGCAGCGGGCGCGCCAGTTCCAGCGAACGCATCCGCGCCATCTGGAAATGTTGCCACGGGCCGATCGATTTGCCAAACCAGGCATCATTCGAGATGGTCAGCAGGAAATCCGTGTCCGGACGGAAGTTATCGCGCACCTGCTCGCCGAGGATGATTTCGTAACAGATAGCCGGCGTCAGTCTGTAACCGTGTGCAGACAGCGGAGGCTGAATATATGGCCCGCGACTGAATGAAGACATCGGCAGGTCAAAGAACGGAGCCAACGGTCGCAGGATAGATTCCAGCGGGACAAACTCACCAAATGGCACCAGATGATTTTTGTTGTAGCGGTCGACAGAACTGTAGCTATAGGCGCTGTCTTTTCCAAGAGTGATGATGGTGTTGTAGGTGTCGTAACGGTTCTGCTGATTTAGACGCGCATCCACAATCCCGGTGATAAGCGTACTGTCATTCTTGCGCATCAAATCATCCATCATGCCCAGGAAGGGTTGTTGGTTGATTTCGAGGTCGGAAATGGCAGATTCCGGCCAAATGATGAGCTGTGATTTGCCTAACTCTGGCTGGCTGGCATTGAGGTAGATTTTCAGCGTATCCAGTAACTGGCCTTCATCCCACTTGAGCGCCTGCGGGATATTGCCTTGTACCAGCGAAACCTGCGTCGTTCTTTCCGGCAGCAACTGATACCACTGTATATAGCGCAGCGGGAAGGGCAGAGCAAAGAGCACCAGCGCCACGATGCAAGGACGCCAACAGCGTTTCACCGCCGCGAGGACCAGCAAACCGCTTACCGACATTAACAGGAAAGTAATGGCATCAACGCCTAATATGGGCGCCAGCCCTTTTAGCGGCCCGTCAATCTGGCTGTAGCCAAACTGCAACCATGGAAAACCTGTCAGTACCCAGCCGCGCAAAAATTCACTCAGTTGCCAGATAACCGGTGCCGCAACTGCCACGCGTAGCCAGGTCGTTTTGGGCCACAGCCGGGAAAGCACTCCGGCGAACAGCCCGGTATAGAGCGAAAGATAGGCCGCAAGCAGAACCACAAGGAAAACGTTGACCGGGCCGGGCATCCCACCGAATTGTGCGATGCTGACGTACACCCAGTGAATGCCGGAGCCAAACAGACCGAGTCCCCAGAAGTAACCTATCCAGGCGGCTTGTACAGGGCGCCGGTTGAGCGTAAGCGCCTGCAGCCCTATAAGGGAGACAATCGCGGCAGGCCAGATATCATAAGGAGAAAAAGCCAGCGTTCCGCTGGCTCCGAAGAGTAGCGCCAGCAGTAGACGTACGCGCTGGCGTTCAAACAGTGGGGCAAATGCCATTTAAATTACTCATCCAATTTCGGAACGGGGGAATCGTCCGGCATTCTTACATGAACCTGAATAATACGTCGACTGTCCGCCATGGCGACTTTAAATTGGTAACCATCAATATCAATGGATTCCCCACGCGCAGGCAGGTGCCCGAAGGCCTGCATAACCAGTCCGCCAATCGTATCGACTTCGTCATCGCTAAAATGAGTGCCGAAGGTTTCGTTGAAATCTTCGATAGACGCAAGGGCGCGCACGGTCCATGTATGACGACTGAGCTGGCGGAAATCGATATCTTCTTCGTCGTCATATTCATCTTCGATTTCGCCGACGATCAGTTCGAGAATATCTTCGATAGTAACGAGACCCGAGACGCCGCCAAATTCGTCAATCACGATAGCCATGTGGTATCGCTGGGAGCGAAACTCTTTGAGCATCCGGTCAACCCGTTTGCTTTCCGGAACCACTACAGCCTGACGTAGCACTTTTTCCATACTGAAGGCTTCGGCATCGCTGCGCATAAACGGCAGCAGGTCTTTGGCCATCAAAATCCCTTCAATGTGATCCTTATCTTCGCTGATCACCGGAAAACGCGAGTGTGCGGACTCAATGATAACGTCAAGACATTCATCAAGGCTTTGGTTGCGTTTGAGGGTAATCATTTGCGAACGGGGGATCATGATATCGCGAACGCGCTGGTCGGCGATGTCCATTACCCCTTCGAGCATTTCGCGCGTATCCTGATCGATAAGCTCGTTCTGCCCGGAATCACGGATCAGCTCCAGTAACTCATCACGGTTTTTGGGTTCGCCGTGAAAAAGTTGGCTGAGTAAAAGGGAGAAGAATCCCTTCTTGTTGTTAATGTCGCTACTGTGTGAATTGTCGTCGCTCATGGCGTCGTATGGGTTCTCATGTTAGTGGTTCTGTCGCCAGGACGCGCAAACTCAGCGCCTGGCAGCATTTTCTGTCAGCACGGCAATAGGTTGCCGCACAGACTACTCCTTCTCGGAAATGTACGGATCCTCATAACCCAGAGCAAGCATTATCTCTGTTTCGAGTCCTTCCATTTCTTCGGCTTCGTCATCTTCAATATGGTCGTAGCCCAGCAGATGCAGACTGCCGTGAATCACCATATGCGCCCAGTGCGCATCAAGCGGTTTGCCCTGTTCTTTGGCTTCCTGTTCAACCACCTGGCGGCAAATGATCAGATCGCCCAGCAGCGGCATTTCGATGCCCGGCGGTGCTTCAAACGGGAAAGAGAGTACATTCGTAGGCTTATCTTTCCCGCGGTAGGTCAGGTTTAACTCATGACTTTCCGCCTCATCCACCAGACGGATGGTCACTTCCGCTTCTTCCTGGAACTGCGGAATGACCGCGTCCAGCCAGCGCTGAAACTGTGTCTCTTCCGGCAAACCGCCGTTCTCTTCACATGCCAGCTGTAAATCGAGGATCACCTGACTCATTTTTGCTCCTGCTCCTGGGCCTCGCGTTTGCGCTCGGCTGCCTGTTCCGCACGGCGTTTTTGATCCGCCTCTTCCCAGGCTTCGTAAGCATTCACGATGCGTGCGACAACAGGATGACGGACAACGTCTTCGCTATGGAAAAAGTTAAAGCTGATTTCTTCGACTTCCGCCAGTACTTCAATGGCATGGCGAAGGCCGGATTTAACGTTGCGTGGCAGGTCAATCTGCGTCACGTCGCCAGTGATGACCGCTTTGGAATTAAAGCCAATACGGGTCAGGAACATCTTCATCTGTTCGATGGTAGTGTTCTGGCTTTCATCAAGAATGATAAAAGCGTCATTCAGCGTACGACCGCGCATATAGGCCAGCGGTGCGACTTCAATAACATTACGCTCAATCAGCTTCTCAACTTTTTCAAAGCCGAGCATCTCAAACAGCGCGTCATAGAGCGGACGCAGGTAGGGATCCACTTTCTGGCTTAAATCTCCCGGCAGGAAGCCCAGTTTCTCCCCGGCTTCCACGGCAGGGCGGGTCAACAGAATACGACGAACGTCCTGACGTTCCAGTGCGTCCACCGCTGCGGCAACCGCCAGATAAGTTTTACCAGTACCCGCCGGACCAACGCCAAAGGTGATGTCATGATCAAGAATATTGGCGATGTACTGCGCCTGATTTGGCGTACGAGGCTTAATTACGCCGCGTTTGGTTTTGATATTGACCGCTTTTCCATACTCCGGCACGCTCTCCGCGCTCTGTTCAAGCACGCGAGCTTCTTTGATAGCCAGATGGATCTGTTCCGGTTCGATATCCTGAGTCTGCCCACGCATGGGGGCCGTATCAACATAAAGGCTGAGTAAAATATCTGCAGCAGCATTTACGCAAAGGGTACGTCCTGTGAGTTTGAAGTGATTATCGCGACGGTTAATCTCGATGCCCAGTCGCCGTTCTAACTGTTTGATATTGTCATCAAACGGTCCACACAGGCTAAGCAGGCGAGCATTGTCTGCGGGTGTCAGGGTTATTTCACGGGTATCTATGTTCAAACTGTTCCTCTTATTCATATAGTGCCGAATGGAGCCTGGCTAATACAGCTGGGGCCGTCGGCCTTACAGAGAATTATTCACGCCATAGAATAAAGGCGCAAGCATTGCGATGGATATGAGGGCGGGAAGGGGAAATGCAAGGGTTGATCGGTCCTACTTCACGCCGCAGATTCGTTGATGTTGCGCGCGCCGCGGTCGCATGTCATCTATGCGACCGGGCGCCTGCTTGCTGTCTTTGCGCGACGTGAACAGATAGAGCCGGGCAGATTAAGGCTGGTAGATACCTACGCCGATCTCATTCTCTTTACGGGTACGAGCGATAACTGACTCTGGCGACTCCGCAATGCGCAGCCCCATTTCGTCTTCAGTACGCACCACTTTCCCGCGCAGAGAGTTTGTCCAGACGTCGGTGATTTCCACGTCGACGAATTTCCCGATCATCTCTGGCCTGCCTTCGAAGTTCACCACGCGGTTGTTTTCGGTACGGCCTGACAGCTCCATGATGCTCTTACGGGAAGTCCCCTCCACCAGAATGCGCTGGGTCGTGCCGATCATCCGGCGGCTCCAGGCCATTGCCTGCTGGTTGATACGTTCCTGCAGAATATACAGACGCTGTTTTTTATCCTCTTCCGGTACGTCATCTACCATATCGGCCGCAGGCGTTCCTGGACGGGCGGAGAAAATAAAGCTGTAACTCATATCGAAATTCACATCAGCAATCAGCTTCATGGTCTGCTCGAAGTCCTGAGTCGTTTCGCCAGGGAAGCCAACGATGAAATCAGAGCTGATTTGAATATCCGGACGTGCGGCACGCAGTTTGCGGATGATCGCTTTATATTCCAGCGCGGTATGCGTACGGCCCATCAGGTTCAGTACGCGGTCAGAACCACTTTGCACCGGCAGATGCAGGAAGCTGACCAGCTCCGGCGTATCACGGTAGACATCAATGATATCGTCGGTGAATTCGATCGGGTGGCTGGTGGTAAAACGAATACGGTCGATACCGTCAATTGCCGCTACCAGACGCAAAAGATCCGCGAAGGAACCCGTGCTTCCGTCGTAATTCTCTCCGCGCCAGGCGTTTACGTTTTGGCCCAGCAAATTAACTTCACGTACGCCTTGCGCCGCCAGTTGCGCAATTTCAAACAGGATATCGTCGCATGGGCGACTGACCTCTTCACCACGAGTGTAGGGCACGACGCAGTATGTGCAGTATTTATTGCAGCCTTCCATGATGGAGACGAACGCGGTCGGGCCTTCGGCTTTCGGTTCCGGCAGACGGTCGAATTTCTCGATCTCCGGGAAGCTGATATCCACGACCGGGCTACGGTTGCCTCGCACGGAGTTGATCATCTCCGGCAGACGGTGCAGCGTTTGCGGTCCAAAAATAATGTCAACATAGTGGGCACGCTGGCGAATATGATCGCCTTCCTGAGATGCGACGCAACCGCCGACACCAATGATCAGGTCTGGATTTTTTTCCTTTAATAATTTCCAGCGTCCCAACTGGTGGAAGACTTTCTCTTGTGCCTTCTCGCGGATTGAGCAGGTGTTAAGCAGCAGCACATCTGCTTCTTCGGCCACTTCGGTGAGTTGATACCCGTGAGTGGCATCCAGCAGATCGGCCATCTTCGATGAATCGTATTCATTCATCTGACAGCCCCAGGTTTTAATGTGGAGTTTTTTTGTCATCGACTTGCTCATGCTTTGTTTAAGGCCCCAATGCAGGGCGCGTATTGTAATGCTTTGGTCGCGTGCTGACCAGTATGACGCTTGTCAGACTCAAGGTGTAAAAAATCCGGTAAACTTAGGAGATTCTCGTTTAAGGATAATGGACCATGATAAATCAATCTACTGACGTCGCGGTTGTCGGCGGCGGAATGGTCGGTGGGGCGCTGGCGCTGGGGTTAGCCCGGCAGGGTTTTAGTGTCACGGTCATTGAACAAAAGGCGCCGCCCGCCTTTGATGCGACAGCACAGCCGGATGTGCGTATTTCGGCCATTAGTACTTCCTCGGTAACACTGCTCCGGGAACTGGGCGTCTGGGATGCGGTTCTGGCGATGCGTTGTCATCCGTGGGAGCGGCTGGAGACCTGGGAGTGGGAAAACGCGCATGTCATCTTCGACGCGCAGGAATTGAAGCTGCCGCAGCTTGGCTATATGGTGGAAAACAATGTCCTGCAGCGTGCGCTTTGGGAAGCGCTGGAGCGTCACCCTCAGGTAACGCTGCGTGTACCTGCTGCGCTCAGTACAATGCACCTGAATGATGATTGCCATGAACTGACATTTGAAGATGGCGAAACGCTTTCGGCGAAGCTGGTGGTTGGTGCTGATGGGGGAAATTCCCGGGTACGTCAATGTGCCGGTATCGGTATTCACGCCTGGCAATATCAGCAATCCTGCATGCTGATCACCGTAGAGTGTGAGCGCGCGCCAGGAGAGAGCACCTGGCAGCATTTTACCCCCAATGGCCCGCATGCTTTCCTGCCGTTATTTGATTACTGGGCATCGCTGGTCTGGTACGACACGCCTGCCCGTATTCGTCAGTTGCAATCGTTAAATATGGTGCAGTTACAAAAAGAAATCGCGACACATTTTCCGTCCCGACTGGGGCATGTTATGCCGGTTGCTGCCGGGGTATTCCCCCTTGCGCGTCGCCACGCATTGCAATACGTACGTCCAGGACTTGCGCTGGTAGGCGATGCGGCGCATACCATCCATCCGCTGGCGGGGCAGGGGGTGAACCTCGGCTATCGTGATGTGGACTGTCTGCTGGATGTGCTGACAAGGGCGCGCAGCCACAGGGAAGACTGGGCCAGCCTTTCGGTGCTCAAGCGCTATCAGACACGTCGTATGGCAGATAATTTTATTATGCAAAGTGGAATGGATTTGTTCCATGCCGGGTTCAGTAACGATTTGGGCCCGGTACGCGTGCTGCGTAATATCGGTTTGATGGCGGCGGAGCGGGCAGGAGTACTCAAACGCCAGGCGCTGAAATATGCGTTAGGACTGTAAAACGGCGGCGGGAAACCGCCGTTTGAGATTTTAGCAGTAACCAGAAAAGCAAAAAGCCCGCCTAAGCGAGCTTTTTGCTTTTTTATGTGGCTGGGGTACAAGGATTCGAACCTCGGATGGCGGAATCAGAATCCGCTGCCTTACCGCTTGGCGATACCCCAATAGGTGTGAAATTTTACGCGTTAATCATAAAACTTCAACCACTGCGTCTACCCGAAAGCAAACGACTTTTGAAATTGGCTGGGGTACGAGGATTCGAACCTCGGAATGGTGGAATCAGAATCCACTGCCTTACCGCTTGGCGATACCCCAACAATTTTTTACTCAGGTTAATGTTCTTATGAACACCAGCCTTTGAATATGGTGGCTACTACGGGAATCGAACCTGTGACCCCAGCATTATGAGTGCTGTGCTCTAACCAGCTGAGCTAAGTAGCCAAATTTTACTGCAAACCAGTCACCGACTGGCTGGGGTACCTGGATTCGAACCAGGGAATGCCGGTATCAAAAACCGGTGCCTTACCGCTTGGCGATACCCCAATACCGTCGCGGTGAACCGCAAACATCAAAAATATGGCTGGGGTACCTGGATTCGAACCAGGGAATGCCGGTATCAAAAACCGGTGCCTTACCGCTTGGCGATACCCCAACAAATTTTCTGAACAGAGAACTTCAGACTATCTTGCTGCTAGCCTCAATGGCTATCTTACAGCCTGGAGATACCCCATTCGTGCAACGCTTACTGGTGAATGGTGCGGGAGGCGAGACTTGAACTCGCACACCTTGCGGCGCCAGAACCTAAATCTGGTGCGTCTACCAATTTCGCCACTCCCGCAAAAAAGATGGTGGCTACTACGGGAATCGAACCTGTGACCCCAGCATTATGAGTGCTGTGCTCTAACCAGCTGAGCTAAGTAGCCATCTTTTTTCGCGTTACCTTATCGGCGTTGCGGGGCGCATTATGCGTATTGGGCCTGACAGCGTCAATACCTTTTTCATCGAAAATTGCCGGAATGTGACTGTTTGGTTAGGTTGCGAACAGCGTGACGCATAATTCGGCAATTATTGGTTATTTATCGATTTTGTATAGCAAAAGACAGGCAGAAATAAAAAAGGCCCCGGAGGGCCTTTAATGATAACAATCGCTTATTTGTAAGCAGCCTGGTGTACGCCAACCGCGCGACCTGATGGATCGTTCATGGATTTGAATGATTCATCCCACTCAATCGCTTTTGCAGACGAGCACGCCACGGATGGACCGCCAGGAACACACTCAGCGGCGCTTGGAACCGGGAACAATTCTTCAAAAATTTCACGGTACAGATAGGCTTCTTTCGATCCCGGCGTGTTGTACGGGAAACGGTAACTGGCTGTCGCCAGTTGCTGGTCGCTTATCTGCTGCGCCGCCACTTCTTTTAGCGTATCAATCCAGCTGTAGCCTACGCCGTCAGAGAACTGCTCTTTCTGACGCCATGCAACGCTTGCCGGCAGATAGGATTCGAAACACTCGCGCAGGATATGTTTTTCCATTTTGCCGTTGCCGCACATTTTGTCCTGCGGGTTGATACGCATCGCAACATCGAGGAATTTCTTATCCAGGAACGGTACACGGGCTTCTACGCCCCAGGCGGACATAGCTTTGTTAGCACGCGCGCAGTCGAACATGTGCAGTGCCTGCAATTTACGTACAGTCTCTTCATGCAGCTCTTTGGCATTCGGCGCTTTATGGAAATAGAGGTAGCCGCCAAACACTTCGTCAGAACCTTCACCGGACAACACCATCTTGATACCCATTGCTTTGATTTTACGGGACATCAGATACATTGGTGTAGAGGCACGAATAGTGGTCACATCGTAGGTTTCGATGTGATAAATCACGTCGCGAATTGCGTCCAGACCTTCCTGCACGGTAAAGTGGATTTCGTGGTGAACCGTACCCAGATGGTTTGCCACTTCCTGCGCGGCTTTCAGGTCCGGTGCACCTTTCAGACCCACGGCGAAGGAGTGTAACTGCGGCCACCAGGCCTCAGAGCGCTCCTGATCTTCCACACGACGTGCGGCGAATTTTTTGGTGATAGCGGAAATAACAGAGGAGTCCAGACCGCCAGAGAGCAGTACGCCATACGGCACATCTGACATCAGATGGCTTTTCACGGACTCTTCCAGCGCCTGACGCAGTTCGTTTTTGTCAGTGACGTTGTCTTTCACTGCGTCATAGTCGAACCAGTCACGCTGATAGTAAGAACGGATTTCACCGTCTTTGCTCCACAGGTAGCTGCCCGCCGGGAACTCTTTGATGGTACGGCATACGGGAACCAGCGCTTTCATTTCGGAAGCGACATAAAAGTTACCGTGCTCATCGTGGCCCATATACAGCGGGATAATGCCGATATGGTCACGACCGATCAGATACGCGTCTTTTTCGCTGTCATACAGGGCAAATGCAAACATACCTTGCAGATCGTCCAGGAATTCTGGCCCTTTTTCCTGATACAGCGCGAGGATAACCTCGCAGTCCGAGCCGGTCTGGAACTGGTAGCGATCACCATATTCTGCACGCAGCGCCTGGTGGTTGTAGATTTCGCCATTGACGGCCAGCGCATGTGTTTTTTTCTCGTTGTACAGCGGCTGGGCACCCGCATTGACGTCGACAATAGACAGACGTTCATGGGCAAGAATCGCTTTATCGCTGGCATAAACGCCAGACCAGTCCGGGCCGCGGTGGCGCATCAGGCGGGATAATTCGAGCGCTTTTTTACGCAGCTCAACCGCGTCAGTTTTAATATCCAGTACGCCAAAAATAGAACACATAGACTTCTCCGTTACTTTAAGGCAATGCAGTGTTGTGTGAGTGCAGACGCCGCGTCATCGCGTTGTCTTATTGCTTGTTTAAGAAAATGCCGCAAAGGTGTGATGTGCGCAAGCGTTTTACCGCCTCGAAAGTAAAAAGCGCAATGACGATTATCGAATGCTGAAAAAAGCACATGAATTGAGCTGTGTTATTGTTGAATTTTCAATTTTTAGGGGGGTTTATTAATTGGTCTGTTTTTTGTTAGTGCGGAAAATGAAAAACCACGTCCTGGGACGTGGTTTAGTTTAAAAAATGTCGATTTCAGCCACCGAAGGGTAAATCCATGAAGGACGGAATGGCATACTGTCAATATCATCCAGCGTAGATACGCCAGAGAGCACCAGAATCGTCTCCAGACCCGCCTGAAAGCCTGCAAGGATATCGGTACGCAAATTGTCGCCGACAATCACCGTCTGCTCGGAGTGCGCCTGCATAGTATTGAGCGCGGCACGGATAATCCACGGGCTCGGTTTGCCGACATAGAACGGCTCTCGACCAGAGATTTTTTCAATACCGGCGCACAGCGCGCCGCAACCAGGATAGTAGCCGCGTCCGTGCGTGTCCGGATTGGTGGCAATGAAACGTGCACCGTTGGCGACAAAAAAAGCTGCCTTATGCATCATTTCCCAGTTGTACGAGCGCGTTTCGCCCACGATAACAAAATCCGGGTTGATATCCGTAATGGTAAACCCGGCTTTATAGAGTTCGTGAATCAATGCGCCTTCACCGACAACATAGGCTTTTTTCCCTTCCTGGCGTTTAAGGAAGTCTGCTGTCGCCATCGCAGAGGTATAAAAAACGCTGGCTGGTGCATCTATACCGGCTGAGGCAAAGCGGTTAGCCAAATCCTGCCCTGTCTGGGAAGGGTAGTTGGTGAGCAGCACCAGCGGCATCCCCTTTTCCAGGATTCGGTTAATAAACTCTGCAGCACCTGGCACGGCGACGTTATCGTGCATTAACACGCCGTCAATATCACAGATTACGTTCTGAATGGTCATGGACTACCCGGTTAAAAAGAGAATCAGTAACTATACCCATCATACTTCAAATTGCATATGCATTGGCTGTGTTTGCTTTCGCGGGTCACTTACCCCGGTAAGCTGCTGGAGGGCGGTTGAGGGACATCTGTGCCCCTCAGCGAAGATTGCCTTAAGCTGTTCAAATTCGTTCATGACAAGTTTGTCAGGTGCCTGCCGTATGGTTCGGCCTGCGACCTCACCCCTTCGGACCAGCGCAAGAGCTGTTCAAAACGGTCAACCGTTTTGTCCTGCAATGCGGATTATCTAGAGTATCTAAACCCTGTCAGCTTTCCAGCAAACGTTGCAGCAACATGCCGTTCAGCATAGCGCGTTTCACCAGTGCGAAAGCGCCAATCGCTGAGCGATGATCGAGGGTGGAACGCACCACCGGAAGATTTTTGCGGAATGCTTTGAGCGACTGGGTGTTAATGCAGCCTTCAATGGCAGGCAGCAACACTTTTTCCGCTTCAACAATCTCCCCGGCGATGACTATTTTCTGTGGATTGAAGAGGTTAATGGCGATGGCGATGGTTTTGCCCAGATGGCGACCAACATACTCAACCACTTCGCATGCCAGCGCGTCGCCTTTATTTGCGGCTTTACAGATATTTTTGATCGTGCAGTCATCCAGCGTTACGCGGCTTTGGTAGCCCTGTTCCAGCAGATGACGTACGCGTTGTTCAATGGCGGCATTGGCGGCGATGGTTTCCAGGCAGCCAAAGTTACCGCAATGACATCGCTCGCCGAGCGGCTCTACCTGAATGTGGCCAATTTCACCCACGTTACCGTTGCGGCCGATGAAAATTCGCCCGTTAGAGATGATTCCTGCCCCGGTTCCACGATGAACGCGCACCAGAATGGAGTCCTCACAGTCCTGACTTGCCCCAAAGTAGTGCTCAGCAAGGGCCAGACTGCGGATATCATGACCGACAAAACAGGTTAATTTGAAACGTTTTTCCAGCGCGTCAACCAGCCCCCAGTTTTCCACCTGGATATGTGGCATGTAGCGAATAACGCCGCTTTCCGGGTCGACAAGACCCGGCAAAATGACCGAAATGGCGATCAGTTCGCGAATCTTACGCTGAGTATTTTCGATAAAGGCGCTGATAGTGTTCAGCAATGCGTGTTCCAGGGTTTCCTGCGTCCGCTCCGGGAGAGGATAATGCTCTTCTGCCAGCACCTTGCTGCTCAGATCATAAAGGGTGAGGGTGGTGTCGGAACGTCCCAGACGCACACCAATAGCCTGAAAATTACGGGTTTCGGTAATGATAGAGATAGCGCGGCGGCCCCCGGTGGAGGCCTGCTGATCGACTTCTTTGATCAGACCGCGTTCAATAAGCTGACGCGTGATTTTTGTCACGCTGGCGGGCGCAAGCTGGCTCTGCTCGGCAATTTGAATACGCGAAATAGGGCCAAGTTGATCAATCAGGCGGTAAACCGCCGCACTGTTAAGTTGTTTAACGAGATCAACGTTACCAATCTGAGCTTGTCCGCCTGCTGTCATACCTTTTATTTACTCGGTGACGACCTCGTTACCATTAACGATGGTCTTGATTATTTTATAATCGTGCGTGAAGGCGGTCAGGTTAGCGATCTTACCCGGGGCAATGCTGCCGAGCTGCCCATCGACGCCTATCGCGCGAGCCGGGTACAGTGTTGCCATGCGCAGTACTTCATCCAGTGCAATACCCACATGCTCAACCAGGTTCCGAACCCCTTCAATCATTGTCAGGGAGGAGCCGCTCAACGTACCGTTTTCATCCACACACAGTCCATTACGGTAGTATATTGTTTTACCAGCAAAAATGAACTGGTCAATATCTGCCCCTGCTGGCGCCGTTGCATCGGTTACTAAACAGAGTTTGTCGCCTTTCAGGCGTTTTGCGTTACGGACATTAACGTAATCGACATGCAGCCCATCTGCAATGATCCCGCAATAGATATCCGCATCATCCAGAACCGCGCCCGCCAGCCCCGGCTCACGTCCGGTGATATATGGCATCGCATTATATAAATGCGTCGCGAACGTAATACCTGCGCGGAAACCGGACTTCGCTTCTTTTAATGTCGCGTTTGAGTGGCCTGCGGAAACCACAATTCCCGCAGCAGCCAGCTTACTGATAACCTCAGCTCCGGCCATTTCAGGCGCCAGCGTCACTTTGCTGATGACGTCTGCATTGGCGCAGAGGTAATCGACCAGTTCGGCATCCGGTTTGCGCACAAATTTCGGATTGTGCGTACCTTTTTTAACGATATTCAGCCACGGACCTTCGAGGTGAAGACCAAGCGCCTGATGAGAATATTTTGCCAGGTAATCACGCATCACCTGAATGCCCTGTTTCATCAGGTCATCGCTGCTGGTGATAAGCGTTGGCAGGAAGCTTGTGCAGCCTGATTTCTCATTGGCACGCTGCATGATTTCCAGCGTTTCAACGCTCACGGCTTCAGGGGTGTCGTTGAACTGCACACCGCCGCAACCATTGAGTTGTACGTCAATAAAGCCGGGGGCCAGCGTTGCGCCATTGAGATCACGCTGTTCGATAGTGGGTGGCAACTCAGCCAGTGGGCAGAGACGGTCAATCAGGCCATCCGCGACAATCAGCGCGTGGTCATCCAGAATTTCATGGCCGGTGAAAATCCGGCAATGGGTTAAAGCATACATAACGACCCCCGGTTAACAAATGGGTGTCGTTCCGCAGGGTATGCGGAACGAGACACAATTACAGACCTTTAATATTTTCCGCTTCTAGTTCATTGAAATATTTCAATGTTTTTACTTTCAGTTCCATGGTGGACGGCTCGTCGCATACCATTACTGCTTTCGGGTGCAACTGCAGACAGCTAATGGTCCACATATGGTTTACGTTACCTTCTACAGCCGCCTGCAGAGCCTGCGCTTTTTGGCTTCCCAACACCAGAATCATCACTTCTTCCGCATCCAGTAGCGTACCCACGCCTACGGTCAGCGCATATTTCGGCACCTGATTAACGTCACCGTCGAAGAAACGGGAATTGGCCACGCGGGTGTCATGGGTCAGCGTTTTAATACGGGTACGAGAAGCCAGCGAAGACGCGGGTTCGTTGAATGCGATGTGACCATCGTTGCCAACGCCGCCCATAAACAGGTGAATTTTGCCATAGGAACGGATTTTTTCTTCGTATTGACGGCATTCTGCGTCAATATCCGGTGCATTGCCATCCAACAGGTTAATATTTTCCGCCGGAATATCAACGTGATCGAAAAAGTTACGGTGCATGAAGCTATGATAGCTTTCCGGGTGCTCCTTCGGCAGGCCGACATATTCATCCATATTGAAAGTGACAACATGTTTAAAACTAACCTGGCCCGCTTTGTGCATTTCAACTAATGCTTTATAGGCGGTGAGAGGCGTGCCACCGGTTGGCAGGCCAAGCAGGAACGGACGATCCGCTGTAGGTTTAAATGCATTGATGCGATTAACGATATGGCGGGCCGCCCATTTACCGACTTGTTCAGCTGTTGCCAGAGGAATCAGTCTCATTGTTCACCTCTAAAGTTGATTAAAGTTAGCGGATTGCGTCCAGTGCAGTGTAAAGCGTAACTCAGTTTCGCTCCCTATGGGGGCAATCCGTCTTGATTTTTTGAATGATAAAATAAGTTTTGCTGGTTAGCCAGCAAAGAGGAGGTCAAATAACGATATTTGGTGATTAAAATCACAAAAAAGGTGCTTTTAATTTGCGAGACGAATTAATTTTCAACACACTCTCAATGTAATGAAAAATGGCCGTGTTTTCAGGGTTAGTCAGACAATAAAAAGACTGTTTCTAAGGGCTCCGGTGGGGTTCAAAGGGGGAATAACGTGAATCTTTTAGGTTACTTACAAAAGGTTGGCCGCGCGCTCATGGTGCCGGTTGCCACGCTGCCTGCCGCAGCGATTCTGATGGGGGTCGGCTACTGGATCGACCCGGTAGGCTGGGGTGGATCTAACGCGCTGGCGGCGTTCTTCATTCAATCTGGTTCTGCCATCATTGATAACATGGGCGTGCTGTTCGCTGTGGGTGTCGCTTATGGTATGTCCAAAGACAAAGACGGCGCTGCTGCGCTGGCTGGCTTTGTGGGTTTCCTTGTACTGACGACGCTGTGCTCACCAGCCGCTGTCGCCATGATCCAGAAAATCCCTGCCGATCAAGTGCCTGCCGCATTCGGTAAGATCAAAAACCAGTTCGTTGGGATCATGGTCGGTATCATTGCTGCGGAATTGTATAACCGCTTTAGCAGCGTCGAGTTGCCGAAGGCGCTCTCCTTCTTTAGCGGACGTCGTCTGGTGCCGATCCTGACCTCTTTTGTCATGATCGCTGTCGCGTTCATCATGATGTTTATCTGGCCGGTGGTTTTCAGCGGTCTGGTAGGTTTTGGTGAGCACATTCAGAAACTGGGTTCTGTCGGTGCGGGCGTCTACGCCTTCTTTAACCGTCTGCTGATCCCGATCGGTCTGCACCATGCGCTGAACTCCGTTTTCTGGTTTGACGTTGCCGGTATTAACGATATTCCTAACTTCCTGGGTGGCGCGCAGTCTATTGAAGCGGGCAAAGCGGTTGTTGGGGTTACTGGTCGTTACCAGGCTGGCTTCTTCCCGATCATGATGTTTGGTCTGCCTGGTGCAGCACTGGCGATTTACCACTGCGCGCGTCCGGAAAATAAAGCCAAAGTCCTCGGTATTATGATGGCAGGTGCTTTTGCTGCCTTCTTTACGGGTATTACTGAACCGCTGGAATTCTCCTTCATGTTCGTGGCACCGGTGCTGTACTTCATTCACGCTGTTCTGACCGGGGTTTCCGTCTTCATCGCCGCGACTATGCAGTGGATTGCCGGTTTCGGCTTCAGTGCCGGTCTGGTGGATATGGTGTTGTCATCCAAGAACCCGCTGGCCGTACACTGGTACATGCTGATTCTGCAAGGCCTGGTGTTCTTCGTTATCTATTACGTGGTGTTCCGTTTCACTATCCTGAAATTCAACCTGTTGACCCCGGGTCGTGAACTGGCGGTTGCCGGTGACGAAGCGGATGGTCAGGATGTGAATGTCAGCACTGCTTCCGAGCAGGATGTGACCGGGCTTGCGCGTCAGTATATTGCCGCTGTCGGGGGTTCCGCTAACCTGACCGGTATCGATGCCTGCATTACGCGTCTGCGTCTGAGCGTAAAAGACTCTTCTCTGGTTAACGAAGCGCTGGCTAAACGTCTGGGTGCAAGCGGGGTTATTCGTTTGAATAAAACCGGTGTGCAAGTCATTGTTGGTTTTGCAGCAGAAAAAATTGCTAATGCCATGAAAACGGCGGGCGATGTTCCGGCGGCAGGTGCTGCGACTCCGGCTCCGGCAGCCGCCAGCACAGTTAAGCCGCAGGCAGTGCCGAATGTCAGCGCTGCGGTGATTGCTGAGCTGGTCTCTCCGGTGACCGGGCAGGTAGTTTCTCTGGATGAAGTACCGGATGAAGCGTTTGCCAGCAAAGCCGTTGGCGATGGTGTAGCGATAAAACCGACAGAAAAAACGGTTGTTGCTCCGGCAGCGGGCACCATTGTGAAAATTTTCAATACCAACCACGCCTTCTGCCTTGAAACTGAAAAAGGCGCTGAGATCGTTGTCCATATGGGGATCGACACCGTTGCACTGGGTGGTCAGGGCTTCACGCGTCTGGTCGATGAGGGAGCAACCGTTGTGGCAGGTCAGCCAATCCTGGAAATGGATCTGGAATACCTGAACGCGACTGCTCGTTCAATGATTAGTCCGGTGGTGTGCAGCAATATCGATGATTTCTCTGGTCTGATTATTAAAGCACAAGGTTCCGTTGTCGCAGGGCAAACGCCTCTGTACGACATCAAAGGCTAATGATGTAATCTGAAGCAGAAATGGCTATAAGCGGCAGGGGAACTTCCTCTGCCGCTTTTTTTTGCATGAATTAAAGTATTCCGTTTTGTATCTAATTTCCGTAACTAAAGGTTGTCTCTGAGGGCCGCTTATAAGATCATGTGCCGTTATATGTTGTTTACGCCTTGAGGAATCTACGATGAGTGAGGCAGAAGCCCGCCCGACTAACTTTATTCGTCAGATCATTGATGAAGATCTGGCTACTGGAAAGCACTCTACTGTTTGCACCCGTTTTCCGCCTGAGCCGAATGGTTATTTGCATATCGGTCATGCGAAATCCATCTGCCTGAACTTTGGTATCGCGCAAGATTACCAGGGGAAGTGCAACCTGCGTTTTGATGATACCAACCCGGTAAAAGAAGATATTGAATACGTTGAGTCCATCAAAAACGACGTGCAGTGGTTAGGTTTCAACTGGTCAGGCGATGTGCGCTATTCCTCTGATTATTTTGATCAGTTGCACAACTATGCCGTTGAGTTAATCAGCAAAGGTCTGGCCTACGTTGACGAACTGTCCGCTGACGAAATCCGTGAATATCGCGGCACGCTGACGGCCCCGGGTAAAAACAGTCCGTACCGCGATCGTACGGTTGAAGAGAACCTCGCACTGTTTGAAAAAATGCGAGCGGGTGGCTTCGAAGAAGGTAAGGCGTGTCTGCGTGCGAAGATAGATATGGCCTCGCCGTTTATCGTGATGCGCGATCCGGTGCTCTATCGCATTAAATTTGCTGAACATCATCAGACAGGCAACAAGTGGTGCATCTACCCGATGTATGACTTTACCCATTGCATCAGCGACGCGCTGGAGGGGATCACCCACTCGCTTTGTACGCTGGAATTCCAGGACAACCGTCGTCTGTATGACTGGGTGCTGGACAACATCACTATTCCGGTTCACCCGCGTCAGTACGAATTCTCCCGTCTGAACCTGGAATACACCGTCATGTCCAAGCGTAAGCTGAACCTGCTGGTGACCGACAAGCACGTTGAAGGCTGGGATGACCCGCGTATGCCGACTATTTCGGGTCTGCGTCGTCGTGGTTACACTTCCGCATCCATCCGTGAGTTCTGCAAACGTATTGGTATCACCAAACAGGACAACACCATTGAGATGGCTTCGCTGGAATCGTGCATCCGTGAAGATCTGAATGAAAACGCGCCGCGCGCTATGGCGGTTATTGATCCGGTCAGGCTGGTTATCGAAAACTATCCTCAGGGGGCCAGTGAGCTGGTTTCGATGCCGAATCATCCTAACAAACCGGAAATGGGCAGTCGTGATGTTCCATTTAGCGGTGAAATTTGGATCGATCGTGCAGATTTCCGTGAAGAAGCTAACAAGCAGTACAAACGTCTGGTACTGGGTAAAGAAGTTCGTCTGCGTAACGCATATGTGATTAAAGCTGAGCGTGTAGAGAAAGATGCGGAAGGTAATATCACCACTATTTTCTGTACCTTTGATGCCGATACGCTGAGCAAAGACCCGGCAGATGGCCGTAAAGTGAAAGGCGTTATTCACTGGGTAAGCGCGTCTCATGCGTTGCCGGTTGAAATTCGCCTTTACGACCGCCTGTTCAGCGTGCCAAACCCGGGTGCAGCAGAAGACTTCCTGAGCGTAATGAACCCAGAATCGCTGGTCATTAAGCAGGGCTTCGCTGAGCCGAGTCTCAAGGCTGCTGAGGTGGGGAAAGCGTACCAGTTTGAGCGTGAAGGCTACTTCTGTCTCGACAGCCGCCATGCTACTGCGGATAAACTGGTATTCAACCGCACTGTAGGTCTTCGCGATACCTGGGCTAAAATCGGCGAGTAATCCCGTCTGACTTACGTGTAAAAAAACGCTGCCTCGTGCAGCGTTTTTTATTTCTCGATTAGAAATAAGTCTTTGCCAGTCTTTTACCTTTCTAAAATTTCGTTTTAATTTTATTCAATTATCTTTTCAGCTATTTCTTGATAATTTTAGTTAAGTTTCTCCGGGAAGGCATGCTATGCAAGCCGCCAACCCACAAACAACAAATCTGTGTGGTTCGTCATAATCCCCATAATTCCCTCATGTAAAGACTTGATAATTCGCGGCGCGAAAAATATGCTTACAAACGACAGTTATAGGAATATTTTCTATAACTGTCAGTAATATTTAAATTTTTTTCTTTGTTGCTGTTTGCATTTGCGCAGCACTTTTTATGTTTTCGTCAAAGAGGAACTCTCATGAACGCGTTTAACGCTAAACGTAAGGCGTTAGCGTTGGCTATTGCCTGCGCCACCGCATTACCAGGTTTAACTTTTGCTCCCTCCGCCAGCGCCACTGGCTTTGTCGACGACGCTACGCTCACCGGTGGGATTTACTACTGGCAGCGCCAGCGTGACCGTAAAGATGTCACCGATGGGGATAAATACAAAACCAACCTGTCGCACTCCACGTGGAATACGAACCTCGATTTCCAGTCTGGTTATGCTGCTGATATGTTCGGTATGGATGTTGCGGTCTTCGCGGCGATTGAGATGTCTGAATCTTCAGAAAGCGCGCATCCGAATGAAATCGCATTTTCTAATCGCCACAAAGTCTATGACGAAGACTGGACAGGCGATCGCAGCGGCGCGAGCCTCTATACAGCTGCCGCGAAATTCAAATATGGTCCTGTATGGGCGAGGGCAGGTTATATCCAGCCGACCGGGCAAACGCTACTGGCTTCAAACTGGAGCTTTATGCCGGGCACCTATCAGGGGGCAGAAGCTGGTGCAAAACTGGATTACGGTGATTCCGGCGCGCTGAGCTTCTCGTACATGTGGGCCAATGAATACAAAGCGCCGTGGTATAACGAAACGGATAATTTCTACCAGAACGATGGCATAAGTAAAATTGATTACGTCCACTCGCTGGGCGCATCGTACGACTTCAAAAACGACCTGCTCCTCGAAGCCGCGTTTGGTCAGGCGCAGGGCTACGTTGATCAATATTTTGCTAAAGCCAGCTATAAGTTTGACGTCGCAGGGAACCCACTCTCCACCAGTTATCAATTTTATGGCTCGCGCGACAAGGCTGATAACAACACCATTAACGATACTTACGACGGCACCGCATGGCTACAGGCGCTCACCTTTGGTTATACGGTCGGTCCGGTGGATTTACGCCTTGAGGGTACCTGGGTCAGGGCTGATGGTCGCCAGGGCTATTTCAATTCACGTATGACGCCACTGTATGGCTCTTCTAATGGTCGTCTGGATATCTGGTGGGACAACCGTTCTGACTTCAACGCCCATAACGAGAAATCCGTCTTTGTCGGTGCCATGTATGACCTGAAAGGCTGGAATATGCCTGGTTGGGCGGTTGGTGCATCGTATGTGTATGGCTGGGATGCCAAACCGTCCAATGTCTCCTCTGGCGATAAATACTACGATGCGGGCAACACCATTAAAGAGTCAGCGTACAGTCTCGACCTGCTTTACACCGTGCAGGAAGGGATGGCAAAAGGCACGTTGTTCAAGCTGCACTTCACCCAATATGATAACCATTCCAGTATCCCGAGCTGGGGTGGCGGGTATAACAACATCTTCCAGGACGAACGTGACGTGAAGTTTATCGTCATTGCGCCGCTGAATATTTTCTAATGACAGGGAGTGCCATGATGATGAAACCAATATTACTTGCCCTGCTGACGCTGGGGCTTGCCGCCTGTGTGCAACAGCCTCAGGCGCCGAGGGAAGATGTACGATTAAAAGAGGCTTACAGCGCCTGTATTAATACGGCGGAAGGATCACCGGAGAAAACCGCGGCGTGCAGAAGCGTACTGGATGTTCTGCGCAAAGAGAAAGCGCACCAGCAATTTGCGGAGGAAGAGAGTGTGCGCACGCTGGATTATCAGCGGTGCCTTGAAGCGACGCATACCGGAAACGGGCAGGCGGTGAAGACTCGCTGTGACCAGATCTGGCAGGAGATTCATAGCCATAACACGATGAATTAACCGTGTGAAAAAGCCCGCTTCGGCGGGCCTTTTGATGTTATGAACGCAGAAATAAAAAAGCCAACCCGAAGGTTGGCTATATAACGAAGTCGATTATTATTTCTCAACCGCTTCGTGCGCGTTTTCGTCAGTACGGCAGTCGCCTTCGGCGCAGTGGCCATACAGATACAGACTGTGGTTAGTCAGACGAATACCATGCCTTGACGCAATCTCACGCTGACGCGCTTCGATAGAGTCATCACTAAACTCGATCACTTTGCCGCAATCCAGGCAAATCAGGTGGTCGTGGTGATGCTGCTGGGTCAGTTCAAAGACGGACTTACCGCCTTCAAAATTATGGCGGGTCACGATCCCGGCATCGTCGAACTGGTTAAGTACACGGTACACCGTCGCCAGTCCAATCTCTTCGCCCATGTCGATCAGGCGCTTATATAAATCTTCCGCACTGACATGATGGTTCTCCGGCTCCTGAAGCACTTCCAGGATTTTTAACCGAGGAAGCGTGACTTTCAGGCCGGCCTTCTTTAATGCGGTATTGTTGTCAGTCATGCGGAATCTGTCCTGTTGCTAAACGATTCACTTCCCGTTGGGAAGCTACAAGGAATGCACCTGGGATAATGCGTCTCATTATAGAACTGCCATGCCTGAATGAAAACTGCAAGTCCTCAAGTAAAGTAAGCTTATAAAACGTGGTAGCGTCTACAAAGTCCTTTGTGATACCCGTTTTAATCAGGGGCCATTGTACAGCGCTGGAGAAAAAAGTTAAAAAATTGTAGCAATTATTTCCATCGCTTTTATCTATTAATCAGGCGCAACCAGCAGGTTGCGCCAAACATCATCAGGCATTGATGATGTCATTCAGATGAAGTTCTTCGGAAATCTGTTTCACCCATTTATCAACACGGCCAGCGGTCAGTTCAGGCTGACGGTCTTCGTCAATGGCAAGGCCAACGAAGTGGTCATCGTCTGCCAGACCTTTGGACGCTTCAAAATGGTAACCCTCGGTAGGCCAGTGGCCTACGATAGTTGCGCCGCGCGGTTCAATGATGTCACGGATAGTGCCCAATGCATCACAGAAATACTCTGCATAGTCTTCCTGATCGCCACAACCAAAAAGGGCAACCAGTTTGCCGTTAAAATCGATATCTTCCAGCGTCGGGAAAAAGTCATCCCAGTCACACTGTGCTTCACCATAATACCAGGTCGGGATGCCAAGCAGCAGGATGTCGTAACCTTCCAGATCCTCTTTGCTGCTTTTAGCAATGTCATGCACATCGGCAACATCTTTACCAAGTTGAGCCTGGATCATCTTTGCGATGTTTTCGGTATTACCGGTATCGCTGCCGAAAAAAATGCCTGTGATTGCCATGAGTAAAATAACCTCTTGAAACTTAATGATATGGTGGTGGCGATTGGCCCACGGATAAGGGCAATCATAGCAGATCAGAGAAGCACGCGGAAACTGCAATCACGCAAGACTGCACTCTGTGCAACATGAAAGTGGATTTTTGCGATAATTCAGAGGATTTCCTGGCCGTTCAGCGCGTTAAGCTGAGCCAGCAACATCTCTTCAATCAATTCGCTCCGACTCATTTCACGCGCGTCCGCCAGCGCGTTTAATGCGTCGACAGCCTCGGCGTTGAGTTTTAATTCGACGCGTTTAAGCCCACGAACCTTATCGCGTTTAAGCTGATTGCGCTTATTTACGCGCAATTGCTCGTCGCGAGAGAGCGGATTGGTTTTAGGACGTCCCGGGCGACGTTCATTCGCGAACAGATCTAATGTCGTGCGGTCCGTTTGTTCTTTAGCCATGATTTAAGAATACTACGGGAAGTACAAGCAATCGGGTCATAGCCCGGGCTGATTAGCGCGCCATCATACATCAGGGATGCGGGCACGCCAACGACCGGGCGCTTTCCGACAATCGGTCGCCGGGTTTTTAATCAGTTTGTCTTTTCAGCGAGATAACGCCGGATGGCGCGCAGCACCGCTTCCGGTTTTTCTGCATGTACCCAATGCCCGGCACCGGCAATCACATGCGCGCGTGCCTGCGGGAACTGTTGCAGCAGTTCGCTGCGATACTGTTCGCTGACATATGGCGAGTTACCGCCGGGGATAAAGAGGGCGGGGTGATCCCAGGCAGGCACTGTTTCCCAGCCCACAATATGAGGATACTGCTCCCACAACACGGGCACATTGAAGCGCCACTTACCATCGACAAACGACTTGAGCAGGAACTGAATGACCCCTTCTTCATTTATATGCTCACGCATGATGACGGCGGCCTGCTGGCGCGTAGAGGCACCAGTATCGGTTACCGCATTGATGGCGGCAAAGATCTCGTCATGACGGCGCACATGGTAATTGACCGGGGCAATATCGATAGCGACGAGCTTGTCGATGCGTTCAGGCGCCAGCGCGGTAAATGCCATCACCGCTTTCCCCCCCATGGAGTGACCAACGAAGGTCGCGCGTTCTATGCCATGAACATCAAGGGTATCAAGTAAGTCCTGCGCCATCGCCGGATAATTCATTTCGGGTGACTGTTCGGAAAGGCCATGATTTCGCATATCAACCTGAATAATATCATGGTCATTGACGAGGTCGCGGGCGAGTACGCCAAGGTTGTCCAGGCTACCAAACAGACCGTGCACTAGCACGATGGGGGAATTGTTGTGCGATTGTTGTGCAGATTGCGCTCGGGTATTCAATTTCATGGCAAAGTTCTTTTTTTCGCTCTTTCGGATTAAGGTATTATGTTGAACATTCTGCCGTCCGGCTGCAAGGTTTTGACACATTCTGACTTTGCCGCCATCCTGGTTTGACGCTATCCGCTGTTGGGATTTGACTTTATAATCTCAATAACTTGTATTCAGATTAGACACTGCACTGGATTAAGATGAAAACGATCGAAGTTGATGATGAGCTCTACAGTTATATTGCCAGCCATACAAAGCACATTGGCGAGAGCGCATCCGACATTTTACGGCGCATGTTGAAGTTTTCCGCCGCTCCGCAGCCAGCTGCCGCTGTTCCACTCGCGAAAGAACCCCTCGCACCTGTTACGGTTGAAGAAGTAAAACCGGCTAATACGGCGAAAGACAAAGTCCGCGCGGTGCGTGAACTGCTGCTTTCTGACGAGTATGCAGAGCAGAAAAAGGCCGTTAATCGCTTTATGCTGGTGCTGTCTACACTTTACTCATTAGATAAAAAGGCTTTTGCAGAATCCACTGAGTCCCTGCATGGCCGCACCCGCGTATACTTTGCGGCTGACGAACATACCCTGTTGCAAAACGGCAATCAGACGAAGCCAAAACAGGTGCCTGATACCCCGTACTGGGTTATCACTAACACGAATACGGGTCGTAAATGCAGCATGGTGGAGCACATCATGCAATCAATGCAATTCCCGGCGGAATTGATTGAAAAGGTTTGCGGCACAATTTAATCCTTGCATAAAAAGGACCAGGCAATGGCTAACCACGAACGTGCGGGGCAACCTGCGCAACAGAGCGATTTAATTAACGTCGCCCAGCTTACCGCGCAGTACTATGTGCTGAAACCGGAAATCGGCAATGCTGAGCACGCGGTAAAATTTGGTACGTCAGGTCACCGCGGCAGCGCGGGGCGCCACAGTTTCAACGAACAACACATTCTAGCAATTGCTCAGGCTATCGCCGAAGAGCGTGCCAAAAACGGTATCACCGGTCCGTGCTATGTCGGTAAAGATACTCACGCCCTGTCCGAACCAGCATTCATCTCAGTACTGGAAGTGCTGGCGGCAAACGGCGTTGACGTGATTGTGCAGGAAAACAATGGCTTCACGCCGACCCCTGCGGTTTCCAATGCTATCCTGGTACACAACAAAAAAGGTGGCGCGCAGGCTGACGGTATCGTCATTACCCCATCGCATAACCCACCGGAAGACGGCGGTATCAAATACAATCCGCCAAACGGTGGCCCGGCTGATACCAATGTGACCAAAGTGGTGGAAGATCGCGCTAATGCGCTGCTGGCTGATGGCCTGAAAGGCGTGAAACGCATCACCCTGGATGCCGCACTGGCGTCTGGCCACGTGAAAGAGCAGGACCTGGTCCAGCCGTTTATCGAAGGGCTGGCCGATATCGTCGATATGGCGGCGATTCAGAAAGCGGGCCTGAAACTGGGCGTGGATCCGCTCGGAGGTTCCGGCATTGAATACTGGAAGCGCATTGCTGATTTTTACAAGCTTGACCTGACCATCGTTAACGATCAGGTTGATCAAACCTTCCGCTTTATGCATCTCGATAAAGACGGTGTGATCCGCATGGATTGCTCCTCTGAGTGCGCCATGGCTGGTCTGCTGGCGCTGCGTGACAAGTTCGACCTGGCCTTCGCCAACGATCCTGACTATGACCGTCACGGTATCGTTACGCCAGCGGGTCTGATGAATCCGAACCACTACCTTGCGGTTGCTATTAACTATCTGTTCCAGCATCGTCCGCAGTGGGGTAAAGATGTTGCTGTGGGTAAAACTCTCGTGTCGTCTGCGATGATTGACCGTGTGGTTAATGACCTGGGACGCAAGCTGGTGGAAGTGCCGGTGGGCTTTAAATGGTTTGTTGACGGCCTGTTTGACGGCAGCTTCGGCTTCGGCGGCGAAGAGAGTGCAGGGGCATCCTTCCTGCGTTTCGACGGCACGCCGTGGTCGACCGATAAAGACGGTATCATCATGTGCCTGCTGGCGGCGGAGATTACCGCAGTCACCGGGAAAAACCCACAACAGCACTATGACGAGCTGGCCGCCCGTTTCGGCGCGCCGAGCTACAACCGTCTGGGTGCCAGCGCGACCTCCGCACAGAAAGCGGCATTGTCCAAACTTTCTCCGGAAATGGTCAGTGCCAGCACGCTGGCAGGTGACCCCATCACCGCGCGTCTGACGGCAGCACCAGGTAACGGTGCGTCTATCGGTGGTCTGAAAGTGATGACCGACAACGGCTGGTTTGCCGCGCGTCCGTCAGGGACAGAAGACGCCTACAAAATTTACTGCGAAAGCTTCCTCGGTGAAGAACACCGTAAGCTGATCGAAAAAGAAGCGGTAGAAATTGTGAGTGAAGTACTGAAAAACGCGTAACCATCATCAGGCCCTGTTCAGGGCCTGATTCTTTTCTACAGCATAAATCGATAGCCAATGCCGGTTTCTGTCAATAAGTGGCGGGGACGCGCAGGATCGGCTTCCAGTTTCTGACGAAGATGGCCCATATAGATGCGTAAATAGTGGCTGTGCTCAACGGCATTCGGTCCCCATACCTGGCTTAGTAACTGGCGTTGGGTCAACACCTTGCCGTGGTTATTGAGTAATACGGCCAACAGACGAAACTCGATAGGGGTGAGGCGCAGCTCTTCGCCCGCGCGTACAATGCGACGGTTAGCGAGATCGACCTGAATATCTGAAAAACTCACTAACGGATCGCTTTGCTGCACACCCGCGTTGCGACGCAGCGCTACCCGAAGACGAGCCTGCAACTCGCCGATACCAAAAGGCTTACTCAGATAATCGTCTGCCCCGGCATCCAGCGCGGCAATTTTGTCGCTCTCTTCGGTTCGCGCGGATAATACGATAACCGGAATCTGGCTCCACTGACGTAGATCCCGGATAAAATCAATGCCATCACCGTCCGGCAAGCCTAAGTCGAGGATCACCAGGTCTGGTTTGCGTGTCGCTGCTTCGATAAGGCCGCGCTGTAGTGTTTCGGCTTCCCAGGCGCGTAACCCTTCGGCTTCCAGCGCAGCGCGCAGAAAACGTCGTATGGCCTGTTCATCTTCAACGATGAGAACGTTAATCACAAATCCTCGGCTAATTCATCCAGTTGCGGTGGTGGTTCCAGTGGCAGTGTAACATAAAAACTGGCACCGCCTTCCGGGCGGTTGGCGGCGGAAATTGTCCCGCCATGCACCTCGACTATCGCCTCGCAGATGGCCAGCCCCAGGCCCACGCCGGGAATAGCCGACTCCTTGCTGCCGCGCGCAAACTTAGCAAAAATCGCCTCTTCCTGCCCGACGGGAATACCCGGCCCGTTATCCCACACTTCGAGTGTCAGCCGGGAATCATCATGTCGGGCATCGATACCGATGTTCGCATTGTGCCCCGCATATTTGACGGCATTTTCCAGAAGATTAATCAGCACGCGTTCAAACAGCGGCCCATCGACATGCACCAGCATTAGCGGGTCGGGGAGGCTCAGCGCAATATGGCGTTCTCCGAGGCCGGGTTCGAGTGTTTTCAGCGCACTCCCTACCACTTCTTCCAGCGTCAGCCACTCTTTTTTAAGATTAAAACCGCCGGACTGAATCCGCGCCATGTCCAGCAAATTATTCACAAGCCGGGTGGTATTGAGCACATGCTGACGAATTTCGCTGGCCTGAGGCGCGTGTTTTGACCCTTCACTGGCCAGATCCAGCGTCAGGATTTCCGCCTGGCCAAACAGTACGGTTAGCGGTGTGCGCAAATCGTGTGAGAGTGCCGCCAGCAACGAGTTACGTATGCTTTCCCGTTCACTGGCAAGACGCGCCTGCTCTTCGCTGGTAGCCAGCGCCTGGCGTTCCAGCGCGCTGGCTACCAGCAAGGTAAAGGTTTCCAGAAGGCGCTGCTGCTCAGGGATCATCAGCAGGCGTAAGTTTGCCGGTTCCACAATCAGCAAACCGTGTGTTTTCTGCGCGCTTTTGAGTGGCAATATCTGGTAGGGCACACCGGGAAGGGTATCGGTACCGGCCCCCGCAGGCTGCCCCTTATCAAAGCTCCAGCGGGCGATGGCATCATCCCACGGACTGATGCTCTGGTTCTGGGTTGCGGCGACCAGTTTTCCCGAAGGGTCGGGAAGCAATACCTGGCTTCGGGCATCAAACGTTGAGCGAATAAATGCCTCGCTGGTTGTGGCGATATCGGCTTCACTACGTCCGGTTGCCAGCGCTTTCGACATTTCATACAGATGGCGGGTACGCTGTTCGCGGTAGCGAGCCACGCGCGCCTGATAGCGCACACCGGCGGTAAGGTTACCGATCACCAGACCAACCGTCAGCATCACGCCAAACGTAAGCAGGTATTGCACATCGGAAACGGCCAGCGTACCGCGTGGCGCAATAAAAAAGAGATCAAAGCTGACGACATTTATCACTGTGGCAAAGGCCGAGGGCCAGCGACCATACAGTAGCGCGATCACCACCACGCCAAGCAGATAAACCATCACCAGGTTGGCGGCGTCAAACGCTATCAGCCACTGCATTGCAATAAGTGTAATGGCGGCGCACAAGGCGACAGCGACCAGACAGCCTTTTAACTGGACGCGCCATTTTTCCATAAATGGACGGCTGTCGCCGGGACGAGAGGGGAGCGTAACGGGGGCATCATCCGGGGCAATGATCACCAGATCGAGATCCGGCGCGCGGCGCGCCAGTCGGTCTGCAAAGGATTCAGCGCCAAACCAGCGTCGTTTATTGCGCCTGCCGATGAGAATTTTGCCGAGGTTATGCTCGCGGGCGTAGCGCAAGATGGCTTTATCCTCTGCCGGGTCGGAGAGGGTTGCCGTCTCCGCGCCCAGCTCTTGCGCCAGGTGTAGTGAGGCGAGTATCGCCCGACGTTGTTGTTCAGGTAAACGGTGCAGGGCAGGGGTCTCAACATAGACCGCGTGCCAGACGCTACCCAGTTTTGCTGCCAGACGGGCGGCGGTGCGGATCAGTTTCTCATTCCCCGTACCATGACCGACGCAGAGCAGGATGGCGTCGCGCGTATGCCAGACTTTTTCGTCCCCAAGGCGGTCGCGCCAGGCTCGCATCTGGTCATCAACGCGGTCGGCTGTTCGGCGCAGGGCCAGTTCACGTAAGGCAATAAGGTTGCCTTTACGAAAGAAATGCTCGATAGCGCGTTCGGCCTGGCCGCCGATATAAACTTTGCCTTCGTGCAGGCGCTGGCGTAAATCGTCTGGCGGAAGGTCGACCAGCACAATTTCATCCGCAGCATCAAAAAAGGGGTCTGGCACCGTTTCGCGCACCTGCACGCCGGTAACGCCGCTGACGACATCGTTCAGGCTTTCCAGGTGCTGCACATTAACGGTGGTCAGAACATCGATGCCTGCTTCGAGCAACTCTTCTACATCCTGCCAGCGTTTCGGATGACGGGAGCCGGGCGCGTTGCTGTGCGCCAGTTCATCCATGAGTATCAACGCCGGACGCCGCGCAAGGGCGGCGTCAAGGTCAAATTCCTGAATCAGGCGAGCGCGATGGGCGATACGTCTTGGCGGCAGTACCGCCAGCCCATTGAGCAGGGCGGCGGTCTCCTTACGTCCGTGGGTTTCCACCACGCCTACCAGAATATCCAGCCCCTGCGCCCGTAGCCGCTGTGCCTCCTGCAGCATGGCAAACGTCTTCCCGACGCCGGCACAGGCGCCGAAGAAGATTTTCAGTTTACCGCGATGATCCGTCGCTGCATGTTCCAGCAGCCTGTCGGGGTCCGGGCGCAAAGGCTCGTCTGTCATGACTTATTTATCCTTGAGCGCATCCAGCGCCAGATTCAGTTCAACGATATTCACCACCGGCTGACCAATAAAATCAAAAAGCGGGTGAGTGGTATTTTCTTCTACTAACCGGGCAATAGTTGCGGCGGGTAGATTACGTGCCTGGGCCACACGCGGGATCTGCCAGGCCACGGCCTGCGGCGTCAGATTGTTATCCAGGCCACTGGCCGATGTTGTTATCAATTCCACCGGCACATGGGCATCGGCCTGTGGGTTTTCCTGTCGTAACTGGGCGACTCGCGCGCTCACTTCTTTATCCAGCTCGGGGTTGCTGGCTGCCAGATTACTACCACCGGATGCCATCGGATTATAGGGCGCATCGGCGGTAGCGGAAGGGCGTCCGTGAAAATATCCGGCAGCCGTGAAATTCTGCCCAATCAGACGGGAGCCGCGAACCACATCGTCTCCTTCACGAATAAGCGAGCCGTTAGCCTGCGTCTGGAACAACCACTGCCCCAGCGCCGTGGTAACCAGCGGGTAGAGCCCGCCGGTAATCAACGTCAGTACAATTAAGAGTAAAAATGCAGGACGAATCAAAGCCATTTTTTTATCCCTCTTACACCAGGCCAAACAGAGTCAGCAACAGGTCAATAATCTTGATGCCGATAAACGGCACTACCAGTCCGCCCAGACCATAGACCCACAGGTTGCGGCGCAGCATGGCGGAGGCCGTCAATGGCTTGTAGCTCACCCCTTTCAACGCCAGCGGAATTAAAAAGACGATGATCAGGGCGTTGAAGATGACCGCACTCAGAATGGCCGAGGCCGGGGAGTGCAGGTGCATCACGTTCAGCGCATTGAGTTGCGGGTAAGTGGCGGCAAATGCTGCCGGGATGATGGCAAAATATTTCGCCACGTCGTTGGCAATACTGAATGTGGTCAGCGAACCACGGGTCATCAGCATCTGCTTGCCGATATGCACAACCTCAATCAGCTTGGTGGGGTTGGAGTCCAGATCCACCATATTACCGGCCTCTTTCGCGGCCTGGGTCCCGGAATTCATGGCCACCGCAACATCTGCCTGCGCCAGCGCCGGGGCGTCGTTAGTGCCATCGCCAGTCATCGCCACCAGGCGGCCTTCTGACTGATACTGGCGAATCAGCGCCAGTTTTGCTTCCGGGGTCGCTTCGGCCAGGAAATCATCCACCCCGGCTTCGGCGGCGATAGCGGCGGCAGTAAGACGGTTATCGCCGGTGATCATGACTGTCTTGATCCCCATTTTCCGCAGTTGAGCAAAACGCTCTTTGATGCCGCCTTTTACGATATCTTTAAGTGCAATTACTCCCAGTACGCGCGCCCCTTCCGCCACGACCAGCGGTGTAGCCCCAAGACGCGCTACCTGCTCCACTCGCTGCTCGACATCGGCCGGGAACTGACCGTTGTTAGCCTCAATATGACGACGAATGGCATCCACTGAGCCTTTGCGGATCATCCGCCCCTGTACGTTAATGCCGCTCATACGGGTCTGCGCGGTAAAGGGGACAAACGTCGCCTGCAGGCTTTGTACATCCCGCTCACGCAGGTTAAAACGCTGCTTGGCCAGCACCACAATGCTGCGGCCTTCCGGCGTTTCATCCGCCAGCGAAGAGAGCTGTGCGGCATCAGCCAGGGTTTTTTCGTCCACGCCATTGGCAGGCAGGAACTCGGAGGCCTGTCGGTTGCCAAGTGTGATGGTGCCGGTTTTGTCCAGCAGCAGTACATCGACATCACCTGCCGCTTCCACAGCGCGTCCGCTGGTGGCAATCACATTGGCGCCGAGCATACGGCTCATCCCGGCGACGCCGATGGCTGACAGCAGACCGCCGATGGTGGTCGGGATCAGACAAACCAGCAGGGCCACAAGGACGGTTACGCTGACCGGGGTGCCGCCGTAGACCGAGAATGGCCACAGGGTAGCGGTCGCCAGCAGGAAGACAATAGTCAGAGCGACCAGCAGAATGGTCAGCGCGATCTCATTCGGGGTCTTACGACGCTGGGCGCCTTCCACCATGGCAATCATCCGATCAAGGAAGGTTTCGCCAGGGTTAACGCTACACTGAATCACCAGCCAGTCAGACAGAATGCGCGTGCCGCCGGTGACGGAGGCGAAGTCGCCGCCGGATTCGCGGATGACCGGCGCAGACTCCCCGGTAATGGCGCTTTCATCCACCGATGCGCCACCCTCAATGACTTCACCGTCGCAGGGGATAATATCGCCTGCTTCCACCAGCACCACATCACCTTTACGCAAATCAGCCGCGGGAATGTGGTCGATTTGTGCATCATGCTGCGGCGCACGTAATTTGCGGGCGAAGGCTGTTTTCTTCACTCCTTTGAGGCTGTTGGCCTGCGCTTTGCTGCGACCTTCCGCCAGCGCTTCGGCGAAGTTGGCGAACAGGACGGTAAACCACAGCCACAGACTGACCGCGCCGGTAAACCAGGCGCTGCCGTCGAGATATCCGCTTGCCATCGCAATCGCCAGCAGCGTGGTCAGCACGCTGCCAATCCAGACGATAAACATAACCGGGTTGCGCCACTGAACATGCGGACTCAGTTTGGTAATGGAATCAATCAGCGCCTGACGCACCAGCGTCGGTTCGAGCAGGGCCATTTGTTTGCGACTCATGACAAATACTCCGCAAATCAACGTAAAGAGAGGTATTCCGCCACCGGACCCAGGGCCAGTGCAGGAATAAAGGTCAGGGCACCAACAAGCAATACGGTACCGATCAACAGGCCGATAAACAGCGCGCCGTGCGTGGGCAGCGTCCCGGTGCTGGCGGGCTGGATTTTCTTGTTAACCAGCGAGCCGGCAATCGCCATGACCGGCACAATGATGCCGAAGCGACCAATGAACATGCAAAACGCCAGCAGACAGTTCCAGAACGGCGTATTTGCGCTCAGGCCAGCAAAGGCGCTGCCGTTATTATTCGCAGCAGAGGAGACCGCATACAGCACTTCGCTAAAACCGTGAATACCCGGATTGAGCATGCCGCTGCGCCCCGCTTCGGTCATCATTGCCAGCGCGGTTCCGATCAGCACAAGGGCCGGTGTGACGAGGATCGCCAGCGCGGTCATTTTCATTTCACGCACATCGATCTTTTTGCCGAGGTATTCCGGGGTGCGCCCAATCATCAGCCCGGCGATAAACACTGCCAGCAATACAAACAGCAACATGCCATATAAGCCGGAACCCACGCCGCCAAATACCACTTCGCCGATTTGCATCAGCCACATTGGCACCATCCCGCCCAGCGCGGTAAAGGAGTCATGCATGGCGTTAACGGCGCCACAGGAGGCCGATGTGGTGATGACTGCAAACAGGCTGCTGACAAGAATGCCAAAGCGACTCTCTTTCCCTTCCATATTGATGGCACTGTCGCCACCCAGCGTCAGGAAGTGCGGATTACCCTGCCACTCGGCCCACATAACCACAGCGACGCAAATGACGAAGATGACCGACATCGCCCACAGAATGGCATGTCCCTGGCGGCGATCGCTGACCGCATCACCAAAGGCGAAACACAGCGCTGCCGGGATTAAAAAGATCGCCAGCATCTGCACGAAGTTGGTTAATGCTGTAGGGTTTTCAAAGGGGTGCGAGGAGTTGGCATTAAAGAAACCGCCGCCGTTGGTCCCCAGCATTTTAATGGCTTCCTGCGAGGCAACGGGCCCCATCGGCAGCAGCTGTTTTGCCCCTTCAAGAGAGGTAAAAGGCTGGTAAGGCAGGACGTTTTGCAATGCGCCTTGTTGAATAAAGATCAGTGCAATAACCAGCGACAGGGGCAACAGCACCCACAGCGTAATGCGGGTTAAATCTACCCATGCATTACCGAGCGTCGTTACGCTATGACGGGCAAAAGCGCGGATCAGAGCGAAAATGACCGCAATACCGGTGGCGGCAGAGAGGAAGTTTTGTACCGTCAATCCCACCATCTGACTGAAATAGCTCAGGGTGGTTTCACCTGAATAGGATTGCCAGTTGGTGTTCGTCACGAAACTCACGGCGGTGTTCAGCGCCAGATGCCAGGACAATCCAGGAAACTGTTGCGGGTTAAAAGGTAATATACCCTGCAATATCAGCATGACGAAAAGCAGCACCAGACCGAAAATATTAAGCCACAGTATCGCCATCAGATACTGGAGCCAGCCCATTTCCCGGGAATCAATTCCCATCATGCGCCACAGGCTGTTCTCGAACGTTGACACGCCGGGAAGGGGAGCGCCGACGATAATCTTCGCCAGAAGCGTCCCTAAAGGGCGAGCAAGAATAAACAGGACCAGTAAAAAGCTGGCAATCAGTAAAAACGCCTGGGCTGCCATCAGAAAGCCTCCGCGTTAATCAGGGCATAGACCAGATAGCCCAACAACAGGAAAACCAGCACGATACCGGTTACGACGCCTGCACTCACAATCCACCTCCAGGTGTTTTAGGGATTGCTGTGAGCGTAGGATTTTGCGTGCAAAGATTTCGCAAAAATCAGACGGGTGGGTGTAAAAAAAATATAAAAATGGAGAAGACCCTATTTTAACTAATGTTTAGTATTAATTTAACTTTTATGTAACTTAATTACGGGCTGAATGTAAATAACGCCAAAATTGACAAAAAATAGTGGTCGGATGAGTAGTAAAATTACAAACAAAACGGTACTATTTTAACCAGATTCAGATGCGCCCCACAGGATCCATAAACGATCTCTGTTATGGGGAAACATTTTTCCGGTGAATGTTACCGGCCAACAAAGGGGAGAGAATTATGACCGTATATAAAACATTTCCAGTTCATATCGTCCTGATGCGTCGCATTTTCGCCGTGCTGGCTGGCGTACTGGCATTGCCGGTAATGATGTTCTGGAAAGACCGCGCACGTTTTTATAGCTATCTGCATCGCGTCTGGGCGAAAACCAGCGATAAACCGGTATGGATGGCTCAGGCCGAAAAAGTGACCTGCGATTTTTATTGATCAATTGATTACACTCAGCAATAAAAAAACCGCTACGTTTTGACGTAGCGGTTTTTTTTTACCTCAGAATCTACAGTCCGTTGGGGAAGTCATAAACCCTGTTCAGGGCAATGCATTTTTATATGTCACGTTATGCTTGCCATCCAGACGCTACACTTAACCCACGCTGTTGTTTCAGGAAGTAACCTCTGCTTGCACTTGCAACCTTCCTTTAACACACTAAGGACATTTTCTGACGGATATCTGTGACCTGGAGAGTTATGACCACCCATCTGGTCTGGTTTCGCGCGGATTTGCGCGTACATGATAATTATGCCCTCGCGGCCGCCTGCAATGATCGCGAAGCCTGTGTCAAAGCCCTGTTTATCGCCACCCCTGGGCAGTGGAAAAAACATGCGATGGCCCCGCGGCAGGCCGCGTTTCTTGCCGCCCACCTCAATGCCCTCCAGCAGGCGCTGGCGCAGAGAGGCATTCCATTAATCTACAGGGAAGTCGATGATTTTGCCGCCAGCGTTGACACCGTGGCGGCGATTTGCGCCCAGGAAAAGGTCAGCCATCTTTTTTATAACTACCAGTACGAAGTGAACGAACGCCTGCGCGATGCGGCGGTAGAGAAAGCGCTGCCCGACGTCGCATGCCAGGGATTCGATGACAGCGTGATGCTGGCACCAGGTAGCGTCGTGACCGGCAATCATGAAATGTATAAAGTCTTCACGCCGTTTAAAAACGCCTTTTTGCGGCGGCTGAAAGACGAGCTACCTGTATGTGTGAGCGCACCAGATGTTCGTGCAGGAGGCGCATTAAATGGGGCGCTTGCGACGCTGGCGTTTGATTATCCTCAAGAAGAATTTGATTCAATTCTGTTTGCGGCGGATGAGAAAACGGCAATTCAGCGCCTGCGATCTTTTTGCCAGCAACACGCCGCCGCTTACGAGCAACAGCGGGATTTCCCGGCAATTGAAGGCACCAGCCGCCTTTCTGCCTGCCTGGCGTTAGGCGTTCTTTCGCCGCGACAATGTTTGCATCGTCTGTTGGCCGGGCAGCCTGAGGCGTTGAATGGCGGTGCCGGGGCCGTATGGTTAAATGAGCTGATCTGGCGGGAGTTTTATCGCCATTTACTGACTTATCATCCTGATTTATGTAAGCACCGTCCTTTCATTCCATGGACCGATAATGTGAAATGGAATAACCATCCTGAGCAGCTTCGCGCCTGGGAGGAGGGGAGAACGGGTTATCCGATTGTGGATGCGGCCATGCGTCAGTTAAATAGTACAGGCTGGATGCATAATCGCTTGCGGATGATCGTTGCCAGTTTTCTGGTAAAAGATCTCTTGATCGACTGGCGTTTGGGCGAGCGTTATTTTATGACGCAGTTGATTGATGGCTGCCTGGCTGCGAATAATGGGGGCTGGCAGTGGGCGGCGTCGACGGGAACAGATGCCGCACCCTATTTCCGTATCTTTAACCCCACGACCCAGGGGGAACGGTTTGATACCGATGGCAAATTTATCCGGCAGTGGATCCCCGAACTTGCTGCTGTGCCAGGTAAAGCTATTCACGATCCCTGGGCATGGGCGGATAAAAGGGGAATGTCTCTGAATTATCCGCGACCGATAGTGGATCATAAACAGGCTCGTACTGCCACACTTGCGGCCTATGAAGCCGCCCGTAAATCGTAAAGAGAGTGATGATGAAAAATACCGAACTGGAAAAACTGATCAACGAAAAACTCAACAGTGCGGCGTTCAGCGATTACGGCCCGAATGGCCTGCAGGTTGAGGGACGCGAAACCGTCAAAAAAATTATCACTGGGGTGACCGCAAGCCAGGCATTGCTTGATGAAGCGGTACGCCAGGAGGCCGATGCGGTGATAGTGCACCATGGCTATTTCTGGAAGAACGAACCGGCCATCATTCGCGGTATGAAGCGTAATCGCCTGAAAACACTGCTGGCGAATGATATTAACCTCTACGGCTGGCACCTGCCGCTGGATGCACACCCTGAGCTGGGCAATAACGTACAGCTGGCCTCGCTTTTGGGGATCACAGTGATGGGTACCGTTGACGGTGATGCGCTGCTGCCATGGGGCGAACTGGCGATGCCGGTACCTGGTCTGGAACTGGCATCCTGGATTGAAGCCCGTCTGGGGCGCAGGCCATTGTGGAGCGGTGATACCGGGCCCGAACTGATTAAGCGTGTCGCCTGGTGTACCGGTGGTGGACAAGGCTTTATCGACAGTGCGGCCCGTTTTGGCGTTGACGCGTTTATTACCGGAGAGGTCTCCGAGCAAACTATTCACTCTGCGCGTGAGCAGAATCTGCATTTCTTCGCGGCAGGTCATCATGCCACCGAGCGTGGCGGTATTCGTGCGCTGAGTGAATGGCTGAACGAAAATACAGAGTTGGACGTCACGTTTATTGATATTCCGAATCCGGCATAAATAACATTGCGCGATCCTCGCAAGGGGGTCGCGTACACGCACTTTTGATATTACTTCTGATGAGTTGTTTCTTAATCACTGAATTTTTATCGTGATTATGTATTAGCAGCTCCACTGGGTCCTGAAAAGAGGTGTAATTAATTTCTTAAACGTAAAAAGCCGTTCGGCTGATGATCTCCATTTTAAGGAGAAAAAAGTCCTTATTACCTTTCCCGAACAACCGGGTGCTTAAAATTTCTATTCTGAGAGAGTGCTGTATTAAATAATTGTGCCGGACGCCAAAAATACAACACAAGGTCATGTTATGGATGAACAGCACAGATTCATTATCACTTTTGTTTTAGTCATTATGAGCTTTACTGCACATGCAGGAATCGTTATCGATAGTACCCGCGTTATTTACTCCGCAGATAAAAAAGAAGTGACGGTGAACCTGAGAAATACCGGAACGCATCCCTCACTGGTACAAAGCTGGATAGACACGGGTGATCCGCTGGTAACTCCGGGGAAAAACACGGTGCCGTTCGTTATTATGCCGCCGATCACCCGTATTGACGGTGGAAAAGGACAGACACTGCGCCTGATCTATACCGGGAAACCCCTGCCCGAAGATCGTGAATCCATTTTCTGGCTGAATGTGCTGGCTGTGCCGCCTAAAAAATCTGACAGCAGACATCATTTACTTAATGTGGCTTACCAGACGCGTATCAAACTCTTTTTCCGACCCTCAGCGTTAAATTTTAAAGCTGAGGACGCTGCGCAAAAACTGCAATGGAAAAACGAATCCGGCGCATTAAGCGTCTTTAACCCCACGCCTTATAATATTTCGCTGCTCAACGTGGAGTGGATGGCAGCGGGGAAAACCGTGTCGGTTGCGGGAGAAATGGTTTCTCCCTTTGGCCAGGCCAGGCTGGCGACAGCAGAAATACCGGCCGGGGTCTCCGGTGTGGATTACACCATTATCGATGATTTGGGCAGAGAGCAAAGATTATCGTCAGCGCTGAAATAACAGCGATGAAGCAACCATAGGGAAAAGAAAATGCGCAATTATTTATTACTATGCTTATTGGTATTAATGGCAGTGAGTAAACCAATATATGCAGCGGCGTGGGGCACGGATTGCAGCTATAATACCGACCAGGCAACGATAACGCTGCCTTCGAACGTTAATATCTCTATCGACCCCGGCGCTCCAGTCGGACAGGTACTATACCGCTATACGATTAATAGAGGTCCAACATCTGCTATTGTCTGTAATACGGCAGGAAATTACAGTCGTGCAGTAACCTATTTTTATGAAAGTGGTGGCGATGCGGTTACGCTGAGTGGTAAGCGTATTTATAAAACGGATGTTCCGGGTATTGGACTCATTGCCTGGTGGGCCGGAAAGACTTTTCCATATACCAAGAGCGTGGAAAACTATAGTAACGATAAGCTTAACGTGTACTTTACAAGTATAACGTTTGATGTTGAGTTAATTAAATATGACAATATTCCGGACGGTACCCGGGTGGTTAATATCAGTGCGCTTGCTATACCGAATATTGCCATTGGGATTAAAATTTCCAACAGCAGTGATACCACCAGATTACCTAATGGCGACGTGTCGCTTATACGTTTTAGCTTTGCCAGTGCCGCCTTTAATGTGCTGAATGCCACCTGCGACACACCGGATGTTTCGGTTAACCTTGGCAACCACCATACCAATGACGCAAATTACCGGGAAGGTGGAAAGTTTGCCAGCCCATGGACGGATGCCAGTATTCGTCTCATTAACTGCCCGATTTTTTATGGTACCGGGAAAACCAGTACGCCGGGCAGAACAACCAATAACATTATGACTGTGACGCTGATGCCCGGTAATGCCACCACCAGCAGTCAGGGGATCATGCCCGTTGACGCAGGCAGCAACGCGGCGACAGGGGTGGGGATCCAGCTTGCTTACGGCACTTCAGCTTCCCCGCAGCTTGTTGACTTTTCATCGGGTAAAGGCTCCAAAAATTACACGATGTCCCCTGTCCAAGGGGCGACATATACCATCCCGCTGGTGGCGCGCTATATGCAGACGGCACCAGGCATCAGTGATATTCGTGCCGGGAAGGCCAACGGGAAAGTGACCTACCTGATTAATTATTATTAGTCTTCTTTTCCTTTCCCGGAGGCGGGACGGTTATTCATCAGAGATATGCCTGTCGACGGAACCTACTGTGCACGTTATCTTAATTCTTGTATCGGTAACGTACCTGTGGAGAAAGGAGCGGGAAAGTGCAGCGAGCACGTTGTTATCTGTTAGGTGAGACTGCCGTCGTGCTGGAGCTGGAGCCTCCGGTTACGCTGGCCACGCAAAAACGTATCTGGCGCTTAACGCAGCGTCTGGCAGAGGTATCCGATGTGGTGGAAGCTATTCCGGGGATGAATAACATCACCGTGGTGCTGCGCGAGCCACAAACCCTGGCGCTGGATGCCATTGAGCGTTTACAGCGCTGGTGGGAGGAGAGTGAAGCGCTGGAGCCAGAATCACGGCAGATCGACATTCCGGTTATCTACGGTGGCGATGCCGGACCTGACCTTCCTGATGTGGCGCGCCACACCGGGCTTACGCAAAAGCAGGTCGTCGATCTGCATGCTTCCATTGATTATGTGGTGTGGTTTTTAGGTTTTCAGCCGGGTTTTCCCTATTTGGGCGGCATGCCAGAAAACCTCGCCACGCCGCGTCGCGCCGAACCTCGTGTGCGTGTGCCTGCCGGTTCTGTTGCCATCGGCGGTGCGCAAACGGGGATCTATCCGCTGGAAACGCCGGGTGGCTGGAACCTGATTGGCCGCACGGAACTACCGCTGTTTAGCCCTTCGCTTGCAGAACCTGTCTTACTTCGCCCCGGCGACACGCTGCGCTTTATTCCGCGTAAGGAGGGCATATGCTGAAAATTCTTCGTGCGGGCATCTATACCACAATCCAGGCAGGTAAACGCCTGGGACTGCGGCAATCCGGCGTGAGCTACTGTGGCGCGCTGGATGGCCCGGCACTGCATATTGCCAATGCGCTGGTTGGTAACGATGGTGATGCGCCAGGCCTTGAGATAACGCTCGGTCAGTGTGAGGTGCAGTTCAGCGAACCGACGTGGTTTGCGCTGACAGGTGCGGGGTGTGAAGCCAAACTCGATGGAAAAGCGGTCTGGACAGGCTGGCGATACCCGGTCCAGGCGGGGCAAAAACTGGTACTTAAACGACCACAGCACGGCATGCGCAGCTATCTGGCGGTGGCTGGTGGTCTGGATGTGCCGGAAGTGCTGGGTTCCTGCAGTACTGATTTAAAAACCGGGTTAGGTGGTCTGGAAGGCCGCTTGCTTCGGGATGGTGATGAAATTCCGCTACGGTCTGTTACGCAAAACTTTAAAGGGCCGCAAGGGGTGAAGCAGCTGTTATGGGGCAACCGCATCCGCGCACTGCCGGGGCCGGAGTACCGGGAGTTTGATCAGCATTCGCAAGAAGCCTTCTGGCGCGTGCCCTGGCATCTCGATCCGCAAAGCAACCGTATGGGATACCGTTTGCAGGGCCATAAATTAATCCGCTCAACCGATCGCGAACTGGTTTCCCATGGGCTTTTACCCGGTGTGGTGCAGGTGCCGCCAAATGGGCAGCCTATTGTTCTGATGAATGATGCCCAGACAACGGGCGGCTATCCACGGATTGCCTGCATCATCGAGGCCGATATGTATCATCTGGCGCAGATCCCTCTTGGCCATCCTATCCATTTTGTCCCCTGTACGCTGGAGGAGGCGCTGGCGGCACGACAAGACCAGCAGCGTTACCTGGCACAGCTATCATGGCGGTTGCGTAATGAAAATTGATTTAAACGCCGATCTGGGGGAGGGGTGCGGCAACGATGCCGCACTTCTGCAACTGGTCTCATCGGCCAATATCGCCTGTGGTTTCCATGCGGGCGACGCGCAAACCATGCGCGAATGTGTACGCGAAGCATTAAAAAATGGGGTTGCGGTGGGGGCGCATCCAGGCTTTGCTGACCGGGAGAATTTTGGTCGCACGGCGATGCAGTTACCCCCGGAAACCGTCTACGCGCAGACGCTTTACCAGTGCGGCGCGCTGGCGGCGATTGCGCGCGCGCAAGGGGGGCGCATGGTCCACGTCAAGCCGCACGGTATGCTTTATAACCAGGCCGCCGTCGACCCACAACTGGCAGAGGCTATCGCCCGTGCGGTTCGCGACTGTGACCCGGCGTTAATTCTGGTCGGCCTTGCCGGCAGCGAGCTTATTCGCGCCGCAAAACGCATTCACCTTACCACGCGCGAGGAAGTGTTTGCCGATCGCGGTTATCAGGATGATGGCACGCTGGTGCCACGTTCACAGCCGGGGGCGTTAATTAACGATGACGAAACAGCACTGACGCAAACGCTGGGGATGGTGTTATCCGGCAAGGTAAAAAGCGTCAACGGGCATGATGTTCCGTTACGGGCGCAAACCGTCTGCCTGCATGGCGATGGCGAGCATGCGCTGGCGTTTGCCCGCCGCCTGCGTGAGGCGTTCGATCAGTATGGTATTGTTGTGAGTGCAGAAAGTTAAAAGGAAGCTGTTATGCCAGAAGGCCCGGAAATTCGCCGCGCAGCAGACAGTCTTGAAGCGGCCATAAAAGGTAAACCGCTCACGGATGTCTGGTTTGCTTTTCCCCATCTTCAGACTTTCGCGCCGACGCTCATCGCCGAGTGTGTTGAACGTATTGAAACACGTGGAAAAGCGCTGTTGACCCACTTTTCCAGTGGCATGACGATGTACAGCCATAATCAGCTGTATGGCGTCTGGCGGGTGGCCGATGCAGGCGAGGTGACAGAAACCAATCGCGTGTTGCGTGTACGGCTGGCGGCAAAAGACAAAGTCATTTTGCTTTACAGCGCATCCGACATTGAGATGCTGACCGCCGACGAGCTGGCGGTTCACCCTTTCTTACAGCGCGTAGGCCCGGATGTGCTGGATATGTCGCTGACCGTAGAGCAGGTCAAATCGCGATTATTATCTCCCCGCTTTTGTCGCCGTCAGTTTTCCGGTTTGCTGCTTGACCAGGCGTTTCTCGCCGGATTGGGAAATTATTTGCGCGTTGAAATTCTGTGGCATGCCGCGCTTGCGCCTCAGCATAAAGCGATCGATCTCAATGAGGCTCAGCTGGACAGACTGGCAAGGGCGCTGCTTGATATTCCCCGTCTTTCCTACCAGACGCGCGGCAGGGTGGATGAAAATCACCACCACGGGGCGCTATTTCGCTTTAACGTTTTTCACCGGGACGGTGAGGCCTGCGGGCGCTGTGGCACTATGATTGAAAAAACTACTCTCTCCTCGCGCCCTTTTTATGGCTGCCCGGGGTGCCAGAAATAATCCTGTTTAGCAGAGCAGATGTGCCATTGTCGGCAGATGACGACCAATAAAAAACCCGCCGTAGCGGGTTTTTTATCATCAGCAGTTTAGTGCTTTTCGAGATCGGTTTTGAAATCGCGTTTTTCATAACCGGTGTACAGCTGACGTGGACGGGCAATTTTAATGCCGTCGTCGTGCATTTCGTTCCAGTGCGCAATCCAGCCCACGGTACGTGCCATCGCGAAGATAACGGTAAACATGGAAGAGGGAATGCCCATCGCTTTAAGGATGATGCCAGAGTAAAAGTCCACGTTCGGGTAAAGCTTACGTTCGATGAAGTAGGGGTCGTTGAGCGCAATATGCTCAAGTTCCATCGCCACTTCCAGCAGATCATCTTTAGTACCCAGTTCACGTAATACTTCGTGGCAGGTCTCACGCATTACGGTTGCACGCGGGTCATAGTTTTTGTAGACACGGTGACCGAAGCCCATCAGACGGAACGAATCGTTCTTGTCTTTGGCGCGACGCAGGAATTCCGGAATGTGTTTAACGGTGCTGATCTCTTCGAGCATTTTCAGAGCAGCTTCGTTTGCGCCGCCGTGCGCCGGTCCCCACAGGGAGGCAATACCCGCAGCGATACATGCAAACGGGTTAGCGCCCGAGGAGCCTGCGGTACGGACGGTGGAGGTGGAAGCGTTCTGTTCATGGTCAGCGTGCAGGATCAGGATACGGTCCATTGCGCGTTCCAGCACCGGGTTAACTTCATATTTTTCACACGGCGTGGAGAACATCATGTTCAGGAAGTTGCCCGCGTAGGAGAGATCGTTGCGCGGATAAACGAAAGGTTGACCGATAGAGTATTTGTAACACATCGCTGCCACGGTCGGCATCTTGGACAGCAGACGGAAGGCCGCGATCTCACGGTGACGCGGATTGTTCACGTCCAGAGAGTCGTGGTAGAACGCCGCCAGCGCACCGGTAACGCCACACAGGACCGCCATCGGGTGGGAGTCACGACGGAAGCCATGGAACAGACGGGTAATCTGTTCGTGAATCATCGTGTGGCGGGTAACGGTAAGTTTGAACTCATCGTATTGTTCTTGCGTCGGTTTTTCGCCGTACAGCAGGATATAGCATACTTCCAGATAGTTGGAATCGGTAGCCAGTTGGTCGATAGGGAAACCACGATGCAACAGGATACCTTCGTCGCCATCAATGAAGGTGATTTTGGATTCGCATGATGCGGTAGAGGTGAAACCTGGGTCAAAAGTGAATACACCTTTTGAACCGAGACTACGGATATCAATAACATCCTGACCGAGCGTGCCCTTTAGCACATCCAGTTCAATAGCAGCGTCACCATTGTAGGTGATGTTTGCTTTTTTATCAGCCATTTACGGTCTCCTTAGCGCCTTATTGCTTAAGACTACCTGTTACCGGATTTGCATTCAAACTGCCTTTTAACGCTACCAGATTATTATTTGGCTCGCTGCTCTGATGAGAGGAAAAACCAGGGTACAGAGCGATGGGCGCTAGCAGGTACACATTGAAAGTACAGTCAAAACAGCAACAAATCAGGTTCTTAGCAGTCGGATTTTGTCAAACCTGCTATCACTAATAACTGTCCTGATAAATTCGGTCAACTTCATCTCACTGTTGCATAACTTATTTGCAGGTGAAAGATAGACCCCATAACTTTTGCGAATTATATCTCTCTTCTGATGAAGTTTGTAACAAGAATGTTTAACTTTTGTCAAATCAGATGATTAAATTTTAAAATAATGTTGTTATCGTGACCATGATCACTGTTCAGCATAAAACCCGACAAACTATATGTAGGATAATTGTAATGATTTTGTGAACGACCTATACTGCCGCCAGGTCTCCGGAATACCCTGCAATCCCGAGCCACCCAGCGTTGTAACCTGTCGTTTCGCATCTGGAAGCTGAGTTTTTGCATTACGCGCAGTTATAGAAAAGGACGCTGTCTGACCCGCAAGCAGACCGGAGGAAGGAAACTATAAGAACAGCATGTGGGCGTTATTCATGATAAAAAATGTGAAAAAACAAAGACCTGTTAATCTGGATCTTACAACGATCCGGTTTCCTGTTACGGCAATAGCGTCCATTCTTCACCGCGTTTCCGGCGTCATCACTTTTGTGGCGGTCGGTATCCTGCTGTGGTTGCTGGGCCTGTCGCTGTCATCCGAAGAAGGTTTCCAGTCCGCCTCCGCTATTATGAGTGGTTTTTTTGTTAAATTCATTTTGTGGGGCATTCTGACTGCGCTGGCTTATCATGCAGTTGGCGGTATTCGCCACATGCTGATGGATTTTGGCTGGCTGGAAGAAACTTTTGAGGCAGGAAAACGTTCCGCCAACGTGTCATTTGCAATTACTGTCGTGCTTTCACTTCTCGCAGGAGTCCTCGTATGGTAAGCAACGCCTCCGCATTAGGACGCAACGGCGTACATGACTTCATTCTCGTCCGCGCTACCGCAATTGTCCTGACGCTCTATATCATCTATATGGTCGGTTTTTTCGCTATCACTGGCGATATTACCTGGCAAGTCTGGACAGGCTTCTTCTCATCCGCATTCACAAAAGTCTTCACCCTGCTGGCATTGTTCTCCATTTTGATTCATGCCTGGATTGGCATGTGGCAGGTGTTGACCGACTACGTTAAACCGCTGGCTGTGCGCCTGATTCTGCAACTGGCTATCGTCGTTGCACTCGCGGCTTACGTTATTTATGGATTCGTTGTGGTGTGGGGTGTGTGATGAAACTGCCAGTCAGAGAATTTGATGCTGTCGTTATTGGCGCAGGCGGCGCAGGTATGCGCGCGGCGTTACAAATTTCCCAAAGCGGCCAGACCTGCGCGCTGCTTTCTAAAGTTTTTCCAACCCGTTCTCACACCGTATCCGCGCAGGGTGGCATTACGGTAGCGCTGGGTAATACCCACGAAGATAACTGGGAATGGCACATGTACGATACGGTAAAAGGTTCCGATTACATCGGCGACCAGGATGCCATCGAATATATGTGTAAAACCGGTCCGGAAGCCATTCTGGAACTGGAACATATGGGCCTGCCGTTTTCGCGTCTCGATGACGGCCGTATCTACCAGCGTCCGTTCGGCGGCCAGTCGAAAAATTTCGGCGGCGAGCAGGCTGCGCGTACCGCAGCGGCGGCTGACCGTACCGGGCACGCGTTATTACATACGCTTTATCAGCAAAACCTTAAAAACCACACTACTATTTTTTCCGAGTGGTATGCGCTGGATCTGGTGAAAAACCAGGATGGTGCAGTTGTCGGTTGTACCGCACTCTGCATTGAAACCGGTGAAGTGGTTTACTTCAAAGCCCGGGCGACCGTGCTGGCAACGGGCGGCGCGGGTCGTATTTACCAGTCCACCACTAACGCGCATATCAATACCGGCGACGGTGTCGGGATGGCGCTGCGTGCCGGTGTACCGGTGCAGGATATGGAAATGTGGCAGTTCCACCCAACCGGTATCGCCGGGGCAGGGGTGCTGGTCACCGAAGGTTGCCGCGGTGAAGGCGGCTATCTGTTAAATAAACATGGTGAGCGTTTCATGGAGCGCTATGCGCCGAACGCAAAAGACCTGGCGGGCCGTGATGTGGTGGCACGTTCCATTATGATCGAAATCCGCGAAGGTCGTGGCTGTGATGGTCCGTGGGGGCCACATGCCAAACTGAAACTCGATCACCTCGGTAAAGAGGTGCTGGAGTCGCGTTTGCCTGGCATTCTGGAGCTGTCCCGTACTTTTGCGCACGTCGATCCTGTAAAAGAGCCGATCCCGGTGATCCCAACTTGCCACTATATGATGGGCGGGATCCCGACCAAAGTAACCGGTCAGGCGCTGACGGTGAACGCGCAGGGCGAAGATGTAGTGATTCCTGGGCTGTTTGCGGTGGGCGAAATCGCCTGCGTATCGGTGCACGGTGCCAACCGTCTGGGCGGCAACTCTCTGCTTGACCTTGTGGTCTTTGGTCGTGCGGCAGGTCTGCATCTGCAAGAGTCTATCGCTGAGCAGGGCGTTCTGCGTGATGCCAGTGAATCGGATATCGAAGGTTCGCTGGAACGTCTCAATCGCTGGAACAACAACCGCACCGGTGAAGATCCGGTGACCATCCGTAAAGCGTTGCAGGAATGTATGCAGCATAACTTCTCGGTCTTCCGTGAAGGTGACGCGATGGCGAAAGGTCTTGAACAACTGAAAGTGATTCGCGAACGTCTGAAAAATGCCCGTCTGGATGACACCTCCAGTGAATTTAACACCCAGCGTGTTGAGTGTCTGGAGCTGGATAACCTGATGGAAACCGCGTACGCGACGGCGGTATCTGCCAACTTCCGTACCGAGAGCCGTGGCGCGCATAGCCGCTTCGACTTCCCGGAGCGTGATGATGAAAACTGGCTGTGCCATTCCCTGTATCTGCCAGAGACGGAATCCATGACGCGCCGTAGCGTCAATATGGAACCGAAACTGCGCCCGGCTTTCCCGCCGAAGATTCGTACTTACTAATGCGGAGACAGGAAAATGAAATTCGAGTTTTCAATTTATCGCTATAACCCGGATGTCGACGACGCTCCGCGCATGCAGGATTACACGCTGGAAGGGGAAGAAGGTCGTGACATGATGCTGCTCGATGCCTTGATGCAGCTGAAAGAAAAAGACCCGAGCCTCTCTTTTCGTCGCTCCTGTCGCGAAGGGGTATGCGGTTCAGACGGCCTGAACATGAACGGTAAAAACGGTCTGGCGTGTATTACGCCGCTGTCGGCGCTGGGCAACGGTAAGCAGAAGATTGTGATTCGCCCGCTGCCGGGGCTGCCGGTAATCCGTGATTTGGTTGTGGACATGGGGCAATTCTATGCCCAATATGAGAAGATTAAGCCTTACTTATTGAATAATGGGCAAAATCCACCTGCACGTGAGCATCTGCAGATGCCAGAGCAGCGTGAAAAACTCGATGGACTGTACGAATGTATCCTTTGTGCATGCTGCTCCACGTCCTGTCCGTCGTTCTGGTGGAACCCGGATAAGTTTATCGGTCCAGCCGGCCTGCTGGCTGCATATCGCTTCCTGATTGACAGTCGTGATACCGAGACCGATAACCGCCTTGAGGGGTTAAGTGATGCTTTCAGCGTATTCCGCTGCCATAGCATTATGAACTGCGTCAGTGTCTGTCCGAAGGGGCTGAACCCGACGCGCGCCATCGGCCATATCAAGTCGATGTTGTTGCAGCGTAGTGCGTAATAAAAGTGAGGGGAGTGCTGTTCCCCTTATCCTGACCCTCTCCCCGCAAGGGAGAGGGGAACATGCAGGAAACCTTTAAAAACCGCTGTAAGCAGTTGAAGAAATCGAAGCGTTCGTGGCAAGACAACATCATCGCAGCCTGAACGATGAAGATTAGGGCAGTTTTTAAAGGTTCCTTCGCGGGCCAACAAAGAGAAGAGCTCGCAAGTGAACCCCGGGACGTGTGCGCCCTGCCGCGCGCGTTGTAGTTATCCACGGCGAAGTAAGCATAACAATGCTTAAGGGATCACGATGCAGAACAGCGCTTTGAAAGCCTGGCTGGACTCTTCTTACCTCTCTGGCTCGAACCAGAGCTGGATAGAACAGCTCTATGAAGACTTCTTAACCGATCCTGACTCGGTAGATGCGACATGGCGTTCCATGTTTGAAGAGTTACCGGGCACCGGAGTGAAACCGGATCAATTCCATTCAAAAACACGTGATTATTTTCGTCGTCTGGCGAAGGATGCCTCACGTTACTCTTCCTCAATTTCTGACCCTGACACCAATGCGAAGCAGGTAAAAGTCCTGCAGCTCATTAACGCCTATCGTTTCCGCGGTCACCAGCAGGCCAATCTTGATCCGCTGGGACTGTGGCAGCAAGAGCGCGTTGCAGACCTCGACCCGTCATTCCATGACCTGACCGAGGCAGATTTCCAGGAGACGTTTAACGTCGGCTCTTTTGCCATCGGCAAAGACACGATGCAGCTTGGCGATTTGATCGCGGCGCTGAAACAGACCTACTGTGGCTCTATTGGTGCCGAATACATGCACATTACCAGCACCGAAGAGAAACGCTGGATCCAACAGCGTATTGAATCGGTTGCTGGTAAAGCCTCATTTACCACTGATGAGAAAAAACGTTTTCTCAGCGAACTGACGGCAGCAGAAGGGATGGAGCGTTATCTGGGCGCGAAATTCCCCGGTGCGAAACGCTTCTCGCTGGAAGGCGGTGATGCGCTGGTGCCGATGCTCAAAGAGATGATTCGCCATGCCGGTAAAAGCGGCACGCGCGAAGTGGTGCTGGGTATGGCGCACCGCGGTCGTCTGAACGTGCTGATTAACGTGCTGGGTAAAAAACCTCAGGACCTGTTTGACGAATTTGCCGGTAAGCATAAAGAGCACCTCGGTACGGGTGACGTGAAATACCACATGGGTTTCTCGTCCGATATCGAAACCGAAGGGGGGCTTGTGCACCTGGCGCTGGCGTTTAACCCGTCGCACCTCGAAATCGTCAGTCCGGTGGTGATGGGCTCTGTACGCGCACGTCTGGACCGCCTGGATGAGCCGAGCAGCAATAAAGTCCTTCCTATCACTATTCACGGTGACGCGGCAGTTACCGGTCAGGGCGTGGTTCAGGAAACGCTGAACATGTCCAAAGCGCGGGGGTATGAAGTGGGCGGTACCGTCCGCATCGTTATTAACAACCAGGTCGGCTTCACCACCTCTAACCCGCTGGATGCTCGCTCCACGCCATACTGTACCGATATCGGTAAAATGGTGCAGGCGCCGATTTTCCACGTTAACGCCGATGACCCGGAAGCCGTCGCTTTCGTTACCCGCGTGGCGCTGGATTTTCGCAACACCTTCAAACGCGATGTATTCATCGACCTAGTCTGCTACCGCCGTCACGGCCATAACGAAGCCGACGAGCCGAGTGCAACCCAGCCGCTGATGTACCAGAAAATCAAAAAGCATCCGACCCCGCGCAAAATCTATGCTGACAAGCTGGAGCATGACGGCGTTGCGACGCTGGAAGATGCCACCGAAATGGTGAACCTCTACCGTGACGCGCTGGATGCCGGTGAGTGTGTGGTGAAAGAGTGGCGTCCGATGAACATGCACTCCTTCACCTGGTCGCCATACCTCAACCACGAATGGGATGAGAGCTACCCGAACAAGGTAGAAATGAAACGCTTGCAGGAACTGGCGAAGCGCATCAGTACGGTGCCGGAGTCTATTGAAATGCAGGCTCGCGTGGCAAAAATTTACAATGACCGTCAGGCGATGGCCGCGGGCGAAAAATTGTTCGACTGGGGCGGTGCGGAAAACCTGGCCTATGCGACGCTGGTTGACGAAGGTATCTCCGTGCGTCTGTCCGGCGAAGACTCGGGTCGCGGTACGTTCTTCCATCGTCACGCGGTAATCCATAACCAGTCTAATGGCTCGACTTACACACCGTTGCACCACGTTCATAATGCGCAGGGGCCGTTCAAAGTCTGGGACTCTGTTCTGTCCGAGGAAGCGGTTCTGGCGTTTGAATACGGTTATGCCACCGCAGAGCCGCGCACCCTGACCATCTGGGAAGCGCAGTTCGGTGACTTTGCCAATGGCGCCCAGGTGGTTATCGACCAGTTCATTAGCTCCGGTGAGCAGAAATGGGGCCGTATGTGTGGTCTGGTGATGCTGCTGCCGCATGGTTACGAAGGCCAGGGACCGGAGCACTCCTCCGCGCGCCTGGAGCGTTATCTGCAGCTGTGTGCTGAACAAAACATGCAGGTCTGCGTACCGTCGACCCCGGCACAGGTTTACCACATGCTGCGTCGTCAGGCGCTGCGCGGTATGCGCCGTCCGCTGGTTGTCATGTCGCCAAAATCCCTGCTGCGTCACCCGCTGGCAGTCTCCAGCCTCGATGAACTGGCGAACGGCACCTTTATGCCCGCGATCGGTGAGATTGACGCCCTTGATCCGAAAGGGGTTAAGCGTGTAGTTCTGTGTTCTGGTAAGGTTTATTACGACCTGCTTGAACAGCGTCGTAAGAACGATCAGAAAGACGTCGCCATTGTCAGGATTGAGCAGTTGTATCCATTCCCGCACCAGTCGGTGCAGGAAGCGCTGAAACCTTATGCGCATGTACAGGATTTTGTCTGGTGCCAGGAAGAGCCGCTCAACCAGGGCGCATGGTACTGCAGCCAGCATCATCTGCGAGAAGTGATTCCGTTTGGGGCTGCACTGCAATATGCAGGCCGCCCGGCCTCCGCTTCGCCAGCGGTAGGATATCTGTCCGTTCACCAGAAACAGCAACAAGCTCTGGTCAATGACGCGCTGAACGTCGATTAATTAAAGGATAAATAATGAGTAGCGTAGATATTCTTGTACCCGACCTGCCTGAGTCCGTTGCTGACGCGACCGTTGCGACCTGGCACAAAAAACCGGGCGATACCGTCCAACGCGATGAAGTGTTGGTAGAAATCGAAACTGACAAAGTGGTACTGGAAGTACCGGCATCGGCAGACGGCATTCTGGACGCAGTGCTGGAGGATGAAGGCACTACCGTAACGTCCCGCCAGATTCTGGGCCGTCTGCGCGAAGGTAACAGCGCAGGCAAAGAGAGCAGCGCGAAATCTGACGCCAAAGAGTCGACTCCGGCTCAGCGCCAGCAGGCGTCTCTCGAAGAGCAAAACAATGACGCGCTCAGCCCGGCGATCCGTCGCCTGCTGGCCGAACATAACCTGGAAGCCAGCGCCATTAAAGGCACCGGTGTGGGTGGTCGTCTGACTCGCGAAGATATTGAAAAACATCTGGCGAAAGCACCGACGAATAAAGAAGAAAGTAAACCTGCTGCACCGGCTGCCGCACCGGCTGCGCCGCAGCTGGCGGGCCGTTCTGAAAAACGCGTGCCGATGACCCGTCTGCGTAAACGTGTGGCAGAGCGTCTGCTGGAAGCGAAAAACTCCACCGCCATGCTCACGACCTTCAACGAAGTGAACATGAAGCCGATTATGGATCTGCGTAAGCAGTACGGCGATGCCTTTGAAAAACGTCATGGCATCCGTCTGGGCTTTATGTCCTTCTACGTGAAAGCTGTGGTTGAAGCGCTGAAACGCTACCCGGAAGTGAACGCTTCTATCGATGGCGATGATGTGGTGTACCACAACTATTTTGATGTCAGCATGGCGGTCTCTACGCCGCGTGGCCTGGTGACACCGGTTCTGCGCGATGTGGATACTCTGGGCATGGCCGATATCGAAAAACGCATTAAAGATCTGGCAGTAAAAGGTCGTGACGGCAAGCTGACCGTTGAAGACCTGACCGGTGGTAACTTCACCATTACCAACGGCGGCGTGTTTGGTTCGCTGATGTCTACGCCAATTATCAACCCACCCCAGAGCGCAATTCTGGGTATGCATGCCATTAAAGACCGCCCGATGGCTGTTGATGGCAAAGTTGAAATTCTGCCCATGATGTATCTGGCACTCTCTTACGATCACCGCCTGATTGACGGTCGTGAATCCGTTGGCTTCCTGGTGGCGATTAAAGAGCTGCTGGAAGATCCGACGCGTCTGCTGCTGGACGTGTAGTGTCCTTTGCCCGGCGGTGTCATGCTGCCGGGTTACAAAAACGAACACCTGCATTGTAGGCCGGATACGTGTAGCGCGGTCCGGCGTAACAAGATTAATGAAGGATGGATAGAACACATGAACTTACATGAATATCAGGCAAAACAGCTTTTTGCCCGTTACGGTTTGCCTGCTCCTGTAGGCTATGCGTGCACGACGCCGCGTGAAGCGGAAGAGGCTGCGTCCAAAATCGGCGCGGGTCCGTGGGTAGTGAAGTGCCAGGTACACGCGGGTGGACGTGGTAAAGCGGGCGGTGTAAAAGTTGTTAACAGCAAAGAAGATATTCGCGCGTTCGCGGAAAACTGGCTCGGTAAACGTCTGGTGACTTATCAAACAGACGCGAATGGCCAGCCGGTTAACCAGATTCTGGTTGAAGCAGCGACTGACATCGGCAAAGAGCTCTATCTGGGCGCTGTTGTTGATCGTAGCTCCCGTCGCGTTGTGTTCATGGCGTCTACCGAAGGTGGCGTAGAAATCGAGAAAGTGGCGGAAGAGACCCCACACCTTATCCACAAAATCGCTCTTGACCCGCTGGCCGGCCCAATGCCGTACCAGGGGCGCGAACTGGCATTTAAACTGGGCCTGGAAGGTAAGCAGGTTCAGCAGTTCACCAAAATCTTTATGGGCCTGGCGACCATTTTCCTTGAGCGCGACCTGGCACTGATCGAGATTAACCCGCTGGTTATCACTAAACAGGGCGACCTGATCTGCCTCGATGGCAAACTGGGCGCTGACGGTAACGCGCTCTTCCGTCAATCCGAGCTGCGCGAAATGCGCGATCAGTCGCAGGAAGACCCGCGCGAAGCCCAGGCGGCACACTGGGAACTGAACTATGTTGCGCTGGAAGGCAATATTGGTTGTATGGTTAACGGCGCAGGCCTGGCGATGGGTACTATGGACATCGTTAAACTGCACGGCGGCGAACCGGCAAACTTCCTTGACGTGGGCGGTGGCGCAACCAAAGAGCGCGTGACCGAAGCGTTCAAAATCATTCTTTCCGACGAAAACGTGAAAGCCGTTCTGGTTAACATCTTCGGCGGTATCGTTCGCTGCGACCTGATTGCCGACGGCATCATCGGCGCGGTGGAAGAAGTGGGTGTTAACGTACCGGTTGTTGTTCGTCTGGAAGGTAACAACGCGGAGCTGGGTGCTAAGCGTCTGGCTGACAGCGGCCTGAATATTATTGCAGCGAAAAGTCTGACGGATGCAGCTCAGCAGGTTGTTGCCGCAGTGGAGGGGAAATAATGTCCGTTTTAATTAATAAAGATACCAAAGTTATCTGCCAGGGTTTCACCGGTAGCCAGGGTACTTTCCACTCCGAACAAGCGATTGCTTACGGTACGCAAATGGTCGGCGGCGTCACGCCGGGCAAAGGCGGCACCACGCATCTGGGCCTGGCGGTGTTCAACACCGTGCGTGAAGCGGTAGAAGCGACCGGTGCGACTGCCTCCGTCATTTACGTTCCGGCGCCATTCTGCAAAGACTCTATTCTGGAAGCGATCGACGCGGGCATTAAACTGATTATTACCATCACCGAAGGTATCCCGACGCTGGATATGCTGACCGTGAAAGTGAAGCTGGACGAAGCAGGCGTGCGCATGATTGGCCCGAACTGCCCGGGCGTTATTACCCCAGGCGAATGTAAAATCGGCATCATGCCGGGCCACATTCACCAGCCGGGTAAAGTGGGTATCGTTTCTCGTTCAGGTACTCTGACTTATGAAGCGGTTAAGCAGACCACCGACTACGGTTTCGGCCAGTCCACCTGCGTGGGTATCGGTGGCGACCCGATCCCGGGTTCAAACTTTATCGACATCCTGAAACTGTTCCAGGAAGATCCACAGACCGAAGCGATTGTGATGATCGGCGAGATCGGCGGTAGCGCGGAAGAAGAAGCGGCTGCTTACATCAAAGATCATGTGACCAAACCGGTTGTCGGCTATATCGCCGGTGTGACCGCGCCGAAAGGCAAACGTATGGGCCACGCAGGCGCAATCATCGCTGGTGGTAAAGGGACTGCGGATGAGAAGTTCGCTGCTCTCGAAGCCGCGGGCGTGAAAACCGTTCGCAGCCTGGCGGATATCGGCGAAGCGCTGAAAGCGATTATCAAATAAGACTCAATGCCCCTCGTTAAAAGGGGCTGTAATATGTTCGACATGGTTGGCCACTCTGAAAGGAGTGGCCTTTTTTATGCGCCGATTTTACGCACGCGGGTGTTTTCGCCGGTTAGCGTATGGCCGTCACGCCCCTGCGGGACCATCGGAGGTATGGCCTCACCAGTGCGTGTATCGACCAGCAGCGAATGCGGTTCACCCGGCGCAAACAGATTGCCTTCACCCCACTGTCGCAGCGCGACGATAACCGGGAAGAGCGACTGTCCTTTTGGTGTGAGCACATATTCCTGATACGCCGTGCCATCGGAAGCGGGCCGGGTGGTGAAGATACCCGCGTCAACCAGCTTACGCAGACGATCGGTGAGAATATTGCGTGCCATGCCCAGTCCACGCTGAAAATCGCCAAAACGCCGTACGCCGTCGAACGCGTCGCGGACGATAAGCAGCGCCCAGCGATCGCCGATAATATCGACCGAACGGGCAACCGGGCAGGGGTGGTGTGAGAATAGCGGTGCAGGAGACATAGTCGGGCCTTATGAAAAACATTCAGGTTGCATTTTAAAACTGGTTTATTTACCCTTCAACTAGTTTTCTTTTGCAACCAGGTGAAGCGATGAAGGAAGAGATGTGCAATATGCCTGTTGGCGCCGCATGCAGTGTCGCCCTGAGACCGGCAGCGATGCCGCGCAGTCTGGTCGCGTTGTTTGCTATCGCCAGCGGCCTGAGCGTTGCCAATGTCTACTATGCACAACCGCTGCTCGATATGCTGGCGCAGGATTTCGCCATCAGTCAGGCAGCCGTGGGCGGTGTGGTAACCGCAACGCAGATAGGCTGTGCACTGGCATTACTGGTGCTGGTGCCGCTCGGAGATGTTGTGGAGCGACGGCGTTTGATGCTATTGCAACTGCTGGCACTGATCGCTGCGCTCTGTATCGTGGTGCTGGCGCAATCAACAGTGGTGTTGCTGGTGGGTATGCTGGCGACAGGGTTGCTCGGCACGGCAATGACGCAGGGGTTGATTGCCTATGCGGCCAGTGCCGCTGATATCCGGGAGCGTGGCCGGGTGGTCGGGGCGGCACAGGGCGGTGTTTTTATCGGTTTGCTACTGGCGCGGGTTTTTGCAGGTCTGGTAAGCGATCTTGCGGGATGGCGCGCGGTATATGGCGCTTCTGCGCTAATGATGCTGGTACTGGTGCCCTTGCTCTGGCGACAACTGCCGCGCTTTAACGTAAGCCCCGAATCGGTCAGCGCAAGACAACTGCTGCTCTCGATGTTGACGTTACTCTGCACCGATCGCGTATTGCAAATTCGCGGCGTGCTGGCGCTGTTAATGTTTGCCGCATTTACAATTTTCTGGAGTGCAATGGTGCTGCCGTTAAGTGCGCCTCCTTATAGTTTTTCACATACTGTGATTGGGCTATTTGCACTCGCCGGTGTTGCCGGAGCCCTTGCTGCGACCAGAGCCGGACGCGATGCCGATCGCGGACATGGGCAGCGCACCAGTTTTTATGCACTCGTGCTGCTATCACTGGCATGGTGGCCCCTGTCACAGCTTGAGCATTCACTGGCGCTCTTATTACTGGGAATTGTACTACTGGATTTGGGTGGACAGGCGCTGCATGTCACCAGTCAGAGTATGATTTTACGTTCATCGGCGGCGCATGGGCGGCTGATTGCGCTCTATATGCTGTTTTACGCCACGGGAAGTGGGGCTGGGGCTATTGCGACCACTGCGATATTTGCTCGCCATGGCTGGCACGGTGTCTGTTTATTCGGAGCAGCTGTCAGTCTACTGGCGCTAATGATATGGGCGTTAACGCGGCATCTGATGCCAGACGTGAATTAATACAACAGGGGTGGTGATATGAGTGAACGGGAGCTACTGGCCGAGGCTGATGCACGCGGTTTACGTTATCTGGAAGGAATAAGCACGCGACGCGTCTTTCCTGATGCTGACGCTATCGCGGCGCTTAGCGCTTTTGATGAACCGCTGCCGCAGGCAGGGGAGTCCGCCGAACAGACGCTGGCGCTACTGGATGATATTGGTTCGCCTGCGACCACGGCGTCAAACGGACCGGGGTATTTTGGCTTCGTGGTAGGGGCGACATTGCCTGCCGCCTCTGCGGCTGAGCGGCTGATGGTCGCCTGGGATCAGTGTGCGTCGTCGTTTCTGAACTCACCGGTGGCTGACAAAGTGGAGCGTGTCGCGGGCCGCTGGGTTCTTGAAGCACTGGATTTGCCGCGTGAAAGCGCTGTTGGATTTGGCACCAGCGCAACGGCTTGTACCCTGGCGGCCCTCGCGGCAGCGCGCCGCGCATTGCTGGCGCGCGAAGGCTGGGATATCGACAACGACGGGCTGTCCGGCGCGCCGGAAATCAAAGTGGTGGTCTCAGAACTGGTTCACATTACGGTGAAAAAGGCGCTGCGTATTCTGGGGTTTGGCATGTCACGACTGATTGTTGCGCCAGTAGACGCTTTCGGGCGTGTTGACGCACAACAACTGCCGCCGCTTGATGCCCGCACCATACTTTGCCTGCAGGCAGGGGAGGTGAATACAGGCGAGTTTGATCCTTTTGCGCAGATTATCCCGCAAGCCCATGCTGCAGGGGCGTGGGTCCATGTTGACGGCGCCTTTGGCCTTTGGGCGCGAGCATCATCGCACCTGGCGTTGACGGAAGGGATTGATCTGGCGGACAGCTGGACCACGGATGCCCATAAATGGCTGAATACGCCTTATGATTGCGCGATGGTGATTTGCCGCGATCCTCAGGTGCTGGCCGGGGCGATGAACAGTGACGCGGTCTATATGAGTGCCAGCGCCGATGCGCAGAAGAACCTGACGCTGGAGTTTTCACGTCGCCCGCGTGGTATCCCGGTATGGGCCGCGCTACGCGTGCTGGGTCGTCAGGGCGTACGAGAGATGGTCGACAGACATTGCATGCTGGCGCGTGTTATCAGCGAGGGGCTGACCCTGCATGGATTTGACGTGTTGAACCGCGTGGTGATTAATCAGGTGCTGTTCCGTTGCGGGAGTGACGCGCAAACGGAGGCGGTACTGGCTGCGGCACAAGCCTCTGGCAAAGCCTGGTTTGGCAGTACCCGCTGGCAGGGAAGACCAGCACTCCGTATCAGCGTTTCTTCCTGGCGCACACAGCGGCAGGATGTAGATGCGCTGTTGGCATTACTGGCGAAAATTAGCGCAGAAAGCCAATAATCATAACCCTGAGGAATGTTAATAAAACGTTCCAGTAAAATTTTTACTTAGGGCTGTGCAACATTGCACGGCCTTTTTTATTGAATAATTACCTTATGGTGTTAAATATTTTTTCCTGTAAGTGAAATTATTGTGAAATTATTGAGATAAATAAAACCAGCCATTTCACATAATGGGGGCGGGTGTTTATGCCAGTTACGATGTGCTTTAGGGATTAAACGTTAAATAAGCGCGTAATTATTTATCTTCCGCGCCCGTTTGATAACTGTTACTTGCGTTAAGATATACATATCGTTAACACGATTTTTACTAAAGAAGCGCCGTCTCTACAAAATTAACAAAAAATGATGAAATTGATTTAAATCAATATTTAAAAGCTTGGAAATGGCGCTAAAAATAGTTAAATTGTCGCCGATCAAATTGGTTTAAAACTGCTAAATTCGGTATAAATTGATCACTGTCGAAAAACGTAAAACAAACCCAATAAAAACCTTTTTATTGTAAGGGGTTTGCGGAGTAATATATTCGAGAGATCAATTTGGGTTTTTTATTAACGTGGTTGTAACTTTTTTGAATCAGCATCAACGTTATTGCTGATGGTGATTTAAAAGTGCAACAACTTTGTATTGGGGCATGCGTGTAAACCTTCGCTGACGAGGTTTACTCTCGGAGTCTTCATGCGATGAGCAAGGAGTCATGATGTTAGATATAGTCGAACTGTCACGTTTGCAGTTTGCCTTGACCGCGATGTACCACTTCCTTTTTGTGCCACTGACGCTCGGTATGGCGTTCTTGCTGGCCATTATGGAAACGGTCTACGTCCTCTCCGGCAAACAGATTTATAAAGATATGACCAAGTTCTGGGGCAAGTTGTTTGGTATCAACTTCGCACTGGGCGTGGCCACCGGTTTGACCATGGAGTTCCAGTTCGGGACAAACTGGTCTTACTATTCTCACTACGTTGGGGACATTTTCGGTGCGCCACTGGCCATTGAAGGTTTGATGGCCTTCTTCCTCGAGTCCACTTTTGTAGGTCTGTTTTTCTTCGGCTGGGATCGTCTGGGCAAAGTACAGCATATGGCAGTGACCTGGCTGGTCGCGCTGGGCTCCAACTTGTCCGCGTTGTGGATCCTTGTAGCAAACGGCTGGATGCAAAACCCGGTTGCTGCAGATTTCAACTTTGAAACCATGCGTATGGAAATGGTCAGCTTCGCCGAACTGGTACTGAACCCGGTTGCTCAGGTGAAATTTGTCCATACCGTGGCCTCTGGCTATACCTGCGGTGCCATCTTCATCCTTGGCATTAGTTCTTACTATCTGCTGCGCGGTCGCGATATCGCGTTCGCTAAACGTTCCTTCGCTATCGCAGCGAGCTTCGGTATGGCTGCGGTGCTATCCGTTATCGTACTGGGTGATGAATCCGGCTATGAAATGGGTGACGTACAGAAAACCAAACTGGCGGCTATCGAAGCAGAGTGGGAAACCCAACCTGCGCCTGCAGCGTTCACCCTGTTTGGTATTCCGGATCAGGATGCGCAGAAAAACCATATGTCCATCCAGATCCCTTACGCGCTGGGCATCATTGCTACCCGCTCTGTTGACACGCCGGTTATCGGCCTGAAAGACCTGATGGTGCAGCATGAAGAGCGTATCCGTAACGGTATGAAGGCGTATCACCTGCTTGAACAACTGCGTTCTGGTTCGAAAGACCCATCCGTACGCGATGAGTTCAACAACGTGAAGAAAGACCTCGGTTACGGTTTACTGCTCAAACGCTATACGCCGAATGTGGCGGATGCGACAGAAGCGCAGATTAAACAGGCTACGCAGGATTCCATTCCTCGTGTGGCGCCGCTGTACTTCGCTTTCCGTATTATGGTGGCGTGTGGCGTGCTGATGTTACTCATCATCGCCGTGTCGTTCTGGACCGTCTGCCGTAACCGTATTGGCGAGAAAAAATGGCTGCTGCGTGCCGCACTGTATGGCATACCGCTGCCGTGGATTGCTATCGAATCCGGCTGGTTTGTAGCGGAGTACGGTCGTCAACCGTGGGCTATCGGTGAAATGCTGCCGACCGCCGTGGCGAACTCGACCCTGACCGCAGGCGATCTGCTGTTCTCAATGATCCTGATTTGCGGTCTGTATACCCTGTTCCTGGTGGCTGAAATGTTCTTGATGTTCAAGTTCGCACGCCTGGGCCCAAGCAGCCTGAAAACTGGCCGCTATCATTACGAGCAGTCCACTGTGGCTTCTCAGCCGGCACGCTAAGACAGGAGTCGTCAAATGATCGATTATGAAGTATTACGTTTTATCTGGTGGCTGCTGGTTGGCATTCTGCTGATCGGTTTCGCCGTCACCGACGGCTTCGACATGGGGGTGGGCATGCTCACCCGTTTCCTGGGTCGTAGCGATACCGAACGTCGCGTGATGATTAACTCTATCGCACCCCACTGGGACGGTAATCAGGTATGGCTGATCACAGCGGGCGGTGCACTATTCGCCGCCTGGCCAATGGTCTATGCCGCTGCATTCTCTGGTTTCTATGTGGCGATGATTCTGGTGCTGGCGTCCCTGTTCTTCCGTCCGGTAGGTTTTGATTACCGTTCTAAGATCGAAGAGAGCCGCTGGCGCAATATGTGGGACTGGGGCATTTTCATTGGTAGCTTTGTGCCGCCGCTGGTCATTGGTGTCGCTTTCGGTAACCTGCTGCAGGGCGTACCGTTCAGCGTGGATGAATATCTGCGTCTGACCTATACCGGGAACTTCTTCCAGTTGCTGAACCCGTTTGGTCTGCTGGCAGGTGTGGTAAGCGTAGCGATGATCATCACCCAGGGCGCAACCTATCTGCAAATGCGTACGGTGGGTGAATTGCATCTGCGTGCGCGTACAACGTCGCAGGTTGCCGCGCTGATTACCGCGGTCTGCTTCGTACTGGCCGGGGTGTGGGTGGTATACGGTATTGATGGTTACGTCGTCACTTCCGCGATGGACCACCATGCTGCTTCCAACCCGCTGACCAAAGAAGTAACGCGTCAGGCAGGAGCCTGGCTGGCGAACTTTAATAATATCCCGGCTCTGTGGGCGATCCCTGCGCTTGGCGTGGTGCTGCCGCTGCTGACCGTGCTGACTTCGCGTGCGGAAAAAGGCGCGCTGGCGTTTGTCTCCTCGTCACTGACGCTGGCCTGCATCATCCTGACTGCGGGTATCGCGATGTTCCCGTTCATCATGCCGTCGAGCATTATGATGAACGCCAGTCTGACCATGTGGGATGCTACCTCCAGTCAGATGACCCTGAACCTGATGACCTTTGTGGCGCTGGTCTTCGTACCGATCATCCTGATTTACACCGCCTGGTGTTACTGGAAAATGTTCGGTCGTATTACGAAAGAAGACATCGAAAGCAACACCCACTCTCTGTACTAAGTAAGGAGCTGATAATGTGGTATTTCGCATGGATTTTAGGAACGCTTCTTGCCTGTGCTTTTGGAGTGATTACGGCGCTGGCATTTGAACATGTGGAAGCGTTGAAAGCCGGTAAGCAAGAAGAGCATTGATGAACGAGATTATCGCGAAACTTTATGCGGTAATGGACAAGCGCCCGTTAAGGGCGCTTTCCTTAATTATGGCATTAGTGCTGGCAGGTTGTATCTTTTGGGATCCCGCACGCTTTGCTGCAAAGACCAGTGACCTGGAGGTCTGGCATGGCTTTCTGCTGATGTGGGCCGTCTGCGCTGGTGTGATTCATGGGGTGGGATTTCGTCCCCGCGCGGTTCACTGGCAAGGCATTTTTTGTCCGCTGATCGCAGACCTGGTTATGCTGGCTGGTTTGATTTTCTTCTTCTTTTGAATAAGAAATCTCCGCTTATGATATGGGCTTGCAAAAGCCCATATATTTTTACTCTCCGTTTACTTCTACCCATTCCAAACCATCTCCCCCGCGCGTATAGTAGCGAAGTTTAAAAGCTCTAACTTTTTTTGCATTACCGGGATGTAAAGTGAATACAACGCTGTTTCGATGGCCGGTTCGTGTCTATTACGAAGATACTGACGCCGGTGGTGTGGTTTACCACGCCAGCTACGTGGCTTTTTATGAACGAGCACGCACTGAGATGCTGCGCCACCATCACTTTAGTCAGCAAGTTTTGCTGGCCGAGCGCGTCGCATTCGTGGTACGCAAACTTACGCTGGAGTATTTTGCGCCCGCCAGACTCGACGATATGCTCGAAGTCCAAACGGAAATTACATCAATGCGCGGGACCTCTCTGGTCTTCACGCAGCGGATCGTCAACGCAGAGAACAAAGTCCTGAACGAAGCTGAGGTACTGATTGTCTGTGTTGATCCACTCTTAATGAAGCCTCGTGCGCTTCCCAAGTCTATTGTCGCGGAGTTTAAGCAGTGACTGACATGAACATCCTTGATTTGTTCCTGAAGGCTAGCCTTCTGGTCAAACTTATCATGTTGATTTTGATTGGTTTTTCAATCGCATCCTGGGCCATCATCATCCAGCGAACGCGCATTCTCAACGCAGCCGGTCGTGAAGCGGAAGCCTTTGAAGACAAGTTCTGGTCTGGCATTGAACTGTCGCGTCTGTACCAGGAAAGCCAGGGGCGCCGTGATAATCTGACGGGCTCGGAACAAATCTTCTATAGCGGGTTCAAAGAGTTTGCGCGTTTACACCGCGCCAATAGCCATGCGCCGGAAGCGATTGTCGAAGGGGCATCCAGGGCGATGCGTATTTCGATGAACCGCGAGCTGGAGAACCTGGAAACGCATATTCCTTTCCTCGGTACTGTCGGTTCCATCAGCCCTTATATCGGTCTGTTTGGTACGGTGTGGGGGATCATGCATGCCTTTATCGCGCTGGGTGCGGTGAAACAGGCAACCCTACAGATGGTTGCGCCGGGTATCGCCGAAGCGTTGATCGCTACCGCAATCGGTCTGTTCGCAGCGATTCCTGCGGTAATGGCCTACAACCGCCTGAACCAGCGTGTGAACAAACTGGAACTGAACTACGACAACTTTATGGAAGAGTTCACGGCTATTCTGCATCGTCAGGCGTTTACCAGCACCGAGAGCAACAAGGGGTAAACCATGGCCAGAACGCGTGGACGGGGCAGCCGTAACAGTCGTGGCCTCAAATCCGAAATCAATATTGTTCCGCTGCTGGACGTGCTACTGGTGCTGTTGCTGATCTTTATGGCAACCGCACCGATCATCACCCAGAGCGTGGAGGTTGACCTGCCGGATGCGACAGAGTCGAAAACCGTCAGCACCAATGACGATCCTCCGGTCATTATTGAGGTTTCCGGTGTCGGACAGTACAGCGTGGTGGTAGAAAAAGATCGCATGGATCAGCTACCGCCAGAGCAAGTGATTGCAGAAGCGCAGCGTCGCCTGCAATCGAATCCGAAAACCGTTTTCTTGATCGGTGGCGCAAAAGAAGTGCCTTACGATGAAATCATTAAAGCGCTAAACCTGTTACACAGCGCGGGTGTTAAATCGGTTGGCTTGATGACGCAGCCTATCTGATCACCGGCTTAACAGGCGGCAGTTTTTGGGAACCGAGAGTGTCAAAGGCAACCGAACAAAACGACAAACTTAAACGAGCGATAATTATTTCGGCGGTGCTGCATGTGATTCTGGTTGCACTGCTGATCTGGAGTTCGTTTGATGAACATATTGATGCTTCTGCGGGTGGCGGCGGCGGTTCTTCTATTGATGCGGTAATGGTCGATCCTGGTGCCGTTGTCCAGAATTACAACCGTCAGCAGCAGCAACAGGCCAGCGCAAAGCGTGCGCAAGAACAGCGTGAAAAGCAGGCTCAGCAACAGGCAGAAGAACTGCGTGAAAAACAGGCTGCCGAACAGGAACGCTTAAAACAGCTTGAGCAGGAACGTTTACAGGCGCAGGAAGCTGCCCGTGAGCAGGCCGCAGAACAGAAGAAAGCAGAAGAAGCCGCTAAGAAAGCGCAGGAAGCGCAAAAACAGGCGGAAGAAGCTGCAGCAAAAGCCGCTGCTGATGCAAAAGCGAAAGCGGATGCACAGGCAAAAGAAGCTGCGGAAGCGGCGAAGAAAGCTGCGGCAGACGCACAGAAAAAAGCAGAAGCAGATGCAGCGAAAGCAGCTGCGGATGCGAAGAAAAAAGCAGAAGCAGAAGCGGCTAAAGCTGCAGCCGATGCTCAGAAGAAAGCAGAAGCCGAAGCCGCGAAGAAAGCTCAGCAGGATGCTGAGAAGAAAGCGGCTGCAGAGGCCGCTAAAAAAGCGGCAGCAGAGAAGGCCGCCGCTGAAAAAGCCGCGGCTGCCGAGAAGGCTGCGGCAGAAAAAGCCGCCGCTGAAAAAGCGGCTGCTGCTGAGAAGGCTGCTGCAGATAAGAAAGCCGCTGCTGAAAAGGCCGCTGCCGACAAGAAAGCCGCAGCAGAGAAGGCTGCTGCAGCCAAGAAAGCCGCTGCTGAAAAAGCAGCTGCTGCATCAGGCGTCGATGATCTGCTGGGCGACCTGAGTTCAGGTAAGAATGCACCGAAAGGTCATGCCAGTGGTACCACAGGTGGCGATTCACCTGCTAAAGGAAGTAAGGCAGGCCAGGGTGGTGCGTCTCAGGCTGATATCAGTGCGTATATGTCTCAAGTGCAGGCGGCGATTAAGGGGCATCTGTATGACTGGGACACTTATGCGGGCAAAACCTGTACGTTGCGTGTGAAAATTGCAGAAGACGGTACTTTGCTCTCAGTGGCTCAGGAAGGTGGCGACCCTGCCTTTTGTCAGGCGATGTTAGCCGCGACAAATCGCATGTCGAAGTTCCCTAAACCGCCAACGGCTGAGGTCTATAAGGTCTTTAAAAACGTACCGCTGGACTTTAAACCTTAGTTACGAATTCTTCTGCACAGGCGGGGAAAACAGACTAAGTTAGTCCTGGTGTTTTGGTAGTTTTGTATAATTGAGTTTGTTAACATTCTGCTAAATTATCGCGGGTTTTCCGCCCGGATAAGGGAGATAAGATGAAGCAGGCATTACGTGTAGCGTTTGGTTTTCTGATGCTGTGGGCAGCGGTGCTGCACGCAGAAGTACGTATCGAGATCACCCAGGGGGTGGACTCGGCACGCCCAATCGGTGTTGTGCCCTTCCAGTGGGCGGGGCCTGGCGGTGCGCCAGAGGATATCGGCAATATCGTGGCGTCGGATCTGCGTAACAGCGGTAAATTCAATCCTCTGGATCGTTCTCGTCTGCCTCAGCAGCCGGCGACAGCCCAGGAAGTTCAGCCAGCGGCCTGGTCTGCGCTGGGTATTGATGCCGTCGTTGTAGGGCAAGTAAGCCCGAACCCGGATGGCACCTATAAAGTGGCTTACCAGCTGGTCGACACTGGTGGTGCGCCGGGTACCGTACTGGCGCAGAACTCCTTCAACGTCAGCAAACAGTGGCTACGCTATGGCGCGCACACTGCCAGCGACGATGTGTTCCAGAAACTGACTGGCATTAAAGGTGCATTCCGTACCCGTATCGCATATGTCGTGCAGAGCAATGGCGGCCAGTTCCCGTATGAACTGCGCGTTTCTGACTATGATGGTTTCAACACGGCTGTTGTACACCGCTCTTCGCAGCCGCTGATGTCTCCGGCATGGTCGCCAGATGCCTCTAAACTCGCATACGTAACCTTCGAAAGTGGTCGTTCTGCGCTGGTAATTCAGGATCTTTCCAGCACTGCAATTCGCCAGGTCGCTTCTTTCCCGCGTCACAACGGTGCGCCAGCATTCTCTCCCGATGGTTCTAAGATTGCCTTTGCGCTGTCAAAAACCGGTAGCCTGAACATCTATGTAATGGATCTGGCGTCGGGTCAAATCCGTCAGGTGACAGATGGTCGCAGTAACAACACTGAACCAACCTGGTTCCCGGATAGCCAGAATCTGGCATTTACCTCCGACCAGGCGGGTCGTCCGCAGGTTTATAAAATTAACGTTAATGGCGGTGCTGCACAGCGTATCACCTGGCAGGGTTCACAAAACCAGGATGCTGACGTAAGCGCTGACGGCAAGTTTATGGTAATGGTGAGCTCCGATGGCGGTCAGCAACACATTGCCAAGCAGGATCTGGTAGCGGGTGGCGTGCAGGTTTTATCGTCAACGTTCCTGGATGAATCGCCGAGTCTGGCACCTAACGGCACGATGGTAATCTACAGCTCTTCTCAGGGGATGGGATCCGTGCTGAATCTGGTTTCTACAGATGGGCGTTTCAAAGCGCGTATTCCGGCGTCTGATGGACAGGTAAAATCCCCTGCCTGGTCGCCGTATCTGTCTAAATAATAATTGGTAATTAAAGGAATTAACGAAATGCAACTGAACAAAGTGCTGAAAGGCCTGATGCTGGTTCTGCCGATCATGGCAATCGCGGCCTGTTCTTCTAAAAAAGCAACCAACGACCAGAATGGCGAAGGTATGCTGGGTGCGGGCACTGGTATGAACGGCAACGGTAACATGTCTTCTGAAGAGCAAGCTCGTCTGCAGATGCAGCAGCTGCAGCAGAACAACATCGTCTACTTCGATCTGGACAAGTATGACATCCGTTCCGATTTCGCTGCGATGCTGGACGCGCACGCTAACTTCCTGCGTAGCAACCCGTCTTACAAAGTCACCGTAGAAGGTCATGCGGACGAACGTGGTACTCCGGAATACAACATCTCCCTGGGCGAACGTCGTGCTAACGCCGTTAAAATGTACCTGCAGGGTAAAGGTGTTACCGCTGACCAGATCTCCATCGTTTCTTACGGTAAAGAAAAACCTGCAGTACTGGGTCATGACGAAGCGGCTTACGCTAAAAACCGTCGTGCCGTACTGGTTTACTAAGAGAATTGCATGAGCAGTAACCTCAGACATCATCTATTGAGTCTGTCGTTACTGGTTGGCATAGCGGCCCCCTGGGCCGCTAATGCTCAAGCGCCAATCAGTAGTGTCGGCTCAGGCTCGGTCGAAGACCGTGTCACTCAACTCGAGCGTATTTCTAATGCTCACAGCCAGCTTTTAACTCAACTCCAGCAACAACTCGCTGATAACCAGGCGGATATTGACACCCTGCGCGGTCAAATTCAGGAAAGTCAGTACCAATTAAATCAGGTTGTTGAACGTCAGCAGCAAATTCAGCAGCAGATCGGTAGTCTGAGCAATGGCGGTGCGGCAGGGCAAACGCAGCAGGCTTCGGGCGATCAGGGCGGGGCAGCAGCGCAGGCAGCGCCTGACGAAGCGGCAGCCTCTGGCGCGCCGGTCCAAAGCGGTGATGCCAATACCGATTACAATGCCGCAATTGCGCTGGTGCAGGATAAATCTCGCCAGGATGACGCCATTGTCGCATTCCAGAACTTTGTGAAGAAATACCCTGATTCAACCTATGTTCCGAATGCCAACTACTGGCTGGGACAGTTGAATTACAACAAGGGCAAAAAGGATGATGCGGCGTTTTATTTTGCCTCCGTGGTGAAAAATTACCCGAAATCACCGAAAGCGCCAGATGCGATGTTCAAAGTCGGCGTGATCATGCAAGACAAAGGTGACACGGCGAAGGCGAAAGCCGTTTATCAGCAGGTGGTCGCGAAGTACCCGGGTACTGAAGGTGCAAAACAGGCGCAGAAACGTCTCGGTTCTATGTGATGAGTAGCACATGACCAGAAATCGCTTTTTTTCTGGTCTTGTCGCGTGAATCATAAGCAGTCAGGTGATCTTCCTCGAAATTCTTGTTGCGCTGCGTTCTTAAATCAGTAATATATGCCGCCGTTGCCACGGGATATCAAACAAACCCAGGTCAATGCAAAAGTGGGTCGTTAGCTCAGTTGGTAGAGCAGTTGACTTTTAATCAATTGGTCGCAGGTTCGAATCCTGCACGACCCACCAATCGTTACGGTGGAAAGCGATAGTTAAACGTAAAGGATAACGTTGCGTTAGCAACGGCCCAGAGGGCGAGGCAAAGCCGAGTCATCCTGCACGACCCACCACTAACATCAGTTAGTAAGATTATCCAGCGTAGTATCGGGTGATTAGCTCAGCTGGGAGAGCACCTCCCTTACAAGGAGGGGGTCGGCGGTTCGATCCCGTCATCACCCACCACTCGGGTCGTTAGCTCAGTTGGTAGAGCAGTTGACTTTTAATCAATTGGTCGCAGGTTCGAATCCTGCACGACCCACCAATTTAACGCTTTACTCCAGTGTTAAACGTGAAGGATAACGTTGCGTCAGCAATGTTCTGAAAGGCAAGGCGAAGCCGAGTCATCCTGCACGACTAATCACTTTCTTTAGTGGTTCCGAGTAAGAATCTTTCAGATGACACCGTATGGGTCGTTAGCTCAGTTGGTAGAGCAGTTGACTTTTAATCAATTGGTCGCAGGTTCGAATCCTGCACGACCCACCAATTATAAGGTAGTCACTGGTTGAGAAGTGTAGGATAACGTTGCGTTAGCAACGGCCCGGAGGGTAAGGCGAAGCCGAATCATCCTGCACGACCCACCACCTCTGAATGATCAAAGCAGTAAAATCCCGCAAGGGGTCGTTAGCTCAGTTGGTAGAGCAGTTGACTTTTAATCAATTGGTCGCAGGTTCGAATCCTGCACGACCCACCAGTGTAAAAAAGCGCCCTAAAGGCGCTTTTTTGCTGTCTGCGATTCCTGAGATTCGAACCTGCAGCAGGTTCGGGCAGAACAAAGAGAAGCGCCGGAGTCGCCTGCGGCGCTTTTTGCTATTTGCAAAGTGTACATTTCCTCAGTTTTCCCTTGCACTGCGTCACTCGTCAGTTCATTTCTTGTGACTTTTACCCTGCAATCCGCTATCTTGTTTAGTATATAAAACACATTCGCCTTACCTTTGCCGCGCTGTCGAAAAAGAAAGGCATTTTGTTAAGCCAGTAAAACGAGTAAGCATGATGAGCGTAATGTTCGATCCGGAAGCCGCAATCTATCCTTTTCCACCTAAGCCTCTCCCGCTGAGCCGTGATGAAAAAGAATTTTATCGGGAAAAAATCAAACGCCTGTTAAAAGAGCGTGATGCCGTGATGGTTGCGCATTACTACACGGACCCGGAAATTCAGCAACTGGCGGAAGAGACGGGGGGATGTATTTCTGACTCACTTGAAATGGCGCGCTTTGGAGCCAAACATCCGGCCTCAACGTTACTGGTCGCGGGTGTGCGCTTCATGGGGGAAACGGCTAAAATCCTCAGCCCCGAAAAAACCATCCTGATGCCGACACTCAATGCCGAGTGCTCGCTGGATTTGGGCTGCCCCATTGAGGAGTTCAACGCTTTTTGCGATGCGCATCCGGACCGTACCGTTGTGGTGTACGCCAACACCTCGGCGGCAGTAAAAGCTCGAGCTGACTGGGTCGTGACATCCAGTATTGCCGTTGAGTTGATTGAACATCTGGATAGCCTCGGCGAAAAAATCATCTGGGCGCCTGACCGCCATCTTGGTAGCTATGTGCAGAAACAAACCGGGGCGGATGTACTATGCTGGCAGGGGGCTTGTATCGTACATGACGAATTTAAAACGCAGGCGCTGATTCGTATGAAGGCGCTTTACCCGGATGCTGCTATCCTGGTACACCCGGAATCACCGCATTCCGTGGTTAAACTGGCTGATGCGGTTGGTTCCACCAGCCAGTTGATCCATGCCGCAAAAACACTTGCGCATAAGCAACTGATTGTCGCCACTGACCGCGGTATCTTTTATAAAATGCAGCAGGCGGTGCCGGAGAAAGAGCTACTCGAAGCACCGACAGCAGGGGAGGGGGCAACCTGCCGTAGCTGTGCTCACTGCCCGTGGATGGCAATGAATGGTCTGAAAGCTATTGCAGAAGGACTGGAGAACGGTGGGGAAGCTCACGAGATCCATGTCGATGCTGCACTGCGTGAAGGGGCATTGTTGCCACTGAACCGTATGTTGGATTTTGCGGCTACACTACGTTCTTAATGAGGAATAATGCGTAGGAATACGCTCTGGGGAGAAGATGGATTTTTTTAGCACGCATAATATTCTGGTACATATCCCGATCGGCGCCGGAGGCTACGATCTTTCATGGATTGAAGCAGTAGGGACAGTGGCGGGCCTGTTATGCATCTGGCTCGCCAGCCTGGAAAAAATCAGCAATTACGCATTTGGCTTAATCAACGTAACGCTGTTTGCTATTATCTTCTTCCAGATCCAGCTTTACGCCAGTCTGCTGCTCCAGCTGTTTTTCTTTGCCGCCAATATCTACGGCTGGTATGCCTGGTCACGACAGACGACCTCAAACGAGGCCGTTCTGCAAATCCGCTGGTTACCTTTACCAAAAGCCCTGGCCTGGCTTGTGGTATGTGCGTTTGCTATTGGTTTTATGACCTTCTTTATCGATCCGGTATTTGCGCTGCTCACCCGCATAGCAGTCTCGCTGATGCAGATGCTGGGATTAAATGTGGTAATGCCCGAACTGCAGCCGGACGCTTTCCCGTTCTGGGATTCCTGCATGATGGTGCTTTCGATTGTCGCCATGATTTTGATGACGCGCAAATATGTCGAAAACTGGCTACTGTGGGTCATTATCAATGTTATCAGCGTAGTGATTTTTGCCCTGCAAGGCGTCTGGGCCATGTCGCTGGAATATATGATTCTGACCTTTATCGCACTTAACGGTAGCCGGATGTGGATAAATAGCGCCCGTGAACGCGGCTCTCACGCGTTCTCTCACTAATGATGGTGTGAATGGTCATGGTCTGGCTGCGTCTCGCTGAGATGGCAGTCAGGCCCGCTACAGGGCTGGTACTCCATCTGAATCGTTACATGCTCAATCTGATAGTGATGCACCAGGAAATGTTCAATTTGGCGCAGTAGCCCGTCGTGATCGTGCGGTGGAATCACCTGGACATGTAATGTCATCAGTACTTTCTCTCCTACCAGCCATGCATGCACATGATGTACATCGCGCACTTCGGTAATGGCTCGCCGCAGATGCCGTTTAAGCGCGTTAATGTCCAGCGACACAGGCGCTCCCTCCAGCAATTCATTGACGCTCTCACGCAATAATGCCCACGCGCTACGTAATACCAACACCGAGACCAGGATAGAGAGTATCGGGTCGGCAGGCGTCCAGCCGGTAAACATAATGATCAGCGCAGCGACAATGGCGCCTACGGAACCCAGCAGATCGCCAAGAACATGTAAGGCTGCCGCCCGGACATTCAGGTTTCGTTCTTCATTACCCCGATGCAGCAACCAGAATGCCAGTATATTCGCCAGTAACCCCATTATGGCAATCACCATCATTGTCATACCTGCCACAGGTTGTGGATGGTAAAAGCGCTGGATGGCTTCCCAGACGATAAAAAAAGTAATCAGTACCAGCGCAATAGCATTAATAAAGGCGGCGAGGGTGGTCAGACGAAGCCAGCCAAAGGTGCGCCGTGGCCCGGAAGGGCGCCGGGCGAAATGTACTGCCAGCAGGGCAAAAAAGAGCGCGGCGGCATCCGTCAGCATATGCCCGGCATCGGCCAGTAATGCCAGTGAGCCGGAAATCAGTCCCCCAATCACCTCCACCAGCATGAACAAAGCGGTAACGCTAAAAGCCAGAAGCAGACGTCGCGCATTGGCGTCAGCAGGGAGGTGAGAGTGAGAATGTGAATGCGCCATAATGAGCCGTCCCGTGTAATTGGCGTTAGCAGCGTCCTACATCATTGCAGATCTTTTGCTGTTCAGCAGAAAAAAATGAGGAGAGCCGAAGCTCTCCCCTTTTATTCGCAGGCTACTTTTACTGCGTGGTGCCGTCGGTCTTGGTATTCGTATCGTTATTAATACCATTACCGGTCTGAACTTTCTTGTTTATATCAGGGCACTTACCGTCTTTACACTGGGAATTTTTATGGATCTCATCCTTAGTCATGTGTTTTGTACCGACATGGGAGTTCGTGTGTTCCTCAGTGTTAAGCTTCATTCCTGATGAATCTGAACCATTTGTCGAGGTATTGGGCGCAAGGTTCGCTTTCGCATCCGGTGCCGTTTGCCCCGCACTGGCGGCAGCGTTTGCCTGACCATTATTGGATTGAGAAGGGGAATCTTCAGCGAATGCCGCACCGCTTGCCAGGGTCAGAGTTGTCGTCAAGAAAAGTGTCGCTAATTTATTCATTTTCATCATGATGCTCCTGTTCTGGTCATTATGTACCGATGCAAATCATCGGCCTGACATGCGCGAACGAACTATCACGCTCAGTAGTGAAACATGTTAAACATTGCCGATTATGGCAGCACATAATATTGAAAAATAAAATAAACTAAGTATTTACACTTAAAAAGTGTAGCGTCGTTATCGCTATTCGCTACTTTCTGGTGCTTTTTAAGGGCATTCCAGGAATTTTCTGCCCGAAGTGTAAATTCGCGTTTACACTCCCTGACTGACAAGTTAGATTGGAGAGATTGCATTCATTAAAATAAGTATGGCTACGCTGGAATGATCATGAATTATCAGAACGACGATTTACGCATTAAAGAGATCAACGAGTTATTACCCCCTGTCGCACTCCTTGAGAAGTTTCCTGCTACCGAAACCGCGGCGAAAACTGTCTCCCATGCCCGCAAAGCAATTCACAAAATTTTGAAAGGCAATGACGATCGCCTGCTGGTCGTGATTGGCCCATGCTCTATTCACGATCCGGCTGCAGCCAAAGAGTATGCCGCACGTCTGCTGACGCTGCGTGAAGAACTTCAGGGCGAACTGGAAATCGTGATGCGCGTTTACTTTGAAAAACCGCGCACTACCGTGGGCTGGAAAGGGCTGATCAACGATCCGCATATGGATAACAGCTTCCAGATCAATGACGGTCTGCGCATTGCGCGCAAGCTTTTGCTGGATATCAATGACAGCGGATTACCGGCTGCGGGTGAATTTCTCGACATGATCACCCCGCAGTATGTTGCCGATCTGATGAGCTGGGGCGCTATTGGCGCACGTACAACGGAATCGCAGGTTCACCGTGAGCTGGCCTCTGGTCTTTCTTGCCCGGTTGGCTTCAAAAACGGTACTGACGGCACCATCAAAGTGGCCATTGACGCCATCAATGCAGCGGGTGCGCCCCACTGCTTCCTGTCCGTGACCAAATGGGGCCACTCTGCGATTGTTAACACCAGCGGGAATGGCGACTGCCATATCATTCTGCGCGGTGGTAAAGAGCCGAACTACAGTGCAAAACATGTCGCGGAAGTGAAAGTTGGCCTGGAAAAAGCCGGCCTGCCCGCACAGGTAATGATCGATTTCAGCCATGCGAACTCCAGCAAGCAATTTAAAAAGCAGATGGACGTTGGTGCTGATGTCTGTGCGCAAATTGCCGGCGGTGAAAAAGCGATTATCGGTGTGATGATTGAAAGCCATCTGGTGGAAGGCAATCAGAGTCTGGAAGGCGGCGAACCGCTGGTTTATGGCAAGAGTGTGACCGATGCCTGCATTGGCTGGGAAGATACCGATACTGTCCTGCGTCAGCTGGCAAATGCGGTAAAAGCGCGTCGCGGTTAATTCTGACGGCTCAAATAAAAAAGCGCGGACTGCTCCGCGCTTTTTTTATGGTTGGCGAAAATTACTTCGCTTTACCCTGGTTAGCAACGGCAGCCGCTTTTGCAGCGATTTCGTCGGCATTACCCAGGTAGTAGTGTTTGACAGGCTTGAAGTTTTCGTCGAACTCGTACACCAGCGGTACGCCGGTTGGGATGTTCAGTTCAAGAATTTCGTCTTCACCCATGTTGTCCAGGTATTTCACCAGTGCGCGCAGAGAGTTACCGTGAGCCGCGATGATGACGCGCTCACCGCTTTTCAGACGCGGCAGAATGGTTTCGTTCCAGTAAGGCACAACACGCTCGATAGTCAGCGCCAGGCTTTCGGTAGTCGGCAGCTCTTTCTCGGTCAGTTTTGCATAGCGCGGATCGTGGCCCGGGAAACGCTCATCATCTTTTGTCAGCTCCGGCGGGGTGACAGCAAAGCCACGACGCCACTGTTTAACCTGCTCGTCGCCGTATTTTTCAGCGGTTTCTGCTTTGTTCAGACCCTGCAGCGCGCCGTAATGACGTTCATTCAGTTTCCAGGATTTTTCTACCGGCAGCCAGGCCTGATCCAGTTCGTCCAGTATATTCCACAGAGTATGGATGGCACGTTTCAGCACAGAGGTATACGCGAAGTCGAAGGTGAAGCCTTCATCCTTGAGCAGTTTACCTGCTGCTTTTGCTTCACTAACGCCTTTCTCGGAGAGATCAACGTCGTACCAGCCGGTGAAGCGGTTTTCATTGTTCCACTGGCTTTCGCCGTGACGAACCAGAACCAGTTTAGTAACAGCCATACACTTACTCCTTCATAAGCCTGATTGAATGATAACAATTCTCATTATATTGCCCTGTAATGACCAGCAGCAACGATTACCCTTAACCATAGCGAAAATAGTGGCCCAGTGTAAGGTGCTTGTGAATCAGGGGTTACCATTTTGTCGATGACTGGCCGATATTTCAGCGAAATGGATAAAAAAAACCCTCCGTGTGGAGGGTTGGTTATCAGGCGGGAATAAAGTGATATTCCGTCAGGCTCACATACTCATCGCCGGGTTGCAGAATACAGCTGTCGTGAGGATAGTCCGGACGGTTCGGGCTGTCGGGTAAAAATTCGCTTTCCAGCGCCAGACCCTGCCACGCGCTGTAGGCCGTATTGCCGCGAGCAGGTGTCCCTTCAAGGAAATTCCCAGAGTAAAACTGTAGCGCCGGGGCCGAAGTATAGACGGACATTTGCAGCTTATTATCCGCCGACCAGACGTGTGCCGCAGGCTGGCTGGCATCACCTTTAGCCTGTAGCAAAAACGCGTGATCGTAACCTTTCACCACGCGCTGATCGTCATCGCTCAGGAAATTCTGGGCCAGCGTTTTCGGCTGACGGAAGTCAAAGCTGGTCTGCGCCACGTTTTTCAGTCCACCCACCGGGATACCCATGCTGTCGACCGGCAGGTATGAGTCCGCAAGCAATTGCAGCCTGTGGCTACGCACATCGCTCTGTTCGCCGTTGAGGTTGAAGTAGGCGTGATTGGTCAGGTTAACCGGGCAAGGCTTATCGGTGGTCGCGCGATACTCGATAGCCAGGCGGTTATCTTCGCCGAGCCGATACAGCACGCTGGCGTTCACTTTCGCCGGAAAACCCTGATCGCCGTCAGGAGAGGTTAATGAGAGCAGCGCTTCGCTGTCATTTTGGCGCTCAATAAGCCAGCGGCGCTTATCAAACCCTTCCGGGCCGCCATGCAGCTGATTTTCACCCTGGCTTGGCACGAGCGTGCAGGTTTCCCCGTCGAGGACAAACTGGCTTTTAGCGATACGATTCGCATAGCGCCCAATTGATGCGCCCAGAAATGCGTTCTGGTGGATATAGTGTTCAGGGGTGGCGCAACCAAGTAGCGTTTCACGCACCGAACCATCGGAAAGCGGCACCCGTGCTGACAGCAACGTTGCGCCCCAGTCCATGACGGTTACCACCATCCCTGCGCTGTTGCGCAGGGTAATCAGACGAAAGGGCAGTCCATCTGGCGCTGCCCCGGAAGATTCATTTAGCACTGTCCCGCTCCCTGTGAAGGTTTACACACGTAAAACGTCTCTTTAATCCCGGTTCTGGCTTCGTACTGTGCCGCAACGGCCTCTTTCACCGCAGGCACCAGTGCTTCCGGCACCAGCGCGACCACGCAGCCGCCGAATCCGCCGCCCGTCATGCGCACGCCGCCTTTCTCGCCAATGGTGGCTTTCACAATCTCCACCAGTGTGTCGATTTGCGGCACGGTGATTTCGAAATCGTCACGCATGGAGGCATGCGACTCCGCCATCAGCACCCCCATACGCTGCAGGTCGCCTTTTGCCAGCGCGTCTGCGGCCTCCACGGTACGGGCATTTTCGGTCAGCACGTGGCGAACGCGTCGGGCCACCACCGGGTCCAGTTCGTGCGCGACGGCGCTGAACTGATCGATATCCACGTCACGCAGCGCTTTTTGCTGGAAGAAGCGCGCGCCGGTCTCACACTGCTCGCGACGGGTGTTGTACTCGCTGCCCACCAGTGTGCGTTTAAAATTACTGTTAATGATGACGATGGAGACGCCCTCCGGCATGGGGACCGCTCTGCTGCCCAGCGAGCGGCAGTCGATGAGCAGCGCGCTGCCTTTTTTACCCAGCGCCGAGATAAGCTGGTCCATAATGCCGCAGTTACAGCCGACAAACTGGTTTTCCGCTTCCTGGCCGTTCAGGGCAATCTGTGTGCCGTCCAGCGGCAGGTGGTACAGCTGCCGGAAGACGGTGCCGACCGCCACTTCCAGCGAGGCGGACGAACTCAGGCCCGCGCCCTGCGGCACGTTGCCGCTGATGACGAGGTCCGCGCCGCCAAAGGTGTTGTCACGCTGTTGCAGATGTTTCACCACCCCACGCACGTAGTTTGACCACTGCTGTGACGGGTGGGTCACGATGGGGGCATCGAGCGAGAACGTATCCTGCTGGCCGTCGTAATCGGCGGCAATAACCCGCACGGTACGGTCTGCACGCGTTGCGCAGCTTATGACCGTCCGGTAATCGATGGCGCAGGGCAGCACAAACCCGTCGTTATAATCGGTATGTTCGCCGATCAGGTTTACGCGCCCCGGCGCCTGAATGGTATGGGTGGCAGGGTAGCCAAATTTCTCAGCAAACAGGGACTGTGTTTTCTCTTTCAGACTCATGGTTAAACTCCGGATTCGCGGAAATGAATATCGCTGACCGCGCGCAGACGTTCGGCCGCCTGTTCTGCCGTCAGGTCACGCTGCGTCTCGGCAAGCATTTCATAACCGACCATAAACTTACGTACCGTGGCGGAGCGTAATAACGGCGGGTAAAAATGCGCATGCAGCTGCCAGTGGCTGTTATCCTGCTGCGTGAAGGGCGCCCCGTGCCAGCCCATCGAGTAGGGGAAGGAGCACTGAAACAGGTTATCGTAGCGGCTGGTCAGTTGCCTGAGGGCCAGCGCCAGGTCGGCACGCTGAGCGTCGGTTAAGTCGGTGATCCGCAGGATGTGCGCTTTGGGCAGCAGCAGCGTTTCAAACGGCCAGGCCGCCCAGTAGGGCACCACGGCCAGCCAGTGTCCGGTTTCAACGACGGTACGGCTGCCGTCCTGGCGCTCGCGTTCGGCGTAATCCACCAGCATGGGGGAGCCGTACTGGCGGAAATAGTCGTTCTGCAGACGGTCCTCGCGTTCGGCTTCGTTGGGCAGAAAGCTGTTGGCCCACACCTGGCCATGCGGGTGCGGGTTCGAGCAGCCCATGGCCGCGCCTTTGTTCTCAAAAACCTGGACCCACGGGTAAGTCCGGCCCAGCTCCGCAGTCTGTTCCTGCCAGGTTTTCACCACCTCTTCGAGCGCGCTCAGGCTCAGTTCCGGCAGCGTTTTGCTGTGATCCGGCGAGAAGCAGATAACGCGGCTGGTGCCGCGCGCACTCTGGCTGCGCATCAACGGATCGCTGTTCTCCGGCGCGTCCGGGGTGTCAGTCATCAGAGCCGCAAAGTCGTTGGTGAAGACATATGTACCGGTGTAATCGGGGTTTTTATCGCCGGTAACGCGCGTGTTGCCCGGACATAAAAAACAGTCGGGATCGTGGGATGGCAGGGTCTGTTTCGCCGGGGTTTCCTGGGCCCCCTGCCAGGGGCGTTTTGCGCGGTGCGGCGACACCAGAATCCATTGCCCTGTCAGCGGGTTGTAACGGCGATGCGGATGATCGA